>JAEUSP010000049.1 GCA_016788565.1 Chlorobiota bacterium | reverse complement strand
TAGCTCTTCTTCCTCAATTTCATCTTCCACCTCCACACGATACCGCAACCGTTCGCCAAATCGCAACTGCTCCAAATTCATGTATAACTCTATGCACTCCAACTCACTCTTCAAGCTGATCAATGCTGTTCGGCTGTTCTCCAACGCCATTCGCATCAGCCGCGCAAATCGGCTTAAATATCGGTTCGCACTTTCGGTGTCGTGGCCCACCAGAAAGTACTGGATGGAGTTCAACGCGTTGAACAAAAAATGTGGATTGACCTGCGCGCGGAACGCTGTGTGTTCCCACTCCAACATCCGCCGCCGGAACTGTTCCCGTTCGGCGTTGGCACGCTCCAAATCGTACTTCGCCTGAAGCTCGGCAACCGATTTCCGCTTTTCGCTGCTAAGGGTTGCGGAGTAGTATTCCACAAATTTTTTGTGATGCTCCAACGCATTTTGGTAGTCCTCCATTGCCTCATACACCAGGGCAATTTCTTGGTGAAACTGATAGAGTAAGTCGCCCGCTTCCGCTTCTTGGGCAATCTGGATTGCACGGTTGCAATACTCCAACGCAAGCTGGTAATCGCCATTGCCGCGGTGAACCGAACCGATGTTCCGCAGGATTGTTGCTGTCCCCAGCTTCTCCCCCAATTCCTGGCGAAGTTCCAGCGACTGCATGTAGTAGCTCAATGCGGTGGCCCCCTCCCCTTGCAATGCGTACAGCACCCCCATGTTGCCAAGCGATTGAGCAACCCCCAACTGGTCATGCAAGGTTTGCCGAATCGCCAATGCTTGCTGGTGTGTGGCCAATGCTTCGTCGTATCGCTCCAGCCGGCTGTAGATGGCGGCGATATTTGCCAGCACCCCAGCCACCCGCTGCGATTCCCCGCCACGCTCGGCCTCGGCACGGGCAAGATTGTAGAACTGCAAGGCCCGCTCGTACTCGTGCATTTTGTGGTGGATCACCCCCAGGTCGTTGTAGATTCTCAGGGGGTCCTCGCCGCCATGCTGCTGCCGAAGCTCCAACGCACGCAGCAGAAGTTTCAATGCTGAATCGTAGCTCCCCAAGTTCATCAGCGTCACCCCTAATTCACGAAGGGCGTGGGTTAGCGGAGCTTGGTTTTCCAACGGCTCCAACAACTCCACAGCTTTTTGGAACTCGGTTGCCGCGGCGGTCAGCTTGCCGTTGCGGCTGTGGATCAGCCCAGCACAGCGGTGGGATTCGGCAAGGGATAGCTGATCGCCGCGCGAACGTGCGAACTCACGCACGGCGGCTACCCTGGCAAGGCTGGTTTCATCCAACATTCCGGGCTGCCGGAACACCCCCGCCAACGCCTCGGCATGGCGGCTGTGGAACACCGGGATCGGATAGGAGGGCGGTGGATTATGCGTGGCTGGTGGCTCCATCGGGAAATTGTGCTGAGTAGTTGGTGATGATATTCAAGGTTAGCGTGGCGGGGATTTGAATTTCGACACGGGTCCCCAGCGGGTTTCCGTCGGGATCATATTTATCGGCGATGCTCACCCGGCAGGGGCTGTTGGTTGCTTGCTGGATTAGCCCCAGCCGCTCCTCAATCATTTTCATTCCGCTGGAGCGGTGCTTTCTGGTGGATGCTGATGGATGTTTTTCTTTTTCCTGGCGCGCAGCCCGGCGGCCAATGCCGTCGTCGTCAATCACAAACAGTAGGCTTTCACCATCTTCGGTAGCAGCAACGCTCAGGCGGATCATCCCCCCGGAATCACGCGGGAGCAATCCGTGCCAGATTGCGTTCTCCACATACGGCTGCAAGATCATCGGAGGGACTTGTAGCTCTTCTTCCTCAATTTCATCTTCCACCTCCACACGATACCGCAACCGTTCGCCAAATCGCAACTGCTCCAAATTCATGTATAACTCTATGCACTCCAACTCACTCTTCAAGCTGATCAATGCTGTTCGG
>JAEUSP010000048.1 GCA_016788565.1 Chlorobiota bacterium | reverse complement strand
TAGCTCTTCTTCCTCAATTTCATCTTCCACCTCCACACGATACCGCAACCGTTCGCCAAATCGCAACTGCTCCAAATTCATGTATAACTCTATGCACTCCAACTCACTCTTCAAGCTGATCAATGCTGTTCGGCTGTTCTCTAACGCCATTCGCATCAGCCGCGCAAATCGGCTTAAATATCGGTTCGCACTTTCGGTGTCGTGGCCCACCAGAAAGTACTGGATGGAGTTCAACGCGTTGAACAAAAAATGTGGATTGACCTGCGCGCGGAACGCCGTGTGTTCCCACTCCAACATCCGCCGCCGGAACTGTTCCCGTTCGGCGTTGGCACGCTCCAAATCGTACTTCGCCTGAAGCTCCGCAACGCTCCGTTGGGTGCCGACGTTCAGCGTGGCGGAGTAATGTTCGGCATACTGCTTGTGGTGATGCAGCGATTGCTGATGATCCCCCAGGGCTTCGTAGATGGAGGAAAATTCTTCGTGGAATTGGGCAAGCAAATCGCGGGAGTGCAAGGATTCGGCAAGGCTCAGGGCGATTGTGCAATGCTCAATCGCTTCTGCGTACCGCCCCAAATGCCGAAGCATTGCGGCGATGTTCCGCTGCATGATTGCAACGCCACGCTGATCTTTTTCGCTATCCCGTTTGGCAAGCGAACGCCCGTAGTACTCCAGCGCAATCAGTGCTTCCCCCTGCATGGCATGAACATTCCCGATGCTCCCCAGCACAACGGCAACCCCACGCTCATCGTTGATGCTGCTGCGTAGCTCCAACGCTTGATGGTGGGTTTTCAGTGCTTCATCAAACCGTTCCAGCCGCGCTTGAATAATCCCGATGTTCCCCAACGCCCGGCCGGCGGCTTCAACGTCGCCAATCTGCTGCGCAATGGCGTGCGATTGCCAGTAGAAGTGCAATGCCTGGTCGTACTGGGCCAGCTTGTGATAGACCACGCCGATGTCGTTGTAGATCATGGCAAGGCGTGGCTGGTCGTTGCTGGTGCTGATAATCCGAAGCGCGTCCAGATGGTGGTGCAGGGCAACCTCAAAGTTGCCAAGATCGGCCTGGCACTCACCCAAAAAATGGATGGCACGCGCCAGCAACATCTGGCGATGGAACTGCGGCTGTTGGCGCAGCAGAACCTCAGCTTCAGCTTCCCGCACGGCATCGCTTAGGCGGCCATGATTGCGGTAGATATGCGCCGCAGCGTGGTGGCACAGTGCGCGGGCGTTGGGGTCGGCAGTATCGCTGGCTATCTGGGCAGCTTGGGCAAGCAGCGGTAGCGCGTCGGGAAGGGTGTCGGCGTTGCTGGCGCGCTCCAGCAGTGCCTCAATCTGGCGGCGGAGTTCGGTGGCCTCTGCGTCATCCCCAAAACGATACCGTCGTGTGTCGGGCATGTGGTTTTCTTCCGTGTGGCAAGTGGGGAAGGTTGCTTAGGCCGATAATCCGAACTCTTGCAGCTTCTGCACAAGCGGATCCTTCCGGCGGCGCGAGACCTCGACCGACACCCCGCCGGTCAGCATCACCGTCCCACCACCCAAATCGCTCCGCAAGAATCCACGGATATGCTGAAGGTTCACCAGCGATGATTTATGAACCCGGAAAAATTCGGAGCCTTCCAGAAGCTCATCATATTCTTTCAGTGGTTTGCAGGCAAGCACCTGTTCGCCGGTGCGAAGGTGGATGCTGGTGTAGTTGTTTTCGGCTTTGCAATGCAAGATGTCATCAACGGCAACCACGCTGAACCCGTGAAGCGAAGGGACAATCAAGCGGGTTAGTTTTTGGCGATTGCCGGAGGTGTTCTCCAGCACGGCGTTCAGCCGTGCGTTGTAGCCGGCCTCGCGAGCGTTGCGGGCGCGGCGCATCTCGGATAATTTTCGCACGGCATCTTGCAGCTCGTCAATATCAATCGGCTTCAGCAAGTAGTCGGTTGCGCTGGCGCGGATGGCGCGCAAGGCGTAGTGGTCGTAAGCCGTCACAAACACCACAGCGAACTCGCGGTCGGGGATGGAGCGGAGAAAATCGAACCCATTTTCGCGGGGCATTTCAACATCCAGAAAGACCACATCGGGTTCGTGTTGGTTCACACCCCAGCGGGCTTCCTCGGCGGAAGCCGCCATTCCCACCACTTCAACTTCCCCCGGGCAGTACCGGAGCAGAAATTCTTTCAGGGTTTGGCGGCCCAGGGTTTCGTCGTCCACAATCAATGCGCGAAGCGGTTCCATAAAGATGAATGAGCAGTTGAGAGGAAGGAGGAAAATTTCCCAGCGGCAGGGGGAGGATAGATGCCGCCAAGAAGCCGGAACGTTGCTGCGATAATAGGGCGTGCGAAGGGAACTACCAACGGAACGGCCAACGATTCTTCAAATCACTCACCTCACTCACATCATGCAGAAGGCCCCGATTGCTCGGGGCCTTCTGGTGTCCGTGAATTAGCTGCCGTAGTTTCCAGCAGAAACCGCGGCAGCAAGACGTGGCACTGGACAGAAATTTCGCGTGGGTTGCAGCGCGTGCGTGCGGGGGGGTTATCGAAGCAGCAGCACGCTTTGCACTGTTCGGGTTTGCCCGTTGCTGGTGGTCGGATCGCTGATGGTCAGAAGGTACATTCCGCTGGCGGCCGGTGTTCCGTCGTTGCTGGTTCCGTCCCACTCAACTCTGGTTTTTCCGGCAAGCTGAGCGGGCTGGAAGCTGCGCACCGGGCGGCCAAGCTGGTCGCTAACAATCATGGTGGCATTGCTTCCCAGCGGCTGATCTACCAGCAAGAAGGTGCTGGTTCGGAATGGGTTCGGAGCCAACACCGCACGTTGCTGTTCCGCCCCCTGCTGGAACGCCACACCCGATGGGCCGGCGACGTGAAGCGTGATTGGAACAACAAGCGTCGAGTCATCGGTTTTCAGCCGGAGCGTTGTGGCGTAGTCGCCTTGCGGTGGATTTCCCACAACGGTGAGTTCCAACGGGATGGCACTGTTTGCTGGGATGGTTGCCGCCGCCCCGCCGCCGCCAAGCGATGCGCTCAGATACGCACCAGCATCGCCACCAACAAAGCCAAGGATTTCCAGATGAGCTTCATCGCCGCAGATGTTGGATGCCACGTTCAGCGTTTCGGTGGCTGGCTTCCCCTGCGTTGTGGAAATCGCCACGCTGTTGCGATCCACGTTTGCCGTCTTGAAGCAGACAGCGGGGAACTCTATCACGTTGCAGTTTCCAACATTGTCGCACAGTTGAATGCTGAGCGGCCCGCTTGGGTCCTGCACGGCCTTGAACGCTGCGGTTGCGTCGTCATCCATGGTCAGCGGGGCCGAGTATTGCTGGCGTTGCCAACCGGGGCTGTTCAGCAGCCGCACATCGCTTACGCCGCTGAAATATCCCTGCGTCCGGTCGCTCACCTGAAGCTGCATCACCCCTTTTGTGGCGGCAGCTTGCTCCTTCACAAACGGTGCTTCGGTGTCGGGGCCAACCTGCGGAACCCAGGATGGGAGGGTGTAGGTTAGGCCATCGCCGCCGGTTGTTCCGGCACGAACTGTTCCGGCAATCGCAACGCCGTTGGAAGCGGTGAGAAGGTGCGCCCCGGAAGCCACCGAAAGCGTTGCATACCAGCAGGGGGTTTGGCCAATCCGGCGAATCACTACGCCGGGCAATTGGCTGATGCTTGTGCCATCAAGCTGAACATCACCAAACGGGTTGCTGTTGCTCCCTTTTGCAAGCACCGTCAGCAGCGGCTTGTGGAATTGTTCGCCGCGAAGCTCGGTGGGAACCGTGAGCAATGCGCGGTTGCGGAACTGGTCGCTGGCGGTAAGGGGGATCATTGCCGGGGCGTTGTTGAAGGGGTCGGAATAGGTTGCCCCAACTTGATGCTGCATCACCAATATCGGGCGGGTCGCGCTCCAGTAGCTGGCCCCGTTGATTGCTGTGCCACGGGTGTCGAACAGTTCGCCACGGTTCAGCGTCACATTTTCCTGGCGATCAACCGAGCCATCGGGCTTGCACCAGGTGATGGTGAGCTGGGTGTTGTAGGCCGAAGCAATCGCACGGAAACGGCCAACGCCGTTCATCGGTGCGGAGTAGTATTCCTGGCCCCACAAGGAATCGGGGAGGATCATTGCCGCTTGGTGGCTTGAGTAATCTTGCACCGCATTGAAGCTGCCGGAAACAGTAATCGGCGAACGGACGTGGCCCGTCACCACACCAACCGGGAAGTTGGAGGTGATCTCCGTCCCGCTTAAATCGCCATTCCCTTCGACTGTTTGGTCCTTGAATGCTTGGAACAGGTAGGTCTCCCCTTTCTTCAAAGCAACCTGAACTTCTTCGCCAGCGGCTTTGGTGTACAGCCGCGCGCTGGGACGGATGGTGACCAGGGTTCCATCGAACGCTGCCACAATCTGGATTTGGCTGGTGCGTGCGGAATTATACGACCCATCGGCTGCCGGAAGCGAAAGCGGCAAATACCGCCGACCCCACAAGCTGAGCGGAACCGCAGGGTAGGCCGCACCGGAAAGAAAACGGGAGTGATAGGCATACACGGCTATCGGATCACGCGATTGGATATGCACCCCACCGCGGCTGATCTCCTCGCTGATGATCTGCTCCAACGTGGCCGGAAGTTCGATGATGGTCAGCTCGCCGGGCTTTGTGGCAAAGGACCTCACAGTCCACTCCGCTTTACCGGTGGGGATTTCGATGATTCCGGTGGTTGGTACTTCGGAGGTAATCCACAACCCCAAGAATCGTGGCGAGGGCTTCCGCTGCTCATCTCCATTTTGCGGAAACGATACGAAGTATTCGGTTCCCTGCGGGCTGTTTATCATTCCGTCAGCCGTGCCGTTCTGTGCCGCAGCGGAAAACCACGGCAGCAGAGCAAAACTGCACAGCAGGAGGAGGAATGTTGGTATGGTTCGGTTATTCATTGGTTCGTCCGTCAAGCGTCGGTGTTAATTCTGCACAGCGTCGGTTTGGATCAGCACACGGCGCGCTTCTTGGCGCAGCAGATCGAAGTCCGGGTCCTGGCCCACTTGGGTTGTTCCCCCTGATGAAATTGGATAGGAGTAACTGACCTCCTGAACCACCCCCACTCCTTCGGCAAACAGCCGCACCCACAAGCCTTTTCCAGTCTCAACTTTGTTGCTGTCAACCTCGGTGTACTGAACGGCGATTACGTTCTTGTAGGTCTTCCCTTCCACCCGTTTGAAGTCGTAGCGTTCGATAATTTTTGCGTGCCACGAGGGCTTGTCGTCGGCAAAACCGCGACGTGGTGAGTACCACTCTCCCCCTTTCTCCATTGTGCCAACCAGCGCGTACTGGCATCCCAAATTATCGTACACAATCAGCGTGTCGTTCAGCGGAAGGAACCGGGTGCGTGCCGAGGCCGAAGAGACCGTGTCGTACAGTTCGAACATATCGTTCCCCTTGAACTGCGATTTCGACCGCTGAATCGTGAGGTGTTCCTCGGTGGTATCCACGCTTCCCAACTGTGGGTTTTTGGATTCTTTCTTGTAGGTCATGGCCAAATTGGGGGTGGTTGGCCACGAAAAATCGGCAACCGTTGTCGGGCCTTCCGGCTCGGTGACGCTGCACCCCCCAACCACCAATGCCAACAGCAGCATGGCGCACCCAAGCAGCGATATGGTTCCTGTAGCCTTCATGGTATCTATTTCGTTATTGAGTTTCTTTTTTTGAAATGCTTGCATATCCGCGCTGTGCGTTGTTAGAATTGGAAGAAGATTCCGTAACGCCCCTGAAGCAGGGTTCCGCGGTAGGTATCGCTGGCGGTGGAAACAACGCCATCGTTCAGGCTTCCTTCAATCAGTTTGCGGCGTTCCTCACGCAGGTCGTAGCTGTAGCTTGCCACCCCCGCGCCAAGTTGCGCCCCGATGGTGTTGGTGAAATACCACACCACAAACGCATCGGCGCCGTACAGCGTGCTGGTGGAGTTGGTTCCGAACGATCCTTCAAAGTTCAACGCCATTGTTCCCGAAAGGGGGATGCGGTAGTTTCCGACGGCCTCCACCCACAATTTTTTGCTGGCGTTCAGCACCGGGCCGTAATCGTTTCCGCCGGTGATGTTCACGCCAACTTTCTGCAGGCTGACCGATGCCAGCGTGCCATAGACCATCCGCGCACCCAAGCCAAATTGCCCTTCGCCAAAGCGGTACATCGCGCCAACACTGCGGTTGCTGAACTCACGGTCGGGATTGGTGATCCCTTGTGGCGTTGGTGCCAACATGCCAAGCCGCTCGCTGTAAATCATCTCAAATCCATTTGCCCGCGTGGGGTCAATCCTGGGATCGGCTGCAACGGAAGTATTTCCCTTTCCGGAGTTGTTGTTGGATTTCTCGGTGTTGTCGGCGTTGGAGGAAGCAGAATTACTTGCGGCGCGCTCATTGCTTACTCCATTGCTTACTCCACCGTTCAACGGCAACATTGATTGATTGCCCAGCAACATGGAGTGAAGGTCGTTGGCAAGGCTTGATGTTGGAGTAGTTGGAGGAGTATTTGAAGCCGTTGGCGGCTGGCTGTTTTGCTGTTCAGCACTTGCCACTGCGCTTGCCACTGCCGCGTTCTTCACCGGGTCGGAAGCGGAGGATAGGGAGGCAGAAGAAGAGGCGTTGCTGCTGGATTCAACCGGAACCCGGACGATGCGGTCGCGGTAGATTATTTGTGGCTTGGAGGCTGCTGCAGAGTTGCTCACGGTAGAGTTGAGAACCGTTGCCGACAAATCCGACGCGGCGGGAACTCTATCTCCCATCTGCTGCAACGCCGCCGAAGCTGACGGGATCAGCGCGGACGGAGCCAACGCAAGCGGGGCGGTGGCGATATTGCTCACGGCCTCCACACTTCCCCCTTCCTGCTGGTTGCCAGCTTGTTCGCCCCCGCCGAACCAAGCCCCGAACTGCGTAGATCCCAAGATGTAGCCAACCACTCCGGCCGTGGCCAGTGCGATGCCTCGGCGCATCCATCCACCCAGGAACGGGCGTGCAACGGGGTTTGCCACAACCCCGCTTCCTCCGGCAATCGCCCCCCAGATAGCAGCATCTTCATCGGAACGCAGGCCGTTGGTGAGGCGGTCTTTCTCGAGGGCATCGCGCAAGGCCATGTGTTGGCGGAATGCGGTTCGCCGCTCGGGACTGACGGAAAGGACGTGGAGTGCTTCGGCCATCTGCTCATCACTAAGCGTGCCTTCCAGCAACTCCTGAATGTCGTTGGTATTCATCGTAAAAAAGTGGCCGTCTATCGTTAGCGTTATTGGTTACTCTGTTTGCTCTATCGTTGTTTTGCTCTATCGCTGTTTCGCTATCACGAAAAACACTTGAAGTTGGGATTTCTTTACACAGCGGACGTGCCGTTAGTCGAATTCATCCAGCCGTTTTGCCAGCCGTTCGCGAAGCATATCACGCGCTTTGAAAATCCTGAATTTCACTGCCGAGAGTGCCAGCCCTGTGATGTCGGCAATCTGCTGGTAGGAATGCCCTTCGTACTCCCGCAGCAGCAACGCCTCGCGGTAGATTTCGGGGAGTTGAGCAACTTCGTAGGCAAGGTGATCCTGCAAAGCGGTATCGCTGGTTTCGTTGGCCATTGCAATGGCGTACCCCTGAAGCTCATCGAACGGTTCGGTATCCTTCTGCGTGCGGAGGATATTCAGGCATTGGTTGCGGGCGATGGAGTGAATCCACCCCGCAAAATTTGTCCCGGCCACATATTTGGCGCGCATCCGGTAGATCAGGATGAACACCTCCTGAACAGCATCTTTGGCGTTGTCGCGGTCCTTCAGCGTACGGTAGCAGAACCAGAATATCTGGCTCTTGTAGCGGTCGTATAACGTCCTAAACGCAAGCTCATCCCCTTTGCGCACGCGCAGCATCAGCGCGTCGTCATCATGCTGACGCTGCTGCGATGGTTGCTCTATGAACAAATCGGTAAGGGGCACTGGTTGTTCGATTGCGCAAAAGGAATTAGCCAGGAAACAGAAGCAGAGGCCGGAATGGCCTTGAAAAACGGAGTAATCAGCGCAAAATCGCCGATTGTGAGAACTTTCCCCCACAAATCCCCCAACACCAGCGGGGGCTTCAGTCGGTTGTGTGTTCAAGTACCAAAACGCCCGCATACTTCTAACACAGGAATTGGCCGATTTGTTAGTAACCTCGCAAAAAAAAATCACGGCGGCGCAGCTTGGATACAAGCGATCCCCGTCCATTGGGCAAGCAATTTCAAACGTTCATGCAGCATCACTTTGATTCTTCGATACCAGCTCTTTGGTTCGCCGGCCCGGCACCAGAAGCCGGTGGCATCTTCCGGCTGGAAGCCGACGAGGCACGCCACGCACGCGCATTGCGGCTGGCCGTTGGCGACCGTGCAACGCTGCTGAACGGCAACGGAAGAAAAATTGAAGCCGAGGTTGTGGCCTGGGAGAAATCGGGGCCGCTGCTCCGGTGCCTGAACAACTTGTTGGAGAGCGACGCGGGCTGGCCGTATATTGCCCTCGGTTTCGGGATGATTGCCGACCGGGGTCGCCTGGAATGGCTGGTGGAAAAATCGGTGGAGCTTGGGGTGCGCCAGCTTCTTCCCATCAACACGCAACGCTCGGAAGGGCATCTTCACCGCGAGCGGTTGCTGCGGGTTGCGGTGGCCGCGCTGAAGCAATCGCAACGGAGCTACCTTCCGCAGCTTCACCAGCCGATGACGCTGAAGCAAGCTCTTCAGCACGCAGTGCAGCAAGGTCCGATGCCGCTGATTCTTTGTCACGAGCAAACCATCGGCCAGCAGACGTTGCGCCAGGTGTTGCGGCTGAGTAGCGCGAACGGGGCAACAATGCTGATTGGTCCAGAAGGGGGATTCACCGAAGCAGAGGTTGCCGAAGCCCACACCGCAGGCGCGCTGGTTGCCACGCTTGGCCCGGCACGGCTTCGCGCCGAAACCGCAGCGATTGCCGCCGTTGCAATCGCCGGAGATCAGTTGCTGGAGTTATAAACAATCCGTCTATCGAACAACTTTCAACCGTTTACTCAACCTCCCTCCCGACACGTTCCAACCGAATACCTTCCAATGGCAAACAACACGCTTCTCGACATCCGGAATTTGAAAAAATACTTCCCGATCAAACGGGGATTGCTCAGCAAAACCGTTGGCTTTGTGAAAGCGGTCAACGATGTCTCGCTGAATATCCAGCACGGGGAAACGCTGGGGCTTGTGGGGGAATCGGGGTGCGGAAAAACAACGGTTGGCCGCTCCATCCTTCGGCTGATTGAGCCAACCGCTGGCTCCGTCCAATTCCAGGGGCGGGAAGTAACCACGATGGACACCAGCGAAATGCGGACGCTTCGCCGCCAGATGCAGATCATCTTCCAGGACCCCTATTCATCGCTGAACCCACGCATCACCGTTGGTGGGATGTTGGCCGAGATCATCAAATTCCACGGCTTGCGGAAAAGTGAGGCGGACGTGCAGGCCCGCGTGGAGGAATTGTTGAACGTGGTGGGGCTTCGCCCTGAGTATGCACGGCGTTACCCGCATGAGTTCAGCGGCGGGCAGCGGCAGCGGATTGGGATTGCACGGGCGTTGTCGGTGGAGCCGAAGTTTATCGTGTGCGATGAGCCGGTTTCGGCGTTGGATGTTTCCATTCAATCGCAGGTGATTAACCTGTTGGAAGATCTGCAGCGGAATTACGGGCTAACCTACCTGTTCGTGGCCCACAATCTTTCGGTGGTGGAGCATATCAGCGACCGGGTTGCGGTGATGTACTTGGGGGAGATTGTGGAGCTTGCAACATCGGATGAGCTGTACAGCAACCCAAAGCACCCCTACACCCAAGCACTGATGTCGGCGGTGCCGATGCCGGACCCGCGCCGCAAGCCGAACCGGATTATTTTAACCGGCGATGTTCCAAGCCCAGCCAACCTTCCCAGCGGATGCCACTTCCACCCCCGCTGCCCGAAGGCAATGCCGGAATGCAAGGTGAGCCACCCAAAACTGGGGGATGATGGAGCCGGACATCAAGTTCGGTGCCTACTCTATCCAGAAAGTGTACCAACAACCAACGCCCCAGCCGGGGCAACAGCAGGGTGATAGAAATGAAAAAGCAACACCTGATTTTGGGGGCGGCAATGTTTGTTGCCATTTCTGGCAGCCTTGCTGCACAAGTGATGCCGGGTTCGGTTAGCGGCACAGCCGTTTGCCGGATACCGATGAAAATTGTTGAAGCAGCGATCGGCGAATCCACACTGCTTCCCAACGAAACCGGGGCCAGCACGGAAGCTGCGTCGGCACCCCTCCCGCTTGCCAAACAAGCCGCCGACTCCGTTGCCGGGGCGGCATGGGGAGCGCGCCATTTTCTTGCGCCGAACGTTCCAAATCCGTTTCGGGAACGGACCACCATCAGCTACTCCATCCCCCGCGACGAGCGCGTTACCATCAGGATTTATGATGCCTTCTACAACCAAATCACGGTGCTGGTGGATGAAGAGCAAGCCGCCGGGCTGCACAGCGTCCCGTTCGATGCCGCCGGGCTTTCTTCCGGCTTCTTCTTCTACTCACTCACCACCACCTCCCAAGCCAAACCCGACTGGGAGCGGATGGTGTTGATGCGGTGATTGCGCAAAAAATTCTTCCCCTCTCTTCCTCTCCCTTCTGTGCCCTCTGTGTCTCTGTGGTTTTTTTTCTGAGAACCACAGAGATTTTTTTCTCCCCCCTCTTTTTTTTGCCACCACGAAATTTTCGCAGGCTAAAGACCTGCGCCTACCAGACATTGACTTCTTTCACTCCCCCTTCCTCACATACTTTCCGTCGAACGCCACACTCCACGTTGCGCCGCCATCGGTGGATTGCTCCCAAAATTGCCGGACGGTGTTGGGGGCAATGGAGGTAAACGAAAGGCGATGTTGGGTAGCGACTCCGGCGGTGTCATGGACGGTCGCTTCAAACGTTAGGATGTTCCCGTTCAGCGTTCCGGCAAGCTCCAGCACGGTGCCTTTATCATCCACCCACGTCTGCTGCCATTTCCCGGTGGAGCTGTTGAACGTGTTGAAGCTTTTCCCCATGGAGCCGGTTGCGCTTGTCCAGTTTTCCAGCAAAACACAGTCGCCAAGAATTTGCTGCACACTGTTAGTCCCCACTTTCTGGCCGGCTGGGTTGAACACCTCCCACTCTCCAATCCAGAAATCAAACTGGCGGTAGCGTGGGTCGTACTTGCAGGGGAAGATGGAACGCAGCAGACGCTGGTTCAGCTCTTTGAATCGCGAGTTGTTCAGCAGTGAGGCAAAATCGGGGTCGCTTTCCAGCGAGGCTTGCTGGGTGAAGCCAGCGTTCAAGGATTGATCCAACATATCCAACGCCGAATCCGCTTTGCCAAGCCGAGCGAATGCACACGCAAGGTTGTACTGTGCAATCGGTGGCGCGCCCAACGCAATCGCACGTTGGTAGGCGGTAGCGGCTTCAGAAAAATTCCCCAAGCTGTGCTCCGCAAACCCCAACCGGAACCACCCTTGCCGGAACCCCGGCTCCGATTTCACAAGCTCGGCATACCCGATTGCTGCCTGCCCCCACTCCCCTTTTTGGAAATGCTCGCTGGCTTGGCTTTTTGCTTTCTCCAAGCCACCTCCATTCTGTGCCATTGCCGGGAAAATCATCACACACCAAATTGCCACAAGTGTGCCGCACACAGTGCTGTTGCTCATGCTTCTTCTCCAGAAAAATTAGCGGGTGCAGATTGCAGCGGTAAAGTAGCACCAAAGCACTTCTTCGTTCTTGCGGATTTGCTTGTTGAATATCCTCCACAGCTGTTGGCAGCAACCAAAAATAATCCCACTCACCCCGGCAATGGCACAAACTCCGTTTCGTCCGGCACGGGGCCGAAACGGCCTTCGCGCCAGTCGGCTTTGGCTTGCTCGATCCGCTGGCGGGAACTGGAGACGAAGTTCCACCAGATATGGCGTGGCCCTTCCATTGCCGCACCCCCCAGCATCATCACCCGCGCCGCGCCAATGCTTTTCACCGTAACCGCAGCCCCGGGTTTGAACACCAACAACTGGCCGGCATCGTACACCATGCTGTCGGCATCAATCGTCACCGCGCCTTCCACCACGAAGAGTGCGCGTTCTTCCTGCTCAATCGGCATCGGCAGCACCGCGCCCGGGGCAAGGAAAACATCAGCGTAGAACGTCTCCGAGAGCGTTGCCACCGGCGAGCGTTCGCCAAACAGCGAACCCACAATCAGCCGCAACTGCTTCCCCTCACCTTCAATCACCGGCAAGGTTTCGGCGGCGTGGTGGGCAAAGGTTGGGACGGTTTCTTCTTGCGATTCCGGCAGTGCAACCCACGATTGGATTCCGAAAATTTTTCCACCATGCTGCCGTGTTTCTTGGGGTGAACGTTCGGAGTGGGCAATGCCCCGGCCAGCTGTCATCCAATTCATCTCACCCGGGCGGATCATCTGCATGGTTCCCAAGCTGTCGCGGTGGAAAAGTTCGCCATCGAACAGGTAGGTCACGGTTGCAAGGCCGATGTGGGGATGCGGCGCAACATCCAACCCCTGCCCGGCGCGCAAAATTTCCGGCCCCATTTGGTCGAAAAAGATAAACGGCCCAACCATCCGCCGCCCCCGGAACGGAAGCAAGCGTTGGACCTTGAAGCCTTCGGTGATTTCGCTGGTGCGCGGAAGAATCACGATGTCGAGCGCAGGGTTCGGAAGCCCGCTTCCGGTTGGCGGCTCTGTTGGTTGCTGGTTCATGGCGTTGATAGATTACGTTCGGTAGCCGGCACTCACTATTTCTCCCCTCCCCTCCCCTCTCTTCTCAATTTGACATTCGACATTTGACATTCGACATTTCACAACTCAATCACCGCTGGCTTCAACTCAGTTTGGTAGGCTTCCCCCTTGTAGCGGACTTGCTGCAGAAACAGGCCCGACGGTGGGGCGGTCATGGTCATGGCGCGGTCTGGGTTTTCCAGCGATGCAGCAAAGGCATCCAGCGGAAGGTTTCCCCGGCCAATCTCCACAATGCAGCCGGTCATTCGCCGAACCATTTTCCGCAAAAAATGGCTGGCGCGAATTCGGATCAGAATCAGATCGCCCGACTCGCCAACCTCCACCGACTCCACCAATACCATCGTTGATTTTTCGGAGGGGTCGTTGTCGGCAAAGGCGCGGTAATCGTGCATTCCGGTGGCAATCGTGCTGGCGCGGCGCATGGCCCCAACATCCAGATCATCACGAATCCACCAGACCAGATTTTTCCCGAACGCCGTGCGCCGGCGCGAGATTTGGTACAGGTAGCTTCGGCCAATGGCATCGTGGCGTGCGTGGAAATTTTTCGGCACGGAGAAGGCGTTCAGGACGTTGATGTCCGCCGGCAAGCGATCGTTCAGCCCAATGCGGATTCGGTTGGACGGGAGGTTTTCCGGCAGATCAATATGAACCACCTGGCCCAGCGCGTGAACCCCGGCATCGGTTCGGCCGGACCCCATCACCTCTCCCACTTTTCCGAACGCATCGCGCGCGGCGTTGATCAGCATCCCCTGGACAGTGCGGGCATTCTGCTGCATTTGCCACCCGCTGTAGCGGGTTCCATCATATTCAAGAAGCAAGCGGTATCTGGGCATGGAGTTGGATAACGTGTGTGTGTGAGTACAACCGCAGCAAAGATAGTTGGAATGTCGAATGTCGAATGCCAAGTGTCGAATGAAGGATGTTGGAGTTGTCTCCGAATCCAGCCCGCCGCTCGTGCTGAAGCCCCCGCCGCGAAGTATGAGTGTGAGCCACCGAACCGAGAAGCCCCGTGATTGCGAGGAGCGTGAGCTTGGACGCAGGGGGGGGTGATGAACGTGGCCAACAAACAAAAACGGCTCCTCAAAAGAAGAGCCGTTTTGACTGAGGAACATTCTACTTATTTAGGTTTTTCGTTGCTGAATTTTGTGCCGCCATCCACATTTACTGGGTCCTCCTTCCCAATATCCATCTTCCCATCTTGCGTATCCCCTTTATCATTTTTGAGCCGTGCCGCGTTCGACTCCTTTGAGCTGCTTGTTGAAGTAACTTGTCCGGTGCTACTGCTGGATGCTGGCTTCTCCACCACCACCGGCGCAACCGTCGGTGCCTGCAACTGCGGTGCTGGCGCGGTTTGGATCGTTGGAGTTGGCTGAGTAGTGGTTGCTGCTGGGGCCTGCGGTTCGGGGTTTTGGGTTACGGCAAACCAGGTGACTGCCCCGCCAACCACCACCGTTCCAATCGTTGCGGCAATTTTTGTTCCGGTCCAGAAGGCAATGCTGGCCCCGCCAACGGTTTGCCCCAACAGGCCCAGTGCGGCGCCGATTGTGGCTTCGTCCAGTGCATCGGATGGTTTGGTTTCCTCAGCTTCGCGCTGCATCATGGAATGGATCTGTTGATGCTGATGAAACTGCGCCCGAAGCTCGGCCGAACCGGAGAGCATGGTCTCCAAATGGAGTGATTCTTCTGGGGTCAAGCCCCCTTCAAAATGTCCGATGAGAAGTTCCTGTGTCGTCATGTTTTATACCTTATCCAAAAAGTATGGAGCCAGAATATCATACAGCCGTTGCTTTGCCCGGAAGATTCGGACCTTCACGGTTGCTAACTTGGTGTTGGTGATCTCCGAAATTTCGTTGTAGCTGAAGCCATTATAGACCCGTAGCACAAGGGCTTCGCGAAGATCGTGTGGCAATTTTTCGATTGCCTTCTTCAAAATTTCACTGCTTTCGTCGTATTCCTCGGCGGGCTGAAAGGCCATTGCACTTTCGTGTACGTCATCAATCGGGACGTGGTGGACACGGTCCCGGATGGCGTTTAGGCAAAGGTTCCGAGCGATGGCAAACAGCCAAGCGGAAAAGTTCCCACTTTGGAAATGATCCCGTTTACGGGTTACCCGAACGAAGACTTCTTGGAAAAGGTCTTCGGCAGCTTCGCGCTGGCCAAGCATCTTCAGGCAGTACGCGTACACCCGACGGTTGTATCGTTTATAGAGCGCGACAAAGGCTTGCTCACTTCCGCCTTTGAATTGCTCCATCAGTTCTTCATCGCTTGGCCCGTCAATATGAGGGGCATCATGCATGTGTGGTCAAGAACACAAGGTTGGTTGGAAGGTTTCCCGTGATTTGCAGCAAGTTACGAAACCAAGATTGCCAAGCAGCAGTTGCTTCCCCCCCAGATTTCGCAATTTTCAAGTGCAACAACCGCAAATTTAGTGGGTATGGCACGCCCAAATCTTGCCGCCGTTAATGTATTTTGCGCGACCCCGTGCAAATCCACAATGTGTGTACCAGCGGAGCGCAGTCCGCGCATCGCAGCACTGCAACGGCAACAACGCAACTCACATCGTTTTTATCATAACAACAACCACCTGAGGAGCAGGTTACGCAATGGCTTTATCCGGTTATTACCGCCACCCAACTATCAGCAACGACACGGTGATCTTCGTCAGCGAGGATGACTTGTGGTCGGTCCCAGCATCGGGGGGAATCGCCCGCCGATTAACCACCAGCGTTAGCAATGCGGTCCGCCCCATCCTTTCCCCCGATGGCCAATGGGTTGCCTTCATGGCAGGCGACGAAGGCCCCTACGAACTGTACGTGATGCCCTCGGTTGGCGGCCCAGCACAACGCCTTACTTGGCTTGGCTCCGTTGCGCGCCCCGTGGCCTGGAGTCCCGACGGGAGCCAGATCATCTTTACCGCCCACCACGGCCAGCCATTTCCACACAACATGATCCCGTACGCCATCTCCCCAAACGGAGGTGACTTCCAGCCACTACCGGTGGGGCCGGCGGACAATGTGGCGTTTGGGCCAAATGGCGGGCCAAACGGCGGGATGGTGATTGGCCGCAACACCACCGACCCCGCACGCTGGAAACGCTACCGCGGCGGAACCGCTGGCGAGCTTTGGATTGACCCAACCGGAAACGGACAGTTCCACAAACTGCTGACGCTGCGGAGCAACTACGCATCGCCAATGTGGATTGGGGAACGTGTCTATTTCGTGAGCGACCACGAAGGCTACGGCAATATCTACAGCTGCACCACCGATGGCCAGGACCTTACCCGCCACACCGACCACGACGACTTCTTTGCCCGAAACCCCTCCACCGATGGCAAACGGGTGGTCTATCACGCCGGCGGCGACCTCTATTTGTTCGACCCCGCCACCGATCAAACCAACAAGATTCAGATTGACTACCACTCCCCACGCTCGCAGCGGCAACGCCGGTTTGTGGACGGAAGCGAGTACTTGCAGAACTACGCCCTTCACCCCAAAGGCCACTCCGTTGCCCTGGTGCTTCGCGGCAAGCCGGTTACAATGGGGAATGACGCTGGCGCGGTGCGCTACTACGGCATTGAAGATGGCGTGCGCTACCGGATGGCAACATACCTGCACGACGGCGAGCGGTTGGTGGCAATCAGCGATGCAAGCGGCGAGGAACGGCTGGTGCTGTTAGGTGGAAATTCCGAGCAGATCGAAGACCGCTTCGAGGATTTGGATATCGGCCATGCTATCGAGCTTACCCCTTCCCCCACCGCCGACCACGTGGCAATCAGCAATAACCGGAATGAGGTGCTGCTGGTGGATCTGCAGAAACGTGAGATGACCGTGATTGACCGCAGCCCGACGCTGCACGATACCTCCATCGCTTGGTCCCCCGACGGCCAATGGCTGGCGTTTAATCATGCCGATACGACCGAGACCAGCTTCATTATGGTGGCCAACATCGCCACCGGCGAAAAGCACCAAGTGACCGAGCCGACGCTTCAGGATGTTGCCCCTTCGTTCGACCCCGAAGGGAAATACCTCTACTTCCTCAGTTACCGCGAGTACGACCCGGTCTATGACAACCTCCATTTCGATCTCAGCTTCCCACGCGGCGTGCGCCCATATTTGGTGACGCTTCAGAAGGAGACCGAGAACCCTTTCATCAAGCTGCCGAAAGCCCCAAAATCCATGAAAGATTTCATGGAGAAATTCAACAGCGATGCACACAAGCAGGGGGAGGAAGCCAATGCCCCAAAAGGGATCACGATTGACTTCGACGGAATCACCCGCCGGCTGCTCCCCTTCCCGGTGCCGGAAGGGCGATACTCACAAGTGAAAGGGGCAAAGGGGAAAGTCTTCTTTGTGAACCACCAACCCCAGGGAAGCCTTAGCCGGAATATCTACGCCGAGCCAACCCCATCGGGGGTGCTGGATTGCTACGACTTCGAGACGATGAAGACCGAAAACTTCGTCGGTGGCGTTAGCGAGATTGAACTGCTTCCCGAAACCGACGCGCTGATCTACCGCTCGGGGCAACGCCTGCGCGTGATCTCCACCGCCAACAAACCGGACCCCAGCAAGGAGAGCGGCGACGACAGCGGGTGGATTGACCTCAGCCGCCCAAAAATCAGCGTTCTCCCCAGCCAGGAATGGCGGCAGATGTACCGCGAAGCCTGGCGGTTGCAGCGCGATTATTTCTGGACCGAAGGGCTGCTGGGGCTGAACTGGCCCAACATCTACACACTCTACCTCCCCCTTCTGGACAAAATTGGAACCCGTGCGGAGTTCAGCGATTTGATCTGGGAGCTTCAAGGTGAGTTGGGGACATCGCACGCTTACGAAATTGGCGGCGATTACCGCCCTTCGCCACACTACGCCCAAGGATTTTTGGGGGCCGATCTGGCCTGGGATGAATCGGACAACGCATGGCACGTTCGGCACATTGCGCGGGGCGATTCTTGGAGCGAACAGTTCGGCTCGCCGCTGGATCGCGCAGGGGTGAACATTGCCGAAGGGGATGCGATTGTAGCAATCAACGGCAAGCGGCTCACGAAGGAAAAAGGTCCATCCGTCCACCTGGTGAACATGGCCGGCAGCGATGTTGCGTTGACCTATCGGCAGAATGGCTCAACAGAAGAAAAAACCGTCCAGATTAAGACGCTGCGGAGCGAAGGCGCGGTTCGGTATCGCGAGTGGGTGAACGAAAACCGCCGGAAGGTTCACGAAGCAACCAACGGGCGTGTGGGCTACGTCCACATCCCGAACATGGGGCCGTTTGGGTACAGCGAGTTCCACCGCGGGTTCCTTACCGAATCACTGCGCGACGCGCTGGTGGTGGATGTCCGGTTCAACGGCGGCGGCCACGTTTCGCAGTTGATCTTGGAGAAATTGGCGCGCAAAACAATCGGCTACAGCCTGCCACGCTACGGCTTGCCAAGCCCCTATCCCAGCAACAGCGTCCTGGGGCCGATGGTGGCGCTCACCAACGAAAACGCCGGAAGCGATGGCGACATCTTCTCGCACAGCTTCAAGCTGATGAACTTGGGCCCGTTGATCGGCAAACGAACTTGGGGCGGGGTTGTGGGAATCTGGCCACGCAACCCAATGGTGGATGGATCGGTGACAACGCAGCCGGAGTTCAGCACCTGGTTTATGGATGTTCACTGGGGATTGGAGAACTACGGAACCGACCCCGACATTGATGTGGACATCACTCCGCAAGACCACGTTGCCGGGCGCGACACACAGCTTGAACGGGGAATCGCCGAAGTGCTGCGGCTGCTGAACGAGCACCCAACCAACCGCCCCGAATTTGGCGACCGCCCAACCCTTGCCCCCGCCCCGCTGCCAAAACGGGAGCGCAACGGAAGGGTGAGTTCGTAGAGTTCCGAAGCAAACAAAAAAACCGCCGCACAACAACTGATTGTGCGGCGGTTTTTTTTATGCTCGGAATTATGTGGTGTGCGAAAATGGAGAAAAAAAATCAGAAAAAAATAAGGCGACCACGCACCACCGTGGCCGCCTTTCTCCTGTACCTCACAAGGCTTTCCATTCCCGTGGTGGGAAGGCCAGCCCAGCAAGATTTTCTGAAAAAATATCTGCAGAAATATCTGCCGTTCGGCACCGCTGCAAGCTTGGTGTAGCTGCTGTTGTGAAAGTATCATCGCCTTCAAAAAATAAAAGGCAATGCTGCGTTCTGTTTTGCAGTGGATAGGATTAAGTCAGCAACGTCGCGCCAGTCGCCCTGACACTTGGTAATGAGCCATTGGGTACTTTGTTCGAGCGGATGGTCAGCCGAGTTTGAAAAGGACTCGGGCATAGCAGCCAAAAATAATTCTGCTATGGCTTCCAGCCGCTTGCTAACCCACACGCGATCTTCTACGCTTCTTCCTCAATTTGCCTATCCAAGTCGCAAACTGCGCTAGATGCCGAACGGCGTAGATTGTCTGCGGGCAATAATACTTCGGCTGGGGGGGGGAAAGCAAGGATTTTTTTGGGGGTGGAAAAATGATTGTATGCTTAAACAACGCTGCCCCGATGGAGGTCGGGGCAGCGTTTAGTTGTTAGGCTTGCACCATCAACTGGGCAATCAGGCGACTCATGTGTGCGGGGTCCGGCAGGTCCCCACCTTCGGCAAGGATTGCTTGGCCGTACAGCAAGTCAATGTAATCCTCAAGCTGCGGGTCGCTTACGTTGTTGGATTGCATTGCCAACAGCTTGCCAAGCACTGGGTGATCGGGGTTCACCTCCAAAATTCGTTTGCTGCGGGGTGGCTCCTGGCCCATTGCTCGCATGATTTTCTCCATCTGCGGGGTCATGTCGTTGTCGTCGGCCACTAAGCAGGCTGCCGACGAGCGAAGCCGGTTGCCGATTCGCACCTCCTTCACATCCTCCTGCAGCCGCTCCTTGATTGCCCCAAGCAGCGGGCCAAATTCTTCGGTCTTCTCCTTCCGCTCTTTTTCGTGCTCCGTTTTCTCTTCTTTGCTTCCCAGGTCAATATCGCCGCGGGTGATGGATTGGAATTTTTTCCCCTGGAACTCCGTCACCATCCCAGTCCAGATTTCATCAATCGGGTCGCTGAGCAGAAGCACCTGGTGGCCACGGTCGCGGAAGGCTTCAAGGTGGGGTGAGTTCCGCAACACCCCCAGGTTCTCGCCGGTGATGTACCAAATTCCCTCCTGCCCCTCTTTCATCTTCTCCACGTACTCCTTCAGTGTGCTTTTTGCATCCCCCTCGGTTGTGTCGAACAGCCCCAGGCCCAGCAACTGCTCGCGGTTCTCTTCATCCTGATAAATCCCCTCCTTCAGCGCGCTGCCGAACTCCTTCCAGAAGGCCGCATACTTCTCTGGGTCGCTATCGCGAAGCTCCGCCAGCGTCTCCAGCACCTTCTTGGTGATCCGCTTCCGCATCAGCTGGATTTGGCGGTTCTGCTGAAGAATTTCGCGGGAGATATTCAGCGGAAGGTCCTCGGAATCCACCACACCTTTCACAAACCGGAGGTAGCTTGGCAGCAGGTCCTTGGCATCGTCCATGATGAAAATCCGCTTCACGTACAGGCTCAACCCGTGCGAACCCTCGCGTGAGAAAAGGTCCATCCCCGCACGCGGCGGAATGAACAGCAGCGCGAAATACTCAAATGTCCCCTCGGCCCGGAAATGGATTGCGCGAAGCGGGTCGCTCCAGTCGTGGCCAATGTGCTTGTAGAACTCGTTGTACTCAGCCGGCTGAATCTCGCTTGTTGGGCGGGTCCAGAGTGCTTTCATGGAGTTCAGAACTTCATCACGAATCACGGTGCCGTGGTCTGTCAGGATTCCGCCGCCGGCATCGTTTTTGTCATCGTCGGTAGCCGGTTTTTCGGTTCGGAGCCGGATTGGGTAGCTGACGAAATCGCTGTACTTCTTGACGATGCGGCGGATGGTCCATTCGTCGGCATAGTCGTGGATGGCATCTTCGTGGTCGCTTGGCTTCAGGTGAAGCGTGACGGTTGTTCCGTTGGCGGCGCGGCTGGCTTCTTCGATGGTGTAGGTTCCATCGCCGGTGGATTCCCATTGCCACGCTTCTGGCTCACCGGCGCGGCGGGTCAGAATCGTCACGCGGTCGGCAATCATAAAAGTGGAGTAGAACCCAACGCCGAACTGGCCAATCAGGTCGGCATTCAGCGGCTGGCCCCCTTCCGATTTCGATTTCAGCATCGTCAAAAACTCGCGGGTTCCGCTGCGGGCAATCGTGCCGATGTTGGCCACGATTTCCTGGCGATTCATCCCGATGCCGTTGTCGCTGATGCTGATGGTGCGGGCTTCCGTGCTGAACTCGATTCGGATGGCGGGGTCGCTCCACAACCCGCGCAGAGGTTCGTTCTGAAGCGATTCGATCCGGAGTTTATCCAGCGCGTCGGAGCTGTTGCTGATTAACTCACGAAGGACGATGTCCTTGTTGGAATAGACGGAGTGGATCATCAAGTCCAGAAGCTGTCTGGCTTCAGTCTGAAATTCCATTCGTTCCTGCATACTGATCGTTGGTTAGTTGTACGTGTGGTTGGGACTGCTACTGGGCGCAAAAATAGCACGGAACGCAGGGGAAGGTTGGTCTGGAAAAAACCATTTACGATCGCCAGCAAGTCCGTTGGCTTGGCGCAAGCGATTTCATCGCTACCTTTGGGCCACTTCCATTTTTTGCTTGCCGTGCTACCATTGTTGAACCGAACATTCTTGCTACGCTCCCTGCTTGCGGCCACGGTTGTTGGCTGGGTGTTGCTGGCTGCTGGTTGCGGGGAATCCGAACGCCCTCGCGACCCCAATCCCGCGCCGGCGGACGTGCCTGCTCCTCCACCCGACACCATTTTCCGCATTCCACAGTTTCCGCTTGGGCGGCAGCTTGACACGGCGTTTGCCCTGGACCTTGATGGCGACGGCCAGGTGGAGCATATCGTCACCAGCCTTGCCGAACGTGAGATGATGCCAAGCGGGGCGCGGGCCGACATGATCCAGATTTTCCGGCGCGACCCCGCAACGCGGCATTGGGGGCAAGCAATGGCCGACAGCGCGTTTTGGATTACCACGCTCTCCACCCTTGACGTAACCGGCGACCGCAAGCCGGATGTTGTGGCCGATATTTTCTCCGGCGGAAACGATGAGATTGCTTCACGCGGGATGCTGATCTGCTCTGCCGATGGTGGACTCCCCCGCGTGGTGTTCCACACCGACCGTGGCGCGCCGCAGCTTTCCGACCTGGCAACAGCCCCCGGCAAGGCCTTGCTGATGCACGATTTGTTGTGGCCAATGTTCACCTCGCGCGCTGCGGCACGGAGTTATGTGAGCGATGTTGTGGCGTTCAAGGATGGGGCTTTTGGCAGCACCAGCCGCCAGCAAACGGGATACTTTTTGGGGATTGCACAGCAGCAGTTGGAGGAGTACCGAATCGCCCGCGAGGACCTGCAGAGCGACACGATTACCGTGGAGGAGGACACGCGGTTGTTCACCCCTGCGGCGTTATCGTTGCTGGCGTTGGAGCGTGCCAACACCCCCCGTGGGATGCGAAGTTTCTGGGATTCCGAATCAGAATTTCTGCGCCAGCGTCTGCCGGGGGTTCAGTTCCAAGAATTGGATTCGATGTATGCGAAGGGGGTGGAGAGGTTGCGGTGAGAGAGGTGGAATCGAATAGCGTGGCTCCGCTACCTGCCCTCACCCTCCCGTCTCCCAATCAAGTGATAGTGCTGCTTGCTTCAGATTTGTCGGGTGGGAGAGGGAGCCAGAGCGAAGAGTGAGATGGGAAGAGTGAAATAAAGCCAAAGCTGGAAACTCACTAATGACTAATGACCACGAACGCCGCCCTCCGCTCACGCTGATCCCAGTCGAAGTATGAGTGGAGCCACCGAACAGCCGCCCACCGAACCTCCACCCTCCCCCCTTTTCAAACTTCCCCTTTCGTCTCCCGCGTCATTAATCGGCGGGTGGCAATGCGGGGGTCCTTCGCTTCAAACAGGATGTGATGGACTTCGTTGATAATCGGCAACTCAATCCCATGCCGCTCCGCTAACTGGTAGGCCGATGCGGTGGTTGTCACTCCTTCGGCCACCATCTGCATCTCGGCAATAATCTCCTGCAAGTTTCTCCCCTTCCCAATCTGTTCGCCAACGTAGCGGTTGCGGCTGTGGCGGCTGAAGCAGGTGACAACCAAATCCCCCAACCCGGAAAGCCCGCTGAAGGTTTGCGGGTCGGCACCAAGCGCGGTCCCAATGCGGGTCATCTCGGCAAGTGCGCGGGTGATGAGTGCGGCTTTGGTGTTGTCGCCAAACCCCAGCCCGTCAATGATTCCGGCGCAGAGTGCAATCGGGTTTTTTAAGGCTCCGCCAAGCTCAACTCCAACCAGATCGGTGCTGCTGTACACCCGCAACGAATCGGTGGTGAACAGGTCGCGCACGGTGGCGGCAGAGTGCTGGCTTTGGCTTGCGGAAACAATCAGGGTGGGAATTTTTCTGGAGACTTCTTCGGCATGGCTGGGGCCGGAGAAGCAGACGAATTGGTCGGCAGTTACGCCGTGGGTTTCCGCCAGCAGTTCGCTGATCCGAAGCAGCGAGCCTTGCTCGATTCCCTTGGAAGCACTAACGATAATGCGGCCATCAAGTGCCGAAGGTGGAAGCGTGGAGAAGGTGGCCCGGATGAATTGCGTTGGGGTGGCAATCAACACTACCGACGCGGAGGCGGCATCGGCAAGGGAATCAACAACGTGCAGGGTTGCGGGGAAGGGAATCCCAGGAAGGTAGGCACGGTTTTCACGTTCGGCAGAAAGCCGGCGGCGTTGCTCGGCATCCCACGCCCACAGTTGAACGTTGTGGCCAAGTTCAGCAAGATGAATGGCAAGGGTGGTCCCCCAGCTTCCGGCTCCGATGCAACCAACATTCATGGCAGATCAGCTTTTTTTTCCGAGCAGCCAAAGTTTCGTAAATCGGTTTTCGCGCCCTTCAATCAGCCGTTTGATGTTGGAGCGATGCGCAAACACCAGCAGCGCGGCAAGGCCGATGCAGAAGAAAATCAAGGTGTGATATCCCTGAATATCAACCCCAAGCACGTTGTACCGAAACGCCATGGTGGTGGGAAGCGAAACCGCGCCGATGATGGAGCCAAGCGAGATGTAGCCCGATGCGGCCACAACAATCACAAACAGCCCGGCGGCAACCCCAAGCTCAATCGGGGCAATCGCCACCATCATTCCCAACGCCGTGTTCACCCCTTTCCCCCCTTTGAATCCGGCAAACGCCGTCCAGATATGCCCCATCACAGCAGCCACGCCAGCGATTGTTTTCACAATCGTCAGGTCCTGGAACCCGGTGGCGTTCGGAAATGGAAGGCGGCCTTCGAACAGATAGACCGCCAGCAACACCGCCAACACCCCTTTGCAGATGTCCATCACCTGCACCAACGCCCCGGCCTTCCAGCCCAACACCCGGAAGGTGTTGGTGCTCCCCATATTCCCGCTCCCTTTTTCGCGAATGTCGAATCCATAAAACAGCTTGCTGATAATTACAGCAGAGGGAATGGAACCGATCAGGTAGGAGATAATGACGATGAGGGCTATGTTCATTGAGAATGTGGACCCACCACAGGGAAGCTGAAAGATTGGAAGGATTTGGACGCAGCGTTTCTGGCCCTTCTGTTCCGCCGGCAGTGCGAAACTACTGAACCAAACGTGATTTTGCTAACACCTTCTTGTTGTTCTGCCCCACAACTGACGACCAGGCCCAACACGAAAGTGCAACGGCGAAACTATCGCCACAAAAGCAACGAGCAGGTTACGATGCGTAGCGGCCACGCTTCGGCAGGCAATCAATCGCGTGACTTGTTCGTTGTTGTGCTCGGGTTTTGCCCGGCGGAACCAAGCCGCCAGCAGCAAGGTTTGCAGCAAAGCTCACCGCCTTGTCTGTACCACTAACGGCTATCCATTGCCGCGTATCACCAAACTGCAGAATAGCATCAGCAAATAGAGATTCATCATGGCACTTTCAGAGAACGACACGCTGGCGGCCACACGCTCCCGATTGGCCGAGATTGAGCAAGAGCTTGCGCAACTGAACGAACAACGCGACCAATTAAAAGCACAATGGCAGCTTGAGAAGGAGCTTATCAGCACCATCCGCAGCACCAAAAGTGAGATTGAGGAGATGAAGACGCTGGCCGCCAACTACGAACGGCAAGGGGACTTGGGGAAGGTGGCCGAAATCCGCTACGGGAAAATTTCCGAACTGGAAAAACAGGTGGCCGAAACCAACAAGAAGTTAGAGGCCGCACAGCAAACCACCCGAATGCTGAAAGAGGAAGTGGAGGGGGATGACATTGCCGAGATCGTAGCAAAATGGACCGGCATCCCCGTGCAGCGGATGCTGGAGAGCGAGCGCACAAAACTGCTACGAATGGAGGACCGGCTTCACCAACGGGTGATTGGCCAGGACGACGCTGTCACCGCAGTTGCAAACGCCATTCGCCGCTCGCGTGCGGGGTTGCAGGATCAACATCGCCCCATTGGCTCCTTCATTTTTATGGGGACCACCGGCGTTGGCAAAACCGAGCTTGCGCGCGCATTAGCCGAATTTCTGTTCGACGACGAGCGCGCAGTGGTGCGGATTGACATGTCAGAATACATGGAGAAGTTCTCCGTTAGCCGGCTGATTGGCGCGCCACCGGGCTACGTCGGCTACGAGGAAGGGGGCCAACTTACCGAGGCTGTTCGCCGCCACCCTTACTCAGTTGTGCTGCTGGATGAGATCGAGAAAGCACACCCCGACGTGTTCAACATCCTGCTTCAGGTTCTGGACGATGGCCGCCTGACCGACAGCAAAGGGCACGAAGTGAACTTCCGCAACACAATCATCATTATGACCTCCAACCTGGGGTCGCACTTGATTCAAGAGCGGCTGGCATCCATCACCGAAGCAAATCGGGAATCGGTGATGGGGGAGCTGCGGGTGAAACTGATGGAGCTGCTACGCCAGCAAATGCGCCCTGAGTTTCTGAACCGCATTGACGACATCATCGTCTTCAAGCCGCTGACCGCAACGGAGATTCGGCAGATTGTGGACATCCAATTAGATGGCGTTGCACGGCTGCTTCGGGGGAACGGAATCGGGTTTGCAATCACCGACGAAGCCAAAGATTGGCTGGCGAAATTAGGCTACGACATCACCTTCGGTGCGCGTCCGCTGAAACGGGTGATTCAATCCAAGCTCATCAACCCCATCTCCTCCATGATTCTTGAAGGGGAGTTCAGCAATGGCGACACCATCAGCATCGGCGTGGATGACCGTGGGCAGATTCTGTTCAACGAGGACTAAATCCCCCGCTCCATTTCCAGCCCATTCGCCACAGGGGGCGCAGAGTGTTTCCTTCTGCGTCCCTTCTCCCCTGCGTCGTCGCCCCGCCAACTTTTTCCCGTACTTTGCGGCCAATTGCTACTTCATCTAACCGGCCTCCTTTCGTACTTCCCACGTGATCCAACCGCTTGAACTTGCCGGGTATATCAGTGCCGCAGCCATTGGGCTTTCGTTGGGGCTTATTGGCGGTGGCGGCTCCATTCTTACGGTTCCGGTGCTGGTCTATCTGTTCCATGTTGATCCGCTGCCAGCCACCACCTACTCACTGTTCATTGTTGGGATGACCAGCATGTTTGGTGCCGGAGCGCACTTGCGGCTTGGAAATATCAACTGGAAGGTTACGGCAATGTTCGGGGTTCCATCGGTTATCAGCGTGACGCTGGTGCGGGGGGTGGTTGTTCCGGCAATCCCGGCCACCCTGCTGACGGTTGGCGGGTTCACCCTCACGAAATCCCTTGCCCTGCTTCTGCTGTTTGCGGTGCTGATGGTGGCATCGGCAACCAAGATGCTGCAACGCCAAGATCATGGCCACCCGCTTCACACCGTCACCGATGGCAGCCACAACTACTGGGGCATTGCACTGAAAGGGCTGATGGTTGGCGCGATCACCGGATTGATTGGCGCTGGCGGCGGCTTCCTGATTATCCCCGCGCTGGTGCTGATGGCCGGCTTGCCAATGAAGCAGGCCGTTGGCACGTCGCTCACCATCATCACGCTGAACGCATCGGTGGGATTCGCCAGCAGCCTTGCAAAAATGCCAACGCTGGATTGGAGTTTACTGCTGGCACTAAGCGCCATTGCCGCCGCCGGAATCCTTGCCGGGACAGCAATGTCGCGCCGGATCAGCAACGAAAAACTGAAACCCGCATTCGGCTGGTTTGTGCTGACGGTGGGAACCTACATCATCGTGAAAGAATTAGTGGTGGGGCGGTAATGGTTGGGTTGGCCTCACATCCCCGGTTCCACTGAAATGCCAAATGCCAAATTGCTTCTTGCAACTGACCACTGACTACTGACCAATGCCCAATCCAGCAATTTTAGAACAACCAACAACCAGATAACATCAAAGCCATGACCATCGAGCAGATTTACACCGGGTGCCTGGCGCAGGGCGCATACTACATCCACAGCAACGGCGAAGGAGCAATCATTGACCCACTGCGCGAAGTTGAGCCGTACATCCGCCGCGCCCAGCGGGATGGAGTAACGATCAACTATGTGTTCGAGACTCACTTCCATGCGGACTTTGTCAGCGGCCACGTGGACCTTGCACGAAAAACCGGCGCAACCATCATCTACGGCCCCAACGCCGCGCCGGAATTTCCGGCACACATCGCCACCGACGGGGAAGTCTTCACCATTGGCGATATCACCATCACCGCACTTCACACCCCCGGCCACACGCTGGAATCCACCTGCTACCTGCTTCGCGACGCAGCCGGAAAGGAGCAAGTGCTCTTCACCGGCGACACTCTCTTTTTGGGGGATGTTGGCCGCCCTGACCTTGCGCAAAAAGCTGCCCATCTGACCCAAGAAGAACTTGCGGGGCTTCTGTACGATTCGCTGATGACCAAAGTCATGCCGCTGCCGGATGACGTACTGATCTACCCCGCACACGGCGCGGGAAGCGCGTGCGGCAAAAACATGATGAAGGAAACCGTGGACACCTTGGGCCACCAGAAACAGATCAACTACGCGCTTCGCCAGAACTCCCGCCAGGAGTTCATCGAAGCCGTTACCGATGGCCTGCTTCCGCCGCCGGCATACTTCCCGATGAACGTAAAGATGAACAAGCAGGGATACGAAAGCATTGACAGCGTGATGAATCAAGGAATGCGTCCGCTTAATCCTGAAGAGTTCCAGCAGTTGGCCGAAGCTGGCGAAGCGGTGGTGTTGGATACCCGTGCGGCGGATCAGTTTGCGGCTGGGTTCATCCCGCGCTCCATCAATATCGGGCTTGATGGCCAGTTTGCCCCGTGGGTTGGCGCGCTGATTGCCGATGTTCGCCAACCACTGCTGCTGGTGGCCGAACCGGGGCGGGAAGAAGAGACCGCCATGCGCCTTGCGCGCGTTGGCTTCGATCACCTGCTGGGGCATCTGCAGGGGGGATTTGAATCATGGAAGAATGCTGGGAAGGAGGCCGATACCGTGCATCGAATCGCGCCGGAGGAATTTGCTGCCAGCGTGAACATTGGGGGGGATACGGTAATTGATGTTCGCCGCGAAAGTGAGTTCCGAACGCAGCACCTTGCCGAAGCCGACAACAAACCGCTGGATTTCATCAACGACTGGACCGGCGGGATGGACTCTGAATCGCATTTCTATCTGCACTGCGCCGGCGGCTACCGCTCGATGATGGCCGCCTCAATCCTGAAAGCACGCGGCGTTCACAACTTCACGGAAGTGAGCGGCGGTTTTGCGGGGATTTCCAAAACGGGGCTGCCGGTGGTGGATTTATTGGGGTAAGCCGCTGGTTACAGGCAACCCTATCAATCAGCAGTGAGAACAACAACTATCCAATAAACAAAATCTTCAACAAGCAGAAGACAGGCTTATTTTGTGGCTTAATGAAAGAACTTCGAATAATCATAACAATCTATCGAGCACTAATTGACAGAATTAGTGAAGGAGGTATCCCCATTGACCTTAGACTAAAGTCAGTTGTAGGAACTGTGCAAGATGATCCTTTTGACACTTGGGTTGAGTTTGAAATAAAAAAAACATTGCCAGCACAATATGAAGTTTACCATTCAGGTGCTTTGACAACACCGGACATTATCATTCGTGATAAAAAAGATGGGACGGCTGTTGGATTAGAAATTAAAAAACTGGTACAGAAGCCAAACGGCAGCGACTCTAGGGGCTTGACGATTGACTACAACAGCAGTTTGCCTTGTGGTTCTACGATGATAAAAATTGGCATTGAGACTATTATCATCCCATGTTTTTATCTTTTTGCCTTACTTGACACTGCAAGTAAAAACATCATTACGCTCATCTTTTTAGATGGTGATTTTTTGAATTATGATTTTGATCTTCATAAAGAATCAAAGTATTCGAATTATACTGAATACAATCATGGCCCTTATGGTGAGGGTTCCATAAGACATCGTAAGATGTACACCTACCCCAACCCACTAAATTCTAAGATAGGCACGCTTCACATGCGGCAAATTGTTATTGCTAAAAAGTCAGACTTTGAGCAAATAAGGGATACAAGAAATATAACGGAGCAGATTATTCGCACCGACAAGTACGGAAATTCTTTTTTCTATTGCATTAAAGATGAAACAAGGGACGATTTATCATCTCTCAGCACACCAGTTCTTAAAGGCATTTTTGATTTATGCAAAGAGCGGCAGCCAAAACAAAGAGTAGCTGCTATACCAGTTTTACCAACTCTAAAACTAAGCGATGATTCTTAATATCAGAGATAAGAATAAAACGGACTACACGTATTTGGGCCTGTTTGCAGGCGCAGGTGGGCTTGATCTTGGTTTTGAATTGGCAGGTTTCCAACACACGGAATCCAATGAAATTTTGGAGTACGCTGTTAAAACTTTACGATTGAATCGCCCTGATTGGGCAGTTGTACACAAAGATGTTCGAGAATACACACCATCTTTTAACAAAGGACTTGATGTTTTGTTGGCGGGATTTCCCTGCCAAGGATTTTCACTTGGTGGGAACAGAGATGAAGCGGACGAGCGAAATACCCTTTACCGTGAAGTAGTAAGGATTGCAAAATATATGCAGCCGAGGGTAATCGTTCTGGAAAATGTTTTAAATTTGCGCACAATGGTTCACCCTGAGACAGGAAAGCCATTTGCCCAACAAATCGCCGACGAACTTTCAGCGATTGGCTACACAACTACATTTGATTTTTTCAGATTATCGAAATACGGAGTCCCGCAAACAAGACGCAGGTTTATTTTTATTGCTTACAGGACAGGCACTTTGCGAAATTTCAAATTCCCAAAGCCACAGAGAGAAGAAACTGGTATAAAAGATTTTTTATATCAGTTAGGACAAGATTTATCTATCACTTTACCCAATCATGATCCCGAATGGGGATTTAAGAGTTATGCACATACCGAAACGGGAGAAGCGTTTGACGAATCAGAAATTGCAATCCCTGTAAGATTTAGCAGAACAGCATCTGAAGGAAATCCTGTAAGAGATTTCGAATCACCTTTTCCGGCTGTGGATACAGCAACTGTTTGGGGTTGGGCAAAAGGCAATGTGATAGCTGAACGAATAGTGAAGAGTAGGGATGGAGCAATGTTTGTTCGCAATCCAGAAAGTAAAGCCAAATTGTGGCGAATAAAAGCAAGCAGACTGCGGCCATTTACAGCAAGAGAATATGCTAGGCTTCAAACATTCCCTGACGATTGGGTTTTCTGCGGCAATAACAAACGAGAATTACAGTTGCAAATTGGGAATGCTGTACCAGTAATTTTTGCCGAGAAAATCGCATTGAAAATTCGTGAAGCATTAGAGCTTCTGGACGGACGGAAACAAGAAATTCTGTTTGAAATTGGAGAACAGACTATGCTCTTTTAAGTAATACATAAGAAGAACTATTCGGAACACTGAACGTTCATCCGATCCATCTTTCCATCTTGACTAAACTTTGACCGCACCGAACAACCGACCCAATCCAACAAAAACTGACCAACCAACCAAATGCTTATCGGCTCCCCAATCCAGCAAACACCTGCATCCCAGAAGAACGACCACACCAACCGCGCTCTGCTGCACGACATCCTTGCTGCCGACGAACGCACGCGCGCCGGCGGCGGCTCAAAAGCGGTGGAACGCCTTCACAAGAAAGGGAAGCTCTCGGCCCGCGAACGGATCAACCTGCTGATTGACCCCGGCACCTGGTTCATGGAGGTTGGCCTGCACACCGCGCATGGTTTCTACCAAGAAGAAGGGGGTGCGCCCTCGGCTGGTGTGGTTGCTGGCGTTGGCGTCGTGGAAGGGCGCGAGTGCATGATTGTGGCCAACGATGCCACCGTGAAAGCTGGCGCATGGTTCCCGCTGACCGCCAAAAAGAATATGCGGGCGCAAGAAATCGCCATCGAGAACCGCCTGCCGGTGATCTACCTTGTGGATAGTGCCGGGGTGTTCCTTCCGATGCAAGATGAAATCTTCCCCGACAAAGAACATTTCGGACGGCAGTTCAGAAACAATGCCGTGATGAGCAGCATGGGAATCCCGCAGATTGCCTGCATCATGGGGCCATGCGTTGCCGGCGGCGCGTACTTGCCGATCATGTCGGACGAGGCATTGATTGTGGAAGGGAACGGATCGCTGTTTCTGGCCGGCCCAGCGTTGGTGGAAGCTGCGATTGGCGAGAAGGCGGACATCGAGGAGCTTGGCGGGGCGCGGATGCACTGCGCCACCAGCGGCGTGACAGATTATCGCCCAAAGGATGACCAAGAAGCAATCTCCATCATCCGTTCGCTGGTGGCCAAGTTCGGCCCAACGCTTGGCAAGCGGCAACTGTTCGACCGTATCGCGCCGCAGCCCCCAGCATTCCCGGACGATGACCTGTTTGCCGCGCTTGCCCACGACCGCACCCGTCCCTACGACACCTACCAACTTCTTGCGCGGCTAATTGATGGTTCGGAGCTTGATGAGTACAAAGCGGAGTACGGAAAAACCATCATCTGCGGCTACGCTCGTGTGGATGGCTGGGCGGTGGGAATCGTGGCAAACAACCGGAACATTGCCCGCACCGCACGGGGCGAAATGCAGATCGGCGGGGTGATCTACAGCGACAGCGCCGACAAAGCCGCACGATTTATCCTGAACTGCAACCAGCGAAAAATCCCCCTGGTGTTCCTTCAGGATGTCACCGGATTTATGGTTGGCACACGCGCCGAGCAAGGGGGAATAATCAAGGATGGAGCCAAAATGGTGAACGCGGTCAGCAACTCCACCGTGCCGAAGTTCACGTTCATCATCGGCAACAGCTACGGCGCGGGAAACTACGCCATGTGTGGCAAGGCCTACGATCCCCGGCTGATCTACGCCTGGCCAAGCGCAAACATTGCGGTGATGGGGGGCGCACAGGCCAGCAAAACAATGCTCACCATCAAGCTGGCGCAGCTTCAGAAAGAAGGGAAAAGCATCAGCCCCGAAGAACAGCAGGCGTTGCTTCAGGAAATCCAGCAACGCTACAACTCCACCACCCACCCGCTGTACGCCGCCGCCCGGCTGTGGGTTGATGGCATCATTGACCCACGCCAAACCCGCCAGATCATCTCACGCGGGCTTGAGATGGCCAGCCACAACCACGAAATCCCACCGTTCAACCCAGGGGTGATTCAGACCTGATGAAGCATGGGGAGACGAAGGTCTTCAGAAAAAACCCACCCGAATCGCTGCGGTTGCCGATAAGCCATTCAAGTCCCCCCCCTCAAGGTCCTGATAATCAACATTGAAGGCCACACGATAGCTTCCGCCAACAGCAAAATGGAGGTAGGAAGTAAGGTTCAACTCCAGATTGATCCCTGGCTCAATCATCGAAAAAATTTCCGCTCCGAAATTATCGGGGCGTGGGTTCTTATCCTGATCCCCTTCGGTGATGGTGTAGTACAGCCCCCCCCCCGCCACAAACGCATCCAGCGTAGCATGCACCAAATCATTTGGGCGGATAAAGTATTCGAAATGCGCACCAAAATGGGTCATCCGCAAGGTGAGTGATTTCCCGCCAATCAAGAAGGAGCTATAAATCTGCGCCGGCCCCAAGGCGTAGGCTCCAATTCCCACGCCAAACTGGTGGTCAGCAATCCACTCAATCCTTCCCCCCACCATTACCCCCCAGTCATCGGCGATTTGAGTGAATTTGGCCGTTGGCGCAGCATACACCCCTTGCTGAACCGAGCCGCTAAACAAGGTTTGTTGTTGTCCAAATGCTGGCACAGCAGCCATCAGCAATAGCGCGCAACGTAGTACGGTGTTCATGGGTTGTTGATCTTGGAACAAATTGGGCGGCTCATCATTGGCCTTGCTGCAAGCTACAAGATTGGGGATGGTTTCAGAAATTCTGCAACGATCATTGAACCATTCGTTGCCGAACCGTGGCAATCTCTATCTTTGCGCCAACGAAACTAACCGGTTGATCCGCTCAATCCTCCTCTGTCTCTTACTCTATCAACAGCACATCCACAGTAACCTGTTCATCATATCACACGGAGCATATCTCTATGAACATTGCACAGCGAATTTCGCGATTAGGAACCGAGACAGCGTTCGAGGTTTTGGTGAAAGCGCGAAAATTAGAAGCCGAAGGGCGCGACATTGTTCACCTTGAAATTGGCGAGCCTGATTTCGACACCCCAGACAACATTATCACCGCAGCAAAAGATGCCCTTGATAATGGATTCACCCACTACGGGCCATCGAACGGGTTGCCGCAGGCACGGCAAGCAGTGGCTGAATATATCGAGCGCACCCGCCCAGGCGTGGCCTGCTCGCCGGATGAAATTGTCATCACCCCAGGTGCAAAGCCTATCATGTTTTACGCAATGATGGCAACGATTGATGAAGGTGATGAAGTAATCTACCCCAACCCCGGTTTCCCCATTTATGAATCGGTCATCAATTTTTTGGGCGCAAAACCGGTAGCCCTTCCACTGCGCGAAGAAAAAGGTTTCCGGTTCGACCTTGCCGACCTTGAAGCAAGGATTACGCCACGCACCCGAATGCTGATTATTAACACCCCGCAAAATCCAACAGGGGGAATTTTAACCCGCGAGGATATCGAAGGAATTGCCGAAATGGCCGAGCGGAATAATCTGATCGTTTTCTCCGACGAAATTTATTCGCGCGTTACCTACGACGGGTTCCAACACACCTCCATTCTAGAATTTCCTGGGATGAAAGAACGGACAATTATGCTGGACGGCTTCAGCAAAACCTACGCAATGACCGGGTGGCGTTTGGGCTACGGAATGATGCCAAAAGAAATTGCGCAAGTGGTAAGCAAGCTGCAAACCAACTGCACCAGTTGTACCAGCAGCTTCACGCAAATGGCCGGTGTTGAAGCCTTAAACGGCTCGCAAGAAAAAGCTGATGAATTTGTTGAAGAATTCCGCCGCCGCCGCGACGTTATCGTTGATGGTCTAAATCAGATTCCTGGGTTCCGTTGCCACCGTCCGCAGGGGGCATTCTACGTGTTCCCAAATATCGAAGGCACAGGAATGAGTTCGGCAAAAATGGCCGATTTACTGCTGTACGAAGCTGGCGTAGCCTGCTTAAACGGCGGCGCATTTGGCGCACATGGCGAAGGCTTCATCCGTTTTAGCTACGCAAATTCGGTTGAAAAAATCCAAGTAGCGTTGGAACGAATCCACGATGTAGTTTCCAAATTAGTGCGCGAACCTGCGTAAACAACCATTATTTCAGACGAAAAAAGCAGCGTAGTTTGCAGAAATTATTCTTCAAGCTACGCTGCATTCCTCTTACAAAGTAATGTCAGCAACGAACTTCAATACTCGGAACGATACCTGGCGAAAATTATTAGGCAATGGATTGACCTACTCTATTCCTCAATTTCAACGCGATTACAGCTGGACAGAGGATGAGTGGGAAGACCTGTGGTTAGATATTCAAGAGATTACTCAGCCTAATAGTGAGCAAGCACACTACATGGGCTATTTAGTTTTGCAGTCAGATAATGACAAATCTTTTGATGTAATTGATGGCCAGCAACGATTGACAACGTTAAGTTTATTTGTGCTTGCTATCCTAAAAAATCTACAACGCTTAGTTGAAGAAGGAGATGACTCTGAAAACAATCGCCAACGTGCTGCTCAGATTCGGCAAAGCTATATTGGCTACTTAGACCCAATAACCCTGATCCCGCGATCAAAGTTATCATTAAATCGTAATAATGATCACTACTACCAAACATATTTGGTTCCGCTGACTACATTACCACAGCGAGGGTTCCGTGCTTCAGAACATTCATTACGGAAGGCGTTTGAATGGTTCAATCGAAAAATTCGTGAGTATGCCGACAAGCATTCTACCGATAAGGGGATTGTATTAGCTAAGTTAGTAGAAACCATGAGCGATCGCTTGTTTTTTACAGTAATCACAGTAACCGATGAACTAAACGCCTACAAGGTTTTTGAAACTTTAAATTCACGTGGTGTGCGTTTGTCCCCTACTGATCTCTTAAAAAACTACTTATTCTCAATCATTCATCGAGCCCATGAACATCAGCAAGAATTAAAAGTGTTAGATGACCGTTGGAACGCCATTGTTGGTCGTTTAGGTAGTGAAAGTTTTCCCGATTTTGTTCGTACCCACTGGAACAGTCGCCAGAAATTTGTGCGCCACACAGATTTATTCAAAGCAATTCGTACTTCTGTCACAACTCGCGAACAGGCTTTCGAGTTATTAAGAGCCATGGAAGAAGATTTGGATACTTATCTATTTCTTTTATCCCCTGAATCTTCGGATTGGCCGCCAGAGCTAAAAAAACACGCGACCAATTTGCGCATGTTTAATGTTAAGCAGCCTTTCTCTTTATTGCTAGCAGCCAGGAGGCATTGGGAACCGAGGGATTTTGCTACCATCCTTCGTGCTTGCATGGTTATTTCTTTTCGCTACAATGTGATTGGCAATCGGCCAACAAATGAGCAGGAGCGTTCCTACAATTCCGCCGCCGCAGCAGTTTCGCAAGAAACTGGGAAAACGCCTAAAGAAATTTGGTTGTTATTGAACGACATTTATCCTTCTGATGACCAATTTAGAGCTATGTTTTCTGATAAAATTATCCGCACAACACAAACTCGTAATCGTAAGATTGTGCGTTATATTCTCTGTTCTATCGAACATCACATTTCAGAGGTTGATCTAGATTTTAATAGCGATAGCTTTAACATTGAACATATTCTACCCGAAAAGCCTGATGATGGCTGGGAAGCATTTACAGAAGAAGAGCTTGAAACTCAACTCTACCGATTAGGGAATATGACGTTGCTCAAAACAAGCGACAACAAACGTGCAAGCAACGTCTCTTACCAGAATAAGCGCGGTATTTACAAGGAAAGCGCCTTCAACATTACGAAGCAAATAGCTGAAGAGAATGATTCTTGGAATGCTGAGCGGATAGCAACTCATCAGAAGTGGATGGCCAAACAAGCGACCGCTATTTGGCGTGTTGATTATTAACAGATTTTTCTTCTAGCTCAATGCTCTACAACCCTCCAACACTCGGAATCCTGGGCGGCGGGCAGCTTGCTCGGATGACCGCAATCGCCGCGTTTCAGCTTGGCATGAAGGTCCATATCATGGAAAATCATGCGAACTCACCAGCCGGGCAAATTGCTCACCGTGAAATTGTGGCCGATCCTTCGGATCACGTTGCCTTACTCCATTTTGCCAGCAACTGCGATGTCATCACGTTGGAAAGTGAGTTTATTGAGGAATCCAATTTAATGGTGATTGAGCGCGCCGGATTTATCCTGTATCCACGCGCAGGCTCAGTGGCAAAAATTCAGGATAAGCTCATCCAGAAACAGACTTTCGACGATGCTGGGATTCCGGTAGCGGCGTTTTCTGCCGTGGCGAACTACCAAGAAGCGGAAGATTTCGGAAAAAAATTCGGCTACCCGTTTGTGCTGAAAAGCCGGCGCAACGGCTACGATGGCTACGGTAATGCAACCATCCGCAAACCTGATGATATTCCAAATGGTTGGGAGAAAATCACCCAGGGAAACCCCAACCGCGAATTATACTGCGAAGCCTTTATCCCGTTTGTGAAAGAGCTTGCAGTGATGGTGGCGCGTGGAGCAAACGGCGAAACCGCATTATATCCGGTGGTGGAAACCGTGCAAGAAAATCATATCTGCCGAACGGTAATTGCCCCCGCTTCTGTTGGTGAACCCGCCACAACTCTTGCCCGCGACTACGCACTTCATGCGGTAGAAGTAATCCAGGGTGTCGGAATTTTTGGCGTTGAATTATTCCTGACCGGGGATGGCGAAGTTCTGGTGAACGAAATTGCCCCACGCCCCCACAACAGCGGCCACTACACAATCGAAGGCTGCGTGACCTCCCAATTTGAAAATCATATTCGTGCAATTATGGGGTGGCCGCTGGGTTCCACAGCATTGCGTGCGCCCGGCGTTGCAATGGTGAATATCTTGGGGCGGCACAACGGTTCCGGCGCAGTGGCCAATTACGAAGAAGTGTTTGCCGATCCCAGCGTGCATCTGCACATTTACGGAAAAGAGCGTTCGCGGCGTGGGCGAAAAATGGGGCATATCACGGCATTGGCCAGCAGCACGGAAGAAGCCGTTCGAATTGCCACCAAAGCAGAAGAGAAATTGATGTTTGAAGAAATCCCGGTAGCAACTGCAAGCAGCACACCATGATTTTTTCAGCAGAACAACGATGCTACTCTGCTTTCCAGACGCTGCGTAATAGTGGTATTCTTCTGGTTTTCTGTTCGGTATTTTTCATCGCTACTCCCCTGCTCTCCCAACCAATCAACCGCAACGATTCGACTCTTTTTCGCTATGTGTTTGATATTCCAGGCGGATACGTCAACGACCACTGCTTAATTCGGGGGAGTGATGGTTTGTGGCATCTCTATTTTATTGAAGGAACCGTAAGCAACGAAATTTGGTACCGCGACAGCAACCAGATTATTATTGGCCACGCAACCAGCCCTGATTTACTGAATTGGAAACATTTGGAGCCAGCACTGCGGCTTGGCTCACCTGGAGCATTAGACGCAGGACATGTTACCGCACCCTACGTGATTGAATTTAATGGCCAATACTACATGTATTATGTGGGCAAAGAAGCTGGCGTTGGATATTTTGCTGGGGAACACATGATGTTGGCAATTTCCAACGACCTTTATACTTGGCAACGCCATTTTACCAGCCCGATTATGGCCCCCGATACTGCTTGGGCAAGCTATTATCCAAAAGGGTATTTGGGTGGTTCCGGTGGCCCTGTTTCTTGCCGCGATGCGCACGTTATTGCTCACCCAGAATATGGCTGGATACTCTACTATGTTGCCCGACTAAAAGCCAATCCAAGCCGCCCGTCGGCTGACCAAGAATATAGCTGTGTTGCCGCCGCCACCAGCCCCGACCGCACACATTGGACAGATCGCGGCCCGGTGCTAATTCGCAAAACTACTGGGATCGAGGAGTTCACCTACGCTCATCCTGAATCGCCCTGTGTGTTCCAGAGGGACGGGTTGTGGTATTTATTTTGGAAAGGGGGAAACGGCACGCGCTACGTTATCAGCAATAACCCGTTGGATTTTAACGACCGCAGCGAGTACTTCCTTGCAACATCGCACGCCAGCGAAATTTTTGACTGGCAAGGCAAATGGTATATCACCTCATGCAGCCGCAACATCAACGACATCACGCATTCCTTCAGCGACCGAACGCGAGGGCTTTTTTTGGCGGGAATTGAATGGGTGGGACGCTATCCGAAGGTGGTTCCGTTGGCGACCAGCGATGCAGGCAATCAAGAAAACTCGCCAAACTCCACGGAAATAATTATTTCACCGAACCCAGCACGCAGGGGGAAGGTATCAGCCTTCGTAACCGGCGTATTTTCAAATGAATCATGCACGGTTGAGGTGGTAGATATCGTTGGCAGAAAAATTTCTGTTGAGCAGCTACAACCTCCAACGGTGAGTTCTGATGGCGTGCGTTTTGAAGTGAGTATGGAAGGGCTACCAGAGGGTATCTATTTTATCCGATTTCATAATAGGCTGGGTTCAATAGTTAGATTGTTTGCGCTCCAGTAGGCATTTCACCGCAATGCCTGCTGCACCGCTGCATCAAGTTCGCCGTGGCGTAGGCCGTGGGAAATGGCGATCCCGTTTTTATCAATAATCCAAGTGTCGGGGATATACTGGATTGCATAAACCTCCAACGGCCCTGTTTTTTCCCCAGGATCAAAAACGTGCAGCCAATCCATGTTTTCTGCTTTGATAAAATCCCGCCATTCTTTCTCCCCAATATCTGCAGAAATACTCAGAAGAATAAAATCATCATCCCGGTATTTTTCCCACAAATCTTTGAACTCGGGAATTGAGGCGATGCAGGGGGCGCACCATGTTGCCCAAAAATCCAACACCACGACTTTCCCCTTAAACTGACTGAGTTTCACGTCGGATCCGTTCTGGTCGCGCAGTGTAAAATCGGGCGCTGGTTTGCCAAGCTCGGGCCGGATTGTTGCGCCCGGAGCGGTTGTGGTTTCAGTATCGCCGCACGCAGCAACCACCAGACCCAAGCCAAGCATCAGCAAACTGCGGTGTGTGTTCCGAAAATTCATCATTGTGGATTGTGTTAGTTGAGAGAGAGAAGAACTGTGAGAAGAACCCCGAAACAACGAAATAGTTGCGCCCCCCTGCTACGCTCTAAAGAGCTTCGCGTCCCCCCAAGTCTGGGGGGAAAGGAAGAGGGAGACAGAACTAAAGCCGAGGAAAAGTAGTTTCTCAATTATCAAATATCAACCTCCTTCATCAACAGCTTTGCCAGTTTTGGTGGGTTGGTGCTGACAATTTTTACTTGCGGCGTTTGGTGCCAGCTGGCGCATTCTCGGATAGTTGTGGCAACATCGCTGATTAATTCTGGGGTGATTTTCACATCTGGTTCAAGGTGAAGTGATTTCACCTCGAATATCCCCTGTTTCCGGTGCGCTTTCGGGTCTAACCGCCCAATTAAATTTCCACGCCACAGAATTGGGAGCGTGAAATAGCCGTATTTCCGTTTTGGTTCTGGTGTGTAGCATTCAATCCGGTAATCAAAATTGAACATTGCAAGCGCGCGCTCGCGATCCCAAACCAGCGGGTCGAACGGAGAAAGGAGTGTGGTGTGTTCAGGAAGCAACTTGCCAGCCATTGCTTGCTTTGCCAATTTTAGATTATCGGGATGGACGTATGCCTCGGCTGAAATTCCTTCGATTGTGGCGCGCAGCAACTGGCCACGGTCGGCAAGGGATTGCACCACTGGGATCGTCTCCCCTTTTTTTGTGCGGAAATAATCGGCAACCCACCGCGCCGTTGTCATCCCCAATGCTTTTACTGTTTTGCAGACAAATTCCTCCATCACTTCTTGGATATTTGGCATTGTGGCATCGTCCCAATCGGGAAGCAGCCGCTGGCGAAGATCATACACCCGTTGAAAATTATGCCGCCGAGCAATCATTAATTCACCAGCGGTGAACATCATCTCCAACGCTCGTTTTTCTGGTTTCCATTCCCACCAGGTTCCCCCACGTTTTCCGCTGGCCTTAAAATCCACCGAACGCGCCGGGCCGTTGTTGCGGATATGCTCCATCACGTGCTCAACTTCTTTGCGGTGGCGCTCCATCCACGCATGGGAGTATTTCCAGCCGAGCGACCCTGGGGAAATCATTCGGTGGCGGAACAAGCGGTAATCTTCAATCGGGATAAAACTGGCTTCGTGGGCCCAATATTCAAACAATTTCCCTTCGGCTAAATGCTCTTCCAGCCAGTTGGGTTGATAATCCCCCAACCGGCTCCACAGCACCAAATACGGGCTTCGGGCAACCACGTGGATGGTGTCAATCTGAAGCAGTTGCATCCGTTGAATTGTTTTCAACACATCCTGCTTTGCAGCAATTTTTGCCGGCGGGCGCAGTAACCCTTGCGCAGCAAGCATCAAGGCTCGTGCGGAGTTCAGAGAAAATGTGAGCATTGGAAGTGATTGTGGATTATTGAATCAGTTAGAGTTCGTGTGCAAAGGGGAAAAACAGTACGTGAAAGATCGCCTGTTTCTCGGTTTGGTGGCTCCGCTCATACTTCGACGTGGCTCAGCATGAGCGGGGGCGATGTTCGGTAGTTCGGATCATATTTTTCACGCACATCGTAGATAATCCGAATTATTTACACGGCGAATCGCACAACTGGTGATACCGCCCGGGCGGGGGAAGCGCGGCCGCTACCGACTCGCCAGGTTTTAGCGGGACTTTTACCAGCACACTTACCGAACGCTGCTGCGCCATATCAACATTTTCTTGCGACACCGCACGCCCTACCCCAGTCACCCGCAGCAATCCGCCCTTTTTCAATTTTCGATATTCCTCCACCTGATCTTCCCACAAATTATCCAGTAGCACGGCGGTGTGGTAAGCGCGTAGCTGGCTAAGTAGTTGGTTGCCTCCAGATTTTGAATCCCGAAATCGCGTTTTGTTTTTCAATATTCCCTCCTCGATGTAGGGGCTATCGGTGGTGTCTAATTTCACGAAACTGCTATTCAGGTTGATATCCTTGCCGGTGTACTTGCAATCGTCATCTAACGGCCGGGGATCGGTCCATCCCACAACTTCCACCTCCACGTGCTTGCCGTCGCGGATGGCGCGTTGAACGCAGTCGTACTCCAATGCCGAGCGCATGGCATCCACCAATTTCACAAACGCCGAATCAACTTCGCGCACACGTGTCTGGCGAATTTTTGGATCATTTAATTCGGAAAGGGCAATGCAGTTGCTGAACGGCTGCCGGGCGCGCACCACCTGAGGTGCGGTGTATTTCACGTTGTAGGTGTACAGCTCATTGCTTTCGCACGGAGCCTCCGGCGCGGGTTGTTCGATAGCAACGCACGATTGGTCGCCGGGGATTGCCGACGTACACGGGGCGCGGTCGGCAAATTGGGCAGTGGTTGGGCACCAGTAGCCGGTGACAAAAAAACGGACATTCTTGATGCGGAAATCTTGCACACACCCAACGCTCCGCAGCGCGGCGGTATCCCATAAATAGAGTGTGTGAGCCAAACGGCGGCCACACAAAAGATCAATGTAGAGGGTGTCGGTGGAGGTGATGTAGCCAGGTTTGGGTGATTGCGCCGTGACGATCAGCTCGCGGAAACGGCGGTCGGCGGCGGTCCCTTCGGTTTTTCCCAGCGGGATTGTGGATTCACCGGTTGCGTCGGACATCACCGTTGCCCGCTGCCCCGTGTGGCGGTCGGTGATAAAGACCGTTGTGCGAACCGGGTCGGTTTTGTCCTCGCCCGCCACCCGCGTGCGAAGCTGCACGCTGAGATAGACGGTATCGCCACCTTTGCTGCTTGGGAGCTCCACGCTGTAGATGTCGAAATCTTTTGTCCCGCCAGCACTGCTCCGATTGGAAGAAAACAGAAACTGTCCCGCGCCCGGCGAAAACAGCGGATGCCCTTCGTCGGAACCGGTTTTATTCACTCCAGCAAAAGCAACGGGTTCGGGGCGGCCTGCGGTCAGCCCTGTTCCGCCATCCAGTTTCACCCTCCAGATGTCGTAATCGCCGCTGGTGGTTTGGTTGGTGGCGTAGTACAGGTAGCCATCATCGCCAACGGTGGGGGTTTGCTCGGAGTATTCGGGGGTGTTGGCTCCGTCAATCGGGACGGGTGCCGACCAGCGTCCGTTTGGTTGGCGGCGGGAAAGAAAAAGATCAGTTTTTTGGCTTCCCGGAAATCGGCGGTCGCTGGCGAAATAGAGTGTGGTTCCGTTAGACGTGAGCGCGGGGGTGTCGTCCCAGGCGTTGCTGTTAAGTTCATCAATCCGGCGGATGCTCCAGGCCCCGTCGCGGTTGGCGCTGAGTTCGTACAGGTCATCGCCGAAGTATTTCCCATCCACCGTGCGGTTGCTGACAAAAACCCCGCTGGCAGTCGCGCAAACGGGGAAGGCTGGCGAGCCGTCCATCACCACCGCAGCGTTATCGAAGCTGACAACGTTCAGGGGAAAGGGGAGCGTTTCGGTTGCGCCGCCAGCAACGGGAATCCGCACCAATCGCCGCGAGCGGTGCTGCTGGAAACCATCGCTGGTGGTGAACCAGAATTCCGTTCCCCCTTCAACATAGCGGAAGGCTGCGGCGTAATCATCCCCAGCGGTGTTGGCGCCGGGATATGGGGATTCCTGCGCAAGGCCGGGAATCGAAATAAGGAGCAGCAACAAGAATGCTGAGTAGAGATAGCGGGTCATCATAGTTGCTGGATCAATCAGATGTTGAGTATTGGTTGGCTTTCATTTCCGCTTCTTCTAAATCGGGTAGCAAATCTCGAAGCAGACCTCCGGCACGGCGTTGGCGGGGTCGTTGGTGCGGTCAAGGCGGATGGTGCGGATCCACATCACCGCGCAGAACTGCCTGCCGAACAGCTCGAACGTCAGCAGCAACACATCCCCTTCTTGCACGCCCGTAATTGTTGATGCCCCTTGCCCGTCGCACTGGGCGGCGTAGCCGGGGGCGCGTTGGCAGATGTTCTCGTTTTGCGTTAGCTGGATGTTGTCAATCCGGCGGAACTTGGCAAATGGGTTTCCGCCAGTTGGATTTCCCGAACGCAGGGTGACGCTGGTTGGGGCGGTGTTGCTGTTGAACGCATCCACATACACCGCCAGCGAGTCCTTCACGTCGCGCGGTTCCGAAAGGAGCGATCCCCCTTCAATCAACCGTACTCCAACTTTGTACTCACCCCCTTTTGCCCCCCATTGCTTGTAGCAGTTATCGTTGAAACGAAGGCAGGGGAATTTGGCTTTCCCGCTCAGTTGAATTGTTGCGGGGCTGCATGAGGGAAGCCCCGTGATGGATAGCTGGCCGGTGAAATCTTCCCGTTTGGGATTGTTCCGGTTGCCATCGGGTGGCCAGTAGTCGGTGGTGGTTGGAAGGAACCGCACCTGGAAGCAGTTGGTTTCCCCGGGTTGCAGCGTTAGGCTGGCCGGCTCCACCTCGAACAGTGTTCCGCCGGCGGTGATTGCCGCGTTTGCGGTCAGCTCGCAATCGCCAATGTTGGTGATGCAGTAGCGTTTCATTTCTGTTGGGTCATCCTGGCCCACGCATTGCTGCAAGGTGCTGTCCACGGTAATCAACGTGGTGTCGCCTCGGGTGATATCCACCGCGCAGACCCCTTCCCCGCCACGCCCACGGAAGTTCACGATCATCTTGTTCGGGCAGTCGGTGACGGTTCCATCCGGGTTGCGGAGTTGGATGCTGTAGGCTAATTGCTTCACGTAGATTTTCCGCTGCTGCGGCGCAAACCGAACCTCCATGGAACTGATAGAACCGCCCGGCGGAATCACCCGTTCGGTACTGCTTCCGCCATCCAACGAAAGGAGCGTGAACTCACCATCATTTTGGCTTTGATCCAGCCGCAGGATCATTTCGCAGCGGTCGCTGTTGTTGCGCACCGGGCCAATCGGGATGTCAATCCGCTCCTGCGCGTTGGTGCAAACGGTGTCCTGGGTGGTGGCCGTTGGATAGTCGAACGTGAGGTTGCTGGTGGGGCAATCGCAAAGCTCAGTTTTTATTGCCTCCACATTCAGTTGGACGTTGCTCACAAAGCACGGCTGCCCGTTTGCAAGAGCGGTAATGGTGGCATTGAAAGTGTTTTGCGATGGCGGCGTTCCCGGCGGGAAGTTGAAGGTGTAGCAGACCCGGAAACGGGCGTTGGGGGGAATCGGTGTGTTGAGCGGAGCCGCCGCGCCGTTGATGAACAACGCGGTTTGGGTGTTCTGCGGCAGGTTGGGGTTTGCTGCCAGAGTGAGGTTGAGCGCGAAGCCGCTGGCGTTGACGTAATCGGGGGTGCAGCCGGTGATGGAGGTTTCGCGGTTCAGGTCAACGAACAGGTCCAGCACCTCGGTTGCAACGTCGCCGCAGCGGATATTTTGGCGGCGGTCGAAGTTGTAGATCACGGTGGTATCCAAGCAGACCGCAACGGAATCGAAGATGATTGGCGCGCCTGCAAAATCGGCGGTTGCTGGCGGCGTTACCTCGAACACAACAAACGTGTTTGGCCGCGCCAACGGCACAGGTATCTGCGCGGTGAAGATGCCGGTTCCGTCTTGCGCCATTGCCTGGAACGGGGTCAGCGGAAAGCCCAATTCGCTGATGGCCCAACGCACCGTTGCCCCAGCCACCGGGCGTTGCCCGCCGTCGCGGACCTCCACTTGTGTTTGCATTTCCCGGGCCACATCGGTTGGCTCGGTGGGTGCCTGGCAACTAAGGCCAGCAATCGCAAGCAGAACCAGAATCGCGTTGCGGAACAAGGCAGAATGGTTGATTGTTGAGTTCATGGTTGGGGAAAAAATAGAGTATGCATGATTTGGGGTTGCCTCTCTGTTTGGCCCTGAAGGGCTTGGACTTCCCTCAAAATGCCGATGTTTATCACTCACTGCCCCACGCCCCCCTGCTTCGCCCTGAAGGGCTTCGCCTCCCCCCAATTCTGGGGGGAAAACAGGTCAGATGTTCTGTTCTTTTGACTATCATCTCACCCTTCTCACCTTTCCCTTTCTTGCCCCTCCCCCAATCTTGGGGGAGGCTGGGTGGGGCAAGGGACGGCGGGTGTAGCAGTGCAGTTGCTACTTGCTCAATCTGATGTATCACGGATTCAATTTCGTTCATCACCTCGTCATTCTTGAAACGAATTACTGTGTAGCCATAGCTCATTAAAACTTCCGTTCGTGCTGCATCCTCTTCCTGCCGGCATTGATGGATTTCTCCGTCAACTTCAATCACCAGTTTGCAAGTCGCACAGTAAAAGTCAAGTATGAAATGCCCAACAGGGTGTTGGCGCCGGAAATAAAGCCCCTTCAGCTGATCTCCTCGAAGGTGTTTCCATAATCTATCTTCGGCAGGTGTCATTTGCTGCCGTAGCTCCCTTGCCCTTTTCTCAATTTCAGGGGTTGTGCCGCGGATTCTTTTTTTCTGGCTGGGCATAGGAAGACAGAGTTTTTGTACGAATGCTCCACTGCCCCGCGCCCCCCTGCTTCGCCCTGAAGGGCTTCGCCTCCCCCCAATTCTGGGGGGAAACAGGTCCGAGATGATCTGTTCTTTTGACTATTATCTCAGCCTTCTCACCCTTCCCTTTCTTGCCCCTCCCCCAAGATTGGGGGAGGTTGGGTGGGGGCTGGCCGGCACAGCACACTACCACACCTTCCACCCAAATTTCAGCAGCACGCTGTGGGCAGTGTTGGTGTTTTGGATGAAGAAATTATCGGGATTGCCGGTGACATCTGGGGGGCAGGTTGGGCAGGGGGTTCGCAGGTTCAGCCGCAGGTAGCGGTAGGCAAGGCTGGCGGTCAGGAAATCAGCAATGGGGAGGCCAACGCCAGCACCAAAAAAGTACTCACCATACTCATCGGAATTCACCGAAGGGTTCCGCCCGGCACCATCGAATCCTGTGCTGAAAATTATCCCACCTTCGGCAAACAGAAACGGGTTGAATCCCCCCTGGGCGCGACGTTTCTCCCGAACCAGATAGACGGTGCTGTCGCGATTGGCTGCGGTGGAAGTTTCCACATAATCCTCACCTGGGCTTGGGGCCGGAGCCTCGCCAGGAAGCCGGAATTTGCACGGGTTGGGGATGAAGTCACGCGCATCTTCGATGTCACCATCGCCCCCCAAATTCAACCGCACATGCCCCTGCAACGGGAATCGCGTCCGGCTGTTTTCCACCGTCACGCCACCGCCAACGGCAAAGTTCAGATTCTTGGAAAGCTCCCAAATGCTGATCAGCAACTCACCGCCAAAGTAGATGCTGTTGAACCCCACTTGACGCTGCGAGGTATCCTTTCCGCCGTAGCCGGCCAGCGCGGTGATCTCAAAAAAACCGCTCCCCTTCTCCTTCAATCCAGTCTCGCGGAAGAACTCGCGGGCGGGAAGCACCGGCACAACCAGTGGCTGCCCGCCGATTCCCAAACTGGCCATGCTGAAGGCCTCAACATCCTGCAAACGGATGGTGGTGTCGGCGCAGCCGGTTGCGGTGCGGAAGCGAAGCAGCAGCCCTTGCTCCTGGGCACCAAAGGCCGTCAGCATCACACGTTTTGCCGAAAGGCAGTTGCGAAGCGGCGGGCGATCCCGAAGGATCACATCCATTGTGCCATCGCCGGAAGCACGGGCCGACGGCGGCGGGCACTCGCGGCACTCATCCACTGGTTGGGAAGTTGCCACACAGTGAGCAAGCAGGAAGCAAACAGCAAGAAGAACGGAAGAACGGTGAAACATGGCGGAATACCAAAAATTAGATTCCGTGGAAAGGAAGTTGGTGCAGCAGTGCGGCGAACTTACAGCACTGTACTGAAAGTGGGAAGGAGAAAATTTGGGAAACCAGCGGTTCGTTGAAAAAGGGAGCAGCGGGGGGCGGGGATCGGTGATCGGGGGTCGGGGATACTCTTCCCATCTCACTCTTCACTCTTCACTCTTCCACCTCAATTCACCTCCGAATCCCCTCCATCCATGCAGGAACGGAGGTAGGCGCGAACCTCGCCGGGGCCTGGCATCCGAAGCGCGGCGCGAGCCCACGCGCGCGATTCGGCAGCGGAAAGGGAGCGTATCCGCATTTTCAGCGAACCCAGCTGGGGCGGCGCGACAGAAAACCGGCGTAGCCCAAGCCCAACCAGTAGCCCGGTGGCCAGCGGCAGCCCGGCCATCTCGCCGCAGAGTGTGATCGGCACCCCAACCCGATGCGCCGCAAGGATGCTGGTGCGGATCAGTTGCAGCACCGCCGGGTGGAACTCATCATACCACGCGGCCACCGATTCGTTGGCGCGATCCACCGCAACGGTGTATTGGGCCAGGTCGTTGGTTCCGATGCTCAAGAACGCGCATTCGCTGGCAAGCGTCTCGGCAATCAATGCCGCGGCGGGCGTTTCAATCATTGCTCCAACCGGCAAGTAATCGTCGAAAGGAACGCGTTTGGCAAGCAGTTGCTGTTTGATTTCGGCAATCATCCGCTTCACCGTCCGAATCTCCTCGATGCTGCCCACCATCGGCAACATCACCCTGATATTCTTCATCTCACTTGCCCGCAGCAACGCCTCCAGCTGGCGGTGCAGAATCTCCTGATGTGCCATCAGCAACCGCATTCCACGCATCCCTAATGGTGAGCTATCACTGCTCCAAGCATTCCCCAAAAGTTTGTCGCTGCCGATGTCGAACAGGCGAAAGTTGACGGTCATCGGATAGGCGCGTTCGGCAATTTTGCGGTAGGCGTAGGTTTGTTCTTCCACGCTGATCTCGGCAACGCGGTGCATTGCCAGATATTCGGTTCGCATCAACCCAATCTCTTCCGCGCCATTTTCTAACGCCCCTTCCACCTCCTCCATCAGGTCTAAATTTGCGGTCAGGATCACCCGTTCGGCATCGCGGGTTTCGGCGGGAAGGTCGCGTATCTGGCGGTAGCGTTGCCGTTGTGCTTCCAGGGATTCTTTTCGGAGTTGGTAGTGATGAATCGTGGTTTGGTCTGGGTTGATAATCACACGCCCAACGTATCCATCCACAATCACCCGGCATCCGGGCTGAAGCCGTGCAAACAGATCGCGAATCCCCACCACCATCGGAAGCTCGAACGCCCGCGCAAGGATTGCGGCATGGGAGTTAATTCCCCCCGCTTCCAGCACAAACGCGCCAACCCCACCACGAGCATGAAGCACCGTGTCACCGGGGGATAAGGTCCCCACAGCAAGCACCGCGCCGTTGTGCAGCGGGTGCGCCGTTGGCGCGGTTCCCAACGCAGCTATCAGATGTTCTTGCAGTGAGTGGATGTCCTCGGCACGGGCGCGGATGGTGAGATTCGGGCTGGCGGAAAACTGTGCGGCAAGCGCCCCCATCTCCGCACGGATAGCCCCCAATGCCGAAAGCCGCCGCTGGCTGATGGTGCCACAAATGGAGGTATGCAGTGCGGGGTCATGCAGCATCATCCGCAGCCCTTCGAAGATTTCGGCGCGGTCGTGAATTTGCTCGCGCGCCATTGCTTCAATCTGGGAGAGTGTGTCGTCGGCAGCCTTCACCGCTGCGTGGAATCGTGCAACCTCAAGCTCAATCTCAAATTCCTGGATACTCTGCTCCTCCCCCGCCGCACCGGTAACTGATGAGAGCAGATGAACAACCCCCAAGGCAATACCCGGCGATGCAGGTATCCCCTCAAGCGTAACGGATGCGTCGTTGCCAACCACGCCGGGATGCGTGGCTGGGGGATGAATGATTTTTTTGCTGTTGGATTGCACGGGGGGAAACTACTGCCGAACGGGGGAACCACAAAGCAGTAGCGCGGCGGCGGAAGAAGTTTTTTTGAGCGGTGGTGAGTAGTGGCGCAAGGTGTCGTCACCAGCTGTGGAAAATGTAATCGCTGGGGGGTAGATTGGTTGCAGATTCAATCGCTGTTTGCTTCATGCTTATCCAACACACCGTGAACCCTTTGCATCAATCCCCGCAATCTGCCCAAGTAGTTCGCTGCCCAAGCTGCAACGCCTTTGGCTACGATGACGACGGTTTCTGCGCGTGCTGCGGCGCGGCGATGGGAAATCGCTGCCCAACCTGCGGTGCTGCGGTGCGCCATCCGGTTGCTTTTTTCTGCACCTGCTGCGGGGCCGAACTTCCGGCGTTGCCTGAGAAGAAGTGAGGTTGGCAAGGGAGGGTGAGTAGATCACGTGGGCATCAGTAGCTTCTGCATTCGGTGGCTCCGCTCATACTTCGACTGCTTCGACAAGCTCAGCATGAGCGGTAGCATGAGCGGCGGCGAGATTCGGTGGCTGTTGCATACTAGCTTGGGGTGAGCCAACAACTGTTGCTTCTCAGTTCCCTTCGCTCTCCCCTTCTTCTACATCGCCGCTAAATGGGTTGTTGTCAATCCGCCACGCCCCGGCTTTGTGCACCAGCCGAACGCCCCGCAGGTCGCTTTGGCCGGAATCCCCCAGCGGTACATCCACCGTCACCATCACCGTATCGCCGTTGGGGACCGACTGGGTGACATCGGCATCTTCATACAGGCTGATGTCGTCCGGGTCGGCAGCAGGAATCCACAGCTTCCCTCCCGATTCTTTCACCCCGAGATCAGCCACCAGCAAGCCGATGGCACGTTCGGTGAACAGCCCCGCAAACCGCTGGCGCAATGCTTGCAGCGACGGCAGCGCCGCCGGATCAAGCCCCACCATCTGTGTTCCATCAAGGGTTGTGGTCTCTGCGGTGCGAAGCGCGTTGATGCCCCAGTAGAGCTTCGCCCCCTGGGTGAGCACCTCCACAATTTCATCGGCTTCAATTTCGGTGGCGGTGCTGGCGGGGGAGTTCCCTTTCGCTTTTCCGGGGTCGTCGTTGTTTGGTTGATTGCACGCGGCCGCAACCGCCAGCAGCAGCCCCACAAGGATCACGGAGTATCGGCTGTGTAGATTCATCTGGTTCTTTTCGCGCAAGGGGAGCAAGCGTTACGGAATTCTTTTTGGCTCATCCCAAGTTAGTGTGCAAAGGGGAAACCGGTAGATGGGAGATCGGTAGCTTCTATGTTCGGTGGCTCCGCTCATACTTCGACGGGGCTCAGCATGAGCGGGGACGATCTTCGGTGGGTCGGATCATATACTCGGCGCAAATTGGTTTGCGAAATTCTACTCAGCCAGGTGTGGTATGGATTCCCGCTTTCGCGGGAATGACAGTGATTAAGTTTTTCGCAAACCACTCTGTTTGGAGTATACTTTACACGATAGCTATAGATGAGCCTTCTTTTTTTCTGCTTCCGGCTTGCTGATCCGGCTTGCTGATGTTGTGCAATTCTGCAATGCTACCTCACCTCCATTTCACTTTTTCCCGATGCTTCTGTCTGCTTGCGCCGCGTTCCCCCCAGCGGGGAATCGCACGGCAGAAGCGGAGTGGGTGGCACAATTCTTGAGGAAGTATGTTCGTAGATCAGTTTAGCCAAACTGGCCGCGACTACTTACCAACCGAACAGACCAAAGCCTATCGCCAACACTGCTTCGCCGTACACGTCGGATTATCAGTTCAACAGGAGAAGAGAGACGATGAACACGAAGCACGTTTGGGCCGCTGTAATCCTTGCCGGATTCATCAGCACCACCGATTCCACACTATTTGCCCAGCAGCCAGCCACTGCCGAGACGATAGCCGCGCCGATTACCACACCGTTTGGTACCTACTCACCCTACAACATTCCCACATTCCGTGCCGAGCTTGGACGGAGCGAAGCCGCCATTGCCGGCGAATTTACCAACGTTCAAAAACCTGACCAGTTGGAGTGGAGCCAGCACTTCACGCAGGCCGAGCGTGCAATGCTGCGCCGCAACAACATTCTGGTGCGCCCTGAAGCAATGGGAACATTTGCCGAAGCCTACCTATCCAAGAACCACAGCCTTCCTCCATTTATCACCACCGATGCTGTGCTGCATGGGCTGCGCAGCACCATGATCGAGGCCGAACGCCGCATCGAGCGTGACCAGATTGCGCCCGCACTGCGTGGCGCAATGGAACGGTTGGCGGCAGCGTTCACCATCCAACTTGACCGCAGCAGCAGCGGAACAGCAACCTACGAAGCAAACCTCCGATTGCTGGCATGGGCGCAAACCACACTCCAACTAATGGACCCCGCAACCACCCCCGACCCACGTGTGGCCACGGTAGTACAAAAGCAGGTGGAGCAGATTGAGCACGGAACCAGCATCATCGAATCGCCGATTGTGGTTGGGGAGCAGATCAACCCGGCAACGTTTGCGCTGGCATCACGGCAAGGGTTCGATGAAGCATCGGCGCGGCTGCAACGGGCGTTGGCATGGCTGAACAGCGTTGGATTTACGGTTGCCCCCGGTGCCGACCCCACCACGCTCCGGATGGCAATGATCCTTGCACGAACTCAAGAAACCACCGACGAGAACAGCCTTGGACTGAGCCTCCACGATCTTTCCGACCTGCTGGCATTTTTCCACGGGCGCAGCGACCAGGAAATTTCACCAACGATGCTTGGCGGCGCGTTGCGTGGATTCTACGGGACCTACGGGTTTGCTTCGGCCGGGGCCGGAAGCAACGACGAACATCAGCGATTTGCGGAATACTTTGCCGAGCAAGCCCCCGCCGAAATCCGGGGCCGCAACTACCAGTTGTTCTTCCTGCCACGTCCGGCATCGGTGAACCGCACACTGCTGGCGCAAGGGAATGTGGGTGAACTTGGAACCGCGCTGGTTGCTGGGTTGTCAGGAAATGGAGGTGGCAGCTTGGGGGAAATTTTCCGGAACCGCCCCGCCGAGTATTGGGCGCAAGATATTGACTGGGTCACCCTCTACACCCTTCAATCCTACGTTGATGCCGAAGACGTTGGCGAAGGCTTCCCCCGCTTCATGCGAAGCGATGCCTACCGCGCCCGGCTGAACGTGGGCGCGCTGGGCGCTTGGACCGATTTCCAACATCCATCTTCAGTGTTGCCAAACAAAGCAATCACGCCACGCCAGCAAGCAACTGGGGCGGCCGGGGCGGCCAGATATTCGGAAGGGTATGTTGAGCTTCAGCCGCGTGTGTGGGGGCGCATTGCATCCATGGCTCAGTATCTGCGCAGCGGTGCTGCCGACGGACGTTTTGGCGACCTTATCGGCCAAGACCTTGCGAACAAATTGCGCGACATCGAAAACAGCGCGGCAGGGCTGATGAAAATTGCATCGCTGACATTGGCGGGGCAACCGCTGAGCCAAGCACAGCAAGAATTAATTGCCGCAATGCCCGGGAAAATTGCTGCCTACGAAACCCCCAGCGACCCAACGCTATCCCCCGCAGGAATGACGATTGCGGCCGGAGCGGTCAGTGCAAAAAATCTGCGGGTTGCAAACGGCCACCCGCTGGCAATCTACGTGATACTTCCCAGCAGCGACGGCGACGGCAACAACGACAATCAGCAGCCGCTGGTGTTGGCGCGTGGGGCAATCTACAGCTACTACGAGTCCACGACCCCGGCGGAAGAATGGGTGGAAGCAATCACTGCCAGCCAGCAAGGCCCGCAATCCCCGGCATGGACCAGCGGATTGATTTCGCCCGACGCAAACACCGCACAAGATGCGGCAACGTTCCAGAACGTGCGGGCCACGCTCAGCAGCGTAACGGCGGCCTACCAGCCAAGCCTTGCCGAACGCCGCAGTACCGCCCCCACAGCCCAGTTGGAGTTGGAGTCGAACGTGGTGCGCCGGGGTGGGGGTGCGCTCTGGTTCACCATCCAAGCGCCACGGATGAACGGGGCCGAAGTATCAGTGGCGGTGGTGAATGGAAGCGGGCAGGTGATCTACCGCTCTTCGTCGGTCAGCATTGATAACGGCCAGCGGTTCGACATGATCCCGTTAGACAACATCAACAACGGCAGCTACTTTATTCGGGTGATAGATTCCGACAGCCGCACAATCGCTTCCGGGCGGTTTATGGTGACGCGGTAAAAGCAGGGGGGCAGAGGGCGCGCCAAGCTGCGCTATCTGCCCACTGAACTGACATTCTCTTCTCCACTGAACCAGCACGCGCAGAAAGATTCCGTTGGCTACGGAGCTTCCTGCGCGTGCGCTGTTTCTGAGATATTTTTGGCCTGTCTATGTTTTTGTCTGCACAGCACGATCCGCTTCACCGAAGAGCGTCCCCGCTCATGCTGAGCACCGTCGAAGTATGAGCGGAGCCACCGAATGCAGCCTTTACTCTATCCTTCTCCCCCCCCCCTTCCATTCTCACAACCGGTACGGCTCCCCTTTTGGAAGCGCGCCGTAGATCACTTTCTGGATAGTGTCGTTGGCCTCATCCAGCAGCAGCAGTGTGTCGCCGGATTCTTTTGGTTTATCGGTGAACAGGCTGATTTGCCGGTAGAGTTTTCCGGCAAGGATTGGGGCTTCATCCAACTTCAGGGTGTACTGGTTATCGGCACTGACCAGCCTCCATTTATCCAGCCGGACGGTTGTGGTGCCAAAATTTTTCAGCACAAAAAATTCCGTAGAATCTTTGACCTTGGGGTTGATGTTCAGCTCCACCACCCGAACCAGAGATTTACTGGAACCCGGGGGAAGGTTTTGGAAGAGGGTTGTGCTATCTATTGGCGTTGGTGGCGTTGGGTTTGATTCGCAGCCAGAAACCAGAACCACCGCAAGCGCGGTGATTGACAGGGCAAGGAAAGTATCACGTAGCATGGACAAGATTGGCGATTAACGGCAGATCAATGTTCGGCGGCAGCAACCAGCGGTTGGTTGTTCTCAGCCTGCTTTTGGTTGGAAAGTGATTGCTGGCTTCCAGCAGCCAAGCGTGTATTTGGCTGCGAAGCTACAACGGCCAGCCCCACGAACCAACAACAGAAGCGTTAGAAGTTGGAAAGAATGTTCGGCTCATCTCGGGTTGGTGTGCAAAGCGTGGGCCGATCCACCGAACAGCGTCCCTGCTCGTGCTGAAACCCGTCGTAGTCTGAGCGGAGCCACCGAACCTTGAAGCCGCAGACACCTCACCTATCGCTTCCCCTCTTCGCACACTAACTTGAGATGAGTTTTTTTTCACTTGTGCGACTTTTCGGCGGCGTATGTCAATAAGCAAGCAGCCGCACGTTATTTGCACTGCATGAGCAACACAACCAGCAAAATTTCGGACCAGAAAGCACGACAGGAACAATTCCTGCGGTTGTTGATGCCTGTTCGGAATCAACTGTTCCGGTTTGCTGTTGCGCTGATGCGCGACCACGATGATGCAATGGACCTGACCGCCGAAACAATCCTAATTGCTTTAGAAGGATACGACGAACGGAAGCCGGACTCAGGATTCAAATCCTACCTGTTCACCATTGCCACACGGCTATGCCGACGGATAACCATGCGGCGCAGATGGTTCTTGCCGTTGCAACCAGAACTCTCGGAATCAATCGCCGGGAACGAAACCCCGCCGGATGTGGCCGCTGATGTGGGCGCACTCCGCACTGCGCTGGGACAACTTCCGGCACGGCAACGGGAGGCAATCACCCTTTTTGAGCTTGCAGGACTAAGCCTGCAAGAGGTGCAGCAGGTGCAAGGGGGATCGTTATCTGGTGTGAAATCGCGCATCGTGCGTGGGCGGCGGCGGCTTGCGGAGCTGCTTGGGGCAACCACGCAAGAGCTTACCAACAATCAACAAAGTGGAATTGTCGCCACTTCTTCCCTTTTGCCATCCATGCAACCATCGCGGACGCATGAATAATCAACCGACCAAACAACCACTGGATCACTGGTTCAGCACGCTGCGGAACAAGACAGAATTGAGCAAGGATCAAGTACAGACGATCATTGCCAATGGCAAACCGCAGCGGCGGCGATCCTTTATTGTCCCATTCATTGTTAGCAGGAGGTTCCTCATGTTCACAGCTCTTCTCTCATCGCTGATTACTGGTGCATTGCTTATTCAAATCTTGAACCAGGGGGAAAACGCCACAACACCTCAGCGGCAATTCTCATCACTGGTCGCAACCCCTTCCAAGCAACCGGCCTTTGCGCATCAGCCAATACCTTCAACAAACCTACCAAAGGTTGCGGCAGAAAGTCCCAAACCAAAATCTCGGGCGCGGCAAGCATCGGCGTTTTCACGTAGCCCAACCGCAACAGAGCCTCCGCATATTCTGCGGCGGCAGGGCATTGTGGCATTGGAATTAACCACCGAGGAGCTTGCGCGGATTGGAATTCAGATGCTGCCGGATGGAGGGATGAGGTTGTATGCAGGCATGCCAAACGTGAATTTTATCCGGCGAGATTCTCAAGTTGTAGAAGCACATACCGCCATTTATACCATTACTGCCGATAGCGCGATTGCAGATCGGATACCTCGGCAATTCAGCCCAGCGGGAATCAATTGGGTGCCCTACAGATTCGTGAGTTTCTACACAGAAAATGGTGAACTGCATTCTTTCGATAAGGTTCAAAACGAAGCGTATGATCGCCATGTAAACACTCGCCGCCCAAAACGAACCGATGCCGAAGAAGCCGAATATCGTCGCTTCTGGGATAGCATAGATCATGTTCGGTTCACCGATCCAGTTTTTATGCGATGGGCAATTCCAGTACGCATCAAACTTCAGCATGGCCAGCGCACAATTTTGCTCTGGTTATCAGCAAAAGTTATGGCCCCGTACTTGCCAGACCGTTACCGGATTCCCATTGAGACAGAGATTAAGCGATTACAAGAAATTGATGAGCAGCAAGCCAAAGAATTGTCATCGAAGAAGCAAACGATGATCACCTATGATATTGCTAAGATGAATGACTCTGAACCACCAGAAACAGAGGCTATGAATGCTTATGCCATCGAGCAACGTCGCCTGATGCAACAAGCCCGCCCAGGCGAGCCGATGATGGAAGTGTGGTGGCAATCCGCAGGTGCTGTGATGATCCTGAACATTACTCCAAACCCTGCTCGCGAGGCTACCGAATTGAGCTTCATGTTAGAAGAACCCAGAATGGTTGCCTTGGACCTGTACCGCTACGATGGCCAGCGGGTGAAACGTGTTACCGAAGGGGTATCGCTTGCAGCAGGTCAGCATCAGCTTCATGCCGAGTTGAATGGGGTTTCACCTGGGTTGTATCTGCTTGGTGTCACCACTGACCGTGGCGAACAAGCGTTACGGAGGATATACGTGACACCGTAAAACAGAGCGTTCGATCCCAAAGGGGAAGCAATCCGTTGCTTCCCTTTTTTTGTGGAGGTGGGGCCTTCTGTTGGCTGCTGCAACGCTGGCAAGGTTCTGGCAGGATTGACCTCAATGCCTATCTTTGCCCCCACTTCTGCCAATCCAACCTTCTATCAATCTCTCAATCAAGGTCCATCCATGATCGAACGTATCCAAGAACTGCTTGGGGCCCAGGCCGACTACCTGCTGAACCACACCAGCACCACCATTCCCAAAGAATCGCTGCACCTGACCGGGCCGGCGTTTGTGGATGATATGTTCATCCAATCCGACCGCAACAACCGTGTGCTTCACAACCTTGCTTGGATGTACGCCACCGGACGGCTTCACCGCACCGGCTACCTCTCTATCCTTCCTGTGGATCAGGGGATTGAGCATTCGGCGGGCGCGTCGTTTGCGCCAAACCCCATCTACTTCGATCCCGAAAACATTGTGAAGCTGGCGATTGAGGGTGGCTGCAACGCCGTGGCCAGCACCTACGGCGTGTTGGGAATGGTGGCGCGGAAGTATGCCCACAAAATCCCGTTCATCGTGAAGATCAACCACAATGAGCTGATGACCTACCCGAACAAGCATGACCAGATTTTGTTCGGCACAGTCCAGCAAGCCTACGATATGGGGGCGGCGGCGGTGGGGGCAACCATCTACTTCGGTTCGCAGGAAGCGTCGCGGCAAATTCAGGAGATTGCCGAGGCGTTCGCGCTTGCGCACGAGTTTGGGATGGCCACGATTTTGTGGTGCTACCTGCGGAACAGCGCGTTCAGCGTGAAGGACGACAAGGACTATCACGTCTCGGCTGACCTAACCGGGCAAGCCAACCACTTGGGGGTGACAATCCAGGCCGACATCATCAAGCAGAAACTCCCCGAAAACAACGGAGGTTTCAACGCGCTGAAGTTTGGCAAAACTCACAAGAAAGTCTATGAACAACTCACCAGCGACCACCCGATTGACCTGTGCCGTTACCAAGTGGCCAACTGCTACATGGGCCGCGTTGGGCTGATTAACTCCGGCGGAGCCAGCAGCGGCGATAGCGACATGGCCGAAGCGGTGAAGACAGCCGTCATCAACAAACGCGCTGGTGGCCACGGGCTTATCAGCGGGCGGAAAGCCTTCCAACGCCCCATGGCCGAAGGTGCCGAACTGCTTCACGCAATCCAAGATGTCTATCTGGACCCGGCGGTGACGGTGGCGTAAGCAAAACCGATAGAGATTCACAAAGGCGTGGTTCGCATGGGAGCAGTGTCGCTTCCGGGGATCACGCCTTGTTTGTTTTGGAGGGAGTTCTTCTCCGGTAAGGAAACATCCCAAGCAGGAAAAAAAGAGAGGGTGTATGATCTATGTCATCACCATCGCCGGTTGGGAATGGATAGTTTGTGGGCGAATTAGGCGCAATCTCATCTTAGCAAACCTGCCATGGGATCATTTCGTTTTACCCACTACCTGATGGAGCCACGGAACTGGTGGCTTCCCTTGCTGATAATTTTCACCGTCAGCATTGCTGGGGTGATGATGATTGGAATCCATACCTACACCGAAGCCCCACCCATTGTGAACTTCACAACAGCCGATGGCGCGGTGGTGATTGAAGCAAAGGATATCACCGCAGGGCAACTTGTCTTCCAGAAATATGGGCTGATGGACTACGGAAGCATGTTCGGCGACGGCGCAAACCGCGGCCCCGACTACACCGCCGAAGCGTTGCACCTAACCGCCACCTTCATGCGCCAGTTCTACCAGCAGCAAGCCACACAAGCGCCAGAAAAAGAACAAGAATTGCTGCGGCTTGGAATTGAAAAGCAGGTTCAACAGGAGATTAAGCAGAACAACTACAGCCCGCAGGATCAGCGGATTGTCATCACCCCAGCGCAAGCCTACGCAGCCAAACGCCTTGCCGAACACTACGTGGCCCAGCTTCCACAAACCCGCACCGTTACCAACCCAACCGAGATTCGCTCCCTCTCCTCTTTCTTCTTTTGGGGGGCATGGGTGTGCGGTGCCGAACGCCCGGGCGAGACCTTCAGCTACACCCATAATTGGCCGTATGACCCTGAGGTTGGAAATACGCCTACCGCACCAGTGGTGCTGTGGAGCATCATCGGCTCCTTTGGGCTGATTATTGGGTTGGGGTTGGTGCTGTACTTCCATGGCTCGCTGGATAAACTCACAAGCGAGACGTACACTTCGCGAGCGCGCCCATTCCTTTCCGCCTTGGATGTTGCGGCCTACGTCCCTCATCCCATCCAACGCTCGGCATTTGCCTTCCTGTATGTTGCCATGCTGCTGTTTGGATTGCAGGTGCTTGCTGGCATCCTCACCGTCCATGACTTCGTTGGGTTCGTCCACTTTTTTGGCTTCGATATCTCCACACTACTGCCGGTTGTTATCACCCGAAGTTGGCACGTGCAGTTGTCGTTGCTGTGGATCAGCGCCTGCTGGATTGGTGGCTCGTTGTTTGTGTTGCCGATTATCGCCCCCAACCAGCCGCACGGGCAACGGGGGCTGATTCGTGGCATCTTCATCATCACACTGCTGATGGTGGCGGGGATGATGGTGGGGATTTTTATGGGGCCACATGGCTTGCTGGCCGATGCGTGGTACTGGTTTGGACACCAGGGGTGGGAGTATGTGGAGCTTGGGAAAACATGGCAGATATTGCTGGCAGTGGTGCTGCTGCTCTGGTCCATCACCATGTACCGCGGCTTGAAACCAGCCTTTGTGAAAGGGCAACCGTGGGGCCTGCCAAACTGGATGGTGTATGCCACCGGAAGCATCATGATTCTGCTGGTGTCGGGGTTTATCACCCAGCCGGAAACCAATTTTGTGATTGCCGATTTCTGGCGGTGGTGCGTGATCCACATGTGGGCCGAAGCATTCTTTGAAGTCTTCACGACGGTGCTGATTGGATCATTCATGGTGCTGATGGGGCTGGTCAGCAAGCAAGCCGCCATTCGGGTGATCTACATTGCAACGCTCCTGTTTCTTGGCTCCGGCTTGCTGGGCATTTCGCACAACTTTTACTGGAATGCAAAACCGGTTGGGACCATGGCGCTGGGAAGCGTCTTCTCCACACTTCAGGTGATTCCGTTGGTGCTGTTAACGCTGGAAGCATGGCGTTTCTCCCGATTGCCCTCAACTCTTGCATCGGGAATCCAAGAACCGAAAGCCATGTTTGGCTTCCCCGATGTCTTCCTTTTTTTGGTTGGTGTAAATTTCTGGAACTTCTTCGGCGCGGGGGTGCTGGGGTTTATCATCAACCTTCCAATCGCCAACTACTACGAGCATGGCAGCTACCTAACGGTCAATCACGGCCACGCGGCGTTGATGGGGGTGTATGGCAATTTGGCGCTTGCGGCGGTGCTGTTCTGCAGCCGGTTGGTGATGAACGATCATGCTTGGAATCCCCGGCTAACCCGCACCGCTTTTTGGTCAATTAATGTGGGGCTGCTGCTGATGGTGATTCTTGACCTGTTCCCGGTGGGACTCTATCAGTTCCTGACCATCGTCGAACGTGGATTCTGGTACGCCCGTAGTGCCGAGTTCGTTGATGGAGCCACCTTCCAAACGTTTACCTGGCTACGGATTGTTGGCGGGGCGTTATTCACCCTGGGCGGAGTGATCCCGATTCTCTGGCTTATCATGCGTGGCCCACGCAACCTGAAGCCATCGGGCAAGCCCACGGTTTCATTTCCCGAGGAGTGATCCATCCGCACCCGGCAGAGCACGAGTGGATCAAACAGCGTCGGCACGAACGCAACAATACTCCAGAACTTCATTTCGATTTTTTCCTCGACCTCAGCTCCCTTCTCCGCTTTATCTGCGGAGAAGGGGTGAGTAAGCGCAATCACCGCACCACCACCACCTGTCCCATTTTGCTGGTGGCTCCGTTTTGCAATCGGCAGTAGTAGGTTCCCGTTGGAAGCTCGGCTGCGTCGAAGATTGCTTCGTGATCGCCGGCCGGGAGCGTGCGGTCAATCAGCGTGGCAACGCGGCGGCCTTCGTTGTCGAACATCGAAAGCTGGATATGCCCGCCGCTGGTGCTGAACGGAATCCGTGCGGTGGAGTGCGCAGGGTTTGGATATGCCGCGCCAAGCGTGATCGCGCTGCTGCTCCGTTCCGCCTCCACACCGCTGCTAGTCCCTTTGATGATTGGCAGAATCGGGAAGTTGTGGAACAACACTTTCTGCAGCTCGCTGTCGGGCGCGCCAAACCAGTCTTTCAGCAACGAGGCATACACGGCGCGGAAATCGAACTGCATCGGCACGTTGTCGTTCGGCGTTGGGTTGGCGGGGATGATTGGGTTGGCCCCCAAAATTCCCGGAATCACGTTGGTGCCGAACACGATCAGCGGGGCCGCCGCGCCGTGGTCGGTTCCGGCACTGCTGTTCGATTTTATCCGCCGCCCAAACTCGCTGAAGGTCATCCCCACCACACGGTCTTCCAACCCCAACAACCGCAAATCATCCTGGAATGCTTGGATTGCTACCGACACTTGGTTGAGCAGCGTTCCGTGCGGGACCGGCGTTCCGTTGCCGCCGTTGTTCTGGTTTGCGTGCGTGTCGAACCCGCCGATGTTCACAATGTAGATGCGGGTTTTCAGCCCGCCGGAAATCAGCTTTGCAACGATTGCAAGCTGGTCGGCCAGTACGTTTTGGCGGGCTGCCGGATAGAGCTTTGATTTGTTCGTGGCCTTGTTCGCAGCGTTCCGCACCGGCGTGGCGAACAGTTGGATTTGCTGGCCAACTTGGCGGATGTAGTCAAGCTCGCGCCCGGCGTTGCTGTCGGGCGCGGGGTCGTTTCCGGTTCCGTTGACGATGTTGTAGAACGATGTCGGGTCGCTGAAGGCCATTCCCATGTTGGCAACGTCGCTCTCCAGCGCGGTGCTGATTGTCGAGCCGATCTGAATCGCCAGCGGGTCGGGCATCTGGGCGTTCGGATAGCCGGTTGGGAAGCCGGGAAATTCCTGCTGCAAATATCGCCCCAACCACCCGGTGTTGATGTACTGGTCGTAGTCGCTGGCGGTCAGCCAGATGTCGGTGCTGCGGAAGTGTGAGTAATCGGGGGTTGGGTAGCCAACGCTTTGCACCAGGCGGACTTTCTGCTGATCGAACATTGCCTTCACCCCCGCCATTTGCGGGTGGATTCCGGTGGCATCGCTCAACTTCAGTATCTGGTTTTCGGCGATTGCGATGTTGGAGCGTGCGGCGTTGTAGTTGCTGTATTGATCCAACGGAATGACGGTGTTCAAGCCGTCGTTGCCGCCGTTTAGCTGAACCAGAACCAGCACACGGTCGGTGTCAATGGCCGATGCGGCCAGCGCGTCCAACAGTGGCGTGCGGGCGTAGGCTTTCACCCCAAAGCCCCCAATCGTGAACGGCAGCAGTGCCGCCGGGGCCGTCCGCTTCAGGAAATCTCTACGTTTCATTGCTTGATCCCTTTTCTAAAAATTGATGTGAACGGTTCCGGTGATTACGATAGCTGATACTCCGCCATGGCCAGCATAAACTTCAGCATTGCCGCCAGCTTCCCGGCCACAGCTTTTTTCTTCGATTCGTTGGTTGGCTCTTTCTGGTAGTCTTCCCATTCCACCGTCCACTCGTAATCGGGAAGCCCTGGCAGCAGCACCGCTTTTATCTGGTCATGCTGGCGCGGGGTGATGGAAAACGGAAACAGGAGCGCGGCGGTCTCATCAATCAGCTTGCTCACATCGGAAGGATCGCTGATGAAGGTGCTCACCTCAATTGGGTCAATCAGCAAGGTGTCGTAGCCTTCGTCCAACTTGTAGCCGTCGGCCGCAAGATCGTTGGTGAACTTCACCCGTTTCTGCAAGGTGTCGGCGTTAATCCAGGCTTTGTGAAAGACTGGCTCCTGCCAATATGCTGGCCAGCCAGCAACGTTCGGGTGGCCCATCAAGTCCGCTTGCATTGCGGCCATCGTGCGGCGCAAGGTCCGCAGGCCAAAGTATTTGAAGTTGAGTTTGTCGGGGTTCAGAGCGGGGAAGGTGAACAGCCGCAGCGTGCCGATGACAAGATCTACCGGGTTTTTAATCATGCAGCCGATGTTGGCCACGTCGTAGAAATGCGCGCTGCTGAACAATGCCCGCAACACCGGCGCAACGTCAAAATTGTTGCTGCGGAGAAGCTGCGCCATTGGGGCAATCACGTTCTGCTCGGTGGCGGCATCAATCTGGTAATAGACAAACCAGCGGTAGAGTTTGCGGCAGATGTAGAGTGAGGTGGCTTCTTGGCCCAGAATCATTTCCAGCAGCTCATCAAGTTCGGCCATTGCGCCGCTTTCGTTGTTCCGTCCGGTAATAACCTTCCCGCCGTAGTTGGCCGAAAAAACTTTGTTGCCGCCATCGTGGTTAGATGCGGTGAACTTGTATTTGATCCCCCCGGCATCATCGCTGTATCCGGTCAGCACCCGCGCGGCGGCTTTGATGTCATCTTCGGTGTAGTTGGTGTAGTTCCCCGGCGAAATCTCCGGCCCCTTCCCAATCGTGAAAAGCTCTTGAAGTTCGCGAGCGTAATTCTCGTTCGGTGTCCCTTTTTTGTTGGTGTTGCCGTTCAGATAGCGGAGCATTGCGGGGTCCAGCGTGACCTGCTTGGCAAGCTCCTTGAAGTTGCCAAGCGCGTGCTGGCGGAACAGTGCGTTCTGGCGGTACATGTAGCGGGAATCTTTCACCGATGTCCACGTGGAGACGAAGTGATTGTGCCAGAACAGCGTCATTTTTTCCCGCAGCGAAATGGCTTGGTTCAGCATCAAGTCGCTCCACCAGGAAAGGGTGTAGGCAAGGTAAGCCCCATCGCGCGAGGAATTGTAGGCGGCGGTTGACCACGCGGTGGAGGCGTTGGCATCGTTGTAATCGGGGGGCAGCGGCGGCGTTGGGCCGGGCTGAAGCAGAAGGTCCACAACGGTGGATAGGGTCATCCCCTGCACGGTGTCAATATCCTGCTTCCGCGCACCGAACATTGCGCGGCGCAGCAGATGAACAGATTGCTGCCGACCCCACGGCCCGGTGTATGGCTCAAGGCCAGAGCTAACGCGATACCCGGCAGCGTTGCCGGAAGAAGAATGGTGCAACGGGGAAGCTGGTTCCCCCCCCGGCCCCACCCCTGCAAAAAACGTGCGACGGTTCATACAGTGTGCCTTTGCTGTGAAAAGAGTTAAACAGGGAAATGCTGCCGGCAGAGGTTGAAGGTAGGAAATGGGGAAGCTGATGCCGCAGCCAACTTGAAGATGCGTTGGCCTGAACACCTTGCTGGGAAGCGGGTTACAGTGGTGGTAAAAAAAATGGGCCTATCTAAAGTTCAAGAACGAAGGAAGCCAAGTAGGGATACTCTTCCTCCCTTCTCATTCAACTCTGCAGAGTGAGGTAGCTCGGTTTGCGGGTGGCCGCTAGTACCCCCCAGCCCCCTCAAGAGGCAGGGCTGTTAAGTTATCACAAGTTGATGGAGGCAGGAGATTCTGTTGGCGAAGGTGATCGTGGCATTCTTGATCGAATCATACCCCTTGATGCGGAACAATGACAACACCCAACTCTTCAGCAACGAGATGTTCTCCG
>JAEUSP010000085.1 GCA_016788565.1 Chlorobiota bacterium | reverse complement strand
CCCAGGCAGGCATTGGAGGGTTGTCCCATCCATGGTTCCCCATTCCTGCATGTAGGCAACGGAGGGGTGTCGGGGATCAATGCGGGTTTGGGCGTGGGTTTGTGTTTGCCCAAGCAGAAGTGCTGCTGTTGTGAGCAGCAGGAGAAGGGTGGGTTTGTTGGTTTGTGCGGTCATCGTTGAACTCCAAACAATGCTTTGAAAGAACATCAGCCTTCAAGAGTGCTAACACGGGCAAGTGGCGTTTTGTTAGCAGGCTTTGGAACCGAGCTAACTACGCCATATAATCCGGGCATTCGTAAAGAAACATGGTGGTGGGGAAGCCAAAAAAAAATTGAACATGGAGTGAGTATTGCTCCAAAAATTATTCCCTAACATCACAACATTGGAATGACCAAATTCAACCGAAATGGTATTTCTGGATGTTGTTCGGGTTGGATATTTCCGTCGGCCTATGCTTGCCGTAACACCGCCAACATCTCCGCCTCAACTTTCCCGTTTGTTGCCAACATCCGGTCGGTGGCCAGCAGGCCCTGGGCGTTGTTTGGGCCGTAGGAGCTGATGCGGCCGCCGGCTTCGTGAACCATCAAGGCTCCGGCGGCAATGTCCCACTCGTTCAGTTTCACTTCCCAAAAACCATCGAACCGGCCTGCGGCAACGTAGGCCAAATCCAGCGCGGCCGAGCCAAGCCGCCGCACCGGAATTCCGCGCCGAACAAAGGCCGTAAAACTATCAATGCAGCCAAAAGGGTTTTCGGCAACGTTGTACGGGAAGCCCGTTACCAGCACCGACCCCGCCAGCCCAGGCGTTTCCGTCACCCGCAGCTGGTTTCCGTTCAGGAACGCCCCGCCCCCTTGCGCTGCGGTGAACAACTCGCCAACGTTCGGGTTGGCAATCACCCCCACCAGCGGTTGGTTGTTGGCAACCGCCGCAATGGAAACACACCAGATGGGAATGCCGTGGGCGTAGTTCACCGTCCCATCAATCGGATCCACCACCCAGGTGAGTTCCGTTAAATCGTGATCCCCGCCAGTTTCTTCGCCAAGAAATTTTGCATCGGGCAGATAGCCACGCACCACTTCCTGGATCAACTTCTCGCTGGCAAGGTCCATCTCGGTGACAAGGTCATGCGCCCCACCGGGTTTCAGCCGCACATCCATATCGGTTCCAAACCGGGCCGATAGAAGCCGCGCCGCGCTGTTGGCGGCTTCGGTGGCAATCTCCAATAATTGCCGAAGCTCACTGCTGGCCTGTGCTCCGTTTTCCATCTGGCTATTTCTCCCCCCGAAGCACCCGTTCGTAGTAGGCTTCATATTTGGCCACGATGTCCACGGCATCAAAATTTTTCACGGCGCGCTCGCGGGCGGCGGTGCTGAACTGGGCGTATTTTTTTGGGTGGGAAAGCAGGTCAATGGCGTAGCGTGCCATGCGGTCGGTGTCGCCGATTTCGCAGATGTAGCCGGTGGTTCCGTGCAGGTTCAGCTCCGGCAATCCACCAACCGAGCTTGTCAGGGCCGGCAGCCCGCAGGCCATTGCTTCCAGTGCCGAAAGCCCAAAACTTTCCGATTGGCTTGGCATCAGGAATAGGTCGCTGGCGGAAAAAATTTCGGCAAGGCAGGTCTGCTTCCCCAGGAAGATCACATCGTTGATAATGTCAAGTTCGCGGCACATCCGTTCGGCCTCGGCGCGGTCGGGGCCATCGCCCACCATAATCAGTTTGCTGGGGGTTGTTTTGCGGATTTGGTCGAAGGTCCGAACAACATCCAACACCCGTTTCACCGGGCGGAAGGTGCTGACGTGAACCAGAACTTTCTCACCGTTCGGTGCCCATTGCGCCCGCAGGCAGCTTCCGTCCTGGCGTTTCCATTCCTCGATGTTGACGAAGTTCGGGATCACCTCAATCGGGACATCTAAGTTGAAGTTGGTGAGCGTTTTCTCCCGCAGGAAACGGCTAACGGTGGTGATGCCGTCCGATTTGTCAATCGAGAAACGGACCAGCGGAAGCATCGTGGGGTCCAGCCCAATCAAGGTGATGTCGGTTCCGTGCAGGGTGGTGATGATCTTGATGTCGCGCCCCTGTTCGTTCAAGATCAGCTTGGCCATGTAGGCACTGCTGGCGTGGGGGATTGCGTAGTGGACGTGAAGGATGTCAAGGTCGTCGTACAACACCACATCCACCATTTTGCTGGTGAGGGAAAGTGAGTAAAGGTCAACCTCGAACAATGGGTAATCGGGCAACTCTACTTCGTGGAAATAGATGTTCTGCCGGAAGCCGTTCAGCCGGAACGGGAGCGCGTAGCTGATGAAGTGAACGTTGTGGCCGCGTGTGGCTAATTCTTTCCCCAGCTCCGTTGCAACAACGCCGCTTCCGCCGTAGGTAGGGTAACAGGTAATGCCTATGTTCATGGTGGCGAAGTTACAACAATGCCCCAAAGAAGCACCGCCATGATTCCATGACGCAGTGTGAAGAGTGTGAAGAATGTGGAGATGTATCCACGCATAGATTGTTTGCGCCAGAATTGCGATTATGCCGCCGAAGGAGAGCACAACAGCATGGCATTGGTGAAGCCGTTCAAGTCCATTACCGCAAGGGCGCGCCAGGAAGTGAAGATCCGTGGTTCACGATTTATCGGGACCGCAATCCCCGTTTCCGACCGCGACCAGATTGACCACGAGCTTGCCGCACTCCGCAAGGAATTCTGGGATGCAACCCATAATTGCTATGCGTGGCGGCTTGCCCCCGATGGGCTTCAGTATCGTTTCTCCGACGACGGCGAGCCCGCCGGCTCCGCCGGAAAGCCGATCCTGTTTGTGATGCAGCAACGCGAACTGCTGAACACCCTTGTTGTGGTTACGCGGTACTTCGGCGGGGTGAAATTGGGGGTTGGCGGGCTGGTCCGCGCCTACGGCGATGCCGCCGCCGAAGCACTGAACACCACGGAAACCATCATCACCTACCCAAGCCGCGATTTCCGGGTTTTTACTCCGTACGAGGATATGAAGGCAATCCGCCCGCTGGTGGAGCGGTACGCGCTGAAGTTTGAAGAGGAGTTTTTGGATGTTGTTACCTACACCGCCACAATCCGTACCGACCAAGCCGAGGAGTTCCAAGCACTTGTCACCGACGCATCGCAGGGCCGGGCCGGGGTGGTGGGGATTGAGGGGAAGAGTGAAGAGTGAAGAGTGAAGAGTGAAGGGGAGTGGGAGCAGTAGTTTCTGGATTCGGTGGCTCCGCTCATACTTCGACAGGCTTATACTCCAAACAGAGTGGCTTGCGAAAAACTCAATCACTGTCATTCCCGCGAAAGCGGGAATCCATGCGGGGTAGCAACACACAGAGCTTCGTAGTATTTCGCAACGCACTTTCATCGGAATATAGATTCCATGGCTCCGCTCATACTTCGACAGGCTCAGCATGAGCGGGGGCGGGATCCGGTGGGTTTTGAACACTACACTTTAGATGAGCCAACAATTTTTACTTCCCCCGTTGCTGCAACCGGCCATTGGCCTTCGCCTGGTGATGCTTATTCTGGCGGTTGCACTTCTGCTGTTGGCTTCTGCTTCCGCAGCGTTGGCGCAAACAAGGGATAGCGTGGTGATTCTTGCAGGTGCAACGTTCCCGGCCGCATTGCTTCAAGAAAAAATTGAGGGGCTGCCGATTGATTCTGCCGTTGCCAAGCTCCGCCAATTCTATTTCCAAGAAGGCTTTCTGGATGCTGAAATCCAGCGGGAGGGAAATAGAGTGCAGATTCAGGAAGGGAAGGCCTACCGGTTTGGGAAGGTGAAAGAACGGCTGATCGCCCCCGACTCACTCCCCGCAATTTCTACGCTTGATTCGTTGGTTCTTCAAGGACAACGTTACCGAAGCACAACGTTGGAAGAGCTTTTGCGCCAACGGCTTGCACAGCTTGCCGAACAAGGCTACCCGCTTGCCGTGGCGCGCCCCCAGCCCAGCCCAGACACCGCAACCGCCACGATTGATCTTGAGATTGAAGTAATCCCCGGTGATAGAGTCATCATCAGCAAAATTGATGTTGTTGGCCACCCCGATGCTGCCGCGCTGATCCGTGCTGCGGCGCGGGTGAAACCGGATGAACCGTTCACCCCCGCTACCGCCGAAGCAGTCCGCGAGCGGCTTACCCGGCTTGCCATTTTTAGCGAGGTGGCCGAGCCTCAGCTGTTCCGCTACGACAGTGCCGGCGCGGAACACCGCTACGGCCTGCTGCTGCAAGTAACCCCGGGAAGCCCCAACAGCTTCGATGGAATTATTGGCTACCAGCCGGCGGTTACGGCTGGCGAAAGCGGTGCGTTCACGGGGTATCTGAGCGTTGTGCTGCGTGATCTGTTTGGGGCGGGCAGGCGGGTTTCGGCACGGATTCAATTTCCCGGGAAAGGGGCCCAGGAGTTAGCGGTTGGGTACTCCGAACTCTACATTTTCCGGCTGCCGTTCAACTTCCAATTTGATTACCGCCAGAACCAGGAAGCCGCAACCCCGGCCCTTACCAGCTACGTGCAGCGGTTCCTTGCCGCCAACCTATCCTACCAGTTTGCCGATGCTTGGCAACTCCATATTGGCGGCGATTACGAAGCCACCATCCCGGCCCCCGACTCCACCGGAAATTGCTTTGGCCAGTTGCTGAACAGCAGTCTGCTTGGCTCCAACGTTGGGATTGAGTTCGATAACCGCTCCAACCCGTACAGCCCCCGTTCTGGGGTTCGGTACAGCACCAGCTACCAGTTTGCCGGAAGATCAATCAACGGCCCGCTGGCTTGTGTTGATTCCGCACTGCCAACCAACGCCGCACGCCAAAAAATAGATGTAGATATTGAGGCCTACTGGCCAATCGCCAGAACAATCGTGGCGGCAACCGGGCTGCATGGCGGGCAAGTGGATGGAGGTGTGGTGGATGAAAGCGACCTCTATTTTGTTGGTGGGCAAACAACTGTGCGGGGATACTACGAACGCCAGTTCCGTGCGGCGCGGCGTGCTTGGGGTGGGGTGGAGTTGCGGCTGTTGTTGTCGGAACAATCCTACGTCGCGCTGTTTCTGGATGGAGGTTGGTACGAACGCCCGGCCACCCGCACCGGCGGGGTTGCCGCAAGCGATTGGCTGGCGGGCTACGGCGTTGCCGGCCAAATCGAAACTCCGCTGGGCCTTGCCCGCATCGGTTTTGCCCTTAGCCGCGACGACACACCGGAGACCGGGAAGGTGTTTGTGGGGTTGGTGAACCAGTTTTGAAAGTGCTGCAAACAGAGTTGGTGAATACAGTTAGAAAGTATGAACACAGCACGGAAATGGCCGGTTCTTCCTATGCCCCCACGTATATTTGCCCGCTGTTTTTCAGCAAAAAACGATCTACACAAACCGAACAAATCATAGCACCATGAACATTGTTGTCTGCGTTAGCCACACGCCCGACACCGCAACCAAAATTGTTGTTGGAGCCGACGGCAAAACGATTGACCCGAAAGGGGTGAAATTTATCCCCAACCCCTACGATGAGTTTGCCGTTGAAGAAGGCCTGCGCCGCCGCGATGGCGGAACCCTGACGCTGCTGTGCGTTGGCGGCGACTCCGCAAAAGAAACCCTCCGCTGGGGCCTGGCCGTTGGTGCCGACAAAGCAGTGCTGATTAAAGATGAGCAGCGGAACGACTCCTTCAGCGTGGCAAGCTCACTTGCCGAAGCAATCAAAAGCCTAAATCCTGAGTTGGTTCTGGTTGGCCGTCAATCCATTGATTATGATTCGGCCCAGATAGGCCCAATGCTTGCCGAACTGCTGGACCTGCCTGTCGTCAGCTTTGTCACCAGCTTCGAAATCAACGGAACCACCCTCCGTGCCGAGCGGGACGTGGAAGGGGGAAAGGAAGTGGTGGAGACAACGCTCCCCTGCATCATCACCGCACAAAAAGGGTTGAACGAACCGCGCTACCCGAAGCTCCCCGACATCATGAAAGCCAAAGCCAAGCCGATTGAGGAACGCCCCGCCGCTAACATGCCGGACCGCACTCAAACGGTTGAAATGCGCCTGCCGGAGAAAAAACAGGGAGGGAAGATTCTGGAGTTCTCGCCAGAAAATGTGCGCGAGTTGGTTCGGCTTCTGCATGAGGAAGCGAAGGTCATCTAAGCTGTTACTCCATCCATGTACTAAACTTTCAAGAACGAACACCATGACTATTCTTGCATATATCGAGCAACGTGGCGGGCAACTGAAGAAGAACGCCTTTGAGACGATCACCGCTGCGCGCAACCTTGCGGCCAGCACCGGCGGGAAATTTTCGGCATTGCTGGTGGGGGATGGCGTTGCGGGGCTGGCCAGCCAGCTTGCTCCGTACGGCGCGGCTGATGTTATCGTGGTTGAGGATGCGCGCCTTGCACAGTTTGCATCGGGCGCGGTTAGCACCGCAATCGCATCGGTTGCCGCTGCCGAATCGGCCAACGTTGTGCTGATCAGCAACACTCTGCACGGCAAGGACCTTGCTCCGCGGGTTGCTGTAAAACTATCGGCTGGCTTGGTTCCCGATTGCGTGGCCTTGGAGCTTAGCGATGGCAACGTCGTTGCCACCCGCCCAGTCTTTGCCGGAAAAGCCCGCATTGACGTGGCTGTCACCACGCCGAACAAGGTCTTTTCACTCCGCCCAAACGTCTTCACTGCCACTGTGGTGGAAGGGGTTTCCGCTGCCGTGCGTTCGGCATCAGTCAGTTTTGGGGAGAAGGATTTTGCAACGCGGGTTGTGGAAACCAAGCTGAACACCGGCAAGAAAGATGTTGCCGAAGCTGACGTTATCGTCTCCGGCGGGCGCGGCTTCAAGGGGCCGGAAAACTTCAACCTTGTGGAAAATCTTGCCGAGGCGTTTGGCGGAGCCGTTGGCGCGTCGCGTGCGGTGGTGGATGCCGGCTGGCGGCCACACTCCGAGCAAGTTGGGCAAACCGGGAAAACCGTTTCCCCCTCGCTGTACGTTGCCTGCGGGATCAGCGGAGCGGTCCAACATCTTGCAGGAATGTCAAGCTCGAAGTACATTGTTGCCATCAACAAGGACAAGGACGCACCGATTTTTGGCGTTGCCGATTACGGCATTATTGGGGATGTTTTCGAGGTGCTACCGGCCCTTACCCAGGAAGTAAACGCGCTGCACGGCAAGTAAGCAAATCAGTGAATGCGTGGGGCTGCGTGGATGGGTGCAAAAGGGGGCTTGAACCTTCAATGGAACGCAATTGATGAACGGCATGGATAGAGTTCAAATGGAAATCATCGGGCTAACCAGCAGCCCCCAAACAAGCGGCTCCTACGCGCTAATCTTGCAGGAAACCGGCGGCATTCGTCGGCTATCCATCCTGATTGGTGGCGACCTTGCCCAAGTGATCGCGTTGGAGCTGGAAAGCCTGAAGCCTCCCCGCCCAATCACTCACGACCTGATGAAGACGATGATTGATGCGTTGGGAACCCGACTGCTGGATGTCTGCATCACCGAACTGCGCGAAAGCACCTTCTATGCCGTGCTGAATATCGAAGGTGTTAGCGAACCGATTGATGCCCGCCCTTCCGATGCCATTGCTCTGGCAATCCGTTGCGGAGCCAGCATCTACGTTGCCGAGGCAGTGCTTGCCGAAGCCGGAGTGCTGCCCCACGATGACGAAGATTTTGACGACGACGACGACGACGATGCTCACGACCAGTTCCAGGGGGAAGCAGAAGCGGAAGAAGCGAAGCCGGAACGGCCCAGAACCCTTCGGGAAGTCTTGCAAGGGAAGTTAGATGTTGCCGTAAAACAGGAAGACTACGAGCGGGCCGCACAGATCAGAGATGAGATTGACCGCTTGGATCGGAACAGCTAAGACAGAAACAGCCAAGATGCCAGCAAGGCTTCGGGGCACCTGACAGAACAACAGCAACGCAAGTTCGGGGAAAAATCCCTGGCTTGCGTTGCTTGTTTGTAGCCATCACCTATCTTGCCCCATCCACTGGAACAACCCAACACCACAGCCGAAATGGAACAACCAAAAGGAAACCGCAAAACCGTTAGCCAGCAAGTTCAAAGCACCGTCGAGTCGGAAATTGAGGCCGCATTGCGCCCCAGTGGGTTCCACGAATTCACTGGACAAAGCAAGGTGGTGGATAACCTGATGGTGTTCATCAAAGCCGCAAAAATGCGGGAGGAAGCGCTGGATCATGTGCTGTTTACCGGCCCGCCGGGGCTTGGCAAAACAACCCTCAGCTACATCATTGCCAACGAGATGAGTGCCGAGATTAAAACCACCAGTGGCCCAGTTCTAGAAAAACCCGGCGACCTTGCCGGATTGCTGACAGGCTTGAACCACGGCGACATCCTGTTCATTGATGAAATTCACCGCCTAAGCCCGGTGGTGGAGGAGTATCTGTACTCGGCAATGGAGGATTACCGGATTGATATTATGATTGATTCCGGCCCAAACGCACGCTCGGTGCAGCTCACCATTCCGCAGTTCACGCTGGTGGGGGCAACCACGCGCCAGGGGTTGCTGACCGCTCCGCTGCGTAGCCGTTTCGGGATCATCAATCGGTTGGATTACTACTCAGTAGAGGATTTATTCCACGTGATTAACCGCTCGGCATCCATCCTCAATATCCCGATTGAGGTGGAGGGGGCTTACGAGATTTCGCGGCGTTCGCGTGGGACCCCGCGCATTGCCAACCGGCTGCTGCGCCGCACCCGCGATTTTGCCGATGTGAAAGGGAACGGCATCATCACCAAAAGCATTGCTGATTACGCTCTTGCTCAACTTGAAGTTGATGAGCATGGCCTTGACGAAATGGACAAACGAATTTTGGTGGCAATCATGGAAAAATTCAACGGTGGCCCGGTGGGGCTAAACACGCTGGCGATTGCCGTTGGCGAGGAGCCGGGAACGATTGAGGAGGTCTATGAGCCATATCTGATCCAAGAAGGCTTCATGCAGCGCACCCCGCGCGGACGCGAAGCCACCCCGCTTGCCTATCGCCACTTTGGAATCGAGCGGAAGGTGGGCGACCAGCCGGGGTTAGGGATTTAGTTCTTGATTGGAGTAGTCTCATCAGCTTGATTTGAGGGCTGCGTTATTCCGGTGGCTTTGGCATCTTTCATTCGACATTCGGCATTTCCATCACTGATTGTGGTCAGTGGTCAGTGGTCAGTGGTCAGTGGTCAGTTGCAAAAAACAATTCGACATTCGGCATTCGACATTCGGCATTTCCATCACTGATTGTGGTCAGTGGTCAGTTGCAAAAACCAATTTGGTATTTGGCATTCGACATTCCATTCACTCCCGCAACAGGACTATGCTTCCGTACAACCTGCCATCGCCGGCCAGCACAATTGGCGGCTGCAAGCTGGCCCAAGATGAAGTCCCATCAACCGCAAATTTTTGGGCAACAATCTGGCTGCTGTACTCCCCCGGATGCTCCAGCGGAATGTCGCGGACAGCAACCAGGATAAGCTGCCCTACTCCATCCACCGTCAGCGCGGCATCACGTTCGGGCGTTGGTGTGTTGAAAGCTGCCACTGCGTAATCCCCTTCCCCCCAGGCCTGCGCTCCATCGGCAGCAATCCGCTGGACGTAGATGTCGCGGTCGTGGGTGGCGGTGTCGGTGGTTTCCATCGCAAGGTAGAAGTTCCCAAGCCCATCGGCAATCAACTGTTGGTGGGCCACTTGTTCATGTTGCACCCCTGTCAGCACTGCCTTTTTCCCTTCGTTCCAGAGCGGTTTGCCAAGCATATCTAACCGCTGCATTCCAATAAATGTTTGTCCCCCAATTTGAAGTTTGAACGCCACCGCCAGCCCGGCCGGTTCGGCCACCACCACCGGATCAGTCTCGTGGGCTTTTGCATCGGAGCTAACCAGCGGCAGCGATGACTCATCCATCCAACGGCGCGAACCATCGGGGGAGATTCGTTGGGCAAGGATGTCAATATCGCCAGTGCGCGCCCCGGTTGTGTACTCAATCTCGTAGGCCACATACGCCCCGCCGGCTCCATCACTGACTACTGCGGCATTCCGTTCCAAATGGCGGCTTGTGGCAACGTGCATCGGGTTGGCCGAAGCGCCCCATCCGGTTTTGCCGAAGCCATCAATCCGCATTGCAAGCAGGTCGCTGGCGGCAACGGAGTCGCGCACGATTGAGGCGCTTTCGTAGATGGCAATCACCCCGCCACGGCTGTCGGCCACAATCCCGGAAAGGCGTTCGCGCCGCTTCGTTTTGGCTATCCAGGAACCTGACCCCCAAACTGGCTTCCCGTCGGCTCCGATTTTCACGGCGGCAATATCAACATCCCCAAAACTGCTTGCCGAGTAGTGGACTTCGTACAGCACCATGATGGAGCCATCGTACAGTTTCACGGCTTTGGCGTTTTGTTCGCTGAAGTTGGAGCGGGCAATGGCGGTGATGTGGTTTGTGGAATCCCCCCAACGGTCGCGCCCTTCGCGGTCCAGGCGGCGCATCAGGATGTCGCGGTCGCTGGCGTGCGCGCTTGAAGTATGCTCCACCGTGTACACAAGAAAACAACCGCCATCGGCATCGGGAAGAGTAATGGGGGAAAATTCCTTGTAGCTTTGCGCGCAGATGGAAGCAGGGGTGGCAGGTGGGGTTTCCAGCCGGCCATCGGTGAAAAAACGGGCAGCGATAATATCCTGATCCCCCGTGCGCTCCCCGCTCAGAAACTGCGCTGGGAACAACGCTGCAATCCTGCTGATCTGTCCCGAAACAGTGGCCGTTCCCCCCAACAACAGTGTGGCAATGGCAACAACGAATTGGGCCAACGTTGGTGTACTTGGGTTCATAACAATTCTCATCCTGTACCTTGTTTTGGGCAAGATACGGGGAAAACTTCCGAATAACCATCCTTCCACAGCCAAGAATCTACCATGCCATACCACACTCTGTTGAACGATCTTTCTGTCCTTCGGCTTGTTCAAATTGCTTTGCATGAGGATATCGGCGATGGCGATGTCACCAGCGAATCGCTGCTGCAACCGGAAGTTTTTGGCGAAGCGGTGATGCTGGCAAAAGCCGATGGAGTAGTGGCCGGAACCGCGCTTGCCGCGTTGGCATTCCGGGAGGTTGATGGCGATGTCACCTGCGATTGGTTAGTCCAGGATGGGGCAACCGTGGCTCCAAAAACCGTCATTGGCCACATTCGCGGGCCGGTGCAAAGCATCATTGTTGGCGAGCGAACCGCGCTGAACTTCATGCAGCGGATGTCGGGCGTGGCAACGCTCACCCGCCGTTTTGTGGATGCCGTGGCCGGAACCGGAGCAACAATCTTGGACACCCGAAAAACAATTCCCGGGTGGCGGCTGTTGGATAAATACTCTGTTGCAGCGGGCGGCGGGCGTAACCACCGGATGGGGCTGTACGACATGGTGATGATTAAGGATAACCACATCGAAGCCTACGGCTCAATCGCCGGCGCGGTGAATGCCGCTTCGGAATGGCTAACGGAGCGGAATCTTCAGGAACGAATACCGATTGAGGTGGAGACGCGAACACTGGAGGAAGTGCGTGAGGCGTTGGAGTTGCCATCAATCGCGCGCATCATGTTCGATAATTTCACGCTGGAGATGATGCGCGAAGGCGTTGCGCTGGTGGCAGGGCAGAAGGAAACGGAAGCATCAGGGGATGTGACGCTGGAGAACGTCCGGCAGGTGGCCGAGACCGGGGTGCAGTTTATCAGTTCCGGCGCGCTAACCCACTCGGCAAAAGCCTTGAATATCTCGTTGGAGATTCTTCGGAAGTGAGGTTGTACGGCATCCGCTTTTTGCAGGCATGAAATTTCGGCTCATCTAGAACCATATTCTAAACAAAATGGTTCGCGAAATTCTACGAAGCTGAGTGTACGGCTAACCCACGTGGATGTGCTGTGCAGACCCGCCGTGCTCCTGCCTTCGCGGCAATGAAACGTGGGTGTTCTTACAACCCAATTTCATTGGAGTAAAATCTACCAATCCCCCTTGATTGGTATCCTGATTCAAATTCATAGTGCTACAATGAAAGCAAAATATATTACCTTGTTAATAGTGGTTATTGCCTCGTGTAATAAGCAAATAGCGAGACTTTCAGGTTTACGAACTGAAAATGGAGTTGTTGTGAAGACAAAAGAAGGATTTTTTGCAGATTCTGATTGCTGCATGATTATACCAAGCAATTGGAGTTTTATCTATTATCTTGATGCAGATCAAGTTATTGAATATCCAGATTCGTGTTGGATATATATTCAAAATGATAAAACCCAAAACAATGAAAATTTAATAAAAGCAAATAAATTTGAATTATATCAAGAAAAAAAATGGTTCGGGAATAAATATGAAATTAGCGGTGTTGATTCATTAGGTCGGCATTGGAAAAACATATCTTGGGATAGAGTAAATGTAGGTTATCATCATGTGCCAGATTCGTTAAAAGAAAAATATGATGAAATATTAAATACATTCAATTGTGAATAAGCAATAATCTATGCTTTAAATCCAAACAACAAAATTCCAGTACAACGCAGCCTAGAACCGAGTGAAGAAGCAATCAATCAACCACACAGCAATCTCCAATCTCCGAACAAACGCCTACCAGATATTCCCCCAATCCGTTGATGTTGCAACCTTGTAGGCAAGGATAACCGCAAACAGCACAAACGCCCACCCAGCAAAACGATAAACCCTTCCGATGAAATTGGTGGGAATGCGCGAGCGGAATTTTATCAGCAGCTGAAGCAGCACAAAAAACCAGAGGAACACCCCACAGCCAAAGCCAACAGCAAGGATGATATTATCGGTGGTGGAAGCTCCAACAACTGTTTGCAGGTAGGAGTTTGTGCGGAGCGATCCGATCACCAGCGTTAGGGTGGGAAGGAAGGTGGGTGAGGCGATGTTCATAATGCCAAGCAACGCCCCCAACGCAATGGGGGATTGCAATCCAAGATTCTGCGCCCGCTCTTCCTGCTTCTTCCCCTTTGCTGCCGACTTCACCACCGCCTGGGATGTTGCTTGAAAATAGCTTCGGGCCAAGAATATCAAAGCCACAATGCACCCGATTTGCACCAGCATCACTAACCAACCGTAGGAGGTGATGGAGCGGAGCAACGAATCCACAAAAGCAGAGGAAGCAAAGGCGGCTAATGTGGCCAGCAGCATATCGGCAAAGGCAGCGCCAACGCCAATCTGCGCTCCGATTTTCCCATTTCCTTCCAGTGCCTGCTTCATCACGGCAATGGAGATTGGCCCCGGTGGAATCGCCAAAGCGAACCCAGCAAGCGCGCCAATCAGCAGGTCGCCAACATACACCTATCCAACCTCCTCAAGCGCAAGTTTGCTGGCCTCCGAGTCAATCTCCACCGGGTAGTTTCCGGTGAAGCAGGCGGTGCAGTAGCCTTCGCCGTTTTCGTGCGGGACGGAGTCGAGCAAGCCTTCGATGGAGAGGTAGTGGAGCGATTCCACACCAAGCGAGTCGCGGATGGCGCTGACGTTCAGATTGAAGTTGTTGGCAATCAGTTCTTCCTTGCTGGGGAAGTCCATGCCATACTTGCAGGGGTGAGTGATTGGCGGCGAGCTGATCCGAAGGTGAACGCTGCGTGGGGCGGCTTCTTTCACCAAATTCACCAACGCTTTGCTGGTGGTTCCGCGGACGATGGAGTCATCCACCACCACCACTTGCTGCCCTTCCAGCACACCGCGCACCACGTTGAACTTCATCTTCACTTTCAGTTCGCGGTTGGATTGGCCAGGGGCAATAAAGGTCCGGCCAACGTAGTGGTTGCGGATCAGCCCAATTTCATAACGAGTATCTTGATCGTACAACTCCTCGTTCACTTGGCGGAACCCAAGCGTTGCGGTGTTGGAGGAATCGGGGACGTTAATCACCACAACTTTTCCGCCGGGGCGGTCGCTAATCATTCCCGATTCTTCGGCAAGGCGTTTCCCCAGTTTGCGTCGGACTTTGTCCACCGAGTGGCCAAAGATGTGGCTATCGGGGCGGGAAAAATAGATGTACTCAAAGATGCAGTGGGCTGGGCGTGGGGTGACATCATCAATTTGGTAGGAGTGGATCTGGCCGGTTCGGACGGTTTCGGCATCAATCACCACAATCTCGTTGGGGCGGACATCGCGCACGTACTCTGCAGAAAGAATATCCAGGGCGCAGGTTTCGCTGGTGACGATGTAGGTGTCGCCCAACTTCCCGATGCAGAGCGGGCGGAACCCGTGGGGGTCGCGAGCGGCAACAAGGCAGTCATCGGTAAGAATGGTGACGGAGTAGGCTCCGCGAACTTGGCGTAAGGCATCCCGAATTCTTCCTACGGTGCTATCTTCGCGGCTTCGCGCGATCAGGTGGAGCATGATTTCCGAGTCGGTGGTGGTTTGGAACAGCACACCATCGTTGCTCAGATTCCGGCGAAGCGTCAGGGTATTTGTCAAGTTTCCGTTGTGGGCCAGCGCAAGGTTGCCGTGGTGATAATTGACGAAAAACGGCTGGACGTTGGCCCGTTTGATATTGTTGCCGGTGGTGGAGTAGCGGTTGTGGCCGATAGAGCAATCGCCCCGAAGGTCCTTCACCAGGATGTCTTCGTTGAAGACATCCAGCACAAGCCCGTGATCCTTGTGGATGGTGAAGGTCCGTTTACCGGGGCGCGACTGGCTTGGCCGGGAAGCCACAATTCCGGCGGCTTCCTGGCCACGATGTTGCAGGGCGTGAAGCGCGTAGTAGGTCATCACCGAAGCCCGTGGGTTATTGAAAATGCCAACAACGCCGCAGTTGCAGAGTGGCTTATCAATTTCGCGTTGTTGGGATGTGGTTTCGGCGGATTGTGGAAATTCCATACAGGGAAGTTCAGTGAGTGTTCAAGAAAACCGTTCAAACTTACGACAGGAAGAGCGTACCACAACCATGAAGATTGCTTTGATTGGCCCAGCGTTCCCGTTGCGTGGCGGGATTGCCCACCACACCAACATGCTTGCCATCTACTTGCGGAAGCATGGCCATGCGGTGGATGTTATCACCTTCCGCCGGCAATATCCCAAAATCCTCTATCCTGGAAGGTTTCAGGAAGAAATAGGGGACGGGGGCGGGTTTGCCGAGCAAGTGAAATCGGAGCGATTGATTGACAGTATGAGCTTCGGTAACTGGAAAGCGGTGGGGAGGGAACTTCACCAGCGGAACTACGATTTGATTGCGTTCAAGTACTGGACCCCAATGCTGGCTCCGGCATTTTCCAGCATTGCCAAGCGGGCCCGGCATGAAGGGAGGAAGGATATCATGGTGATTGTGGACAATCTATTTCCGCACGAACGGCGGCTAATTGACAGATTTCTGACCGATAAATTTTTCCGTTATTGCAGTCTGGCTCTTACTCAATCCAGCACAGTTTATAACCAGCTTGCAGCCGCCTATCCCGCAATCCCCCAGCGGCTGACCCCCCACCCGATGTACGAAAATTTCGGTGCAAAACTTGATCCCCAACAGGCCCGCCAGCAGCTGGGAATTAATGCAAAAAAAGTGCTTCTCTTTTTTGGTTTTGTGCGCCAGTACAAAGGGCTGGATCGGCTGCTTGCGGCAATGCCCGAAATCGTCCGCCGCCACCCCGATGCCCAGTTGTATGTGGTTGGTGAGTTCTTTGGCGGCGAAAAAAAGAAGGGACCGTACTTGCAGCAAATCCAGCAGGGGGGGGTAAGCGGTAACATCACCATTGTGGATCGCTACGTGCCGAACGATGAAGTCGCCCTCTGGTTTTCGGCAGCCGATATGCTTGTTCAGCCCTACCACTCGGCCACCAACAGCGGCATTGTCCAGATTGCCTACAACTTCGCCACACCGCTGATTGTCACCAACGTTGGCAGCTTAGGTGAGGTGGTGGTGGATGGCAACACCGGGTTTGTGATAGATGACCCTTCCCCCAACGGAATTGCCAACGCAGTTGATAAGATGTACCACAACAGCACGCTCCAGCAATTCTCTCACAACATCATCCAAGAACGGAAGAAGTATAGCTGGGATGCCTTTGTCGAGGGGATGATGGAGCACACGCGAACAGTGCAGCAGCGGTAGATTGCTCATACAGGATGCTGCTGTCTGGAAAAAAAGTCTATGTTTGCCACCGCTGTCATTTCTTTAGCTCCTTTCCGGCTTTCCGAAACCATTCCGCAAGCAAGCAAGGCATGGGATGCTCTCCGCGTCCTTCTGCTGTGCGTTCCGTTCATGCGTGATTTCTGGCTTGCTGCCAGCCAATCAACAATTTTAGCCATTGATGTAACACATCCGGTTTGTACGGAGTCTTCACTTCCGTGCTGCCGGAAATACCTCCGTTTCAACAGGCTTGCCAAAGCCAATAACTGCCCAAAGCCATGACCAAAGCCCTACGTTACTACCTTGCAGCAGCCTTGCTTGTTGCTGCTGGCGTGCTGGTGGCCATCAACACCAAATCCTCTCCGAAGCCTGCGGCGCGTACGTACACCGGTGTGCAATCGTGCCTGACGGCAAACTGCCATGCGGGGCAGTATGGAAACGGAGAAAGCTACAAAGGTGCGGCAGCGTTCATGGAAACGATGCACACCAAGATTCACCTGCGGCCAAATCCAGAGACGGTGATTATTGACCGCTGGTTCCGCGAAAAACGTGTGTTGAAAATTTATGACCAAGGCATTCCAACGCCAGGGCAGGATACGTTGCTGATTGAGCTAAGCAAGGGGGAGCGTGAGGATGAATACTACATCCAACTCCGCTTTTCGGGCGGTGGTGACTCCCTGCCAAAAATGAAAGTGGCCTACACCTACGGCGGCGAAGGGTGGCTGCAACGATTCTTAGTGGAGGTCAACGGAGCCTACTACGTTCCCCCGTTCCAGTACGTGCTTCCCGAGTATCGTAACCAATCCGATACTGGTTATTGGGTTGGGTTGGATATGCAGAAATGGTACCAAGCAAACGACCCAAGCACTGGTGGTGCACGGTTCCTCCGCTGGGAAAAGAATGAATTCCTGAAGCTGTCGTGGGATCACGAATGTGCGGCTTGCCACGTAAACGGGTTCGGCTTGGTTGTGGATCCCAAACCGGGCACAACCGACACCGCAAACTATGCAACTTGGGTTGGTGTGGCCGAAGGTGATTCTGCCTTGACCGATCAGAACGTTAAAGTCGGCTGCGAAAGCTGCCACGGCCCAGGCTCGGAGCACGTTGCAAGCCCACGGAAGGATAACATCTTTGCATACTCGGTGCTGCCAAAAACCAAGGAAGGAACCGACCGAAAATTGGACCTTTGCAACTACTGCCACACTCGTGGCCCCAGCAAGCCAGGCCGTATCCACCGCTACCCATTTGATGAAACTAATAACGAGCCGTTCATCCCCGGTGGCGATCGTCCGTTGAGCGACTTCCTTTTTGCACGCCCAACAGTGTGGGACGATGGAAAAACTTCCTACGCCCACCACCAGCATGGCGATGATTACTCACGTTCGTCTCAGTACAAGTCTCATCTATTCGTTGATGGCTGCTCCGATTGCCACTTGTCTCACTACAACAAGCCAGGACTACCGTTCCAGTTGAAAGATGATTACTACTCCTTGGAGGATGGTGTTGGCTGCATGAGCTGCCACGGTATTCCAAAAGCGCAGGGAGGAAAGAGTGAGTTCCCCGCCGATAATCTGGGGCGTGATACCATCTTGGATGGGAAAACTGTGAACGCACACACGTTCCACTCGCAAGGGGTAAGCCAGTGTGTGAATTGCCACTTTACGGCAACCGCAACCATCTCCTTCGACGGCAAGTTTAACTTCACCGATCACAGCTTTAAGGTGATTTCTCCAGAAGAGACGATCTGGTACTACCGCCGTGGCGCAACACTCGGCACGATTAACACCTGCGCCGCAGGTTGCCACCGCAACGGGCGCGGCGAACGAAACCGCAAACCGGGCGACCCACTGGCACCAGATTTTGGACTCGTTGATCTGAATCCAGTCTTCTACAAGGAGAAATCGGATAGCCTGTTGGCCGATACCCTGTTCAAGCGTTGGAAGCAATGGGGATGGTCAACACGGCATAATCAATCTGGAGTCGAAGCCTCGGACATTGCCGTCACCGGCATGGCTCCAAACCCAATGGTATCCGGCAACACGCTGAACATCCAGTACAACGTGAAGTCCCGCGCGAGCGTGAGGGTGCAGATTGTGGATATGCTTGGTCGAAACGTCCGCTACGTTTCCAGCGGGATGACCGAGCCAGGGAACTACTCAGTGGTGTGGGATGCCAACGATAACTTCGGCAAGCGGGTGGCAAGCGGGGCCTACATGGTTCGCATCACAACGCCGGCTGGAACCACCAGCGAAAAAGTGATTGTGCTGCCGTAGCGCACGGCAACCCCAATCGTACAGACGCAATCGAATAGAGTAACACATGGCAGTGATGGAGGCATGGATTCTGGGGAGCAATCCTCGAGATTTCGTGCCTTCACTGTATCGGAGCTGCTTGAACAGGGGTGAGGTCGTTCCCACAGTTTGAAAAACGCTGCGACAGCAATCCCTATCGTGAATTCCGTAGCTTGCTTCGGTAGAAAACTTCAACTGGGGCTATACTCGGCGCAAATTGGTTTGCGAAACTCTACTCAGCTAGGTTCGCTATGGATTCCCGCTTTCGCGGGAATGACAACGACTAGGTTTTTCGCAAACCATTCTGTTTGGAGTATAACCATTACTGCGGAATCAACGCTGTGCCTTCCACGCTTGCCAAAGCATTCCAACAAATGGCTGCTGTTGCGGCAAAAGATATCCGAAGTGAGCTTCGCACCCGATTCGCGCTGAACTCACTTGCGATGGTGGCCGTGGTGACGGTGGTGGTGCTGGTGTATGCCGCTCGCGAGGAAGTGAAAGTTCCCGTCGGGATTGCTTCGGGGATGTTGTGGGTTAGCATGTTTTTCACTGCGGTGACCGGGCTTGGCCGCACGTTCGTAAGCGAGGAAGAGCGTGGCACGGTGCTGCTGCTGCGGCTAACAACCTCGGCAATCCCAGTCTATTTCGGGAAGCTGCTGGTGAACTTGCTGTTTGCTGTTGGGGTCAATGCAGTGGTGGGGATGCTCTACCTGTTTTTCTCCACCAACGTGCAGTTGGGTTCGCCGTTTGCTCTGGTGATCGTGTTGCTTCTGTGCAGTTTCGGGTTTGCCGCGTCGCTCACAATTGCTTCGGCGATTATTGCCCGGTCTTCCTCCAAAAGCGCGCTGTTTCCGGTGCTCTGTTTCCCAATTCTGCTGCCGCTGATGGTGTTGGGAATTGACCTTCTTGGGCGTGCGTTTGCCGGTGCAGCGTTGGGGGTGATGGCCGAACCGTTGCTGCTGTTGCTCCTCTATTCAGTGCTGGTGATTGTCGTCAGCTACATCCTCTTCGATTCTCTCTGGAAGGAATAATCAACGAATACTCCATGAAAGCACTTCTCATCTTCGGCGGGTTTGCCCTGGGGATGTTCCTCGGCTTCTATCCCGGTGGCATTACCAAGCCGCGCCCGTTTTGGTGGCGCGCCGTTGCAATGGTGGCCCTTGTGGTGTTGGTGATTGTTGGGTTCGGCGTGCCAACCGGGGGGACCTTCGGCTCGGCAAAAATGATCAGCATGACCAAGGACACTCCGCCACTGCTTCCGGTGATGGGGAAGGTGATACAAGCCCCAACCAACGGCCTTGCGGTGCTGCAAGATTCCGATGGTGATTTGGATACGTTCCGGTTAGCCGGCGCGGGGATCAACCCTTCCGATATTCAACCTGGCGACCAGGTGATCCTTGATGCCCGCTTCGTCCGTGCGGAAAAATTGTTCGAGGCCGAACGGGTTGCTTCGGTGAACCCCATTGTCACCGCGCCGCTGATCCCCGGGCTGGAAGAACGCGCCCGCAATCTCTATTTCCATGTCCCTTCGGCATGGGTGGCGCAAATCGCTTGGTTTGTGGCGTTCGGCTTTGCGATTGCCTACTTGCGCAAACGGAAGATCGAACACGACATCATCGCAAGCTCGGCTGCCGCGTTGGGGGGGATTTTCTGCCTGTTAGCAACCATCACCGGTTCGGTGTGGGCGCGCTTTAATTGGGGAACATTCTGGACCTGGGACGATCCCCGGCTGATCTCTATCACCATTGTGCTGATTGTCTTCGGGGCCTACTTCGCGCTCCGTTCTGCCATCGAGAACCAGGACCAGCGGGGAAGAATTTCCGCAGTCTATATGGTGATTCTGGTGCTGCCGGTCACCTTCTTCATGTTCGTCTATCCACGCATTGCCGGCGGGCTGCACCCCGGCTCGAAAGGGGATGTGAACTCCGGCCCAGTGCTATCGGGTCAAGCCGATTCGATGAACATTGTGATGCAGGTCATCTACGGCCTGGCAATCTTTGCGTTTATTGTCCTCTACTTCTGGATGCTGAACGTTGCTGTCCGCACGCGGCTGCTGGGGATGCGCCGGGAACGCCGCGCAGCGGGGATGGATAACCGAGAGAAACAACCATCATCGGCAATGGGGCCGACGGTGGTTCGTCTGTAAGCCGCGGCTTGCCGAAGCGATCAACTTCATACACTGAACGATTGCCAACCAACAACCATGCAATTCCTATCCGAACACTCTATCTACGTTGTTCTCATTATCGCACTCTTGATCCTAAGCGGGTTGCTGATCTACCTAAATCGGATTGATGCTCGGCTGCGAAAACTTGAACAAGAGGAACCACAACCATGAAACCAAAGTATATCATCGGGGCCGTTATCGCCTTTGCTGTGCTGGTCACGGCGTTTATCGTTGTTGAAAGCCGTGGCGTGGAGTATATGAACTTCCCACGCGCCTCCGAATCGGGAAGCAAAGTGCAGGTGGCCGGCGTTTGGGTGAAAGAAAAAGGGCAGGAATACAACGCTGCCAGCAATCTGTTCACCTTCACCATGCAGGATCGCGACGGCAACACCATGCCGGTGAAGTTTGAAGGTGCCAAGCCGAATAACTTTGAAATCGCTACCGAGGTGGTCTGTACCGGTAGGGTGGAGAACGGGGAGTTCGTGGCAACGAACATCCTAACCAAATGCCCCAGCAAGTACGAAGCAACCTCCAAAGACTTACAGTTGTAGCCACGCTCTGGCCGCACTGCACGCTTGCGTTTTTCCAACAAAACTCCCTTCCTCAATGCAACGCAGAATCCTTTTCATCTCCTTCTTCCTGTTGCTCTCGGCCGGTGTAGTGATCTACGGGGTGATGAACGTCGGTGTGCCGCAAATGACCTTTGCCGAAGCGGTGAAGATCAATGATGAATCCAAAAAAGTGATTCTGGTGGGGAAGGGGATTGACCGCCCCGCTACCGAGGATGGCGCAGTGGTGTTCTACGTGACCGATATGGACGGGACCCAGGTGAAAGTCAGCTACGATGGCGAGGCATTCGACCACGAACGGCTGAACCAAGCTCTGCAGAAAAAGGAAGTCCTGCACATTGCCGGCCACGCCCACTCGGATCATTTCCACGGCAAAGAACTCTTCTTTAAGTGACCCCCCACACAGCAGTTTACACCAATGAACGATACAGCAGTTTTTAACGGAACACTTGGCACGATTGCCATTTGCTTTGCGCTTGCCACCGCCGCAATCTCCATGGTTGCGTATGGCCTGATGTGGAAAAATGGAGAGGAGCGTTTTGGGAAGATTGGCCGCGTTGGCTTCCATGCTTCGGTGCTCGGCTTCATGTTTGCATCGGCCACGCTGATGTTCCTGATTTTTACCCACCAGTTCCAATACACCTACGTCTGGCAGCATTCCTCCAGCTTCCTTTCCCGCCCGCTGCTGATGGCCTCCTTTTATGCAGGGCAGGAGGGGAGCTTCATGCTGTGGACCTTGCTGACCTGCATCGTTGCGGTGTTTGTGATGGGATACGCCCAGCGGGTGAACTACGAAGCCCCAGTGATGACCATCTACACGCTGGTGTTGGTCTGTTTGTTGATGATTCTGGTGGTGCAATCCCCCTTCGAAACGCTGCAAGCATCCTTCCCTGGCGAAGTCCCCGCTGGCTATATCCCCCCAACCGGAAAAGGAATGAACCCACAGTTGGAAAATTTGTGGATCACCATTCATCCACCAATTCTTTTCATGGGGTTTGCGGCAATGTCCGTCCCGTTTGTGTTTGCCATTGCTGGGCTGTTCCGCAAGGATTTTCAACGCTGGATTACCGTCTCGCTCCCCTGGACGTTGTTCGCCTCCATGGTGCTCGGTTTTGGAATTATGCTTGGCGGCTGGTGGGCCTACGAGACGCTTGGCTGGGGAGGTTTCTGGGCGTGGGATCCGGTGGAAAATTCATCGCTAATTCCGTGGTTGGTGTGCGTGGCGTTGGTCCACACCATGCTGGTGCAAAAACGAACCGGAACCATGAATGGCCCGAATGGGCTTCCAATGGCGGGTGGGCTTGTTCGCACCAATTTTGTGTTGGCAATTTTTGCTTATGCTCTGATTCTTTACTCAACTTTTCTTACCCGCTCCGGTGTTCTTGGCGATACCTCAGTCCACAGTTTCGTCGCGCCTGGGATGTTCGTGTATGCAGTTTTGCTGGGAATTATTTTCCTGTTTCTTGGGATTGGTGTTGTTGCCCTGGCAATCCGCTGGCGACAGCTAACGAACATCGCTGGCGAAATGAAATTGATGTCGCGCGAGAACGGTTTGGCGTTGGGTTCGGCGGTGTTGGTGGGGTGCTCCATCGTCACCTTAATCGGAACAAGCTGGCCCATTATTCGCCCGATTTTCGGCTTGGCAAAAAAGCCGTTCGAAACCGGCGACTTTAATATGCTGATGCTTCCGTTCGGCTTTATCATCGTGTTTTTGAACGCTCTCACCATGGGGCTGAAATGGAAGAATACCTCCAAAGAATCGTTCATAAAAGCGTTATCATTATCAACAATTATTGCCGCCGTTGGAACTCTCGGGCTGATACTGCTGGGAATCCACGACCCTATCTACATCGCGCTTGGTTTTGGGGCGGTGCTGGCCTTAACCATCAACCTTGAAATGGGTTGGAAAATCCTTCGCGGAAATAAGAGCTTTGTTGGCGCGTATGTTTCTCACGCTGGCGTTGCATTGATGATGCTTGGCATTGTCTTCACCGCACGCTACTCCGTCACCCAGCACGTCCGTTTGCCGCAAGGGGAGACCAAGGAAGCATTCGGCTACAAGATGACCTACAAGGGGCAGGAGCAGATTGAGTTAGATAAAACCGACCGCGAAAAATTTGCCCATAAAATTGAGATGGTGAAGGATGGAAGCAGCTACGAAGTCCAACCAATAATTTTCTGGAGCGATTTTAACAAACGGCAGTCGGCATTTCTTGAGCCGGGGATATTGTACTACCCAACAAAGGATATTTACGTCTCCCCAAAAGCCATTGAAGACGATGGCGGAAATCCAACGGTTGCTATGCACAAAGGGGATAAAATTCCCCTCCCGTTTGATTCCAGCATCACCCTCCGTTTTGTGAAATTTGAAATGGCCAACGCAGCCCAAGATGGGAAGCAATCCGCAGTTGTTGAAGTCGCCACAAAGGATAGCACCTTCTCCCTGACAGCTTCGCGCATTTTGGAAGGTGGCCGCTACCTGCCGGTTTTAATTCCATCCACCGATATTTCCATCGGCTTTGGCGACCTGCGGGCCGATCGGGAAAATTTGGCAAACTCCGAGGCTGTTTTTGTCTTCAGCTCGCCCTCGCATCCAGCACCACCCTCCAAGCGGGTCATTACGGTTGATGTTTCGGTGAAGCCGTTTATTTCGTTCGTTTGGGCCGGGGTAATTATCATGGTTGGGGGATTTTTCTTCTCCATCATTCGCCGTTGGAAAGATGTGTTCCGGGTGGTAAACCCGTCAGCACCTTCGCCTCTGCAACAGGCACAAACTCAGTTTGCCAATGGTGAGAAAATAAGCAACGCACGTCCGAAAGAAATTAATGCGGGAGAAGTTTAGAGAGATGCCGAAAACAAAACAACCAACCGTTCCCGAAGCCGTGCAATCGAAAGAATTGCACGAAGAAGATCGCATACTTTCCAACGAGCAAAAGCAGCAGGCCATTGCAACGTTCACCAAATTTCTGACCCAGGAGCATTACCGCTCAACCGACGAGCGGTTCAAGGTGTTGGAGATGGTGCTGAACCGCGTTGGCCACGGGCATTTTAATGCCGATGAGTTGTACGCAAATATGGTGATGAGTAAAATTCGCATCAGCCGCGCAACCGTCTATTCAACATTGGAATTGCTGGAAAAAGCTGGAATAATTATCAAGCATAATTTCAGGACCGACAGAAGCTATTATGAAGTTGGATTCGATGAGCCGCACCACGACCACTTGATCTGTGTGAAATGCGGGCATATCTCGGAATTTGTGAACCCGCAGCTTCTGAGCATCCGCAAGCAAGTTGCCGATATGGCCGGGCTGAAAGTTGTGGATCACTCCTTCCAAGTATTTGCCGAATGTCCCGAGCCGGGAAAATGCCCGCATAATCAATAAAATATCAACCATCCTGACGACCGACTACCAACCTATGTTTAGTAAACACGTGTGGTACGACCGCCGGCACCAAGCCGAAGTTTTTATTTCGGATGATGGGCAGATTAGTGGTGCAATTATTGCCTACAAAGGGGCGGTGTTTGTGGTGAATCCACGCCCAGAAATAATGAGCGCGCTCTATCAAGAGGGGAAAATAAAACGGATACTTTCGCTGAAAGGGGTGGTGCTTACCGACACCACAATGGAATACACCCGTGGCGTTTGCTCGCTTGTTAGCTACTCGCGTGCGTTGCGGCGGAAATCACCCCTTTCCATTATCACCCGCGATAACACCGTAATTACCTCCGAATTTCTTTCTTCCTGCTGCACACAGTTGGTTCCCGATGGTAGCTTCCAAGTGCAATTAACGGCGTTGCCACAGCGGGAATCGTTTGTGTTGGGCGAGGGGTTGATCCGGTACGAGCCGCAGGAAAACCTAGACCCCAGCAGCAACAGCCCTTGCCTTGTGGTGGAAACCCGCGAACGCCGCATCCATTTCTACGACGAAACGCACGTGGGGCCTTTTAACTCCAGCGAACTACCCTTGCTGCAACAACCCCACGTGGTTATTCGCGCTGCCAACATCATGAAATCATTCCAACCGGTTGAGCAGCGAGTGTTGCAGGTGGCACGGTGAGATAGGGGAGGGGGGCAGTGTTTTATCAAATTCCTTCCCATCCAATTTCCACTTTCACTTTTCCCCATTTCCCCCCCCAGAACTGGGGGAACGCGAAGCAGAAGAGTGAAGAGTGAAGAGTGAATTTCCTGTACGCTCTTCCTTTTCCCCCCAGAATTGGGGGGACGCGAAGCTCGCCAGAGCGAAGCAGGGGGGTGAGTATTCGGTGGCTCCGCGCTCATACTTCGACGGAGCTCAGCATGAGCGGAGGGCTATATTCGGTGGCCTCAGTCCCATTTCCCATCACAGATACGCTTCCAACTCCGACTCACTCTCCACCAACACCGCGCGGGCTTTCGAGCCATCGAACGGGCCAACGATTCCGGCCATTTCAAGCTCATCCACAAGCCGTGCGGCGCGGCTGTAGCCAACTTTCAGCCGGCGTTGAATTAGCGAAACCGAGCCTTGCTGATGCCGCACAATCAGCCGTGCAGCTTCCTCGAATAATTCATCTTGCTCGGCATCGCTACTGCCACCGCTTTTGCTTTTTTTCTCCACCACCGACGGCAGCAAAAATGGCTTCGAGTACCCTTTCTGGTTTCCGATGTGGTCACACAAGGCTTCCACTTCTTCGGTGGAGATAAACGCGTTTTGCAACCGAACCGGCTTCGGCATTCCGCCGGGGAGGTAGAGCATATCACCATTCCCCAGAAGCTGTTCGGCTCCGTTCATATCAAGGATTGTGCGGCTATCAATTTTTGTGGCCACCTGGTAGGCGATTCGCGCCGGGAAATTGGCTTTAATCGTTCCAGTAATCACGTTCACCGAGGGCCGCTGTGTTGCCACAATCATGTGAATTCCGATTGCGCGGGCAAGCTGTGCAAGCCGGGCAATCGGTTCTTCCACTTCGCCGGCGGCGGTTATCATCAGGTCGGCAAGCTCGTCAACAATCACCACAATGTAGGGGAGCTTCGCGTGGTTGAAACTGGTATCACTGCTGTAATGCCCTTCGTCAACTTTCCGGTTGTAGTCCAGGATATTTCGCTGCCGCCCTTTTGCCAGAATGTCATATCGCCGATCCATCTCCATCTCCAACGCCTTCAGCAGGATCACCGCGTTTTGCGGGTTGGTGACGATGTCCTCGTCAATATCGGGTGAGGTTGCAAGGAAGTGATCTTTCAGAGCGCGGTACTGAGTAAGCTCGATTTTCTTGGGATCAATAATCGCAAACTTCAGATCGGCAGGGTGCATTTTGTACAGAAGCGAGGCCAGGATTGCGTTGATGCCAACAGACTTGCCGGAACCGGTTGCGCCAGCAATCAACAGGTGAGGCATTTTTGCAAGGTCATCGCAGAAAACTTCCCCAACGGTGGTTTTCCCCAATGCCAGCGGCAACCGGAAATCGGCTTCACGGAATTTTGCGGTGTTCAGCACCGCACGGATTCGCACCATTGCTGGTTTGTGGTTCGGAATTTCCACGCCAACAGTTCCCTTCCCGGGAATCGGCGCGATGATCCGGATTCCCCGCGCTTTCAGTGCCAGCGCGATGTCGTCGGCCAGCGACTCAATCTGCGCAATTTTGATCCCCGCCGCCGGGACGAACTCGTACAGGGTGACAACCGGGCCTGGTGTCACCGTCAAATTCTCAATCTGGATGTTGAACGTCCCCAATTTCTCCTGAAGTATTCGGGCGTTCTCCTTCAACTCTTCATCGTTCACATCGGCCTGATCCGATTGCGGCGTGAGCAACTCGACCGGCGGTGGCTGGTAGTCTATCTGTTCGTCGGAAATATCCTCCAGCAAATCACCATCGTCGTCGGCCTCCCTGTCGGCTGGGATTTCAAGCTCCTGGACGTTCACCCGCAATCGGGCCGGTTGTGCTGCCAGTGTGTTGGCGGCGGCTGGTGCCGAAGCAACTTCTGCGGGAACGGCGGTTGGAATGTGAGCTAACTCAACATTGCTGGTGTTGGCTGGGGCCGCTGGCGCATATCCAACTGGCTCCCCTTCTTCTTTCACAACGTGAGTCCGCTCAAGCTGCACTGCGGGGTCAATCGGGGCGCGGTTCGCGGCTGGTGGAGTAAGAGGCTCAGGCCGCTCGCCACCGTGCTTCCCGCCAGTTGCAGCAGCAGGGGAGGGGGGGGGAACTTGCAGCGATGGAGTTGCTGATGAAGTTGCCGACGAAGTTGCCGGTGAAGTTACGGGAGTAGTTGGCCGTGCAATTCGTGGCTCGGGGAAGGGAATGGTGGAGGTCCGAACGCCACGTGGCGGGGCGGCAACGGACTCTGCAGGATCGGGGGCCACCGACATCCGCCGCACCATTCGGGCAGGTTCGCCATCAATCCGGTCGCCGCCACTACTCACCGCGGTCTGCGGCGCATTGTGTGCTGCGGCCAAGCTCGGTTCCGCAGATGTTTCTTCCCGCGTGAACTCCCCCAATTTCATCCCCACCGATTGCCGAGCCTGGGCGGCTTTACTCATCAATGCGTTGCTGTAAAGTTTGGCCGCAGCCACCCCTTTGCGAACGTCAAGATTGAACGCGATAATCAGCGTGACTGCCACCGAGGCAAGCAGAAACAGCATCGAGCCAGCGGTTCCAATCAGCCCCGAAAGGATGGTCCCCAAGAACGCGCCGATTGCTCCGCTCCACTCGTGCGCGGGGTTCGGCATCCAGGAAATCAGTTGCATCGTCCCAAAAATTCCGGAGGCAAGCATTGCCAGAAGCAGGATTGTTCCGGTCAGGCGGGCGGTGCGGTTGTAGCCTTGTGCGCGATAGACGATCAGCCCCCAGAACCCCATCAACAGCGGAAGCACCAACGCCGCGTAGCCGATTGTGCCGTTGATGAGCGCGTTGGAAAGGTAGGCTCCGATCAACCCCAGCCAATTTTGGGTGGTGTCGGCGCGGGCCGCAATGTTGGGGTCGTTGGTGAACAGCCCCGTAAGCTCGCGCGGGCTGATGTCGGTGTTGGCCTGATCCAGCGGTGTGTAGCTGATCAGTGCCAGCAGCAGCAACGTCCCGCCAAGCAGCAGAAGAATGGCGGTAATCTGCCGCATCCGCTCATCTGGATCGGGCGCGCGTTTTGGAGCGGGGGAGGGGGACTTCCGCGATTTTGCTGGCTGCCGACGCTGAGGTGTCGCCGTTGCCGACGAGGGCGATGCTGCTGGATCGCTCTGGCCGTCATCACCGCGTGATTCGGCACCGCGTGGTACGGCACCATTACGGACGCGGGTCAGCGTGATTTCTGGGAACGTGTTTTCTGCCATAGGTCTTCCTGGTTGTTACGTCGGGGAACAGCAACAGCAAGCGTGTTCTTAAAAACGGAGTTGGGGATGTGGGGCGGGGGCTGCATCGGCAACCCGAAGCAATGATCCATCGAAGCTGGGAACGGGTGCGGCATCAACGTTCAGCTGGGCGCAGAATCGAACATCATCGGCAAACCCCAGGCTGGCAAGGTGCGCGCCGTGATCGCTTTGCAGCAGTGCCGCGCTCAAATCACTTTCTGCGTGTTGGAACAGCCGCAATGCCGCGTGCGCGCTGTCCAGAATGGTGAGGTTGCTGATGCTGCTGATGTTGCCGCCAGCAATGTTCCGCAGCTCATGCACGATTGCCCCGGCACCGATAGCGTCATCCATCGAGAACAGCCCGTAGCTTCCGGCACAAAGCAGCACCACCCGCTGATCCTCCCCGGCGGCGGCAATCGTTTGGGCAACATTGCGTGCGTTCATCAATGCCCCGCACAGCACCATCTGCGCGCCGTGGGTTTGCTGGAATGCGCGAGTCCCGTTGGTTGTGGTCATCACCACTGTTTTTCCGGCAACGGTTTCGGCATTGCAGGAAGCGGGAGAATTGCCAAGTTGAAATCCGGGGATCGGAAGTGAGTTCCGTTCGCCAGCAAGCACGGTTCGGTCGCCACCAAGCCGGTGGGCAATTTCAACGGCGTTTTCGACGGAGTCGGTCGGGATCACCGCGCGCGCGCCAGAGATCAGCGCGGCCACAATGGTGCTGCTGGCGCGCAGCACGTCAATAACCACGGCGGTCACATTGCGCAACGCGGGGTCGGACGCAAGTGCCGATGGAGTGAATCGAACCTCAAGAATCATGGGTTACGTGCAGTTCGGGTCGGTACTCAGTTTCAGCAAGGGCAATATGCGGCCACGTTGCGACCAGAACAACAAGAATAATCTTGAAGTTGTCAGCCAAAACTCTTCAAGTGAGTATTTACTTGAAGTGGCCAGCATTCACCTTGAAATGAACTTTAAGAGTGAGTAGCAGCGTTGCTTGAGATTGAAATTTGGCGGTAGTGAAATTTTTTCGAGCGTTATCAACAGCAATCCTTCCCAAACCATGCGTCAAGTCCGAATCGGAACCATCTCCTTCCTTCTGGAAGATTCGCCCCACACAGTTCAGTTCAATCTGCAGCGTGCCGAAGCCTACATCCGCCAAGCCGCCGAACGTGGGTGTGATGTGGTGTGCCTGCCGGAGATGTTCCGAACGCTGAAGGTGAAAGATCGGGAGAGCGAGCCGGAGGAACTTGGCGGCGAAACCTGGCAGCTGCTTTCAAGGCTTGCTGCCACACTGCGGATGAACATCATCGGGGCGTGGTATGTGAGCGAAGGGGGGAAAACCTACAACCAAGCAACCGTGTTCGACCGCAGCGGCGCGGTGGCTGGCCATTACCGGAAGGCACAGCCAACCGGCGGCGAGATGCAGGCTGGCATCACCGCAGGAAGCCAGTTTCCAGTGATTGAATTGGACATTGGCAAGGTTGCCGTGATGATCTGCATGGACATCTACTTCCCGGAAATTCCCCGCATCTACGCCCACAAAGGGGCCGAAATTCTTTTTTGGCCAACCGTCAGTTTGGGCCCTACGCAGGAAGGCTTGCTTGCCCAGATGGCATCGCGCGCGATTGATAACGGCTTGTGGATTGTGGAATCGAATCTGGCAAACCACCCGCCGTATGCCCCCTACTCAGGCCGGTTCCGCCCGGGAACTGCGCGCATCATGGATTTTAACGGCGACGTGCTTGCCTGGACCGGACGGCGCGGCGGCCTTGCCGTTGCCGATGTGGACCTTGACGAAGAACGCCTAACTTCCTGGACCGTTCTGCTTCGCGAGCCGGATTGTTTCCGCCAGGACCTTCAATCCATCACCCGGCTTGACCTGTTCGCCAAAGAATATGCCGCCATTGCAGAACGGCAAAGCAAGGCCAAGCAGTATTTTGAGCAAGTTGATGAGTGAATGAGAAAGAGAGAGTGAGAGCCGAGATTCAAGTTCCAATACAACAATCACACGATGAACTACTTAGAGCGTATCCACATTGATCCAGAAATCCGAAGCGGTAAACCCTGTATTAAGGGAACAAGAGTTGCTGTGCAAGACATCTTGGAATACCTAGCGTCTGGCATGAGTGAGGCGGAAATTCTCATAGATTTTCCATACTTAGTTCAGGATGATATTCGCGCCAGCCTTGTTTTTGCTGCCGAACGTGAACGCCGCATTATTGCGCCGTCGTTATATCAACATTCGAAACTTCTTTGAGGACAGTGAAGCATCATTCATGAGCTTATCATAGCCTAACACAAACCATGAACTTCAACAAATTTCTTTTTCTGTTTCTTGCCCTGCTGGCCATTGCTTGCGGTGGCGATTCTCAACAATCGGTGGATGGAAAAACCACGATTCGCGTGGCCCACTTCTGGGGCGACCAGCAGGAGTTGTGGAAGGAGGTGATTGCCGAGTTTGAGAAGGCTAACCCAAATATCAAGGTGGAGCAGCAAGTGGTGAGTTTCACCGTCCACAAGGATAAAGTTCTGGCCGCCGCAGCCGCCGATGTTGATGCTGGCGATTTGATTCTGTTGGAAGATTGGTTCGCTCAAGAACTGCTTGACCGCGAATATCTGACTGACCTTCAACCCTTTGTGGATCGTGACCTGAAGCCCGACCAGATATTCCCAATCTCCCTGGAATCCTTCCGCCGTGGCACCTCACTTCGGGCGTTTCCGGTGGCGATGGGGAGCTACCCGCTTTTTTTCAACAAGGACTTGTTCGATGCCGCCGGGCTGCGCTACCCCGATTCCACGTGGACCTACGACACGCTTCTTGCCGCCGCCCAAAAACTGACGGTTGATAAAAATGGCGATGGCAAGCCAGATCAGTGGGGATTTCTGCTTGATAACAGCGGCGGCTTCGATGGCGTGCTCTACTCACTTGGCGGCGGTGTGCTCACCCAAGATTTGAAGCGGAGCGCGTTCAACCAGCCGCGTACTCTGCAGGCGTTGCAGTTTTGGGTTGATCTGGTGCAGAAGTACAAAGTCAGTCCGTCGTATGCTTCGATTCGTGGTGGGGCAAGCTCGGGTGGGTCGTTGCGCCCGTTCGAGACAGGGCGGTTTGCCATGGCGATGCTTGGTTCGATGCTGACCACCTACAAAAACAATCAGTTCCGGTGGGATATCGCGCTTCCGCCAAGCGGCCCTGCGGGGCGGAAAGCACTTCGTTTTGCAGCCGCGTTTGGAATCCCCAAAAACAGCAAAAACGTGGATGCCGCCTGGACCTTTCTGCGGTGGATTATCAGGGATATGCCAGCAAAATATTCCGACCGCCTATTCTACGGGCTTGTTCCGAACAGCCGCCGGCTGGCACTGTCGCCGGAATATCTAAACGGCCAACCAACGGTGAACCGCCGTGTGGTGATTGATTTGATTGAGAAATACAGCATCAGCACGTGGCGTGCGCGGTGGTTGGAGTTCCGCGACAACGGATTTATGCCGGAGCTTGACCTGATGGTGAACGGCGAGAAAACCGTGCAGCAAGCCGCCGCCGATGCCGACCGAAAAATCAACGAAGTCTTGAGCCGCTAATTTTTGTGAACTCCAAACTGTGAACTCCAAACCCAACATCCCACCGTACGAACGCTCCGGCTTCCGCCGCGCCCAGCCATATCTGTACTTGCTTCCGGTGCTGATTGGTGTGGTGGTGGTGACCGGGGGGGCAATCGTGGCGGCGTTCCTGCTGGGCTTCACCGATTGGGATTTGGTGCGGCCACCGGTTTGGGTTGGGTTTGCCAACTTCCAGGCAATGTTCCGTTCGGAGCAGTTTTACCAGGTGCTTGGGAACACCTTCTACTTTGTGGGGATCACCGCGCCGCTGATGGTGGTTTGCTCGCTTGGTTTGGCATTGCTGGTGAACCGGAAATTGCGTGGGATCACCTTCTTCCGAACCATCTATTTCTTCCCGGTTGTCACCTCCATGATTGCGGTTGCTGTGGTGTGGGGGTGGCTGTACAATCCTGAGTTTGGGTTTATCAATTATCTGCTTCGCGAGTGGTTCGGGATCCAGGGGCCTGGGTGGTTGTTAAGCACGTCGTGGGCGTTGCCAGCAATCTCGCTGATGACGGTCTGGAAGGGGGTGGGCTACAACATGTTGATCTTCCTTGCCGGGCTGCAATCCATCCCCGACCAGCTGCACGAATCGGCACTGATTGATGGCGCTGGCGGGGCGCGGCGGCTGTTCAGCATCACCCTGCCGATGCTTTCGCCAACAACATTTTTTGTGGTGGTGATTACGCTGATCGGCTCGTTCCAATTATTCGAGCAAACCTACACACTAACGCAAGGCGGCCCGGCCAACAGCACCTTAACGCTCAGCTATCACATCTACCAAAACGCTTTTCAATACTTCCGCATGGGCTACGCTACGGCAATGGCCTACGTGTTGTTTGCCATTACTCTGGTGGTGACAATCGTGCAATTCAGAATGCAGAAGCGGTGGGTGTATTATCAGTGAAAGCCCCCTCTCTTACTCTCTTCTGTGCCCTCTGTGCCTCTGTGGTTCATTAAAAAAAGACACAGAGAATCACCTCAAGCATCGGATACTTTCCCAACAACCAAATGACCAACCGACTCCAATCCCCGTTACTCTATCTGCTGTTGCTTGGCATCGGGGTGGCCATGATCGGGCCGTTCCTCTGGATGATTATCACCTCACTTTCCTCACCTGCCGACCTGTACCACTACCCACCGCAGCTTCCCGCAACGTGGCATCCTGAAAATTACGCTGAGGTTTTCAGCCGCTTCCCGTTTGGCACTTTTACCTTCAACAGCCTGAAGATTGCGGTGCTGGCATCGTTGGGGACGGTGGCCAGCGCATCCCTGGCCGGCTATGCGTTTGCGCGGATGGAGTTCCGGGGAAAGAACGCGCTGTACTGGGTCATCCTTGCAACCATGATGATCCCGTTCCAGGTGACGATGATCCCGTTGTTTTTCGTCATCAAAACGTTGGGGCTGATTGATACCCATGCCGCGCTGATTCTTCCGGCATGGTTTGGGTTTGGCATGGGGGCGTTTGGTGTGTTTCTGCTGCGCCAGTTTTTTGCAACCGTGCCAAAGGAGCTGGAGGAAGCCGCGCTGCTTGATGGCGCGGGTCGTTTCCGAATTTACTGGCAAGTGATGCTCCCCCTTGCGCGCCCGGCGTTGGCAACCCTTGCGGTGCTTGCCTTCATGGCAAACTGGAATGATCTGCTGGGGCCGGTGATCTACCTTTCCAGCACCGAAAAAATGACGCTAACCGTTGGCCTTGCCGCGCTGCAAGGTGGGGAACTAACCGCACGGATTGACCTTGTGATGGCCGGGGCTGTGGTCAGCATTATTCCAATCGTGCTGCTGTTTGTGGTTGCGCAAAAGTTTTTTGTGAAAGGGATAGGGGTGGGGGGGGTGAAGGGGTGACCTTACGTTAGCTGAGAGAGGGGGACAGGAAAAAGAAATAGCAACGGATCAGTAGTTGGTAGAAAGGATAGCCTGATGGAGAGAAATAGAGTTGAAGGTTGGAAAATGGAGTTCAAAAAACAGATCACTTCTCACTTCTTAGCCCTCCACCCGCTTGTGGGGGAGGGTTGGGTGGGGGTTCATACAACAAATCACATCCATGCTCACCGAACCCGAACTTGACCATGCCATAACCGAACCAACCGCCGGAGCGCATCTCACTTCTTAGCCCTCCACCCGCTTGCAGGGGAGGGTTGGGTGGGGGTTCATACAACAAATCAAATCTATGCTCACCGAACCCGAACTTGACCACGCCATGACCGAACCAACCGCCCCGTTGGTTGAATTTATCACCTCCGTCCGCTCGCCGCTGCTGGTGTTGGGGGGAAGCGGGAAGATGGGGCCTTCGTTGGCGGCAATGGCAAAACGTGCTGCGGCGTTGGCTGGCGTTGAGCTTCGGGTGATTGCTCTCTCCCGATTTTCCGACCAAGCCGCACGCCGTTGGCTGGAAGAACGGGGCGTGGAAACCCTTGCCTGCGACCTGCTGGACCCCGCACACGTTGCCGCATTGCCCGATGCCGACGACATCATCTACATGGCCGGGCGGAAATTTGGCACCACCGATAACCCTGCGCTGACCTGGGCCATGAACATGCTTCCGCCGGAGTACGTTTGCCGCCGATTTCCCAACGCACGGGTTGTGGCGTTATCAACCGGGTGTGTGTATCCGCTGATCCCAGTCGAGCAGGGGGGATCGCGCGAGGAAGACCCGCTAACCCCAATTGGCGAGTACAGCAATGCCTGCGTTGCCCGCGAACGAGTGTTTGAGTATCTGGCCACCACCACCGGAACCCGCGTTTGCTTGATTCGCCTGAACTACGCCCTTGACCTCCGCTACGGTGTGCTGGTGGATATTGCCTTGAAGGTTCTGAGTGGTGCGCCGATTGATCTAACCGTCGGCTACCTGAACGCGATTTGGCAACGTGACGCGAACGCGATGATTATCCGCGCGCTCTCACTTGCTCAATCCCCCGCGTTTCCGCTGAACCTGACCGGCCCGGAAACGCTTTCGGTGCGGGCGGTTGCCCAGCGGTTTGGAGAGTTGTTCCGGCGCGAGCCGATTTTTGCGGGAACAGAATCCCCGGTTGCGTTGCTGAATGATTCGGGCAAAGCACACCAGTTGCTTGGTTTGCCGGAAACCTCAATCGAACAAGTGATCCGGTGGACGGCGAATTGGCTGGAACACCAAGGGCGGGTTTTGGGGAAGCCGACGCATTATGAGGTGGCGGATGGGAGGTATTAAAGCCCGCTGCTGGTCATTAGTCATTAGTCATTAGTCATTGGTGTATTTGGTCTCTTTCACTCTTCCCATGTCACTCTACATTCTTCTTTTCCCCGGCTTTGGCTCCCTCTCCCACCCGACGAATGTGAGGCAACCAGTAGCGTCAGCAATTTGGGAGAGGGCGGGGGGTGAGGGCAGGCAGCGAAGAGAGTACACGGGTTCGGAGGCTCCACTCATACTTCGACGGAGCTCAGCATGAGCGGAGAGCTGGATTCAGAAACAACTCCAAAATTCCTCATTCTTGATTTGGCATTCGACATTCCCCACTATCTGCTATCTTTCCGCCAAAATTTTTTCAGCATGGCAACGATACTCTATTTCGGATGGGCGCGCGAGTGCGCCGGTGCCGATGCCGACGAGCTTCGGTTCGACGAACCACTTTCCCAGCACGATTTTTGGACGCAACTGCTTCGGCTGCGTCCCGGCTTGCTGCAATGCCAGCAATCGTCGCGGATTGCCGTGAACCAGCAGTATCTGGGGAACCACGACCCAGTGGAACCTCACTCCGAAATCGCCATTATTCCCCCCGTTGCCGGAGGCTGACCGATGCTGCGCTGCAGAGTAAGTTTCAATCACCTTGATGCCCCCGCCATTCTTGCCGGAATTGAGGAACCCAATGCCGGAGCCGTTGCCACCTTTGTTGGGCTGGTCCGCGCCTCCAGCGGGTCCGGCAGGGAAGGGCGGGTGGAGCGGTTGGAGTACGAAGCCTACGCCCCGATGGCCGAAGCCGTGATCGGTGAAATTCTTGCCGAGGCCCAAGCCATGTTTGGGATACTTCATGGAGTGGTGGAGCATCGGGTGGGGGAGTTAGTGGTGGGGGATGTGGCGGTGGTGGTTGCGGTGGCAACCCCGCACCGGGCCGCTGCGTTCGATGCCTGCCGCTACGTAATCGAAGAACTGAAACAACGCGCCCCAATCTGGAAACGTGAGGTTTTCCGTGATGGAGCCGAATGGGTAAACGCTCGCCCCTGAACCATGCAACACCTTCAATCGCTCATTCTTTTTCTGCTGGTTTTGGCTTCCGGCTGCATTCCCCCGCGCCAGCAAGGGGGGAGAACCGGGGGGGAGGCAGATGGGGAAGCGGCAAAACTGACGCGGGTGCTCTGGTATCGGCTGCATGGCGCGGGTGAGGTGACAACCGCGCCAATCCTTCGCATTCCCATCAACGGGAAGCGTGCCGGAATTGGGAGCGACGCGCTGACGCTCACCTTCGATCTGCAAGCACCTTCCATCCCAAACCTGACGCTGCAACTGATCCACTGCGACCGGGACTGGAAGCCTACCCAGAATGTGTTTGTGCAGGATGCCACCCGCCTGCAATCCAGCGATTTCACCGTCTCCATCGCTCCGTTTGGCGCAACTCACTATGACTACTCTGCAGCCATCACCTTCCCAACCGGCGGAAGCCTGCTGCGGATTGAGCACTCCGGCAACTACCTTGCTCGTGTGGTGGATTACTTCAACCCCGATAACGTTCTGCTGGAAACCCGGTTTTTTGTGGTGGAACCTTCGGCGGCGTTGCGGATGGCAACCTACAGTGATTTCTACGAGACCCGCCAGGCCACCGCGCTGCAAACCGGGCTGCGGGTGAATATCGAAACTGAGTTGGATTTCTCCCTGTTCAGCACGCAGCTTCGGGCGGTGCATCTGTACAACAGCGGCGCGTGGTTCAGCCCAATGGTGGCCAACGTTGGCGACCAGTTCGACTCGCTGGAGCGGGGAAGCTACTGGACGCGGTGGAACTCTGCATTTGGGACCAAATCGGTGGTTGAGTTCGGAAATATCCCCGCCGGAAACGAACACCGGCTGCTGGATTTAACCGACCTTTCCTACTATCCATCCACCGGCGGGCTGATCTCCACTCCGCTCAGCGACCAGCCGCGCCAATGGCCGAACACGATTGACAACAACGGCATGGCCCCCGAACGCTACGTTGGCGACATTGACAACGATTACCTCTATTTCCAATTCCGGCTGGACCTGTTTGGGCAGAAGGCAAAGGAGGATATTTGCGTTGTGGGAACGTTCAACAACTGGCTTCCAACGCGCGATTGGCGGATGTTCTACGATGAGAAAACCGGCTACTACCTTGCGCGCGGCCTGATAAAACGCGCCTTCCACGAATACCAGTATGTTGCCGGAACGTGGGATGAAGATGCTGGAACCTTGCGATACCCCGACGCAACGTTGCTGGAGGGGAACTCGCGGCAATCTTCGCAACTCTTCTATGCTTTCGTCTATTACGCCGAAACCACCAGCGGCGGCTACGACCGGATTGTTGGCGTGGGGGCGGTGGTGAGTTGAAGAGTGAAATGTGAAGAGTGAAGAGTGAAATGTGAAGAGTGAAGTGTGAGGCAGCTATTTCCAGCTTTCTTTCCCAATTTTTGGGGAACGGGAAGCCAAGCCCCAACGGGGCGACTCACTCCAGCAGAGGCAACGCCCTGGGTGTGAGGTGTCAACGAAAATCCAAGCCCTGAAGGGGCGGCCCAAAGCGACCTCATCTGTTCAGGCTTATGCCCCCCGTCCGCAACAGGCTGCGCCGCGTGAGATGAAAAATTTCTGTGAGATTGCATCCCACTGTAGGCTGCCCCTTCAGGGCGACTTGCACACTAATTTGAGATGAGCCAAAACTTCAAAACAGACTTCACGATCAATCATCAATGACCATTCTTCGCACTGGCGTTATTGGCGTGGGCCATCTTGGCGCAATCCATGCACGGCTTTGGAAAGGGACCCAGAACGCACAGCTTGTTGGGGTGTTCGACCCCGACCACAACCGCGCACAGGCAATCGCTGCCGAGCATGATGTTGCCACGTTCGGCACCATGGATGAGCTTCTGGCGGCGGTGGATGCTGTCAGCATTGTTGCGCCAACATCCGAACACGCACGCATTGCCCACGCGGCCATTGCTGCCGGCGTTCACTGCTTCATCGAGAAGCCAATCACCGCCCAGTTTGCCGAAGCCGTCGCGGTGATTGACCATGCCAACCAAGCCGGCATCACGCTGCAAGTTGGCCATGTCGAGCGGTTCAACCCGGCGTTTTTGGCACTTGCTGGTTACCGGCTGGAGCCAACGTTCATCGAATCGCACAGGCTGGCGCAGTTCAAGCCGCGCGCCACCGATGTTGCGGTGGTGCTGGACCTGATGATCCACGATATTGACCTGATCCTGCACATCGTCAAAAGCCCCGTGACCGAGGTTCGCGCAAGCGGCGTGGCGGTTGTCACCTCCACGATTGACATTGCCAACGCACGGATAGAGTTCGCCAACGGCTGCGTTGCCAACATCACCGCCAGCCGGATTTCGCAACGCCCGATGCGGAAGCTGCGGATGTTCCAGCGCGATGCCTACATCTCGCTTGATTTCGCCAAACCTTCCGTGGAAATTTTCCGCATCACCGACGACCCAACCGCAACCGGAACGCTCTCGTTAGGTGAGCTTGACTTGGGGGAAAGCCGCCGGACAATTTTGTTCGATCAACCAACAATGCCGCAGGTGAACGCCATCCAGATGGAGCTTCAGACGTTCACCGACGCAATCTTGCACGGCGGCGCGCCCCCCGTTACCGCAACCGACGGGGCCGAAGCCTTGCGCATCGCCGCACTGATTATCAACACCATCGAAGCGAAGGGACGCAACCAGTGAAGAAGGTCAGCATCAGCCACCCGATTCTGCAGCAGCTATCCAACATTGCCGAACGCCACCGCAAGGAGATTTACCTTGTTGGCGGCTACGTTCGCGACCTGTTGTTGGGCAACCCAAGCCACGACATTGACATCACTATTGAAGGGAGCGGCTTGGAGTTTGCCGAGCTTGTGGCAAGGGAGCTTCGGGTGAAGCCAATCATCTTTGAACGGTTCGGCACCGCAATGCTGATGGTGGGGGAAACCCAGATTGAGTTCGTTGGAACACGCAAGGAGGAATATCTGCCAGACTCCCGCAAGCCAATCGTCACCGAAGGGACGCTGCTTGATGATTTACGCCGCCGCGACTTCACCGTAAACGCAATGGCAATCAGGGTGAACGGAAGTTCAACCGGTGAGATCATTGACCACTTCGACGGGCTGGGCGACCTTGAGCGGAAGCTGCTTCGGACCCCGCTGGACCCGGTCATCACCTACAGCGACGACCCCTTGCGGATGATGCGTGCCGCTCGGTTTGCCGCGCAACTTCAGTTCCAGTTGGACCCCGATTCCTACGATGCCATCAGCCAGATGCGGGAGCGGATCAGCATCGTTTCGCAGGAGCGGATCACGGCTGAATTTCTGAAACTGCTGCAATCCAGCCAGCCCAGCATCGGCCTTGCAATTCTGCTGAAGACAGGGTTGCTGGAGCTTGTCTTCCCCGAAGTTCACCGGCTTGAGGGGGTGGATTTGATGAACGTTGGCGGAATCCGCTACGCCCACAAAAACGTTTTTTGGCACACGCTGAAAGTGGTGGATAACGCCGCCGCCGTCAGCGATAACCTCTACCTCCGTTTCGCCGCGCTGATGCACGACGTTGCCAAGCCAAAAACCAAGAAATTCCGCGAAGGGATTGGCTGGAGCTTCCACGGCCACGAAGAGATTGGAGCGCGCTGGCAGGAGCGAATTTTCCGGCGGATGAAGCTGCCGATGAAGCAGAAGGAGTATGTGGAAAAATTGGTGCGGCTGCATCACCGCCCAATGGCGTTGGTGGATGACGGCGTTACCGATTCCGCCATCCGACGGCTGATTGTTGATGCTGGCGAGGACTTGGACGACTTGTTCATCCTGTGCCGCGCCGACATCACCAGCAAGGACCCGCAGCGGGTGAAGAAATATCTGAAGAATTACGACGGGGTGATTGAGCGCATCCAAGAAGTGCGCGAGAAAGATCGGCTGCGGGCGTTTCAGTCGCCGGTGCGTGGCGAGCAGATCATGGAGCTTTGCGGGCTTGGGCCGTCCAAAATGGTGGGCATTCTGAAGACCGCCATCGAAGATGCAATCCTAGAAGGGCGCATCCCGAACGAGTACGATGCAGCGCTGGCGTACCTGTTGGAGATTAAGGATGAGATGATGGAGGTGGGGAAGGAAGTAGGAAATAGGAAGTAGGACGGCAGCCTGCGAATATTGCCCTCCGCTCATGCTGAGCCTCGTCGAAGTATGAGTGGAGCCACCGAACGGCGCGTTACCGTCATCGCCCCGACGGGGTGTGAGGTGAGGTGGCTCACAATCCTCGCGCTGAAGCACGCAGCCATGAAGAACCAATTACCGCTCCCCGACTACCGCCCCCCAACCACCGAAAACTCACGATGCCATTGCTTCGCTCAATTTCATCCGCACACGTTCGGCATCGGCGCGTTTGCCAAGTTGGCGAAGCGTTTGGTAGAGTAGGTCGGCAAGCTCTTCGTCGTGGGGCATGGCATTGAATCCAAGCCGCAGCAATTCTTCCGCACTTCGCAGATCGCGCTCGTTCACCAAATGCCGCGACACCTTCAGGATCAGTGCCCGGATATTCCCCTCGAAGTCATCACGAACGGCTTCGAAGAACGGCTCGTACAAGCCGGGGAAGGGGACTTCGCCGCAGGTGTATTCCAACGCCTTCAGCAGTTCACGCTGCGAACGGATCAGCGACTCGCTACGCAAGGCGGCGGTGGCCTGTTGGATATGCCGGTAGGCCTTCAGAATATCCACCTCCACGCAATCCAAATTCAGCTCCGGCGTTTCCGATTCGGTGTTGATGACCTCATGGCCAAGCATCTCACGCAGCCGGAACACAATTCCGTTCAGGGTCTTTCTTGCGCGGTCGGGGTCGTCGTCAATTCCGGTGACAATGTGGCAGAACTCACGGTAATCTAACCGCTCATCCAGCATTCTATCGGCCACCATCACCCCAAGCAACGCCCGCAGCCGTGCGCCGCGAACCGGGGATTGCTCCTCACCTTCCACCCCCGACTCGATGGAGCCAAGCATGGTGAGTATGGTGCGCCGCTGCTGGGAGGGGAGAGTATGCGCCGCTGCCTGCTGGGCTTGCAGTTGCCCCATTCGTGTTTGCCACGAGCCTTCAACACCTTTGGGAAGGTACTTGCCAAACAGTGCTATGATTGGCCGCATGTAGGGGAACAGCTTCCGTTCGCTAAGCCAATGCAGCGTCAGTTCAACGGCGTGGATGATGTCATCGTGCAGCCGTGGGATCAGGCTTCCTTTCCCAAGCCGCTGCTCTAACTCTACGATAATCCCCAGCACAGCCCTGCGTTCCAGCAAGTCCTGAACCCGCAAGATTGGAGCGCGCAGTGCGGACCGCGCCGCTGTCTCGATGCTGCCAGCATCGGGAAGCAGGGGGCTGATCCAGGCTTCTAACAACGGCTTAAATTTTTGGGAAGTAAGGTGGGTGCTTGCGGCAAGCGTTTGGCACTCAACCCCTTCTTCTAACTTCAGTAGTGCCTGTGATTCGGGGCGCAGATAGTCGAACCGCAGCCGCTCCTGCTGAATCATTTGGCGCAGCCATTGGCGGTCGCCATGCAGCAATCCAATCTCCGCCAACGCAGTCTCCGCAAAGGTTCGGAAACGGTGGCTGATGTCGCCCGGGGCCTCGCCGCACAGCCGCATCATTTCGGCTTCCACGGTGGGCAACTCCATCCCCAACGCAGCCACCGCACACAGGCGATTCAGCGAGCCGTAGAACAGATTGTGAGTAAGTCCCCGCTCGCGGAACAGCTGCAATGCTTCGGCGGAGGTCTTCAGCGCGTCCTCCATCTGGCCAATATCCACCAGGAACCCCAGCTTGAAAATCAGGAAGCTCATCTTCCGTTCGTCGCTGTGGGTTTCAAGGTCGGAAAGCAGTTTCAGCCGTTCTTGCAGCTCCTCCTCCGTGTCGAACATATCCAAGAAATGGACGGCAACTTTGTGCTTGGCCAAGTAGCGATAATCGTCGCTGACGTGCGGGCTTGCGGCAAGCTCCGACAACTCACGCTCAATCTCCCGCAACGTCTCGAACTCCCCGATGTAGAGCATCGAACGCGCCGCCGAATCAAGGTAGCTGATGTAGCGTGGAGTGTAGCGAAGTTCTGGATGCCGCTGCACAAACGCCCGCGAGAAACCCCATGCTTGGTGGCAAAGGTGAGTATCCTTCCGCCGCCCCAGTGAGTGCAGGTAGGTGAACGCCAGCAAGCGATATTCAAGAATGGGGGCGGGGACTGGCTCATCGGTAAGCTGCAGAAGCTCCATCACCAGTCGCTCGTACTCATTGTGGTCTTCGGTTCGGCGAAGCAGCATCAGCCGTGCGGAGATCAGCTCGGCAGAAAGTGTCAGTTCTTGCAGCTTGCTCCACACTGGCTGGTAGGCTTCATTGATTGCTTGGGCGGCGCGCCACGGGGCCATTGCCAAACGCCAGTCGGTGCTGGTGTCCAGAAGGCAACTGACCTCGATTGCGCGCATTGCTGCCTGGTAGGCTTCTTCTGGCGGAAGGCTTGGCGCGATGGTGGATTCGCTAAGAAGTTGGAACGGAGCAACGGAGTAGAGTGGGATATCCGAGGCGATGAGCTGGATCAGGCGTTGGACATCGTGAGTTCCCTGGCGCAGAAGGTGGTTATGCAGAATCGTGTGGGTGAATGCCAGCACCGGAAACCCGCTTGCTTGTCCGCTGATGGGAGCAACCGGGGTGTTGGAAGCAATGATGATTCCCCGGAATCCCAGCGACTCAATCAAGGCATCGTTATTCTCGCTAACGGCCCGTGCGGCCTCGCGCGAGAAGACCTCACCCAGGGCTGCAATCTGCACAGCGGCTTGGCGTGCATCGGGGGTAAGGTGTGCGGCAAGCCCTTCGGAAAGCACCCGAACGTTCCGCTGCACGATCTGCCCAAAAGCATCGGCAGCAACGGCGGGGTGCCATCTGTTGCTAAGCGGGTCGTGGGTGAGCGCGCCCGATTTCACAATCCCCCGCAACGCCGAGCGGAGCGCCAGCGGGTTGCCGATGGTGGCATTGCATACTTGGCTCAAAATTTCCGGCGGCGGTGTCGCTCCAAACAGTTGTTCCCAGATTGTGGAAATTTCATCAATGTTCAGCCCTTTTAGCTCAATTTCATCCACCACATACCGCTCCAAAATTCCCCGCACACTTAGCTCCACCGGGCGCGCCAAGCAAAGCACCGATAACTGCTCATCGCTGATCGCCTCCAGCATCATCGCCAGTTCGCTGGTGGTTTCGGTGTTCAGCAGGTGGATATCTTCGATAATCAGCAGCGTGGGGCGCAACCGTGCAAGGCGGCGAAGGGAGGAGATGACCGAAAGGAGTTTTTCTTCCGGTTCTTCAATCATCAAGCCGCGGCGGGTGTTCAAAAAACGGAGCGCGCGCGCCTGAAGCGAAGCAATGGAGGTGGAGGTCTCCGGATAGAGTTTTGTGTGCAGCACTGCCCCCCCTTGCTGCGAGATGCGCGGGGTGATCTCTTCAATCAACCGGCTTTTCCCAATTCCAGATTCACCAGAAATGAGCATGGCGCGAAGGTGGTGGAACTCACTGTTTCCACGCCACAGCCCCATCACCCGCTCGACTTCTGCCAAGCGGCCAACAAATGGAAGGATGCCATGATTGAGAAAGTCAATCAGCCGAAGTTCCATGTGCTACAGGAAAAGAATAGAGGGAGTAGTACTTCAGTGAACGTCAGCACAGGCGGCGAATCGCCAGTGAAGGAGGGAGCGGCGTATCAGCTTGGTTCCGCTGGGCTAAGCTGGATGCGAAACCAGGAGATAAACCCGCAGTTATCGCAGATTCTGGGGAGTTGATGGATAACATCAACAGTGGTGGGATCGGGGTTTGCTATCCCCATAAACTCGCGTGCTTCATAAACGCGCGCAATGATTTTCCAGCCCGGGCGGCCACACGCTGGGCAGTTAGGGCTGGTGCTGGCTTCGATGCCCTGGGCAAGTTGGTTGGCAAATGCGGAATCAATCGTCATGCGGATGTTGGACTAAGTTTGTGGGTTGCAGACAAGGAAGCTGTTCCAACGCTCCCTTCCATAAAAAAGAATCGGCGGCAAAGATACACTCTAACGGGGATGTTCAAGCATTCGGGTGGTTTTTGGTAGGTTTTTTTTCAAACCTCCTCCATAACCCCGTTATGCAAACGTTTTTTCTTCAAACTTCCTTATGGGTGTTGCCTGGTAACAATTCTTGTTGTACGTTCGGATCAGGCAAAACACACGTGCCTTTAGTTCTTGTTTAGACCCTACTAATTTTTAGTCACCATGAGGGACCTCCTGCTCCAAACATTCCCGTTTCTCAAAGCGAGTACTCGGAACTCGGAACTCGGAACTCGGAACTCGGTACTCGGTACTTAATCCTTACCCTGGCAACCATTGTGTTTTGGGGAGGTTTCTACTTCCCGATTACACCTAACGGCATCACCTGCCCCGGCAACCTTCGTACACCGTCACGCGCCTGCCAGCCTTCGGTTTGTCTGCACCAACCATTCCAACAATCATCAATCCATTCAGGAGGGGGTATAACAATGGCTCCATAGTTCAAGCTACCTGCACCAAGAAGCCTGTTGCCGATGAAGCAATAATCAACGTCTGCGTTGCAGCGCATTCGTTCAGACTTTCGGAACATTCAGTCTATCCCTATGGAGCCAGAAATGGTCCCATGCGGAGTTCGTTGATAGCAAATTCACACTAACAATTGAACCCAAATTACAACTGGGAAGCGGCATTGTGCAATAATGCTTGCTTACCGGGAGGGACAAAATCCATGAAATCTCACAAAACAACACGCTCTGCTGCTGTTGCAGCCGTTCTGCTTACAGCCATTGCCACCGGATGGTGGCTGCTTGCAACCAACACTGGTGACAAAGAAACCAACACGAATCAAAGCAATGCTCAAACTACTGTTCCAGTAGTACCTGTATCGAACCCAAGCACAAAGGAGGAGTTGATGAACAAGGCTCGTGATTTTGCACAAAAACAAGAGCTGCTGTTTGTTCAAAACAGCGGACAGGTGAAGGACGATCATGGCTCCGTCCGCTCGGATATTGACTTCACCGCCGAATCTGGGAACCTACGGCTGTACCTTGATGCTGGGCGCATCAGCTATGTGTTTACCCAACATGAGGAGGCAACACCAACGCAAGAAAAAACAGCCGAGCAGGCACTATCTCATAACAATCACACCCACGCAACAACGGGAAGCGTAAAGGTTTGGAGGATGGATATGGAGGTAGTGGGCGCAGCGGCCAACGCAACGGTAACTGCCACCGATACAGCAATCGAAACGCAGAACTACTACGTGGCGGGCAAATCGGTGCAAAATATCCGCACGTTCCGCACAGTGGTCTATCAGAACATTTATCCGAAGATTGATCTGCGGTTGCGCTCATCGGGGAAGCGAATGAAGTATGAGTTTATCGTCCATCCAGGGGGGAATGCTGGGGATATTCAACTCCGCTACAACGGTGGAACGGCAAGCGCAATGGATGATGGGGGCATCCGCGTGGAAAATCCGTTAGGGTACATTGTGGAAGAAGCACCAGTAACCTACCAAACAGCCGACCCGCTTACCGGAAGCGAAGCCGCCATGCCAGTAAGCAGCCGATTTATTCTGAAAGAGAACAACGTGCGGTTTGGCGTTGACTCCTACGACCGTTCAAAAACATTGGTCATTGATCCCGACGTACTCTGGGCAACACTGTATGGTGGAACCGGAAGCGACGAAGAATATGAAGGAGGTGTTTGCGCAATAGATGGAAATGGCAATGTGGTTTTTGGTGGGAACACCGTTAGCACTGATTTCCCAGTAACGGCGGGAGCGTTTCAGGCAAGCAAGACGGGGAATTACGATGCTGTTATTGTGAAGATGAGCCCGATTGGCAAACGAATTTGGGCAACATACATTGGCGGTGCGGCAGAAGATTGGGTTCACGGTGTAGCGATTAATAGCAACAACGACATTTATTTGTCGGGACATACCGATGCCCCTTCCAGCGGAACCGATTTTCCAGTTGGTGGCGGGTCTGCTCAACAAACAACACGCCCTGGGTTTGCCGGAGATCGGGATGCTTGGTTGATGAAAATGAATACAAGTGGCGGAAAGATTTGGGCCACATTTTTTGGTGGCGCAAATGCCGATGATGCCTATGGATTAACAGTTGATCCCAGCGGTAATCCAATCATTACCGGGTTTACTGGTAGCACTGGATATATTTCCACAGATAATACTACTCTGGTTTCTGGTATTGATATGTACGTGTCCAAGTTCACACCCTCTGGCGCACAAACATGGGGTACCTATCTGGGTGGAACTGGGACTGGAACATTAAGCGGTTCACCCACAGAGGAAAGTTATGATATTGCGGCAACTGCAAGCAGAGTAGCAATTACTGGATGGACTTCCAGTAATGACTTGCCATTAGTGCAGCCCACAAAAGTTCATCAAACCACAAACTCTACTATTAATGCCTTTGTGGCCATGTACGATAACCCAAACAACCAAACACCGACCTTGCAATGGACAACCTATGTAGGTGGTGCAGCAAAAACAGTGGGGTATGGTGTGATATTGGACGGTATTAATCCTATTATTACCGGCTTCACGGAATCCTCCAACTTCCCTGTGAAGGGAAACATCACCGGACAGAACTTGCTGCAAGGGGGAATGGATGGCTTCGTGACAAAATTGGTTGGCGATCTTACCACAATCAACAATGGTAGCCAGCAATTATTGTGGTCAACTTTCTTGGGTGGTTCTGCCGGAGAAATTGCCTTCGATCCTGTGCTGGATGCGCAAGGAAAAGTGTGGGTTGCGGGCTGGACAACAAGCACCGATTTTCCCATTACTGGAACTGACATTGCACAGTCATACAATGCTGGCGGGGCCGATGCCTTCCTTGTTCAGATTAACCAAAGCGGTACAAATCTTCAGGAAGAGTGGGGAACATATTATGGAGGCTGTGAAAATGATTATGGAACAGCACTTACGTTCTATAATGGAAACTTCATCATGATTGGTCAATCACAGAGTAAAGATTTCCCAACTACAGTTGGAGCATTCCAACCTTCATTAAATGGAACAGAAAGCGATTTGTTTGTGGTGAAGTTTGGAGCAACCACCAGCAGTTCATGGATTACCTATCTTGGTGGTGAAGATAACGATGTTGGATCAGGAATAATTACAGACTTATCGGGGAACGTAATAGTTGTTGGGTCATCAGGTAGCTCAGATTTTCCTACATCTACCGGGGCATACCAAAGCGTGTTTAAAGGCGATGAGCCATATCGTGATGCTTATATCGCAAAATTTACTCCCACAGGCGAGCGAATATGGATTAGTTTTTATGGTGGCAACCAGAATGATCAAGCTATAGATGTCGGTGCGGATGCCGAAGGAAACATAGTGGCAGTTGGGTTTACGGAAAGTGCTGATCTAGGAACGAAAGGGGGTGGCGATGCGGTGTATGATTACAGAGGAGGAACGGAGGCATTTATTGTGGAGTTCTCATCAAACGGAGCAAAATCTTGGGCTAGCTATTTTGGCGATAATGGAAAGGACAAGGCCAACGGTATCGCTGTGTTGGCAGATGGTACTATTGCAATTACCGGAGAAACAAGTCCGGGAACAAGCAATATCCCTCGCCATTCTACATACGGGCATAAACGTACCCGACAAGGAGGGACAGATGCTTTTGTAGCAAAGATTGATCGCTCAATAGATGAAGTAGGGGATGTAGTTCGAGACATAATTTGGTCAACTTATTACGGTGGATCAAAGAGTGATTTTGGTAATCGAGTAGTCATGGACGATGCAGGAAACACTGCGATTGTGGGATATACTTTCAGCACAAATGAAATATCATCCAGCGGAACGGCACAAACAGCGTATGGAGGAGGGAAAGGAGATGCTTTTGTCGCCGTATTTAAAAAGGAAACTGATGGCAGTGATAAAGGGACAAGAAAGTGGGCCACATATCTTGGAGGATCAAAAGAAGATCAGGCAAAGGATGTAGCATTTGATGTAGATGGCGATGTGGTTGTTGTAGGGCTAACGTTCAGTTCGAATTTCCCAACTACTTCGGGAACATTCCAGCCAACATTGGCACAAAATGGAGGATATGATGGATTTATCACTCAATTCTCTGGAGAAACTGGATCAAACATTCTTTGGTCAACATTCTTTGGGGGGACAGGGGATGAAATTGTATATGGTGTAAACGTTGACCCATTGAATAATATATTTTGCACAGGGCTTACTTCTTCAAGCTGGGTTACAACAACCGCTATTGAGGGACAGCTATCTGGTGATTTTGATGAATTCCTTATTTCTATTAACCCTAGTGGAATGTTAACGTGGGGAAAATTACGTGGAGGTGTGGGGAGAGATCATGGAATTGATCTGACAATTGATGGGGCAGGTGCGATTCTAACAACTGGGCATACCTGGAGCCAAGATTTCCCTGTTACCTCTGGAGCGTTTGACGAATCATTTAATTCCACAACAATACCAAATAATCCAGAATACCCATCATACCCATTCGATGCGTTCATCACAAAACTTTCTCGTGAGTCCTTTTCCCAAATCTCCACCTACTACGGCGGTGGCGAATCAACATCATCAACAACCGATGATGATGATTTCGGGAACGACATTGCCTTGGATGGCGCGGGGAATATCCTCATTGCTGGATATTCGATTACTACCGATTTGCCCAGAACCGTAGGGGCCGGTGCGCGTGGAGGGTTCGACGCAATTATCGCGAAATTCGATGCCAAAGGCCGGCTTCGCTGGTCAACCTATTTTGGTGGTTCAGGCGATGATATTGCTCATAGCCTAATAACCGATGCCAATAATGACATTATTGTTGGCGGATACACCACAACTACCAACAATTCGCCGAGCCCATTGCTGTTGGTACAGCCAACACAACCCAACTTTGGTGGTGGTGGCACCGATGGGTTCCTGCTGAAATTGGATGGCTGCGGAGGTGTGCGCTGGTCAACCTATTACGGTGGTGCTGGGGATGATGCAATTCACAGCATTGCTATCGGAAAAAATAGCGGGAACGGTGGGAAATTGGAGGATATCATTGTGGTGGGGAACACCAACAGTCTGGCAATTCCTGCACTTATTCCTGGGCCGTTGATGACGACTCCCCCGACACCTCCAGCAGCCGTTACCCCTTCCGGTAATCTGCTGAATCTTGGGCTAAACCCAACAATGCTGGATGCTTTTGTGGCGCGATTTTCGCCAGTGGGAATGCCACGGTGGGCTGCCTACCACGGTGGCTCCATGACCGATCATGGCAATGGAGTGGCTGTGCGTACAATTCAGTATCCACAACCAGTTGGCCCAAAAGAGGTGATCTGTATAGTTGGCCATACCATCTCTCCCGATTTCCCTCTTGCCGGAAATTGGTTCCAAAACGTGCTGGTTGGGTATTTCGATATTTGGTTTGCTGCCATTACCGATAATGCCGGAGGAATGCCCGTTGCGCTGCAATACTCCAGCTATTATGGTGGCCATGATATTGATGAAGGTCAGGATATCGTCATTGACGGTAACGGCAATCTTGCCTTTACCGGTGGTACTCTCTCATTCGATTTCCCTGTCTCCTTCCCACCAAACCCAAGCCAAGCAACCGCTTTCCAGCCATTCCATGCCAACGTTATAAACTATGATGCAGTGGTTGTGAAGTTCAACGCAGGGCCAAACCCCGCAACGTGGAATCGCTTATGGGGAACCTACTTCGGCGGAACAAACTTGGATTACGGATATGCAATCGCTGCCGATGCCAACAACGATTTGTTGGTTGGCGGCTCCACCAGCAGCACCAATTTCCCTGTTGCAGGAGCTTCCACATTGCAGAAAACTTATCGTGGCGGAGTCTCCGATGGGTTTGTTGCAAAATTCGGTGGGGGAGCAACACCAGCACCACCATCAGGTCAGCCGATTTGGTCGGGATATTTGGGAGGGCGTGCGTGGGAAGGAGTTGGTGGCGGTGTCGGCGCGCCAATTGTCCCGCCACGTGGCGGAATTGCTACCGATCCTGCAAATAACCTCTATATCGTTAGCACCACGCTCAGTCCCGATTTCCCGGTAAGTCTCGGTGGCTACCGCCGCACGGCCATTGCTGGGAAGGACGTTGCCATCACAAAGATGAAAACTGATGGAACCGGGATATTGAAAATCAACGGTAATGGTGGTTCGCAACCAGCAATGGGCGCGAAACCGCAACCAGCCACGAAGTTTGATTTACGGTAATAGAGAACAAATTCTCCTACTATCCCCTCGTGATCATAGGATCACGAGGGGAATGGTACGGAAGAACACTCCATATTCACGATGAACCTAACAGGAACAGAATAGATGAAGAACCTCTACACAATCGCCATTATTCTCATAAGTATAATAATGGCTCACCAGAGCGCGTATAGCCAGACAGCAATTCCCCGCTTGCGTGTTGCAAATTTCATGGAGAAGGCACCATCAGAGAAATTAGATTTTTACGTAGATGAAGGGGCAACGCCGTTTGCGGCTGGGTTGGGATTTGCTGATGCATCGGCATCGGTACCGATAGGCGTTGGGGGGCATACGGTAATAGCGGTAGCATCGGGATCACCGAAAAGTGAGGCGATATTTACGGAAGAGTTTACGGTGACATCGGATTCGGCCTACACGGTGTATGCCGTGCGAACGCCAGGGGATACGTTGCGAGGGATAACGTTTGGGCGGACATTAACACCAGAGTATCAGGAATTTAAAAAGATATTTATTGGAATATTCCATGCCGCATCTAAGATTGGAAATATTACATTAAAGGCATCTGATGTGAACGGCGCAGTAGCTTTTAATACTGAATTTTGGTTCAGCCGTAGAGGTGTAAATGGTGGATTACCATATTTCCTACGCCAGGAAACTCGGATTACCTCAACAATTTTAGCAAACGACCAACCGACAAACATCTATTTCACAGGTCAATACATCGGCCCGAAAGTGCTAACGATGGTGATTAGTGGAACGATAGCGGAGAATACGCTTGGGTTGTACATGGTAAATGATAGCGATACGTTAGAGCAGCGTCCGGTAGAGAAGCAGCGATATGCCAATCAAGGCGATGGTGGAATGCGATATGTGGATTGTGTGCCGGATGAATTTACCGGAGATGCGGCTGGTCGCCGGTATATCAGCACTTCCATTGCCTACTGGAATCGTCAGGATGCTGAACTCCTTGGTGCCACGATGATTGTTAGTGATTTATTTGGCCCCACCATCGCACAAACCTACGTTGGCCTAACCGGCCCGCCCGAACAATTCCAACTCCTCTACGACACCGTCAATGTTCAAACCGACACGCTCTACACACTGTTTGTTGTTGGCACTGGGATGGATAGCAACGCCAGCACAGTAATTCTACCAACCAACTGGAACGACCGCCCAGCATCGGGGAAGGTTCGTCTGCGGTTATTCCACACAATTCCCGATCTGGGAGGGGTTGACTTGCAAATGAAGTTCAGCGATGGTGAGGAGCGAACGGTTGCGGGACTTGCCTTCAAGCAGAACAGCGAGTATATCGAGGTAGCTGGTGGCCCAGTAACGGTGCGGTGCTTGCAGCCCGGAAGCGGGAAGGTGCTGTTCGAGAGCCAAGGGGGCTTGCCAAGCGATAGCAGCTACACGCTACTGCTAACGGGAATGGAGAAGCGGAAGACAATGGGCGCAACGTTATTGAACGACAGCTACGGCGAGTTGCAAAAGCCGATGGTGCAGTTCACCACAGTGACAACGGATGTTGCGGAAGAAGAGCAAGGAGCCAGAGGCGTAGCACTCTGGCCAAACCCAGCACGGGATCAAGTGGTTGTGCGGTATGTGTCGGGTGGAGTAGGGGAGGATCGGATCGAGGTGGTGGATATGGTTGGGCGAGTGGTGTTGGGTCAAGCGATAGCGGGTGAGATAGGAGGTGAACGATTGGTGGGAATCAGCACCGTGGAGTTATCGAGCGGGAGTTATCGGGTTCGCGTGGTACGTGAAGATGGTAGGGAGTTGGGCCAGTGTGGGGTAATGGTGGTGAGGTAGGGAGTGGCACAGGCAGAAATCGTTATATACTTCTACGAAAGTGATTTGCGACAAAACCCGCGCTGTCATTCCCGCGAAAGCGGGAGCCGAAGGCCTGCGAAGCGTATCCATAGCACACATAGCTGAGTAGTGTTTCGCAAACCAATTTGCGCCGAGTATAACCCAACAAGCCGGAAGCACACAGTCTGTTTCCGGCTTGTTGGGTTTGGCTGATCTAAAGTTTGTGTGCGAAGGGAGAAATCGGTAGATGACCGATCGGCTGCCTCGCTATCCGCTGGCTCCGCTCATACTTCGACGGAGCTCAGCATGAGCGGAGACGCTATCCGGTGGCTCCGCTCATACTTCGATGGAGCTTAGCATGAGCGGGGAGGCTATTCGGTGGTTCCGCCCGGCCTTTCTCCTACTTCCTATTTTTTTCTTTCCCCCAAATTTGGAGGGACGCGAAGCTCGCCAGAGCGAAGCAGGGGGGCGCAATTCGGTGGCCTGGAATCACACCCGATGAACCCGCCCCAACTTCATCACCATCTCCACCTGGTTCACCCCGTAGTGATACACGATGTCGGGGTAATCGGGGACGTTGAAGATTGCTACATCGGCGGATTTCCCAACCTCAATCGAGCCGATCTGATCGGACCGGCGCACGGCTGCCGCGCCGTTCAGCGTGGCGGCGGTGATCGCTTCTTCCACCGTCATCTTCATCCCCATGCAGGCCAGCGCAAGGGTCATCTGCATATTCTCGCTCATGTTCGATCCCGGATTGCAGTCGGTGGCCAGTGCCACCGCCATCCCTTCGTCAATCATCTTCCGCGCCGGAGCAAAGGGAAGCCCAAGATAGAAGGCTGTTCCCGGCAATAACGTGGCCACAACGCCAGCCTCCCGCATCTGCGCAATTCCAGCATCGGAGATCATCAGCAAGTGATCTGCAGAAACCGCGCTAACCCGGGCCGCCATTTCAGCTCCGCCAAAACTGGAAAGCTCGTCGGCATGGACCTTCAGCTTCATCCCATGTTTTGCCGCAGCCTTGTAAATCTGCTCCGATTCCTCCACCGTGAAATACCCCGTGTCGCTGAACACATCGCAGAACTCCGCCAAGCCTTGCTCGGCCACCACCGGGATCATCTCCTCGGCAATACTCCGCACATATTCTTGGCGGCTGGCTTTGTGTTCCGGTGGGATTGCGTGCGCTCCCAAAAATGTTGGGATAATAGTTGCCGGAACCTGCGCCGCCGCTTGCTGGATAGCGTGCAGCAATTTCAACTCATTCTCGGTATCCAAGCCGTAGCCGCTTTTGGCTTCCAGCGTGGTGGTCCCGTGGCGGAAAGCGTTCCTGATTCGTGGCAGGCTTTCGGCCACCAGGCTTGCAACAGTTGACCCACGAACGGACCGCATCGAGCTAAGAATCCCGCCGCCAGCCTCGGCAATTTCCTGGTAGGTTGCCCCGCGCAGCCGCATTGCGAACTCATTCGCGCGGTTTCCGGCAAACACGATGTGGGTGTGGGAATCAACAAAGCCGGGAAGAACCGTTTTTCCGGAGCAGTCAATGCGCTCGGCATCGGGGAAGTTGGCCGATTCGGTTGGGCCAACCCACGCAATCCGTTCTCCCTCAACGGCGATTGCTCCGTTACGGATCACCCCAAGTTCCCCCATCGCGCTTCCGGCACGGTGCGGAATGGGAATTGCGGAGTTGCTGGGCGGGTCGGCTGGGGCGGCCACCGTGACCAATGTTGTGATGTTTTCAAGCAGTAGCATCGCCAATCTCCACTTCGTCTAAATCAAACTGAGCAATGGTGCGGAATGCGTCGGCACGTTGCTGAATTTCCTGGTTGGAAAGGTTTTTCATGGCATCCAGCGAAAATTGCTGGACGCAGAAGCTGGCCATCGCGCTGCCGTAAATCACCGCGCGGCGCAGAGTAGTTTCGGTGACTGCGCCAACCCGTGCCAAGTACCCGATAAACCCACCGGCAAACGTGTCGCCCGCGCCGGTCGGGTCGTACAATTCCTCCAGCGGATAGGCCGGCGCGCTGAACATCTCATTTCCGATAAAGAGCAACGCGCCATGTTCCCCTTTTTTGATAATCAGCACGTGGGGGCCCATCTCCATAATCATCCGTGCCGAGCGGATCAAGTTGGGGTGGTTGCTCAGTAGCCGGGCTTCGCTGTCGTTGATAATCAGGCAATCCACCCGTGCCAGCACTTTTTTCACTTCTTCCAACGCGCCTTCAATCCAAAAATTCATGGTGTCGCAAACGATGAACTTGGGATTGCGCATCTGGTCAAGCACTTTCCCTTGCAAGGTTGGATCGAAATTTCCCAAGCAGACGAACTCGGCATCGCGCAAGGCTTCGGGGATTACCGGATCAAAGTCCAGCAGCACGTTCAGTTGGGTGTCCAGGGTGTCACGCTGGTTCAGGTCGTGGTGGTAGCGTCCGCTCCACCGGAAGGTTTTTCCCCCTTCTTTCACCACTACTCCAGAAGTATCCACCCCGCGCGAGCGAAGGAACTCCAGAGCATCGCTGGAAAAATCATCACCAACGATTCCAACAACCCCGATGGGCTGAGTAAAATAGCTGGCCGAAGTAGCGATATACGTTGCCGACCCCCCCAGGGCATCATCGGCGCGCCCAAATGGAGTTTCGATAGAGTCGTAGGCAAGTGTGCCGATAACGCAAAGGTTCATGGTTGTGTTGTGTGAGGAATGAGTGTTGTTTGAGAAGAGAATTTGCGCATTGATATTGAAGCATCCATTGTTGCGGGCACTACTGGCACATTATCAGCATGAAAATTCTAATTGTGCAGCCTCAATATGTCTATTTTGTTTTCGGTCCTTGACGTATTCGTTTATGCAGCGTGCAACATACTCGCCAAGTTTTACGGGAACAGCATTGCCAATCATTTGCTCAAGGTCAGTTTTGCTGCCGTGAAAGATAAAATCTTCAGGAAAAGTCTGTATTAAACTTCTTTCTTTGGTAGTAAGTGGCCTGATGTTTTTTGAAATGTCAACTGGATCGCCTTCATGCTTGGTATAGCCTTTGGGAATTGGCCTATTCACTCCACGAATTGTTGGACTTGGCTCGTGAATGCTGAAAATCCCACGCCTTGCATAACTTCTTGGATGACGGTAATAATACTCAATGCCTAATGTATTGTCGAAATAATCAAACAGCGTCATTGGTTTGCTTGAAAGGTTCTTGTTGAAATAGGGGAGTAGAAAATTGTCAGGTGAATGCTTATGGCCAACGATGAACAAACGTTTCCGCGTTTGAGGAATACCACAATAACTTGCATCTAAAATTTGATAAGAAACTCCATAACCTGCATTTTTTAAGAGATACAATGCTTTTTTTAAAATATGACTTTTCATGATTCGCTCAACATTCTCCATAACGAACCATTCAGCATTTGCGGCTATTACGGTATCTGCGTAGGAAATTGTTAGGTCGGCACGCCCTAATGTCTCATCTCTTTTTCCTGCGCTTGAAAAATCTTGGCAAGGTGGACCACCAATAATCATTTCGGGCTTCATGCTTGTTATAAATTTAAGGCTTTCTTCACTTTCTAAATCCAAATTATAGATAGGATGAGCAAAATTTTCCCTGTACACTTTTACCGCAGGCTCCCAATTATCAATTGCTGCCAATATCGTAAATCCTGCGTTTTGGAAACCCAGAGATAGCCCACCACATCCTGCAAAAAGGTCTATTGTTCGCATTATGCAAAAAGTTCAGGTGAGTTGTAGATAATAGCGTCAAATCGTCTTTCAGGACTAAGCAGGTTTTGCCCTTCACCAAGAATTATGTTTTTTATGTCCCATTTTTTAATTCTTGGTGTTGTTAGCTCCGGGCAATTCATATACCTATGTGTTATCCTTCCACTGACGGCAAACGCCTTGTCGTTTTTAGTATTGTACGATAGCTCGTCAATAATTTTATGATAGTTGATTTGGCTATGATTCGCAAAATCATAAAGCATTTTAAAAAGCCAAATGATCGTTCGAATTTGCCGAGTAATTCGATTCGATCCGACGGCTAATTCTCCTCTTGCAACATCTAAAAAAAGTTGTGCAAATGCAAAATTTGACCAGATAAAAATATCTAAACAGTTAGTAGCGAGCATAGATGATTTGCCATCTGTTTTCCAAACAGGTTGTAGTAGCAGAGGCTCTTGATTGTTGATAGTTGAAAGCATGATGTTGTCAAGTGCAGCAATGATATCGGTTATATAAGGCCAGATAGAAGCACCGTCAGCCCAATCCTTGATCTTATCAAACTTAGTGTTGATAAGTGGAAATAGCTTACTCCTATCATTTCTGAAATTCATTGCAATGCCGCAGGCTAAATAAAGAATGGTGTCAGGTCTAATTACTATTTCACAGCCATAATGCTCTTCGTCCAGACTGCAAGTCGAATTGTCAGGTAAAGCAGTCAGTTTTATTTCAATTGGCCGCAAGCATTGTCCGCTGCTTCTCAATTGGGTCACTAAGTCAACTCTTGGTAAAGTCCCAATCAGCAATTGCTGATAAGGCGTATAAGGGCTTTCAAATGAAAAAAATAAGTCGTTAGAGTTTGGAGCTATTCCATAAAGCTGTTCTATGGATATTTTTTTATGCTTTACTCTCAATTTTTTGTCAAGATAAAGATACACGGCATCTAGCCCTGTAGAAGCAAGAAAGTTTGCCAAACCAGCAGGGAATGAAGAATTGAATTGATTCTTGCCCCATGAGTCTGCTTGGCTGAAATCTCTGTTTGAATACTTAATTCCATATAGCCAGGGTTCTTGCTGTTTCATGCTATGGCTTACTTGGTTTTTAGATTTCGTCAAATCATCATTCCAGTCGGAGAGCAGTATGGTTACTTGGGTATCCTCCTTGCGAAGGTAGTTGCAAATGTAGCCCATCCATGAATACCACCCACCAAAACCGCCGCAAAACTACACCCCAGCGATTCCCCACTCCAAACCGTTTGCCCCTTTTTACGCGGCTGCGTAACGGATCGGTGCAACGTTGCGGTGGTGGTTTTCCATAACTTCTTGCCATGCTCTTGGCCAAACTTCATCTTCCAATCTCTGCATGAAGAAGCATCTTCAAGCTGTGTGGTTCCTTGTTGTGCTTGCGCTGCTGCTTGCTTCGGCAACGCTTCAGGCCTGCCCCGGTTGCAGTGCCGATGTTGCCGCCAATGCCGGATTGACCGATGGCCTCACCTACGCCACGCTTGCGCTGATGGCTGTTCCGCTGATTGCTGCGGCGGCGGTTTGGCGGGCAATTCGGCGCGCTATCCGGCCAGCGATTTCGGCCCAGGAAGAACGCAACGTTACATCATCCCATGACCCAGATCAGGATTGATTTCTGGCGAATCTGGCTAATTGAACCTCACGAATCCGAAACTGACGCAAACGCACTTCTATGCTTACTCAATCTGCTTGGCTTGCCACCGTTCTTGTGATTGCTGCAATCGCTGCCGGCTGCGGCGAATCGGCCGAGAAAAGCGAAGCCAACGGCCCGCTGCTGAAGTTTGATCCCGCAACCGCAGGCACAATTTCCGGCACGGTGATATTTCAAGGAACTCCGCCCCCGCCAACCCCTGCAGATATGGGTGCCGATGAAGCCTGCCACACAAACCACGTGGACGACCCCCAGCTAACCCAAGATGTGGTGGTGAACAATGGCAAATTGGCCAATGCCTTCATCTACATCAGCGATGGAGTAAGCGGACAGTATCAGCCGCCGGCAGATTCTGTGGTGTTGGATCAGCGTGGTTGCCGCTACGCCCCGCACGTTTTTGGGATTATGGTGGGGCAGAAACTTGCCATTAAAAACAGCGACCCAACGTTGCACAACATCCACACGATGGGGTCGCAAAACAAGCAGTTCAATATTGCCCAGTATGGAACCGACCACGGAAACAACGCCGGCAAGCCGCAAACAACCGTGAAGGAGTTCACCCACCAAGAAATTATGATCCCAATCTCCTGCGATGTCCACGGCTGGATGCGTTCCTACGCTGGCGTTCTCACTCACCCATTCTTCGCCGTCAGTGGCACCGATGGAAGTTTCAGCTTCAAGGCTCCGCCAGGAACCTACACCCTGACGGCGTGGCACGAGCGGCTGGGGAAACAAACGGCACAAGTGACAATCGCCAGCGGCGGATCGGCATCGGCAACCTTCACCTTTTCGATGCACTGAGATGAGCCGAAGCCAGGCCAATGGGGGGCGGTTGCTGCTGGGAACGCTTCTGCTGGTTGGCACGGCAACCACGCTTGCAGCCCAAACCGATTCCACAGGTTTCAACTGGTGGTTCCCGCCCCAATCCTCAACCTCGGCAGCGGAAATTGATGCGGAGATCATGCTGATTTTTTGGATTACCGCCGTTGCTTTTCTGGCTGTGATGCTTGCCTTGGGGGGGATTGTGTGGCGGTATCGTTTCCGCGAAGGACGCGCTGCGTCGGCGGTTGCTGGCAATGCTCGGTTGGAACTGATCTGGGGGGGGATTCTGCTGGCAATCTTGCTTTTTCTTGCTTTCAACAGCCAAGCGGTTTGGGGTGGATTGAAAGGGGAGAAGCCGAAAAATCCGGACTTGATTGTTGAGGTTCGCCCTCGCCAATTTCAGTGGGATGTTCGGTATGCCGGGCGGGATAAGTTGTTCGGCACCCCGGACGATATCACTGCCATCAACCAAATCACCGTGCCCCTGGGAAAGCAGGTGCTGGTTCGGTTGCAAGCGCAGGATGTGATTCACAGTTTTTTTGTGCCGGAGTTCCGCATGAAGCAGGATGCAGTCCCCGGCATGGAAACCAATTTCTGGTTCCGCGCCACCCGGCTTGCGAAACTGGAGGTTGTCTGCGCCGAGCTTTGCGGGCTTGGCCACGGGGTGATGCGCGGCATCCTGACGGTGATGCCCCCGGATAGCTTTGATGTTTGGTACCAAAAGAAAATGGAGGAAAAACAGAAACAGCAAGGGGGGAAGATTGCGGGGATGTTGCGTTCACCGTTCGTGCTGAGCTTGCCAAACACGGGCAGTGCTTGGGTGGAAAGTAATCTTCTGCTGAGGCAGCCTTCTCCGCTCGTGCTGAGCTTGTCGAAGTATGAGCGGAGAAGGCTGCCTCAGCGGTGGAGGAAACATCACCAAGCGGCGCAGCATCAGCAGGAAGCGAACTTGGCTGCTACTCTATTTCAGAATGGAGGAAGCCTATGAGCCGCCTGTTTGCAACGGAATCTGGCGCGGTGGCCAAGCGGTATCTGCTCTTCTCGTTTGCATTTCTGTTTATCGGCGGGTGGCTGGCATTGCTGATGCGGTGGCAGCTTGGATATCCTGGCCATGCAGTTCCGGCAACGCTGGGCGGCGGGCTGCTTCCGCAGGAAATGGCCCCCGATGGAGTAATTCTTCCCGACACCTACAACGGGTTGATGACCATGCACGCCACGTTCATGGTCTATTTTGCGGTGCTGCCGGTGTTGGTTGGGTTCTTTGGCAACCTTCTGGTTCCGTTGCAGATCGGAGCCGAACGCGCGGCCTATCCACGGCTGAACGCGCTTGCATTTTGGTTGATGATCCCCGCCGGAGCAATGATGATCGCCGGTTTTTTTGTGGAAGGCGGCCCCGCCTCGTCGGGATGGACGGCGTACCCGCCGCTGTCGGTGTTTACTGGGTTTAGCGGGTCGGGGCTGGGGATGAACCTTTGGATTGTCGCGCTGATTGTGGTGGGTCTTTCGCTGATTCTTGGAGCCATCAACCTTGCCGCAACGGTGATTTTGCACCGCAGGCCGGGGATGGAGTTTTTCCAGATGCCGCTGGCCACGTGGGCGTTGTTCACCACCGCGTTGCTGGTGCTGGTGGCGATTCCGGTTCTTGCTGTTTCGTTGGGGATGTTGCTGAGCGACCGCGTTGCCGGAACCACATTCTTCATCCCAGAAGGGCTGCACCTTTCCGGCAAACCGATGAACAACCCCGGCGGCGGGCAGCCGTTGTTGTGGCAACATCTGTTCTGGTTTTTTGGGCATCCGGTGGTCTATATTTTGGTGCTTCCGGCAATGGGTATCGTCTCCGATCTGCTTGCCCGCTTTTCTGGGAAACCGGTGTTCAACTACCGTGGAATGGTCTATTCAACTTGGGCGTTGGCCGGGCTTGGGTGTTTGGTGTGGGGCCACCACATGTTCCAATCGGGGATGAACCCGATGCTTGGCACAACCTTCATGGTTGCCACAATGGTAATTGCCGTGCCGTCCGGATTGAAAACGCTGAATTGGCTTGGAACGCTGTGGGGTGGCAGCATCCGTTTCACGGTTCCGATGATGTGCGCGCTGGCGTTTGTTTCGCTGTTTGTGGTGGGGGGGCTTTCGGGGATTTTCATGGCCTCCAGTTCGGTGGATACTTACATCCACGATACCTACTTCATCGTTGCCCATTTCCATTACGTGCTGATTGGCGGCACGCTGTTCGCAACCTTTGGCGGTATCACCTACTGGTTCCCAAAACTCTACGGTCGGCTGATGAACCCAACGCTTGGCTACGCCCATTTTTGGCTGACGTTCATCTTCTTCAACCTCACCTTTTTCCCAATGCACATTTTGGGGATTGCCGGCCATCCGCGCCGAATTTTCGACCCAACCGCCTACGATTTTTTGCGTGGCTTGCAGCCAATCAACGTCTTCATCACTTGGAGCGCGGTGATGCTGGGCCTTACCCAACTGCTGTTTGTGGCCAACTGGATGTGGAGCCGAAAAAAGGGGAGGATAGGAAGTGAGTTTGGGGAAGAGTCATTAGTCATTAGTCATTAGTCATTAGCAGGGGAGGTCAGTGGTTAGTGGTCAGTGGTCAGTGGTCAGTGGTTAGTGGTCAGTGGTCAGTGGTCAGTGGTCAGTGGTCAATGGTCAGTGGTTCGTTGCCAACAACTGACAACTGACAACTGACAACCAACATCCGATTCCCAACAACCGATTCCCGACAACCGATCCCCGATCCCCGACAACCGATTCCCATTTCCCAATTCCCAATATGAAAATCACACTTTCCGGCTTTGCCCGTTTTTTGGTTGCTTGGATTCTGCTGCTGATCCTGTTCGGCGGCCATGTGAAAAGCACCAACTCTGGACTTTCAGTCCCCGATTGGCCGAACACCTACGGCCACTTCATGTTCAGCTTCCCGTGGGATCAGATGGTGGGGGGGATTTTCTGGGAACACTCCCACCGGATGATCGCCTCCCTTGCCGGGATTTTCACTTTTGTGCTCACGTGGTGGGTGCTCCGGACCGACCAGCGGAAGTGGGTGCGGCAGGTTGCAATCTGGAGTTCGGTGGTGGTGCTGGTGCAGGGGGTGCTGGGGGGGATGACCGTCTGGTTCAATCTTCCTGTGTGGATTTCAAGCTCGCATGGGACGCTGGCGCAAATCTACCTTTGCTTGGTGCTGACGATTGCCGCCGCAACCGGGGCGCGCTGGAACCAGAATCCAACCAACCGAAGCGATAGCCCCGGCGTTGGTTTGCGCAGCCTTGTGCTGGCAACAACCCTCACCATCTTCTGCCAGCTTATCCTTGGCGCGGTGATGCGCCACTCCGAAGCCGGCCTTGTGATCCCCGACTTCCCGACGATGTTCGGCAGCTGGGTTCCGCCGCTCACTTCCGACCGTTTGGCCTTTGCAAACCAGGAATTGTGGCGGATGAACCTGATGTATAAAATTGGCTTGCAGGAAGTGACGATGGGGCAGATTGTGATCCACCTGCTTCACCGGCTTGGCGCGGTTGCCGTGACGGTGATGATCGTGTGGACGTTTGTAAAAGTGCGGCGCGAGCAGGCCCAGAACCGTATGTTTGTTCGCCCAGCCGAGGGGTTGTTGTGGCTGCTGATGATCCAGGTCACGCTGGGAATTTTAACGATCCTTACCGAGAAACAACCGGAAGTCACTACGCTGCATGTGGTGACTGGGGCAATCACGCTGGCGGTGAGCTTCCTGCTGACGCTGCATGTTCGCCACCAACTGGTTCCCCCAAGCAAGCAACCAACAACCATGACTGTACAAGCCAAAGAAGGACAAGCCAAAGAAGGACAAGCCAAAGAAGGAGTAGCGGCATGACCGAGTCATCAGGCAGCATTATCCCCACCGAGCGGGGGGGATGGTGGGCGCGTGTTGGGGATATTTTTGAGCTAACCAAGCCCCGCCTGACGCTGCTGAATGTGCTGGCCACGTTGGCCGGTTTTTACGTTGCGGCAACATCGCCGCTGGATGGGTGGCTGCTGTTCCACACCCTTGCCGGAACGTTTTTTGTTGGCGGCGGATGTGGCGCGCTGAATATGTACGCCGAGCGGAAGTACGACCAACAGATGAAGCGAACCGCACAACGTCCGCTTCCGTCGGGGCGGGTTTCCCCGCGCGAGTCGCTGGTGGTGGGGATCATGCTGTCGGTGGTGGGGGTGATCTATCTTGCTGTTGCTGTCAATCTGCTAACCGGCGCGCTTGCGCTGGCAACGCTGGTTTCCTACCTGTTTTTCTACACGCCGCTGAAACGCCTTTCCTCGCTGAACACAATTGTTGGCGCAATCCCCGGCGGGCTTCCGCCAATGATCGGGTGGACTGCCGTCACCAACAGCTTGGACCTTGGGGCGTGGGTGTTGTTCGGCATCCTGTTTTTCTGGCAGATGCCCCACTTCCTTTCCCTTGCATGGATGTACCGCAAGGACTACGAGCAAGCCGGCTACAAAATGCTGACCGTGCTGGACCCCGACGGCATCAGCACCACAAGGCAAACCTTACTCTACACCGCCGCGCTGCTTCCGGTAAGCCTTATTCCAACAATGATTGGGGTTGCCGGACGGGTCTATTTCTGGGGAGCCTTGTTGCTTGGGGTGGCCTTCATCATCCTAAGCCTTCGCCTTTGGTTCGACCGCCAAAACAGCAATGCCCGCTGGGTTTTTCACTACTCCTTGCTCTATCTGCCGCTGCTGCTGCTGACGATGGCGTTGGATAAGGGGAGTGTGTGAATGGGGGGGGGAGCAGTTGTCAGTTGTCAGTTGTCAGTTGCAAAGAGGGGGGGAGTTTGATTTTGGGTCATTAGTCATTAGTCATTAGCAAAGAGGCGTTTGTCGGTTCAGCACGCAACGATGCAGCGTCATGGTGAGCCTGTCGAACCATGAACGCCTTCGCCGAATGGCAGGCAGACCTTTTTACCGTCCCGATTCCCGATGCCTGATTCCCGATTTCCGGCTCCCGATTCCCGACTCCCGCACCTCGCTTCGGCGCGCGTTGGCGTTGCGCTGTTGATGGGGGCTTCGGCAATGCTGTTTGCGGGGGGGCTTGGGGCGATGATTGTGCTGTGGAACAGCCACAACGGTTTTGCAGAGTTGCCGCCGCCGCCGGTTGGGATGTCGCTGGTGGCAACGCTGGTGCTGGTGATGGCAACGTTCTGCTGCTGGTTTGCCGGGCAGCTGCTTGCCGCCGGCCGCAGGGGAAGCGGGGCCAACGGAGTTTACGTTGCCTTTCTGCTAACCGTGGCATTTGTTGGCATCCAGCTTGCCGACCGTTTTGGCGAATACTCCGCCACGCTTGCGCTTGCCACCAACCTATTCCACGCGCTCTTCTGGTTCCTGACGCTGCTTCACCTTCTCCATGTGGTGATTGCCCTGCTGATGCTTGGCCGCCTTGCCGTGCAAAGCTGGAAAGGGACTTTGCCGACGGAAGAAAAAGGGGGGATTGATTGGGCAATCAACTGGATGCTCTATCTGCTTGCGGTCTGGCTGGTGCTGATGCTGGTCATGTTTATCATCTAACCAACTCTGGGTTATGTCAACCTCAACTGCTTCAACTTCCTCACGCTCCGGCATCAATCCCCGGACGCTGATACTGCTTGCGCTGGCCGGGGTGGTGCTGTGCGGCGGCGCGTGGATTGCCCTGGGACTTGCCAACCGCAACGGCACGCAATCTCCCGATCCCAACGGCCACGCTCCACGCCTGATTGATTACGGCACAGTCCCCAACCTTGCGCTAACCGAACGGAACGGGCAACAACTCAGCCTTGATGAACTGAAAGGTGAGGTCTGGGTTGCCAACTTCATCTTCACCCGCTGCGAAGGGAGCTGCGTGGCAATGTCCACCAAGATGAAAGAGCTTCAGAACGCGCTGCAACAGGTGGATGGTGTGCGGCTGGTTTCCTTCACCGTGGACCCCGAAAACGACACTCCGGAGAAGCTCACCTCCTTTGCCGAAAAGTACCAAGCCGACGGCCGCAAATGGCTGTTTCTGCGCGGCTCGGAATCGGCAATTCAGCAGATGGCGAAGGAGACCTTCAAGCTGCCGTTTATGGACGGGACCGACCCGAAGGAGCCGATTATTCACTCCTCGCGGTTTGTGCTGATGGATCAGAACATGCACATCCGTGGATACTACGGCAACAACGATCCCGACGTGCTGAAGACATTGCTTGCCGACATCATGGTGCTGAAAGATAAAGGTGCCGAATGAGCTTCGATGTGATGATGCTTCCGACAGTGAACGCCACCCTGAACGGCATTGCCACACTGCTGCTGGTGACGGGGTTCATCTTGATTAAACAGGGGAAACGGAGCGCGCACCGCAAGGTGATGCTGGCGGCATTTTCCACCTCGGTGCTCTTTCTGATCAGCTACGTCACCTACCACGCGCTTCGTGGCGGAATGAACACTCCGTTCGGTGGGGAAGGGGCGGTTCGCACCCTTTACTTCATCATGCTTTTCTCGCACATCGTGTTGGCGGCGGTGGTTCCGGTGCTGGCGATTATCACACTGCGGCGCGGGCTTGCCGCCAAATACGACCGCCACCGAAAAATTGCACGGATCACGCTTCCAATCTGGCTGTACGTTTCGGTGACCGGGGTGCTGATCTATCTGATGCTCTACCAGTGGTTTCCGGCGGTTGCTGGGCGTTGAGCAACCAATTTGACAGTGGTCATTAGTCATTAGTCATTAGTCATCCATCGGCTCGTCATTGCGAGGAGTCTTCGACGAAGCAAGCCCGCGGGTTTCTGGGATGACATCGGACACCCTGCTGGCCGCGAGATGGGCTTGCGCCGCTGCTTCGCGGTGCCACGTCGCTAATCGCTCCTTGTCGCAGACCCCGACCCGTCGGGGCGATGATAGTACTTCGCTGTTCGGCGGTGGCTTCTCTTCAGCATTACTCCGTGCTTCAGCGCGGAGATTGCGTGCCACCTCACGTTCACTCTTCTTCGGTTCCTTCTCGGCTTTGGCTCCCTCTCCCAACTGACGGATGTAAGGCAACCAGTAGCATCA
>JAEUSP010000083.1 GCA_016788565.1 Chlorobiota bacterium | reverse complement strand
AGCAGCAGGTGATCGAGTTGATAGCGCTTCCCATGCGCGCTTCGGAAGTCCGGGACGGTTCGCAGATATGCTACCAGTGTTTGTTCCATCTGTTTTTGGCCTGCAATTTACTCCTTCTTTGAACACTTAACAGCCCTGCCGACAGGTCGGGGGCTTCGACAAGAAGCGATAGCGACGTGGCACCGTGAAGCTACGGCGAAGCCCATCTCGCACCCAGGATGGTGTGCGACGACTTCCCAGAAACGCACGGGATCGTTTCGTCGAAGACTCCTTGTCCAAAGACCCCGACCCGTCGGGGCGATGACGGTGCGTGAATTTGGGAGAACAATCCCTTGATTCTTGCAAACCAATTTGTTCGGAGTATAAGCCAACAATTAATGCCATAGCCGTAGATTGCCAGCCAAATTGAAGCTGGCAGTTTTGGCCGCTGAGATATGCCAATCCAAACAACCTTCCGCTCTGAACCGTGACCCGATTCTTCTTCCTTCTTGCAGTGCTGGTTGCTACGCCGTTGCTGCTGCTTGCCCAGCCGCGCGATCCGCAACCCGAAGTTGGCCCTGTTACCCGCACGTTTGCTATCCGCAATGCCCGCATTGTGCAGGGGCCGGGGCGGGTTATCGAGCGTGGCACGCTGCTGATTCGTGATGGATTGATTACCGCCGTGGGGGCCAATATCGCTATCCCGTTCGATGCTGAAATCATCGAGGGAGATTCGATGACAGTCTATGCCGGATTTATTGACGGGATGACGAACGCTGGCGTGGCCAAGCCAGCCGATGAACCAAAATATGACAGGGTTCCGCGCCCCGGAAACCCACCAAACGCCCGTGCCGGAATCCAGCCGGAGCGTGATGTCCGCGCAATGCTCACCAACCAGGACCCGTTGCTTGATTCGCTTCGTGAGGTTGGGTTCACCGTGGCGCAGACGGTCCCGCGTGGCCAGATGCTTCCGGGGGCTGGGGCAATCATCAGCCTGGGGGGCGATTCGCCAGACGGCATGGTGATTCGCGGCGGCTCGGCACTGTTTGCGCAGTTTGTTCCGGCGGTGAACGATGTCTATCCGGCAACCACCTTTGCCATCATGGCCAAGTGGCGCAACCTGTTTACTAACGCCAAGCAACGCCGCTCACAGTCGGAATCGTACGGCAAAAACTCCAACGGAATGGAACGCCCAGCATGGGACGCAACCACCGCCGCGTTCTTCCCGGTGGTGGCCGGCGCGCAGCCGGTGCTGTTCCGTGTGGAGGATGCGCTGGACGTTCGCCGCGCGCTCCATCTGCAGAAGGACCTGGGCTTCCGGTTGATGCTTGCCGGATTGAAAGAGGGGTGGGATGCCGAACAGGTGCTGAAAGATTCCAAGCTCCCCCTCTTCCTCTCGCTCGATTTCCCACAAGCCGAAACGGAGAAGAAAGAGAAGGGCAATGCTGATTCGTTATCCAGCTCCGCCGACTCTATCGCCTCCACACCGCTCAACCTTTGGCACCGGACCCAGAGGCCAGAAGATGTGGCAATGGAGCAGAAGATTCTGAAAACAAAACAGGCCAGCAGCCGCGCAACCTTCTTCGCCAATGCTGCGCGGATGAACCGTGCGGGGGTGAAGTTCGGGTTCAGCACGCTGGGGGCCGCTGCGGGGAAGCTGCGCCAGAACGTCCGCACCGCAATTGAGCACGGGCTGCCGGAAAATGCCGCGCTTGCCGCGCTCACCACCGAACCGGCACGGATGCTTGGATTGGAGCAGAGTTTGGGAACGGTTGACCCCGGGAAAATCGCCAACCTTGTGGTGACAAAAGGATCATGGTTTGCGAAGGATAGCCCCGTCCGCTACGTGTTTGTTGATGGCCGGAAGTATGAGTACCAGCCGCAGCAAACGAAAGAGAAAAAAGGGGACACCGCTACTCCATCCGTTACTCCAACCGCCAGCCCAACCGCTACCGCTGGCGACACGCTGATGCTGAACCCTGCGCTTGCGTTGCGGCGCGATGCCGCCAAACGTGGGAACCTTCTGGTGCGCAACGGCACGGTGCTGACGGTGACAAACGGGACGCTGGAGCGGACCGACATCTTGGTGAAAAACGGGATCATCGCAGCCATTGGCCAGGGGCTGGCCGCCCCGGCAGGAACCGACACGATTGATGCCACCGGGCAATTTGTGATGCCTGGAATCATTGATGCCCACAGCCACATTGCCACCACCGACGTGAACGAGTGGACCAACCCCGTCACCGCCGAAGTTGCAATCCGCGATGTGATTGACCCCTACGACATTGCTATCTACCGCGCCCTTGCCGGCGGCAAAACCATTGCCCACGTGATGCACGGATCGGCAAATGCAATCGGCGGCCAGTGCCAAACCATGAAGATGCGCTACGGCACAGCCGACCCCGAAGGATTGGTGATGGAAAACGCCCCCCGAACCATCAAGTTTGCCCTGGGGGAAAATCCAACCCGGGTGCATGGGCGCGGGTTCAACGTCCGCCCGGCAACACGCATGGGGGTTGAGCAAGTGATGCGCGATGCCTTCACCCAAGCGCAACGCTACATGGCCGCAAAGGAGCAGTATGAGCAAGGGAAAGATCAGCGGGCAACGCCACCGGAATACGACCTTCGGTTGGAAACGCTTGCGGGGATTTTGCGGGGGGAAATTTTGGTCCACTGCCACAGCTACCGCGCCGATGAAATCCTGATGCTGATGCGGGTCTTCCGCGATTTCGGCATCAAAAAACTCACCTTCCAGCACGTCAACGAAGGGTTCAAAGTGGCCCCCGAACTTGCCGACTTTGGCGCGATGGCCTCGGTGTTCGCCGATTGGTGGGCCTACAAGTTCGAGGTCTATTACTCCACCGCCTACAACGCCGCAGTCCTTACCCGGAACAACGTCACCACCTCCATCAACTCCGACTCGCCCGAGCTTGACCGGCATCTGAACCACGAGGCAGCCAAGACGATGCGCTACGGCGGATTAACCCACGATGAAGCGGTGAAATTGATCACCATCAACCCCGCCAAACAGTTGGGGATTGAGGGGCGCGTCGGCTCGATTGAGGTGGGGAAGGAGGCCGACCTGGCGATTTTCAACGCCGACCCGTTGTCGGTGTATGCGGTCTGCCAGAAATCGGTGGTGGATGGTGTGATCCGTTTTGACCGCGACCGCGACCCCGACGACATGCGGCTGCGGATTGACCCCAAAACATCGGTGGAAACTAGCACCATTTTCCACGAGCATGAGGAGTTCTGCATGAAGGGGACTGACAACTTGTGGGAGTTGATCCAGGGGAAATAACCGCCCGGCGTTTATCGGCTGATCCACCGCCGGTAGCTCTCCTTCAGCAGCGACTGGAAGTGATAGACCCCTTGCTCACACTCCACCGAAAACCGGCCACGGTCGTAGGCCCGCGAAGCCACGCCCCGCTGCACCCGCTGGCAGATGTCAATATCTTCGGCTTGGATGCGGTCGCTGCTGGCAATGTCTTCCTGAATAAATGAAAGAGCTTCCGGGGACTTGATGTCATCGTAGAAATAATCGAACCGAACCAACGTTCGGTTGTGCGATACCGGGATCACCAGGTTGGTTTGCAGCCGTCCGGGCAAGATGTTTAGCATGAAATTTGGGTAGATGAAGTAGTAGAACGCCGCCGCCGATTCCACCGCGGCATCGCCGTAGGGGTGATCCCCGCCGGGGCGAATCGGGCTGAACTGCAACGAGTACCAGGGTGCGGTTTCGGTGATGTAGCTGTTGAAGTCCAGCATCTTCATCAACTCGGGATGCACCAGCGGGACGTGGTAGCCTTCCAAGTAGTTGTCAATGTAGATTTTCCAGTTGCACTCCACCCGGTACTCCACCCTGCGGAAGAATCGTTTGGTGAGAAGTGAGATCGGCGCAATCCGTTCGGCGATTCCTTCCAGCACTGTGGAAATCGGCGGGGGCTGCTCCCCCAGATGCACAAAGATCAACCCTTCCCACACCGCCACGGCTATCGGAATCAACCCGTAGTCATCCCGATTGAACAGCTCCACCCGGTCGAACTTTGGCACCCCGCGCAATGCTCCATCCAAGCGATAGGTCCAGCCGTGGTACTTGCATTGCAGCATCGTGCAGTTCCCTGATTCATCGGTGGCCAACGGCCCGCCGCGGTGGCGGCAGACGTTGTAGAATCCACGCAAGGCATCATCGCGGTCGCGAAGCAGAATCAAAGGGTTATCGGCAACGGAAGCAAGGAAGTAATCGCCCGGGTTGGCCACCTGGCCCAGATGCCCAACCCACTGCCATGTTTGCAAGAAAACGGCTTGGCTATCAATCTGGTGGAACTCTGGATTGATGTACCAATCGGAGGGGATGGTCTGCGAACGCTCAATCGGGGAAACCGCCAGCGTTTGCTCGGTAAGGGTTGGGAAGTTTTTCAGATTGCTCATGGCAGGTTTGGATGCACGGTAGAACGCTGCGCCCACGGCGGCAGGCATCTGGCCAGGTTCGTGAACGTTCCGTGCAAAATACACTGGGGGCAACTTCATGGTTCGGTGGCTCTGCTTCATACTTCGACTGCTTCGACCCACCACAGCTACGCCACGGCGCGCGTCTGCGCGGCAAGTTGGTGCGATTCTTTGGCAACAACGGCGGAGGGGATGTAGCGGAATTGCCCTTGCCGTCCGGCTATCTCAATTCCGGAATCCAACACCAACTGGCGCAGCTTCCGGATGGACTCACCTTTGCCTTGCTCGAATATCGGATATGCGTTGGCGGTGGTGGTTTCCCCTTCCCGATGGAAGGTTCCGCGCATTAGTCCAAGCCGCTGGATATGTTCCTCAAAATCATGCTGTTTTTCGGCAACGCTGCTTTGGTCGTTATCGGGAACGGTGCACTCCACCGTGAAGTAATGATCGCCCCGCTGCTCCCCGAAGTATTTGCTGAACGTGGTGATCCGTTTCCAGGGGCCGTCGGGGGTGAAGTTGTAGAGGAATGCCCCGTTGTAGCCAACCTGGCCACGAAGCCGATAGAAGAGCGACAGGAGCTTCAGATAGCGGAGCTTGAAGGTTGGCTGGATCCCCAAGCACTCTAACACTGATGGAATGGGAATGGTGGAGATCACCCTGTCGAATTGCTCGGTTCCGCCAGTGGTGGTGATGTTGAATTGATTGCCATGCCGCGTGATCTGCTGGATGGATGCCGAGGTTTTCACATCCACTCCATCGGCGTTCAGCAACGTTTCTATTGTTGAATAGACTGCGCCAAAACCTTCCCTGGGGGGAACCCAACCAACCCAATGGCCGCTGGTGTGGTGGCTTCCGGGAAGGTGAGCGATAAGCCGCGCAGCAATTTTTTTTGCCAGTTGCTTGCTGGTGTAGCCGTCGAACATTTCTTGCAATCGCTGCCGGGCAAAGGCAACGTCAATGGCCGCATCTGGCACGCCGTAGAATCGTTCAAGGTAACGTTGCAGTCCGCTGTGGCGGTACATCCGGTCGCCGATATGCCAGCGAATAAATCCCCCTAGTGTATCGCGCCGGTAGTGGCGCACCCGGCCCGCACAAAGGCTGATTGCCGCCAGCAATGTTCCCACCGCCCCATGGTCTCGCACATATCCACCCAGGGTTAGCGGATAGTTATCCAGCGTCCCTTCCGGAGTTACCGACTGGCTGAAGTGAGGTTGTTTGTGGAACGATGCCGATAGCTCCGGAAAGGTGCGGAACAGCTGATGTTGCGCGTCGAAAACGAACGCGCCAATGTCGTAGCTTAGGCCATTGATTGTGTGGCTGCGGTGCAGGCCACCCAGCCGCCCCTCCTTCTCAATCAACGTAACCTGAAGGTCATCCCGGCGGGCCAGTTCGCGGGCCAGAACCACCCCGGCGATGCCGCCACCAAGCAGAGCAATACGGGTCTGTTTCATATACACTGCTAACACAGGCATTCTTCCAAATGTTAGCAAGGGGATGAATAATTGCACTATCGTTTCGGTAAACTCAATCCACCGCTTCCCACCAAAAAAACAAGCAACAACCCTGGGGAAATCCCCCGCTGACATTTTCCTGACAACAACAGAACCCAATGCTGACAAGCCCGGATTGCTTCCCCAATAATTTTGCAGCAGTCCTTGCAAGGCCAATTCTGTCACACACACACAAAGGGTTCTGTTCTGATGAAAACCTCTCTTACAGCAATTTCACTGCTCGGTTTTGTCATCCTTTCCGCCGCTGCACAAGCGCAAACCGGGACGGTGACTGGTACGGTAACAAATGTGGCAACGGGCGCGCCAATCAGCGGCGCAACGGTGCGGCTGGTGAGCGAACAAGACACCACACAACTACGCGGGACCTATACCACCCCGCAGGGAAAATTTGCCGTGCGCCAGATTCCGGCCGGACGCTGGCGGGCAACCGTGACATCAATCGGACACCGCCCAATGCCGCCGCAAACCGTGACGGTGGAAGATGGGCAAACCGCAACGCTGAACGCCACACTGCAAGAAGAATCGTTGATGCTGAACAGCGTAACGGTGACCGCTTCGCGCAAGGTGGAGAAGGCGTTGGAGGCCCCGGCATCGGTAACGGTGCTGGGCACCGAAGCAATTCAATCCACCCCAACGCTTACCCATGTTGAGCATTTCCGTGGCGTTGCCGGGGTGGACATTGCGCAGAAAGGGTTGGCGCAATTCGAGATGGTGACGCGCGGGTTCAGCAACGTTTTCAGCGGCCAGCTTCTGACGCTGGTGGATGGCCGCAACGCTGGGCTCCCCTCGCTTCGCGCAAACGTCCCAACGCTGGTCCCGACCACCAACAGCGATATGGAACGGATGGAGTTGGTGCGCGGCCCGGGTTCGGCACTCTACGGCCCAAACGCTTCGGCGGGGGTGCTGAACATCATCACCAAATCCCCGCTGGCTTCCCAGGGGACAACCGTTGAGCTTGGAAGCGGGTTCATCAGCGACTCGGCTTCGGCAGCAATCGGCCCGGTGATGCAGGCCGCAATCCGCCACGCCGGGTTGATTGGCGAAAACGTTGGGTACAAAATCTCCGGCCAGTACTCCGGTGGCGAAGATTGGAGCTTCAGCGACCCCGTGGAAACCGAAGCCCGCGCCAGTGCCATTGCCGCCGGCAGCGGGGCCGACACGCTGAAAATTGGAAAACGGGAAAAAAACGTTGAGCGGTTTGGGCTTGATGGCCGCGTGGACCTGATGCTGAACGACAACGCCACCCTTAGCCTGAACGGTGGATACGACCAATTGATGAACGGCATCGAGCTAACCGACTTGGGGGCGGCGCAGGGGAAAGGATGGAGTTTTGCGCACGCCGGGGCGCGGCTGAACTGGGGGGCGTTGTTGGTGCAAGGCTTCCTGAACAAAAGCGATGCTGGCCAGACCTATCTGCTTCGCAGTGGCAACTCCATCGTGGATCGTTCGCAGCAGATTGTGGGGCGTGTGCAGCACTCCACCACACTGGGCGACCAGCTTGGCTTCACCTACGGTGGCGACCTTTTCCTGACCCAGCCGGAGACCGAAGGAACCCTGACAGGGCGGAATGAAGATGACGACAACATCACCGAGTTCGGCGCATATCTGCAGACGGAAGCGCATCTGCTGGAGAATAAATTAGACCTTCTGTTGACCGGTCGCCTTGATCTGAACAACCGTCTGGAAGACCCTGTGTTCTCGCCGCGAGCGGCGTTGGTGTATAAGCCGGATCAGAACCAGAGCGTTCGGCTGACGTTCAACACCGCCTACAACACACCCACCACCAACGACCTGTTTTTGGATCTGGTGTTCCAGCGCGACGTGTTCGGGTTTGGGGCAATCAGCCCAGAGTTCGGCACAGCCTACGGCGTTGATCTGCGGACCGTTGGCGTTCCCGAAACCGGGTTCACCTTCAACCAAAGCAACGGGGCGTACATGATGCACTCCAAGTTTGCCGACCCGTCGCAGGCGTTACCGGTAAGCACCGCAGCATTGTGGCCGATTGCCGTTGGGGTGCTTGCTGCGCAAGGGGTAGATATCTCGGCCATCCCCGCACCAACCGAGGAACAGGTCCACAGTTTCATGGCGTTGCTGGACCCGAACGACGCGCAAAACCCGTTCAAGCCGATTGCCGCGCCAACCAACATCCAACGGCTGAAACCAACAACCACGCAGACGATTGAGGTGGGCTACAAAGGGGCAATCGCCGACCGGCTTGAGCTGGCGGTGGACCTTTATCGGTCGCAGATTGAGAACTTCACGGCAACCCAGATTATCACCCCGAACGCATTTCTGAACGGGGCCGAGATAGCGGCCTACGTGCAGCCGTTCATCAGCGGTGGATTGCAGCAGCAGGGGCTTCCGCAGGATATGGCCGACTCCATCGCCACGGCACAGGCAGCAATGATGGGGGGAACGATTGGCGCGTTGCCGCTGGGAACCGTTGGCCCCGAAGGTGGTTCGCCCGACCCAACAGCACTGATTGCCGCCCCACGCAACTACGGCAAAGTAAGCGTCACCGGGGTTGACCTTGCGGCCAATTACCGCATCAACGACCAGTGGGGAGTTGGCGCAACGTACAGCTATCTGAGCAACAACTACTTTGAAAATCTGGAAGGCGCGGGTGACCTTTCGCTGAACGCACCAAAAAACAAAGGCTCGCTGGCGTTGCGCTACTCCAACACTGCCGCTGGATTCCGCGCCGAAAGCCGCTACCGCTACACCGAAGGGTTCCGCATGAAAAGCGGAGTGTATGAAGGTGAGATTCCATCCTACGGCCTTGTGGATTTGACGCTTGGCTACCGGGTTGCCGGGCTGAATGGACTTGACCTAACGCTATCGGCACAGAACCTGCTGAACAAAGTTCATCAGGAGTCCTTCGGCGCGCCAGCCATTGGCCGCAGCCTTCTTCTTCGCGGAAGCCTGTCGTTTTAATTGCTTGTGAGAAAGGGGAAGGGAGAGGAACCTTCATTCAAGAAGGGAGAGTGAGAGAGCAACCAACAAGCCGGAGCCAACTGTTTGGTTCCGGCTTGTTGGCGTTATCTTTGTTTTATACTCCAAACAGAGTGGTTTGCGAAAAACTCAATCACTGTCATTCCCGCGAAAGCGGGAATCCATAGCACACCTAGCTGAGTAGAATTTCGCAAACCAATTTGCTCTGAGTATAACGACAAAACACCGGAGGGCATTATCATGGCATTGCTCATTATTGGCCTGCTGCTGGTTGCGGTGGGCGGATTGCTTCTCTACTTGCGGAGCCGCGCCGAAGGGCGGTTGCTGGAAATTGGGTTCACGGAAACCGTAACCGCCCAGGAGGTTCGCGACCTTCACGCGCAGATTGCTGCCGAACTTGGGGCCGGTGGGTTCAGCCAATTTGTTGAGCTGAAAGGGAAGCTCCGCTGCGCCGCCCCCCTTACCGCCGAACTCTCCGGCCAGCCATGCGCCTACTACACCATGAGCGTGGAGGAACGCTACGAAGAAACCTACCAAGAACAAGATGGCGAAGGGGGAACCCGCACCGCCACTCGCACCGGAAGCAACATTGTGGCCAGCAACACCCAGTCGGCATTGTTCCAGCTGCACGACGCAACCGGGGAACTTGACGTGAACCCAACCGGGGCCGAGATTCACCCACGGCAAACCGTTAGCCGGTTCGAGCCATTCGCTGGCGGGCCGTCAATCACGATGGGTGGGTTTGTGTTGCAGGTTGGCGTTGGGCTTGGGGGGCGCAGGGTGTTGGGATACCACTACACCGAAGCGATCCTTCCGCTCGATTCCCAACTCTACCTTCTTGGCGAAGCCACCGACACCAGCGGCCAGCTAACGGTGCAGAAACCACGCGAGAAAAAGCCGTTCATCATCTCACTAAAAACAGAAGAGGAGCTTGTGCGTGGGGCAAAGGGGAGCATCAAGTGGTATTTGTACGGGGCAATTGCTGCGTTCGTAATCGGGGCGGTGTTCATCTTGGCCAAGCTGCTGAAGTAAGAATGAGGGAACTCTATCGGAACATTGTTGGATGGTTGTGGGGGTGCTGTGTGGTGCCTTTGGCCGCGTTGGCGCAACCCCCAGCCGTGACGATCTACAAGAACGATTTCACCACCGGCGACACCGCCAACTGGCACACCACAATCGTTGACCCCGAATGGCAACGCCGGGTGCGGGTTGGGTTCACTGGGAATGCTGCCGAGCGGGTTCTGGGGGATTTCGGCGACCAACGGGTGACGCTCCGGTTGGGGGAACTTCCCCCCCACGACTCCATCACGATCACCTTCGACTTCATCACGATTCGCTCTTGGGATGGGAACAGCAGTTTGTATGGCCCTGACCTGTTGGAGTTCAAGGTTGATGACACGTTGTTGTTCCGCTCCAGCTTCAGCAACACCAGCTACCGGCAATCGTTCCCAAGCGGGTATCCCGCAAGCCACCCGGCGCGCACCGGCGCGATTGCGTTCAACTCACTGGGGTATATCTGGCGCGCACCGGGCCTGTTCATTGGGCCGATGGATGCGACCTACCGGATCACCCGAACGGTGCTGCACACCGCCCCAACCGTTCGCTTCGGTTTCAACGTTTTTTTGGATGACCCCGGCCAAGATATCACCAACGAAAGCTGGGCGTTGGATAACGTGTCGGTCAGCATCACCCCGCAACCTCCATTGCCGGAACCGCCGCAATCTCCGCCACAACCAGCACCGAAATCTCCATCATCGCAACCACCATCATCACAACCGCCGCCGGGCCCAGGAGGGTGAGTTGAAGATGAGTTGGCTCACCTCAAAGTAGTCTGCAACAGCCACCGAACATCGCCCCGCTTATGCTGCCGCTCATGCTGAGCTTGTCGAAGCAGTGAGCGGAGCCACCGAATTGAGAAGCTATTGATGCACACCTCCCGAGCGCGCTAACTGCAGATGAGCCGAAGGGGCTTGCTTCCCAAGCGGAGCAGGCACAGCCGGTTGGCTACTGAAGCATCACCGGTCGGCGTTCTATTTTTCCGTTGGTGGTGCTTATCTCCACCAAGTACAGCCCGGGTAGGAATCGGCTGCAATCCAGAGTTAGCCCCGCCCGGTAGTCTCCCCCCAGCCGATGACGCATCAGCAGCACTCCAACAGCATTGAACAACTGAACTTGCGCAACGGCAATGCCGGGTGGGATGGAAATCTGAAGCAAGCCGGATGAAGGATTTGGGGCAATGGTGATTTCCGCCGCCGCGCCGTTGATCCCATTGCTGTTGTTGTCATCCTCCACCCCAACGGTTTCATCTTCAATCGTCAGCTTGGTGATAAAAAAATCGGAGCTGCCATTAAATCCGGTGTCGGCTGCGTTGGGCGTTGTTGGGAATTCTAGCGATTGCGTTCGCCCAGCCACAATGGCGTTCCCCTCTCGATCCAGCCGAACTCCATAAGCATAATCTTCCTGCGTTCCGCCGATAAATGTGGAGTAGGCTCTGCTTCCGCCGAACGGAGAAAATTTCACCAAGAAGGCATCGGCGGTGCCGTTGAAATCTGGATCGAACACAGCGCCGCCAGCCGGAAAAAACTGGGAGTACGTTCCCCCCACAACGTGCGCGCTGCCGCGTGAATCCACAGCAATTGCCGTTGCCACCTCACCTTGCACTCCGCCCAAGAACAACCCGTAGCGCATCCGGCTGCCGTCGTTATTGAATCGGACCACAAAGGCATCAGTGTTGCCGTTGAAGACGGTATCGGCAGAAAGAAACGTGGTGGGGAAGCTGTCGGAACGGGTGTAGCCGCACAGGTACGGGTTACCGTCGGGGCCGATTGCAATGCCGTAGCCGGCATCGTCCTGCTCGCCACCAACGAAGCCCGAGTTCAGCAACTGTGTGCCGCTGCTATCCAACCGCGAAAGGAAGGCATCGGCGTTGCCGTTGTGGCTGTTGTCGGCAACGGTGGAGGTGGTTGGGAAATCGGGCGAACTGGTCTGGCCAGTAACAAGAATATCCCCTTCCCTGTTGGTTGCCACCACCGCCCCACGCTCCATCTGCTCTCCCCCCAAAAAACTGGCAAACCGCACCCCTCCATCGCTGCCAATGCGGGCAATGAACAGATCAGTGTCGAAGATGTTCGTGCTCTTGGCTTTGTCGTATGCCTGGGGCGTGGTTGGAAAATCGGGGGAGGAAGTTGTGCCAACAACAACAACACTGCCGCTGCTGTCCAGGGCCACCCCTTCCCCTTCATCAAGGACGCTTCCCCCCAGATAGGTGGAGTAACTCAGCGCAGTCCCCGCAGGGTTCAGCGCAAGCAGAAAAGCGTCCCGTTCCCCCCCGCTCGATTTCTGCGCTCCGTTGGTGGTGGTGGGAAAATCTTGCGAGTCGGTGTAGCCGGTAATCCACGCGGTTCCGTCCGGGGTTGATTCAACCGATTTGCCTGCGTCCAACCCCGCGCCGCCGATGTAGGTGGAGTAGATCACCGCGCTGCCGCTGCTGTCCAGCCGCACCACAACAATATCCTGAATTCCGTTGTTGGCGGTGTTGTACGCCCCGGTTGTGGTGGGGAACAGAAGCGAGACGGTGCTTCCGCACACCACCGGGTTTCCGTCGGCATCGGCGGCAAGCCCGGCAATGTTATCGCTGCCGGAACCGCCGATAAATGTTGAGTAGATCAGGGGATCAATCACCAGCGGTTGGGTTCGGTCGTACTGTTCGGCACGGAATCCAACGGTGCCATCGCTGTGCTGAACAAACCAGCAGGGAACCACGCGCCGAACTCCATCGGCCACTTGGTAGGCCACCAATCCCGATTGCTCAATCACCCCCAACGTTGTCCCAATCTGAAGCGCGCTGCCGGTGTGGTGAAGCGTGGTCGCGCCGGTGAACCGCAGCCGGATTGCCGAGGGGTCCGCCCCCGGGTTCACCACCAGATCGTAGCGAAGCTGGCCGGCATCTTGATAGAAAAGCGCGTCCACCCCAGCATACACATTGGCGCAGCGGACCTGCTGGTAGGCCGCCACGCCAGTAACCCACGCGGCGGGGTTGTTGCCAATCAGATAATTGTGGCGGGCTTGCAGTTGGCCAACCGGGGTTGATGTCGCCAGATTCCCCCCAACAAACTCCATCCGAACAACATGGCCACGCCGCTGCGTGCCGTTGCTGGTGGCGTTGCTGGTGCCGTTGCTGGTGATGGAGTATCGGTCCAGCAGGATGCCCTGATCCGTTAGCCAACTATCCATCCCCGCCGAACGGAGCAGATAGCGGGCTTCGGCGGGCCACTGGCCATTGTTGGCAATAAGGTTGGCAACAGGCCCACCGCGCGGCTGCCCCACCGCAACGGCAACAAGAAGCAGTTGCAAAAAAAAGAGTTGAAGAAGTGAGCGCATGGGAGGAAGGATTGTGTTGGTGGAGAGTTGTTCGGAGAGGCTCTCTCGCTCTGCCTTCTCACGTAAACGCAACGCTGCCGCAGGTACGTGTGACCCCGGCAGCGTTGGTGTGGTTACGGAACAATGGCAGGCAAATGGCGCACCGCGGTGCGGGGCAATCCGCACCCGATCAGCATCAATGCTCCACCGCCACCGGAATCGTCATCGGCTGGATTCCCTGGCCATGCAGGCGGATGTAGTAGTTGCCGGAAGGGAGCGCGTCGGTTGAGAAGGTGAGCGGCAGCCCGTTGTTTCCGGCAAGTGTGGAGCTTAGGTCCAGCACCTGTTCGCCGCGCAGATTGTACAGCCCCATGCGCGCATCTGCCGGAAGCATTTTCCCATCGGGAATCCGAACGCCAACGCTGAGCGAACTGTTCGCAGGGTTTGGCACCACCGATAGGCTCATGTCGCTTCCGGGAATGCTGGAACCCGGCACCGCGCTGGTTGGAAGGCTAACACGGCGGCAAAAAACGTTGCCGCTGTTGGCCCCCACAAAACAACTCATTGTGGAATCTTGTTCGCCGGTGAAGAAGATGCTCCAGATCGGCTGGTTCAGCGGGAAGTCACCCGGAAGCTGCGAGAAATCGCCAAGCTCGGCCAAGCTCAGGAAATTTGGTTTTGCCCCGGGAAGCTCAGTGCGGAATCGTTGGTAGGCGGTGTCGGTCTCCAGCCGTTTCACCATCTGGTTGCTGTTGGAAGTTTGGCCATCCAAGTCTAGAGTGTCAGTAAGCCCATCGGGAATGGGAAGCGGGATTTCGCCAATGCCAACCGCTTGGTAGATAATCAAGAGCTTAATCACCGCTATCGGCAAACTTTTTTGCAGCGAGGGTGAGTAGAACAGATAGACCCATGCCGTAGCGTTCCCGCTGGAAAGATCGAACGTGAGGTTAATCCCTGAAAAATCCAAGTTGCCCACTGTTCCAACCCCAACCAGAATGGCATCTTTTGCCAGGGTGTCTTGGGCTTTTTTTGTGGCCGCAGGGAGGCCTTCTTTCATCGGGTAGGCTTGCGCGGCGGCGCGTTCGGTTCCTGCAAGAATCAGCAGCAGCAACGTGCTTGCGGTCAGTGCAATGCGAAGCAGAAAAAGTCTCATGTGTGTGTGTTATTGGCCGAGGGAAAGTGTTGAAGTATTCCGTGAAATACGGGGGCAAGATACGTCGCGAATCAGGAATCTGGAAAGGGGATATTCCGGGCAACCGCTTCAGCCGATTTCCCCCGGCCCTGGTTTTCAACAACCGCTCACCAATCGCCACTGGCGCGGTGGTGTATATTCGCCTTGTTCATCAAACGTTCACAATTATTCAGTGGGAGAGCGCAACACGTGCAATCGCTGCTCAGATACCTTTCGGAGATTTTTGGCAATGCCTTCCAGCAAGCTGGGATGGATAGCAGTTACGGCGACGTAGTCATCTCGGCGCGGGCCGATCTTGGCCAGTTCCAATGCAACGGCGCGTTGGCCGCAGCAAAGGCCGCACGGCAAAACCCACGTGCGGTTGCCGAGTCCGTTTTGGCCAACGTTTCCCCGCGTGAAATTTTTGCCGACCTATCGTTGGCCGGCCCCGGTTTTATCAACATTACCCTTACCGACCAGTTCGTCGCCAAGCGGCTGCGTGCGGCGGCTGCCGACGCACGGCTTGGCTGCGAAGCCACCCCGCACCCGGAAGCCATTGTGGTGGATTACGGCGGCGCGAACGTTGCCAAGTCAATGCACATCGGCCACTTGCGTTCGGCGATTATTGGCGAAAGCATCAAGCGGATTTTGCGGTTCACGGGGCACAACGTTCTTGGCGATGTTCACCTTGGCGATTGGGGGCTTCAGATGGGGATGCTGATTACGGAGCTTCGCCGCCACCAGCCCGACCTCCCCTATTTCAATCCAGAGTTCAGCGGGCCATATCCTGAAGAATCCCCGGTCACGATTGAGGACCTTGAGCAACTTTATCCGGCGGCATCGGCGCGGGCAAAGTCGGACACGGAAGCAATGGAGCAATCGCGCCAAGCCACCGCCGAACTTCAGGCCGGGCGGCCTGGGTATCTGGCGTTGTGGCTGCATTTTGTGGGGGTCTCCATTGCGGTGCTTCGGCGCGACTACGGCAGCCTGGGGGTGACGTTCGATTTGTGGTTGGGGGAAAGCGACGCGCAACCCCAAATCCCCACCATGGTTCAGCAACTGCGCGCGGCTGGGTTTGCCGAATTGAGCGAGGGAGCCGAGGTGATTCAGCTTCCACCAGCAAGCGAAGATGAGCGGGAAATCCCACCGTTGATTCTGGTGAAATCCGACGGCGGGGCGATGTACGGAACCACCGACCTTGCCACCATCCAACTGCGTGTGGAAGAGCTTTATGCCGACCGGATTTTGTACGTGGTGGATGCCCGGCAATCGCTTCATTTCGAGCAAGTGTTCCGCGCCGCACGCCGCACCGGAATTGCTGGGCACGCCAAGTTGGAACACCTTACATTCGGCACCATGAACGGAACCGATGGCCGCCCGTTCAAGACCCGCGCCGGCGGAACGATGAAGCTGCATGATTTGGTGGAGCTTATCCAAACCGAGGCAATCCAAAAAATGGAGGAAGCGAAGATTGGTGCAGAATATCCCGACCAGGAGCGTGAGGAGATTGTTCGGATGGTTGGGGTTGGTTCGCTGAAGTATGCCGACCTAAGCAACCACCGCACCAGCGATTATGTGTTCGATCCCGAAAAGTTTGTGCGGTTCGAGGGGAAGACCGGGGCGTACCTGCTGTACGCTGCGGTGCGGATGAAATCCATTTTGCGGAAAGCTGCCGACCAGGGCTTTGCTCCGGGAGAAATTCTTCCTCCCACCGATGCCGAGCGCGAGCTTGCGCTGCTGCTAACGCGGCTTCCCGACGAAGTGGAGTACGCCGCCGACCGCCGCGCCCCGAACTATTTGTGCGAGTACGCCTACAATCTTGCCCAAGCCTTCAGCCGGTTTTACGACCGCTGCCACATCTTGCGCGAGGAAAACGTGGCGTTGCGGGGATCGTGGTTGGCGCTGGTGAAACTCTGCTTGGATCAGCTTACCACAACGTTGGAATTGCTGGGAATGGAGGTTCCGGAACGGATGTAGAGAAGCTCAAAAAAAACGGCATGAAACGGCAAGGGAGCCATACTGAGGTGAGTATGGCTCCCTTCTTTTTTGCGGCCTGCGGCGCGGGGTGGTGTTAATGCTGGAACAGTCCAACAGAAATTCCTAACTGTGCGGTTAGCCCATCGGCTTTAATGTCGGGGGCGTTGCTAACAGCAACCCCGGCTGCGTTGGTCCAATCCCCCATGGCAAAGCCGCTGTAGCCAACGCCCAGCCGGAGCATCAGGATGGAGATGGTCACGTACTCGATGTTCACCATTGGCTGGTAGTAGATTCCCCCGGTGGAGATGCGCGCCGAGCGATTAAAAGCACCGGGCGCGGTTGATCCGCTGAAAATGGTATCGCTAAGAACTTCGGGGAACAACAGGCTGCCGCCAGCGCGGTGCTGCGTTAGCTCAATCGCATGGCTGCCGGCGCCAAGCATCACCCCAGGGAAGAGGGTGAGGCTTTTTGAGAGGGGAATGGCGTAGTCAATTTGTGCGGCGGTGATCCCAACATCGAACCGGAGTGTGCGGTTGTAGTTTTCGCTGTTGATAACGATCGGTTCGGTGTTGGTTCGTTCAACCGATCCACCAAGCCCAAACGCACCAAGCCGCAGGTTGGGGATGATTATCACGGAGGCAATTCCGCCACCGCCATGCAGCAGCATCTGGCCATCAAACGTTCCGGTCCGCAGGGTGCTGCTTAGGGCGTTCAGTTGGTCGAAGTTCATAAACTGCATCATCCCCAAGTACCCCCCGCCAATGCCGACGTACGGCAGGCGGCCTTCGTCGTCAATGGGGATGTCGTCGAAGTTGAACAAGTCCGTGGTGTCCTGGGCCACAGCCGCAACGCAGGTGATCAGTGCCAGTAGCAACGGGGTTACGATGCGTGCAATCGGGAAACGCATGGGAGAAATTCCTGTGATTGTGTCGTGCTGTCAGTTCGGTGATTGTTTCGGTTGCCGTGCGTGTGCGCGGGCATTGCTTCCTGGCTGGTTATTGCCCTCCAGTTCCGGGAATCCCGAACTGATAGGTCAGCCCCAAATGGCCGTTCAAAATCCGGGTTGCAGGGATGTCGCCGGCAACGTAGGCACCGGGAACGCTTGGCGTTGTTTCCTTGAAAATTTTGTTCAGCGGGAAGCCAAGATCAATGGTTAATCCCATCCACCCTTCCTCTTCATCAACCAGCACCAGGGTTGCTCCAATCCGTGGCTCCAGCATCATCTCCAAGTTATCGCTGACGATGTCCATGGATTCGCCAGCTTTCCCCAATGGTGGCGGAACGGGTTGCGAGCCGCTCATCGGCATTCCAATGTTCAGTGCCAACCGGAACGCGCTGATGCTAACCCCAGGCTCGATGTAGAAGTATTGGAGGTTGTAGCCGCGCGAGTCAAGCTCGGTTCCGGTTCCATCCTCTTCGCGCAGCTTTTTGCCGACGTTGCGGATGTCAAGCCCTGTGGCAATGGTTCCGCGCACGGTGCGTGTGAAAGGGTAGGAGGCGTTCAGCCCAAACCGGAAGGCGATGCCCGGAGCGGCTTCGTCAATTTTGCGGCCCGGGGTGCCTTGCATCAAGGTGTCGTTCAGGTCGCCAACTGGCACGGCGAATCCCATGCTTGCGCCAAGCCCAATCCCCAAGCGGCTAAGCGCGCCACGGTAGGAGTAATCGGTTTGGGCGTGAAGTTGCGCGGTGCTGCTAAGCCCAGCAATCAGAAGGGCCGCAAGAAGTAGTAGTTGTTTGTGTTTCATGGATACTTGTGTGGAGCGTTCTGTGTATTCTGTTGAACGGTTATGCTTGATGTTGCTGCCGTGACTTTTCCCTTCATCCTTCCCCCCCCGTGCGCCCGGTCAGAGTTTACTCACCACCCCAAGCCTGAACCCTGTGAAGGAGTTCACCAGCCGGCAAACGCCGCCGGTGCAGACAATCCCGGCACGGGTGGAGCCGTACTCCAGGCTTAGCGTGTGGGCATCGCCAATGCGGTAGGTTCCGCTCAGGGTTCCCCACAGTTGCTGGCCCCCTTGTTCGCTTTCGGTGGTGGTGTATTCAAACCGCCCGGCAACGGACCATTTGGGGGAGCGGGTGTATTCCACCGTCAGGGCAACGTTGTTAAAGGTTCCATCGCTGGCTTTAATCCCTAAGCTGTCGTTTGCTGTGGTTTTCTTCTTGCTATCGAACACATCCTGAACCTCGAAAATTGCGTGCAAGTTGTCGCGCTGGGTAAACGCATATTCCGACTCCAGCATCACCGTTGATGCGGTGTAGTCTTCGGAGTGTGGCGCAATCAGCTTGCCGTCCCCTTCGCGGTAGGTGCGGTTGTCGCGGCGTTGCAGTGCCATGCCAAGCGTCAGGTCCTCGGTGGCATCGTACTCGGCATGGGCGGATAGTTCCCAGTAGGGTGAGTAGGTGATGTCGCTCAGGGAAGGGAACTTCAGGGGAGATTCGTTCAATCGCAGATATTCGGTGCGGTCCTTGGAGTTGGGGGTTGTGTCTTTTGGGATGAACATCGTCTGCCAGGCGTTGTGGCGGCTGGCACCGGCCCCCTGAATCGTCACGGTAAGTTCCTCCATCGGTGTTGCCATAATGTCCACCATGAAGCCGACTTCATCGCTGAAATCAACAGGGTGTGGGTTCCTGTCCAGCAGTGCTTTGCTGTACTCCGGCACCAACGTTGGCGCGTTCTGGAACGGCAACGCGCGCGACTGGCGGTCGCTGGTGCTTTGGAAACTTGGCTTCACCAAATCGAATTGATAGCTTTTGTACTGTGCTGTCACGCTCACCATCTCCCCCACATAACCCAGCATCCCGTACCACCCATTCCCCCGTTCGTTCGAGTCACCAGTTTGCCGCACAAAGTCGCTGATCTGGTTCCGTTTGTCGGCATAGTTCAGATAGGCGCTGAATTGGTTGTAGTTCAGGCGGGTAAAAACTTCGCGCAGGTAGGAATCGAACGACCTGCGGAAACCGTTTGGTGTGCGCTGCCCGCTGACGGCAAGGTAGGTTGTGCCAACCCCAACTCCGGTTGTGGGGCGAATCTCGCCGGAAGCACCCCGCAGCAAGTATTGCTCAACACGGGTGTTGCTTAGGATGTCGGCAAAATCCATCATGCCACCAAAAACTTGGGCGGATAGGTCCTGATCCTCGTAGCCCAACTTTGCACCCAGCGTTGGGGCATCGAACCCGATGGGGCGGCTCTCGAAGGAGTTCATCACCAACCCGCGCCCAATCAGGTTGTAGAAGTTGCCGGCACGTGCGCTAAGGCCGTCGCGGCGGAACTCAACGTAGTATTCTTTAATGCCGACGGTGTCGCGCCCGTACTCGCGTGGTTTGTCAATTTGCGCCCGAAATCCAAGCGTGAAATCCCCCACAAACAACCGGGTGTTGAAAAGGTTTTCCAGATACTCCTTGCGGAATGGGTTTTCCCCTTCGTACCGTTCCCCAATGCCGTAGCGGAACTCGTTGGAAAGGGAGTAATCAATGCGTGGAATCCCTGTTGAGCTTTGCGCCAGCGCGGGCATCGCAAACGCAAGCCACACTGCCAGCAAGGGAAGGATAACCGAGAATCGCAAGGATAGGTTTGCGGTAGCCATGATGAATCGTTGATTCGGGAACTGGAGGAACGTGTGTTGAGGGACCTTCAGCAGAAAATGCAGGGCGATAATACGAAAATCTGGTGTGGCAAGAAGAGCCGACAGCGGCTTCTTCTACTCTTCCTGGCTCCGCTGATTCCACAACCAGTATCCGCCGCGAATGCCTTCTACGTTGGAGATGATGGAGACATCGGGGGGAAGCTCCAGCGTCACTTTTTTGGCATTGCCGCCGCCAAGATAGAGGTGGTCGAAATGGGTTAGGGTTCGCAGTGTGGCAATGGCCTGTTCCAGCCGGCGGTTCCATTTGCCGTTGCCGGATTCTTTCCGCGCGGGGTTTCCAAGCTGTTGCTCGTAGCTCTCCCCTTTTCGGAATGGGTGGTGGGCAAGCTCCAGATGCGGCCCCAGCCGGCCATTTTCAAACAACGATGTTCCGAACCCCGTTCCCAGCGTGACCACCATCTCCACTCCCTTCCCTTCAATGGCGGCCAGCCCTTGCATATCGGCATCGTTGGCGGCACGTGTTGGTTGCCCCAGCAATATCTGAAGCCCCGTGACCAGATTGAACCCAATCAGCGACTCATCCAAATTGGCGGCGGTGCGGATCACCCCGCCCCGCACCACCCCGGGATAACCAACGGCAATGTGAGTAAAGGGGGGCAGCGGTTGTACGAGTTGGGTGATGGTTTCCAGCAATGCGTCGGGGGTGCAGGGCTGTGGCGTTTCGATTCGAACCCGCTCGGTAAGCATTGCTCCGTCTTCCCCCAGCACCGCCCCTTTCACTCCGCTTCCGCCAATATCAATGGATAGGATGTTCATGGTTTTGCCCGATTCATCAGTGATGCAAGAATAGCTGCTGTGGCAAAGAAACAATCTAACCGTGAAATGGCCAATTACTGCCGGGGATTATTTGCGGCGCGGCTGCGTGAGAACTTCCAGTTGGGCCAGGTAGCGGAAGGCTTCCTGGTCACTGCTGCCGCACATTTCCGGCGATGGCATCAGCCCCAAGCAAACCGCAGGGCGTTCCGGCAGGCCGAACAGAGTGCAGCGGTTGTCGGCGGTTAGCTGGATGCACCGAACCCCGGCGGGCTTTCCATTGGGCATTCCTGGAATCGGTGAGGTGATGGAAGGGGCAATGCAGCAGGCACCGCAGCCAACGCGGCAGGCCGTGGGTGGTGCAGGTGTGGAGAGTTCTTCGGTCATTTCATTGCTGGTGCGTTTGCCATTGTTGCGTTGCTTGTTCGGTTGCCACAGCCCTTGCCAGGCAAGGCGGGGAAGCAATCTACACCAAGCCGGTGGACGTTGATAGACGTTTATAAAACGTTTATAACATGATTATAAATTATAAACGTTATGTTGGTGGCCGTTGAACAACCAACCGCCTGTTATGAAACTACCAGCAACCCCGCCAAACCCGGCAGATATTATCGGCAAGTTAGGCACGGGCAGCAAAGGGATAGAACGGATTCTTCAGATTGCCATGGCGCAGTTTGGCCCTGCGCCAGATCATCAATATCGCCACTGGGACACCTTGCGGCACGTGGAGCCGCCAGAAGGTTTTACCGTGGAAGAATGGTGGCTTGGTATCCGCATGGCGCGGCAGTCGCTAAGCCGCACGCTGCCGATACGCGATGGCAACGGCCAGCCGTTTTCCTTCACCATGACCGACCCGGGATTATACTACTTGCGGTTTATTGATAGCCAAGCAAGCGGCGCGATTGACAGCCCAAAAGCATTGCTGAGCCAACCTGAGCGGGAACGCCACATCAAGCGGTCGCTGATTGAGGAAGCGATTCAATCAAGCCGGCTTGAGGGGGCGGCCACAACACACGCCGTGGCCAAGAAGATGCTTACCACCGAACGCAAACCCCGTGACCGCTCGGAGCAGATGATCCTGAACAACTACAACGCCATGCAGTTCATCGGCCGGATAAAGCATGAGGCGTTGACACCCGCGATGATTCTGGAACTGCAACGGATACTAACCCACGACACCCTTGATGACCATTCCGCTGCGGGGCGTTTTCGGCGGCCAGATGAGCAGATAACTGTGGTGGATAGGCGTGATAACGAAGAACTCCATATTCCCCCTGATGCTTCCGAGCTACACGAACGGGTAAAGCAGTTGTGCAACTTCGCAAACCAGCGGGATGATCTTTCGCCAAACGCAATCTACTTCCATCCCGTTGTTCGCTCCATCCTACTCCATTTTTGGTTGGCCTACGACCACCCGTTTGTGGATGGCAACGGGCGGACAGCGCGGGCGTTGTTCTACTGGTCCATGGCGCATCGTGGATATTGGCTCTGTGAGTATTTGACCATCTCCGCCATTCTGACCAAAGCGCCCGCGCGCTACGTCCAATCCTTTTTATACACCGAGACCGACAACAACGATACCACCTACTTTGTGCTGGCGCAGCTTGGCGTGATTGAGCGGGCAATTCATGATTTGCACAGAAGGTTAAAGCAGCAATCCGAAGCCACACAGCAAGCAACCGCAGCATTGCAGCAAATGAACCAAGTGGCACGGTTGCTGAACCCACGCCAGATTGCGTTGCTGACCCACGCAATGACTCACCCAAACGCAAACTACACCATCCACACTCACATGAGCGCCCATGGTGTCACCTACCTAACCGCACGTACCGATCTGCTGAAATTGGTGGGCCAGGGGCTATTGACAAAGCAAAAAATCGGTAAGCTGGTGTACTTCATGCTACCCCCAGATTTCCCGCACCAACTACTGCAATTGCAGTAAGAAATATGATAGGTTCGCCGTTCTTTCGTATTGTTCCTGCAAACCGATGCCAGCAACTTCCCGGAAGTATCTTGCACAACCAATCGGCAGATAGAGTATCATGGCCAACGCCAACCGCTATCGTCCCCAGTGCCGACTTCCAACAACCGACTCCCGACTCCCGATACCCGACACCCGTTTCCCAACAACCGAAACCCAATTCCCAACAATCAGCATGGCTCTTCTTGATTCAATGATGGAGTACGGCCACGAGCAAGTGGTCTTCTGCTCGGACCCTGTTTCTGGGTTGCGTGCGATTATCGCTATCCACAACACCACGCTGGGTCCCGCGCTTGGCGGAACCCGAATGTGGCAGTACAAATCCGACAGCGCGGCCCGCGAAGATGTGCTGCGGTTATCGCGTGGGATGACCTACAAGGCGGCCATTGCGGGGCTGAATCTGGGCGGGGGAAAAGCGGTGATTATTGGCGACTCACGGCGGAATAAATCGGAAGCGCTCTTCCGCTCGTTCGGGCGGTTTGTGGAAGGCCTTGGCGGGCGTTACATCACCGCCGAAGATGTTGGGACCTCCGTTGCCGACATGGCGTGGGTGCGGATGGAAACCAAACACGTGACCGGCGTGAACAACGCCGGCGGCAGCGGCGACCCCTCCCCTTTCACGGCGTATGGCGTGTATCACGGAATAAAAGCGGCAGCAAAAAAAGCGTTCGGCAACGACTCGCTTAGCCGTCGCAAAATTGCGGTGCAAGGGGCCGGGAATGTTGCCAGCCATTTGGTGGCGCATCTGGTTCACGAAGGGGCGAAGGTCACCGTTTCCGACATCTACGACGACAAGGTTCAGCAGCTGGTTGCCGACCACAACGTTGCCACGGTGGAGCCGGATGCCATCTACGATGTTGAGTGCGACATCTTTGCGCCGTGTGCGCTTGGGGCCTGCATCAACGACGACACCATCCCACGGCTTCATGCACGGGTGATTGCTGGCGGGGCCAATAACCAGTTGGATGATCCCGACCGCCACGCCCCAATTTTGCGCGAGCGCGGTATCCTGTACATCCCCGATTATGTTATCAACGCTGGTGGGCTGATGAACGTGGCGTTGGAGCTGGAAGGCTACTCGCGCGAGCGTGCGTTGCAGCGCGCCGAAAGCATCTACGGCATTGTGGAGAATATCCTGAAGCTGAGCGAAGCCCAAAGCATACTAACCGTCCAGGCTTCCGATCGTTTAGCAGAGGAGCGGATCAACGCGATTGGGCACATTAAACAGCGGCACGTGTAACGGGCATCGCGCTCCATCCACAGAGATTCCTACCAACTGATGCACGGCAACAACTAACCAAGCAGAACCCTTGACACCATACTCACTGATGAACGACAGCGACATTGAACGCACCCCACCCACACGGCGATTGGTGCGCGAGCGGGTAATGCAGACGTTGTATGCCTACGAGCTTGGCCACGCGCACGGTGGTGAGACGGTGGAGTTCCTTGCTGCGCAGATAGTGCAACCGGAACTGAAAGGGAACAGCGACCTGATGGAGTTCGCCCAGGACCTGATGCGGCGGGTACTGAACAACTTGGCAGAGCTTGACAGTATCATCCGTTCGTTGGCCGAGAATTGGGACTTCTCCCGGATTGCCCCGATTGACAAAGTTCTGCTTCGGATGGGGATCACCGAGATTCTGTACTTCCCCGAAATCCCCGCCCGCGTCACCATCAACGAGGTGATAGAAATCGCCAAACGCTACTCCACCGATAAATCCGGAATCTTCCTGAACGGCGTGCTGGATGGCGTGTTGGCCAAGCTGAAAAAAGAAGGGCGGTTCAAAAAATCGGGGCGGGGATTGTTGGGGGAGGAGTGAGTGCCGAGTGCTGAGTGTCAAATGTCGAGTGAAGAATCTTCCACTGAGTCTTCGTTTTTAGAGAGGAGCTTGGCGAAGCCTACCAAAACAAGCCTGCAAACAGTTGGCGGCTGCGATGCACAGGGGAATGAAATGAGGTGTTCCTCATCTCTTCTTCCCCTGTCTGCTCCAACTCTCTAATCTCCATTCTCCATTCGCCTCTTCCCGTCCTTCTGCTCCTCTTGCTTCCTACGTCCCTTAAGTTTGGATTGACCGCGCCCCTGCTTTTCGGGGTGTGATGTTTTCATTCTTTTGAACCCTTTCTGCATTCTACACCGGAGGGATCAACCATGCCGCAGAGTAACGAGCTTCGGGTTTTTATCTCCTCAACGTTTCGTGACCTACAGGAAGAACGTGAGTATCTGGTGAAGAAGGTCTTCCCGGAAATTCGTGCGATGTGCCGCCAACGTGGCGTGACCTTTACGGAGATAGACCTTCGCTGGGGCATCACGGAAGAAGAGGCCGAACGTGACGGCATTATCCGCATCTGTCTGGAGGAGATTGATCGTTGCCGACCGTTCTTTATCGGCATCCTTGGCGAGCGCTACGGCTGGATGCCCCCTGCTTCGGCTATCGCACACCTTATCAGTGACTTCCCGGATCTAACCGATGCGGTGACCGATGGAGCAAGCATCACCGAGATGGAAATTCAGCATGGAGCCACACGGCGGGTGGTTTCGCCGGAGAGTGATGCCAGTTTCTACTTCCGCCACCAATCGGCAACGCCCGCAATATTTGCCGAGACCGACCCCGTGCTGCAAGCAAAGCTACAGCGGTTGAAAGAGGATATCCGTGCCAGCGGGTATCCCGTGCGCGAAGGATTCACAACGCCGCAGGAGCTTGGCGCAGAGATTCACAAAGACCTTCGGGACCTGATCGAGAAACGATTCCCGCTGGAGGCTGCGCCCAGCCTGCTTGAACAGGAGCGAACGGCACACAACGCATTTGCCCAATCGCGCCGGCAGGCGTACATCCGCAATGAATCCACCGTGAAGCTGTTGAGTGACGTTGTGGAATCGGGTCAGCAGAAGATTGTCATCACCGCTCAATCAGGAATGGGGAAAAGCGCGCTTATCGCGTACTGGTCGTTGCTTCACCAAGCAAGCCATCCGGGGCAGGCAATGGTTACGCACTACGTGGGGGCAAGCGCGTCGGCGCGCGATCACATCGGGCTGATGCTCCATATCATCAGGGAGATCAAGCAGCTGTACTCCGTTGCCCAAGATGTGCCGGATACTGCCAGGAACATCGAACAACAGTTTCCGGCATGGCTGGCATACGTCCGCAACCGGAAGTTGCTGCTGATTATTGATGCTGTGAATCAGTTGCCGGAACCTGGGCAATCGCTGCACTGGCTACCCAACTTCATTCCGCCTGATATTCAGGTAGTTCTCACTACCACCGAAGGGCCATTGCTGGCGACATTGTGCCAGTGCGGTTATGCCGAAGTTCAGGTTCAGCCGCTAAGCCACACCCAGCGCGCCGCGGTGATTGAACGCTACCTTGCCGAATACCACAAAAAACTTGGCTCCGAAAAGCTATCGCGTATTGCCGATGACCAGAAATGCAGCAATGCCCTGTTCCTGCGCACAGTGCTTGAGGAGCTTCGGGTGTTTGGCGTTCATGAGGAATTGGATACACGGATTGAGCATTACATGGATGCTGTTGACCTGGACGACCTATTTCAGCGAGTGCTTGAGCGAATGGAGCACGACCACGGTGTGGATGTAGTTCAACTGACAATGGAGGCAATTTGGGCATCGCGCGCGGGGCTGACCGAAACGGAGATGCTTGAGCTGATGAGCATGGAGTTTCAGCAGGGGACCGCCATTAGGAATGTTACCCGGTTGGAATTATCAACCTTTCTTGTCGGGCTTGACTACCACCTAAAGCGAAATCAAGGCCTGCTGGATTTCTTTCATCAGTATCTACGGAGCGCAGTCCAGAAGCGATATCTGGACGACACACCGAAGAAGCACCGAGTGTTTGAACGCTTGGCCAGATATTTCCAGGGCGAGCCTGTGTCGCTGCGTGCCACGTTGGAGTTGCTGCACGCATTAGATCTGCTTGGTGCGCGGGCGCGGCTGCATTTGGTGTTGTCAGACATTGAGCGTTTCCAAGAATTGTGGGTGGCCGAGAAGCAGGAAGTGCTGAGGCTGTGGTCTGAACAAGAGCGGGCAACAGTAACTGCTGCGTATTCCGCTGGGCTTCAGCAGTGGCAGCAGTGGGCGCAGCCGCAACAGAAAGCCCAGGCACTGGATGCCGTTGCCCAGTTGTTCGTTCAGATAGGGGCATGGCAGGAAGCAGAGCAACTTCAGCTTGAGCGCATTGAATTGCTGCGCGTGCTGGGCGATCGCATACACGAAGTGCAAGCACTGGCATACCTTGCTGGGATAGCGCGTAGGCTTGGACGGATGGAGGATGCCGAGCGCATGGCGGCAGAAGCCGAGGCCGCCGCACGCAAGACGGGCGATAACCCAAGCATTGTAATGGCGGTTGGCCAGCACGGAACCATCCTTGCCAAGCGTGGCGAATATGACGCAGCCCTTGCGTGTTTTGCCGAGACTGAGGCGATTGCGCGTTTGCTTGACGACCGCCGCAGCCTTGCCTTGTCACTTGGCAACCGAGGCTATATCCATCTGGATCGTGGCGAATACGACAAAGCGCTTGACTGTTGTCTAGAGAGGGAAGCGATTGCACGCGAGCAGGGAGATCACCTGACCATTGCCGATGTTGCTGGCGAACGTGGCATCATTTACACCTACTGCGGCAAGCACGATGATGCAGTCGAATGCTACCGGACACAGGAGCGGATTGTGCGCCAGTTTGGATTCCGTGCTGGGATTGCTGCATGCGTCGGTAATCGGGGGCTACTCCATTTAGACCGTGGCGAATATGCCGATGCCGCCGCTTGTTTTTTCGAGCATGAGCAAATCGCGCAGGAACTGGGCGATCGCTTGAGTTTTGCCGATGCCCTCTGCAATCGCGGCAGCGTCCACTTAGCCGAAGGAGAGCTTGACAAAGCATTGAGTTGCTTCAGCTCTGCCAGCTCGGAAAGCCGAAGCATCCAACACCGTCTCGGCTTGGTTATGGCGATTGAAGGGATTGTGCAGGTGTTCCTTGAGCTTCTCGACTCAGCCAGCAGAACCACTTCCGCTGATGCCAAGATTCCGGAATTTCTGGAATCCTACCTTCCGGGTGCGACCCCCGAAACGTGGCGTGCATTGGTGCTTCTGGGGGGGCGCACGTATGCCGACGAGGGGCTGTCAATCTCACATCAACTATCGAAGCCTGACTCCATTTTCAGAATCCAGATATTGCTCGCACGCATCAATGCAGCCCAGGGCAATCGGGATACAGCTGTGCAAAGCCTTTCCACCATGCTGCATGAAGCTGGCGATGATGAGCAACGTGCCGAGCTACACTATTGGCTTTGGAAGATTACTGGGACAAATGATGGAGTTCGCATCGAAGCTCTACGCCAGTATGAACAGCTGATAGAGAAAAGTCCGAAGCACGCCTATCGCCAGCGGATCAAGGAACTGAATGCTGCGGCAACAACAGCAAGATGATGCCACACAATAGCGGTATCCGTCGGTTCGCACTTGGCTGCCCAACCGGAAGCCCACCACAATGATGGCACGAAGTATGACCAAGATCATAATGTGTTTTGAGCGATTGCAGTGAAATTGCATCCGATTCACCGAATCGTTTTCAATAACCATCTGGATAACTCATGCTTCCAAATCATTCAGTGCCGGCGGAACGTCGCCGCTCGTGGGCCGAGCCGTACAGGATTAAAATGGTCGAGCTTCTGAAGATGACCACCCCTGCCGAGCGTCGCGTTGCCCTTGAAGCCGCCGGCTACAACACCTTCCTTCTCCGCTCCGACGATGTGTACATTGACCTGCTGACCGACAGCGGAACCAGTGCCATGAGCGACGCGCAATGGGCCGGCATGATGCGTGGCGACGAAGCCTACGCCGGCAGCCGCAATTTCTACGGCCTTGAATCCGCCGTGCAAGCGCGGTACGGCTATCGTTACGTTGTGCCAACCCACCAGGGGCGCGGTGCCGAGCACCTGATATCCCGTATCCTTATTTCCCCCGGCGACGTTGTTCCCGGCAACATGTACTTCACCACCACCCGGCTGCACCAGGAACTGGCCGGCGCAACCTTCGTTGATGTTATCATTGACCAAGCGCACGACCCCGAATCACTCTATCCATTCAAGGGGAACATTGATCTTGACAAATTCCGTGAGTTAATTGACCGCGTGGGGGCAAAAAAAATCCCCTACATCTCCGTTGCTGCAACGGTGAACATGGCCGGCGGCCAGCCAATATCCATGGAGAACATCCGCCAGGTAAGCCAGTTGGCGCGCCAGCACGGCATTCGCGTTATTCTTGATGCCACGCGCGCAATCGAGAACGCGTGGTTTATCAAGCAGCGCGAAGCCGGGTTTGCCGACCGCTCCATTGCCAGCATCCTTCTGGAGATGTGCTCCTACACCGACGGCTGCACCATGAGCGGCAAGAAGGACTTGCTGGTAAATATCGGCGGATTCCTTGCGCTGAATGATTGGGAGGTGTTCGAGGAAGCGCGCAACCTTGTGGTGGTGTACGAAGGGCTGCACACCTACGGCGGATTAAGCGGGCGCGACATGGAGGCAATGGCCATCGGCATTGAGGAAGCGTTAAACGAAGATCATATCCGTGCCCGCATTGGGCAGGTGGAGTACTTGGGCCAGCAGTTGATCCAGGCCGGAATCCCGATTGTGCTTCCGGTTGGCGGACACGCCATTTACCTTGATGCCCGCAGCTTCCTTCCCCATGTTCCGCAAGATGAATTCCCAGCGCAATCGCTGGCTGCCGAACTCTATCTGGAAGCTGGCATCCGCGCCATGGAGCGGGGGGTGATCTCCGCTGGGCGCAACCTGCAAACCGGCCAGCACAACTATCCAAAACTTGAGCTTGTCCGCCTGACGATACCGCGCCGCGTTTATACCCAAGCCCACATGGATGTCACTGCCGAATCGGTCATCAACCTGTACGAACGGCGCGAAGCAATCGGCGGGCTGAAGATGATCTACGAGCCGAAATATCTCCGATTCTTCCAAGCAAGGTTTGAACCGGTGGCGGTTGGGACTTCACGGGAAAAGCGCGGGGAGTATGCCGACCCACAGGAAGCATAACCGGTAGCGGGGATTGCCAGCCGCACGCGGTGGATAATCAAGAATAGATCATCAAAGCAATCGCCGCTGCCACGTGGAATATCAGTTGGTGGCACACATTCAATAAACAACTCATGGACTTCAACACCATCATCGAGCCTTTCCGCATCAAGTCGGTCGAGGCGATAAAGTTCACCTCACGCCAAGATCGCATCCAGGCATTGGAGCGCGCCGGCAACAACATCTTTTTGCTGCACGCCGAAGATGTGTTGATTGACCTGCTGACCGACTCCGGCACCGGCGCAATGTCCGCTTCCCAATGGGGGGCGTTGATGCAGGGGGATGAGTCCTACGCCGGAAGCCGATCGTTCTACCGATTCCAATCGGTTGTGCAGAACATCACCGGGTTCCGCCACATCATCCCCACCCACCAGGGGCGCGCTGCCGAGCGCATCCTGTTCCACACGATGCTTGCGCCTGGCGACATCGTGCTGAACAACACCCATTTCGACACCACACGCGCCAACATCGAAGTCCAGAATGCCGAGGCGCGCGACATCGTGATTGCCGAAGGTCGCCAGCCGTCATCGCTGCACCCGTTCAAGGGAAATGTGGACTTGGAGCGGCTTGAGCAGACGCTGGATGAAGAAGGGGAAAAAGTGAGGTTGGTGATGGCCACCGTCACGAACAACTCCGGCGGTGGCCAGCCGGTCTCGATTGAGAATCTGCGGCAGGTGCGCCAGATTGCCCACCACTACAACAAACCGTTCTTCCTTGATGCCTGCCGATTTGCCGAGAACGCTTGGTTTGTGAAACAGCGCGAGCCGGGACAGCAGGAACGCACACCGCTTGAAATCGCCCAGGAGATGTTTTCGCTGGCCGACGGGTGCACAATGTCGGCAAAGAAAGATGGCCTGGCCAACATCGGCGGATTCCTTGCCATGAACGACGACGCGCTGGCCGAGCGTTGCCGAAGCCTGCTGATCCTAACTGAAGGATTCCCAACCTACGGTGGGCTTGCCGGATACGACCTTGAAGCGATTGCGCGGGGGTTGGAGGAGGTTGTGGATGAAGACTATCTGCGCTACCGGATCCGCTCAATCGAATATCTGGCCGAAAAACTTATCGCCGCCGATGTTCCGATTGTGCGTCCGCCGGGGGGACACGCCGTGTACATTGACGCACGCGCAATGCTGCCACACATCCCGCCGGAGCAATATCCCGGAATCGCGCTGACGACGGCGATGTACACCGAGGCGGGTATCCGCGCCTGCGAGATCGGCACGGTGATGTTTGGCTTGCAGCCGGACGGCACCGAAAAACCTGCGGCGATGGACCTTGTGCGCCTTGCAATCCCCCGCCGGCTCTACACGCAATCGCACATTGACTATGTTGCCGAGGCGATTATCCATGTGGCGAAGATGCGCGAATCGTTGCGGGGGTATCGCATCACTTCGGCCCCGGCAGTGCTGCGGCATTTTACCGCACGGTTCCAGCAAGTGGCGGAGTAAGGGGGCGGGAAAACAGGCAGCAGTGAGGTTTCTTGCAAGCGGTGCGGCACACACTGACGGTCATACTGACGGTCATACTGACGGTGCGCACCGCTTGTTTTCACGTGGGGTGAGTTGTTAAATTCCCCCCAACTGAAGAACGATTTCCCCTCACGTTTGCGATTCCCACAACTCATACTGCTGATAGCGTTGCTTGCTGGTTGCTCGGACCCTGAGTACACCCGTGGTGCGTCGCCGGTGGATAGCATCGCACGGCAGTTTCTGCACAGCGTCATCCAGCGCGACACCGGGATGATTGGCCAAGCCTTAAGCGAGGGTGCAAAACCTTCGGCATCGCCCGATTCGCTGAACGTGATCTTTGCCTATTTCAACGGCGGCCAGCCAGCATCGGTTGAGCTAACCAGCAATGAAGTTGCCGCCGATGAATCGCAAGCCGGGGTTGAGCATCACCGCCTTCAGTACCGCATCACCTTCCCCGATAGCCGCCAGCTCTCCTATCTCTGCCAACTCACCATCAGCCGTGGCGATAGCCGTAACGATACCGTCATCAGCGGTTTCCGGTTCCGCCCGCGATGATGCTGCCGTGCCTTCCCCCTATCCCAACACCTCATTCCGCTGGTCTAATTCTTCCAGTGCCGCCGCCCGTAGGTCTTCGAATCCTTCACGCAATCCCTGCTCAATAATCCCCGCCATTTGCGATGCGGAATAGACGTGAACCTCGAACACAAAATCAGCACCGGCTTTGTACAAGTCCAATGCTTGGCTGATGCGGTCGGCGGCAACAATCACCGCTGCGTGCGGGCATAGTTGCCGCGCTGTCCGCAGAATCCGCAGGTTGTTGGTCCCTTTCAGGATGGTGTCGGGGATGGTGGAAAGCACAAGGTCGGCATGTTCGATATGGGCATGTTGCAGCGTGTCCATGTGGGCAACGTCGCCGTACAGGCAGGCCACATTGCGCCGGTTCAGCTCGTTAATCACTTGCGGGTTGAAGTCAATCACCAGCAGCTTCTCCACCAATGGGCTTCGCCCGTCGTCGCTGCTTCGCTTCTCCAATTCATGCAGTAGCGCGCTGGCTTGGCGGAAGAAACCGAGCATGATAATCGAACGCTCGCTGGTCTCCTCCTCATCTTCACCGCTGGCGTTGTTGTCGTCCAGATCGTGCATCCCCACTCGCTTCATCCAGCGGGAGATGGTTTCCTGCAGGCGGTGGCTGTAGCCGATTAAGTAGGTGGAGCCAACCGAGGTGAAGGCAAAGATGAAAATGATGATGCTGACGATGCCGCTATCAATATGCTGGAAGGCTAATCCAAGCGATGCAATCACAATGGCGAACTCGCTGATTTGCGACAGGTTGATGGAAGGGATAATGCTGACCCGATGCCCCATTTTCAAGCGGTACAAAATTGGGAAGACGCTAAGAAAACGGGTCAGGATCAGGAAGAGCGAAGCGGCCAGTGCCACAACAATCATCTCGGCCGTTGGAATTGGAATCTGCATCCCCAACGCCACAAAGAAGAGTGTCACGAAGAAGTCGCGGATACTGAGAACTTTGGCGATCACATCCAAGTTGTAGGGGAAGGTGCTGATGCTAACGCCGGCAATCAACGCCCCCATCTCGCGCGAGAGGCCGGCGTAGTTGGCCGCCCCCGCCAGAATAAAGCACCACGCCAGCGAGGCCACCAAAACAATCTCCGGCGATTTTGCCACCGATTTGAAAAGCGTTGGCAGCACGTACTTGCTTGCCCCCAACGCTACCACCACCAGCAGAATTCCCATCCCAACCGATTTCAGCAGAGGAAGCAATTCTGGGTTCAGCAAGTTGGGTTGCAACGCCAGCACAAGGATTGCCCAGATGTCCTGGAACACCAGCACCCCCAGGGTGATCCGCCCGGGCAAGGTGTCAAGCTCGAATTTGTCGTAGAGCAGTTTCACCACAATCATGGTGCTGCTTAACCCCAGGCAGATTGATAGATAGAGTAGGCTGAAGTTTCCCTCCCCCATCCCATATCCCAGCAAGGCAAAAAATCCAAGGCTAAGCCCCACCGTGATCGGGAACTGAAAGATGCCGGGCAAGATCACCGCTTTGCCGGCGGCAAGCAATTTTTTCAGGTCAATCTCAAGGCCGATGATGAACAGCAGAAGGATCAACCCAATCTCGGCAACGGTGTGGATGCTGTCGCGATCCTCCACCAACTTGAACCCAACTTCTGGGCCAATCAGCACCCCGGCAAGCAGGTACGCAAGGATGAGTGGCTGTTTGGTTCGGTGAGCAACAAAAGCCAGCACTGCGGCAGCAGCCACGCAGATGCCGATGCTGGCAAGAAGGTCGGTGTGTCCGTGCATGAAACTGAATCTTGTGAACGATGGAGGGCTGTTTCAGGAAGAGAGAGAAAGCCACCGGAGAGATGGCTGCCGGAAAAAGAATCGCCGTGACGACTGGAAGAAGTTGAGCAAGTGTCTGAACTGTCTTACTCCATCAGGCTCACAGCATCGGGAAGGAGTAGCCGTGTGCTACTCCTTTTTCCGCCGCTTTGGTTTTGGCGCAGCTTCTTGCACCGGCTCGGAAGCTGGGGCTTCTTTGCTGGCTTTCTTTGCCCCGGTTTTCCGCGTTGGTTTGGGCGTTGCTGGCGTGGGTTCCGCGTTGGCTTCTGTGGCCGGTGGCTCCGCCAGTTCCGCAGGCTTGGCTCCCTTTTTGCGTCGGGCTTGTTTTGCCGCCGCGGGAGTTACTTCTGCCGGAGTTGATTCCGCCTGAACCGTTGTGTTTGTGGGCTTCGCGCCCCGTTTTGCTGATGCCTTTTTCGGCTGTTCGGTTGGGGCTGTTGTTGCCGCAATTTCCGGGACAATGTCTGGCGTTGCCGCTACGTCAGCGGGCGCAGCGGTTGGTTCGCTGGCTGGTTCGGCGGCTGCGCCCCGCGTGGCTTTTCGGCGTGGAGTTTTCTGTTTGGCTGCGGGCGTTGCTGGTTTGGCTGCTTGGGCCGCTTCAGCCGTTATCTCAGGTTGCGCCACCTCCATCTCCGTAACGTCCTGCTGCTCGGTTGGGTGAGTAGCGGAATCAGTGATGGAATCGGCAATGCTGGCTGCGGCATCACTTCCGATTTCTTGCAAGGTTGTGCTGGCTGCGGATTGTTCGGCACCACGATTGCGGCGGCGTTTCTTTTTCTTCTTTTTCTTTTTGGCCGGCTCCTGCGGAACGTCCTGGGGCTGTGCGGATAGATCTGCCGTAGCGGAAAATTGCTGCTGCTCCGGCTGCTGGGCGCGCTCTGGTTTGTGCGAAGCCGCCGTTTGTGGCGGTGTCCCCCCTTTGTGCGAAGCCGATGCCTGCTGCGGTGGTGGCGTGGCCGATGGAGTAACCATTGGAGTAGCCGCGCCGGAGTGCTTGCTTTTTGGCCCAGCAGTTACTGCCGCTGCGTGAAATTCATGTTGATAAATTTCATCGAACAGCATCGCCACCAGCATCCACTCATCTTCGGTTTGCGCCAACCCTTTCACCAGCGATTCAAACCGGGCAATCCGTTCGCGGTGAACTTGCTTGGTGATCTTCCGCATCCGCTCTTCCAGCAGGTTTATCAATCGTTCGGCAATCCGCTGCTCCATCTCCTCCTGCGTTGGCAACTTCATCTCCACAAAATCAACGCTGTAGCGGCGGGCAATTTTGTTCAGGTCGGTTTTGTCGGCCATGTTGGCCACCAGCGTGACCACAACGCCGGTGTTTCCGGCGCGTGCGGTGCGTCCGGCGCGGTGCAGGTAGCTTTCGGAATCTTTGGGGACATCATACTGGAAGACGTAGGCAAGGTCGCTGATGTCAATGCCGCGGGCGGCAACATCGGTAGCAACAAGGAATCGGACTTCGTGATTCTTGATGCGGCGCATTGCTGTTTCGCGCTCCTTCTGGCTAAGGTCCCCCGACAGCAAATCGGCGTTGTAGCCGCGGCTGCGGAGCGCGCCGGCAACGTATTCCACATCGGACTTCATGTTGCAGAAGATGATGGCCGATTCGGGATTTTCAAGCTCAATCAACCGCATCAGCATCAGGTCCTTATCCATCGGCGGGACCATGTACCAGCGGTGCTCCATGGTGCTGACGGTTTCGTGGCCGGCACTCAGGGTCAGGAATTCTGGTTTGGTGAGAAACTCTTCGGCCAGCAGCTGGACCTTGTAGGGCATGGTGGCCGAGAACATCCAGGAGATTCGCTTGCGGGGAAGCCACGAACGAATTTCGATCATTGCTGGGTAGAAGCCCATCGAGAGCATCTCATCGGCTTCATCAAAAACCAGCACACGAAGGTTGTTGAAATTCAGCGAGCGGCGGCCCAGGTGGTCGGTGATGCGTCCGGGCGTGCCGATGATGACTTGCGCTCCGTCGCGCAAGGCTTGCAGCTGCGGGCCGTAGCCAACGCCGCCGTAGATTAACGCGCCGCGCAAGCCGGTTCCTTCCGACAAGGCCACGAACTCCTCATAAACCTGCATGGCAAGCTCGCGCGTGGGGACCAAGATCAGTGCTTGTGGTGAGCGAAGGTTGGGGTCCAGCCGTTGTAGCAGTGGGATCAGGAATGCGCCGGTTTTGCCGGAACCGGTGTGCGATTGCACAATCATATCCCGTCCGGAAAGCAGATACGGGACAGCTTTCACCTGTACCGGCATTGGATGCTTCCACCCCATGGCCGCAACATTGCTGGCTAATGGTTCGGGAAGCTGGTGGAATGCGAAATCGGGAAGCCGGTTTTCCGGCTCGGCAAGGACTGTTGGTGTTGTGTTGTTGGTCATGCAGGAATCTTCGTTGCCTACTCGTATAAATCCAGAAATACACTTGGTACGGTTGCGTTTGCCCCCTCAATGTAGCAATCTTCTGCCGACCCCTTTCTACGGTCGCAGAAAAAATTCCGTTCCCCCTTTCCTCCCACTTGCTGGCTTCCTTGCGCTGTTGCAACTTTGCCGGGGGTGCGTCGTCTGTTCGGCGCGATTGCTGTTTGCGGCTGTTTTCAGCCGCGCCAACCGCCGCTCCGCCGATGCCGATTTACTTTCCTGAATAGCCCAATGCCTGAATAGCCCAATGAACGACAACCAACTTCCCTGGAGGAACCGACCGATGACCATACGCCGAACCACCGCACGCCTTGCCGCTGCTTGCGTTGCCTTGCTGGCCGCCGCCGCGCCGCTAACCGCTCAACAAACCATTGACGCTGAACAAGCCCACGGGAAATCGCCGTTGGTTCAGCAACTGGAAAACCAGATTGGCCAGACCGCACTCAATTTCTGGACTGCAAAACTTAGCGACTACAAACAACAGATTGACCGCACCCTTTCGGCTGCCGACCTTGAAACCTTAAACCGCCTTCGCGTCCGCTGGAGCATTCTGACCAGCGAGATGCTGGAGAAAGCAAGCAAAGAAGCTACCGAAGTGGAGCAGGACAACACCACAACTGAGTTGGGGATTGAGGAAGAAGGGATGGACAAACTGACCGAAGTGTTCGCCATTTTCGGAACAGCAATGGAGATGTCGGGACGCTACCGCGCGCCGCTGGATGGGCTGAAAGAAGGGGTGATTGGCGACCTTGCCACATTCTTGGGCGAGCTTCAGTCGCAGGCCGACCGCTACGTTGCTGCGAACAAGAAAGCAATCATGGCCGACCCGCAAGCAAAACGCCAGCTTATTGACGACCGCGACGATTTTAACGAGACCATGGCCGACCTGAAATCGGAGAAGGGGCAGCAGGAAATTGGGAAGGTGTATGATTTCGCTATCGAGCCATTGATTATGCTCTTCAACGGGGCTGATCTTCGGGCGTTGTTCAGCGAATCGTTGGGATTGCCAAAACCGGTCACCGGATTCGAGCTGCCGGAAAGCATGACGCTGAAGCAGAATTTCCCGAACCCAGCGGCCACCACCACCACCATCGGCTACGTGCTAACCGAGCCAGCATCCAAGGTGATGTTGCGCATCTATGATGCCAACGGTGGGCTGATCCGCACGATGGATCAAAGCGATCAAGCCGCCGGCGACCACAGCATCACCGTTGATGTTTCGGAGCTTGCAACCGGAAGCTACTTGTACCACCTTACCGTCGCAACAGCCAAAGGTGAGATGGTCTATTCCAAAGCAATGCGGGTGATTCACTAAAAATCAATTCGCTGGGAAGCATACAGCAGCCCCGTTTCAGCAGTAGTTGAAACGGGGCTGTTGCTTTGGGGATTGATTGCTCCAACATGAACCACTATTTTACCCAACGAAGTCCCAGCTTTCCGCTTCACTGATTGCCATGAACAGACCGCATTCCAACCTCCCGATTCCGCCACGCACGTTGCTGATGCTGCTTGCTTCCGCGATTGTGCTTGCCGCGTTTATGCTCCCGGACGACGAAGACTACTACTACAAAGTCAATACTCAGTTGGAGGTGTTCGGCGAAACGTACCGCGAACTCTCGCGCAGCTACGTGGATCGGCTTGACCCCGAGGAAATGATTACCGCCGCGATTGATGGAATGCTGGAAGAACTGGACCCCTACACCGAATATCTGCGCAAGGATGCTGCCAGCGAGATAGAGCTACTCTCCAGCGGCTCGTACGGGGGGATTGGGGTAAGCGTTGGCATGCGCGACAGCATGGTGACGATCACCGATGTGATGGACAGCTACTCCGCCCAGCGCGAAGGGATTCGGATTGGGGATAGGATCATGGAGATTAACGGCGTGCGGATGCTGAACGGGCCAATCGAACGCTTGCGCGAGCAAACACGCGGTTTGCCAAACACCACCGTCCCGATCACCATCCAGCGTGACGGCGTGGATACACTACTCCATTTCGTCCTCACCCGCGAGGCGATTCGCGTCCGCAGCGTCAGCTACAGCGGGATGGTGGCCGATAGTGTTGGCTACGTGCGGCTAACCCGGTTCAGCACCAACGCCGGCGACGAGATGCGCGCCGCAATCCTTGATTTACAACGCCGGGGAATGGAGCGTGGGTTGATTCTTGACTTGCGTGATAATCCCGGCGGCGTGTTAGAGGCAGCGGTGGATGTCGTCGCCAAATTTGTCCCTTCCGGCAGCGTAATCGTTTCCACACGTGGCCGCGACACCGCCGAAAGTGAGGAATATCGTTCCACCGAGGAGCCAATCGCGCAAGGCTTGCCGGTAGTGATTATGGTGGATGGATACTCCGCATCAGCCGCCGAGATTGTGGCCGGAGCAATGCAAGACCTTGATGTTGGCGTGGTGATGGGGCTCCCCAGTTTCGGGAAAGGCTTAGTCCAATCCACCCGATTGCTTCCCGACGACAACATGCTGAAGATGACCACTGCCCGCTACTACACTCCATCGGGGCGTTGCATCCAGAAAATAGATTACACCAACGAGCGCGCTGGCCGAAAGCTGGATACCAACCATCGTTTATTCCGAACCCGTGGCGGGCGGCCTGTTTTTGACCACGGCGGCGTGCAACCCGATACGCTGGTGCAGTTGCCAGATACCGCAGCGATTATTGTTCGGCTGGTGGAGTCCAACCTGTTTTTCCGTTTTGCCAGCCAGTTTGCTTCGGGAATGCGTGCGTTGCCCCAGCGGTTTGCCGTAAGCGATTCGCTGCTGCAAGCCTTCGTGCAGTTTTCCACCCAGGAATTGAACGAATCGGAGACACCGGACCCACTGATTGACGATGTTAACCAGCTACGAGACGCAGCGCGGCGTGCACGGCGCAGCACGCAGGTGATAGAGCAGATTGAGAAACTGCGGAGCGTAGCAAAAGCGGATCAAAAAAGTGAGATGGAGCGGCACCGCGAGGAAGTGCGCCGCTGGCTACGTGATGAAATCACCGCACGTTTTTCAAGCCAACACGACCGTACCGCAAAAGCAATTCCCGATGACCGCCAAATCGCGGCAGCCATCGGCCTGCTCCGTTCCGGCGGGAAGGTCTATCGTCGGTTGCTGGCGGTGCGGTGATGGCGGGAACCTATTCAGCGGCTTACTCCAAAGAGCGGCTCCCGTCCTGCGCTATTCTCAAAAGCAGGGGAAACCAGCCCTAACTTCTTCGATATTGCGATCTTCGCAGAACCCGCAACTTCCCCCCTACGAAGCGCGAACAGGGGGCTTCCGTTCACAATTTTCCCTCCCTGCTTTCTTTTCGGGCGTGTGTATGTGCGTTCGACTTCGTTATATTGAGTCCCGCGTTTGCAGGGTCAGTAAGGCTGGCATTCTCGCCGGTTCTTGGCAATACGCGGCGATTCTTCATGGCCAGCAGGCCTCCTTCCCCGATTGAGCAATATCCATTTCTTGGATAGCAAGAAATCTGATAGAGCAACAACCTAAGTAGCAGTACAGACAACCCGAACCAATTTTCCTGGGATACCAGTTATGAAGCGAACAGTATGGAACAGCGGAGCATGGCTTGCGGCATTGCTCCTAACAGGCATAGCAATCGCCGGCTGCGATGGCGGCAGCACTCCCCCGGCCAAAGGTGGCGCAGCAATGGCCATCACCACCGAGGATAAGTTCAAGGTTCCCCCAGGTGCCGACCCCAGCGTCAGTGCCGAACTTGGCGGCAACGGTTTTGAGAAGATTGCGGCGGATAGTGGGTGGAAGACCAACACCATGACACCGGATCAATTCAGCCTGATTTCCGATACTAACGCAGTAAAAGGCGGGCAAGTGACCTTCCATATGACCGAGTTCCCTGCAACATTCCGTGCTATGGGAAAAGATGAGAATACAGAAGCAACCCGATTTATCTACGGCATGGTCTATGAGAATTTAATAGGCGTGAACCCACTGAATTATGAGTTCCTTCCCGGATTAGCCTCCCACTGGAAAGTAGGCTCAGACGGACAAACCTATTGGTTCCGTATTGACCCACGCGCACGATTCAGCGACGGGCATCCTGTTACTACGGAAGATGTTATGGCCACCTATAAACTAGGGCTTGATCCAGGGATACTTTCTCCATACACTAATTCGTTTTATGCTGGGTTTGATACCCCTGTGGTGGTTAGCAAGTATGTTTTCCATGTTCGCTCAAAAGAGAAAAACTGGAAAAATATGTTGTATTTCGGAGGTATGACAGTTCTACCTGCCCATGTTATTGGTGGCATTAAGGGGGAAGAGTATCTGAAAAAATATCAATATGACATGCCACCAGGAACGGGTAACTATGTGGTACTACCAGAAGACATAAAGAAAGGACAGTCTATCACCTTAACACGGCGTACAAATTATTGGGGGAAAGATGATCCTTTAAGCCGTGGATCAAATAATTTCGATAAGGTTAAGATTCTCATCATTCAAGATGAAAATTTAGCGTATGAAAAATTTCGTGCTGGCGAGCTGGATTTTATGGTTGTAGGCCGCGCACAGTGGTGGCACACCAAATTCAATTTTGATGAAATCAAGAATGGATGGATCCAGAAACGTAAGGTATTCACCGATGATCCAGTCGGTTTTGGTGGTTTAGCATTTAATGCCCGGAAGGAGCCTTTCAACGACGAACGCATTCGTGAAGCAATCACCCTGCTGTTCAACCGCAAGCAAATTGTTGAAAAAGTGCTTTATAATGAGTACTTAATCAACTACTCTTATTATCCAAACTCTCCGTACGAAAATCCTAGAAATCCACACTTAGATTACAACCCAGATCGTGCTGGCCAATTATTGGATGAGGCTGGTTATACACAGCGGAATGCTGAAGGAATTCGTATGAAGAATGGTAAGCCATTTGTGATTGATTTCCCAACTATGCAACAACTTTCGCATGTTATCACTCCAATTGAGGAAGACTTCCGAAAAGCCGGGGTAAAGCTGAATATCCGCTATGTTGACGGGGTGACACAGTTCAAACTGATGAACGATCGCAACTTTGATATGATCTATACAAGTTGGGGAGGGCTGCTTTTTCCCAATCCAATTAGCTCCTTTAAAAGCGACCTTGCGGACAAGCCCAACACAAACAATGTGACTGGAATCAAAAACCCACGAGTTGACGCAATATGTGCAGAAGAGCAGGTCACGTTCGATCCAGCTAAACGCATTCGCTTGCTTCAAGAGTTAGATAGCATTTTGGTTGCTTCAAAGCATTATGCTTTGAATTGGTATGCGCCATTCAGTCGCTATGTTTATTGGAATAAATTCGGACATCCACAGTGGTATATTGGTAAGCTGGGGGATTACAAGTCAATTATTGGTAGTTGGTGGTATGATGCTGAAAAAGCTTCGAAATTAGCTGAAGCAAAGAAGAGCGGTGCGAAACTAGAGGTTGGGCCATTGGAAATCAAATTCTGGCCTGAGTATAACAAGCAACACCCAATTGTTATGGTCTCCGATTTTAGTGCGGAGAAAAAAACAGAAGGGTCAGCTAACGGTACCGCAAGCGATAGTACCAAACCATCGATGAAATAACAGTACAATAAAAGGGCATTCGGGTAAGATCATACTATTGCTCGAATGCCCTTCTTTACCTGACTCATACAACCATCTACCTCGCTCATGTTCCAATACTTCATTCGTCGCATCCTGCTAATGATCCCTACCTTTATCGCTTGTACGATAGTGGTGTTCCTTATTATTGAGGTTACACCGGGAGGGCCATTCGATCAGGCTATCATGAGTGCTCAGCAGCAACAACAGGTGTCAGAAGCAGGGGGCAGTGGCGGTGGTGATAAAGGAGGACAACAGATTCCTGAAGAAGCCAAAGAGGCATTAAAAAAGTATTTTAATTTAGATAAGCCTTTGCATTTGCGCTATTTATATTGGTTCGGAAATGTGATGACTGGAGATTTTGGTGAATCGTATAAGTATAGCGAGCCAGCAATTACCGTTATTTCATCACGTTTTCCAGTCTCTATCTATTTTGGTGTAATTGGTTTTGTGTTGGGATATGCAGTTTGCATTCCGTTAGGCCTGTATAAAGCCATTAAACACAACTCAGTATTCGATATCAGCTCGTCATTATTAGTATTTATTGGATATGCTATCCCAGGTTTTGCATTCGGTGCATTGCTACTGGCTATTTTCGGTCGCCAGCTTGGTTGGTTCCCCATTGGTGGGTTCCGTTCCGAAGGTTGGGAATATCTGGGAACATGGGATAAAATAGTTGACCAGCTACATCATACTGTTCTACCAATTATTTGTTATATGATTGGCAGTTTTGCAACGTTAACTGTCATTATGAAAAATTCTTTAATGGAAAATTTAGGCCAAGATTATGTACGTACGGCATTTGCAAAAGGACTAACGGAGCGAAGAGTGATCTTTATTCATGCCTTACGAAATTCATTAATTCCCATTGTCACTGGGCTTGGCCACGCTTTTGGCCTGCTATTGGCTGGTTCACTGCTAATCGAAAAAACATTTGGCATTCCAGGGATTGGCATGCTTCAGTATGAGACTGTGCTGAACCGCGATTACACAGTGATTATGGCTTTAACTGTTATAGGTGTGACAATTCAGCTAACCGGGAACATATTTAGTGATCTGCTTTATGCTACTGTTGATCCTCGCATTCGCTTCCGGTAATCATCCAGCATAACCATATTAATTTCGACTATAACCTATGGCTTCACCAGCAGCAAACAACGCACCAACGGGAGCACCCAAAGAACAGGGGAAATCTACATCTTTGCTACAACGGCGGATTAAGAAATTTAAATCGCTGAAGCGAGGATATTATTCTTTTTTGATTGTGCTGGGCCTATATGCGTTTTCGTTTATTCTGTTGTTCTTTATCAATAACAAAGCACTTGTTGTTCACTATAATGGGGAGTATTATTTCCCAGTGTTCAAGGAGTATGTTGCGGCTAAGACATTAGGAATGACAGAGGATGGTGATGCTCCGGTGAATTTTCGAAAACTACAGGCAAAATTTGAACAAGAGAATGGGGATAACTGGTTGGTAATGCCACCATATCCTTGGGATCCGGATGAACGTGACCAAGAAACCAAAATAGTTGATGAAGCTGGAGAAACAGTGAATTATCCATACCCACCTTCATCAATACACTGGTTGGGCACGGATCCTTCCGGGCGTGATGTCTTTGCTCGTATGGCATACGGGTTCCGCGTATCCATTTCGTTTGCTTTACTTCTAACGATTATTAATTATTCCTTGGGATCTGCTCTTGGTGGACTTATGGGATATTATGGTAAAAAAATAGACCTTTTCGGTCAACGCCTGCTAGAGGTTTGGAGCAACATCCCGTTCTTCTTTTTAGTACTGATCGTTAGTTCCATTATTCAGCCCAGTTTTATTATTCTGATTCTTCTTCTTTCATTATTCGGCTGGATTGGTATGAGTTATCTGATGCGTGGAGAATTCCTCCGAGAAAAAGCTAAAGACTATGTGTCGGCAGCTATTTCTTTAGGAGCAAGCGACCGCCAGATTATCTTTAAACATATTCTGCCAAACTCACTAACCCCAATTATTGCTACGCTTCCTTTTGCCATTATTGGAGGGATTAGCACCTTGGTTGGATTAGATTACTTAGGGTTTGGCCTACAAGGAAAACTGCCAAGTTGGGGCGAAATGCTACAAATCGGCAATGATAATAAAGAACATTTATGGCTGCTTTTATCTCCAATTGGGGCTATGTTTATCACGCTGCTGTTGATGACCTTCATCGGCGAAGCACTCCGTGAAGCCTTTGATCCCAAAGAATACTCGCGGCTTCGATAAACATTTGGGGAGTACACTTCAACATGCCGAACACATGATGAATTACAGCAGAACTCTTCCTTCTACTTCTGTCCGGATACTACCTTGACCCAGGAAAAACTTCTCGAAGTCCGTGATCTACGGACCTATTTCAAGACCGGTGGCGGCACTGCTAAAGCGGTGGATGGGGTCACGTTTGATATCTTCAAGGATGAAGTCCTTGGAATTGTTGGGGAATCCGGTTCCGGTAAATCGGTGACTGCGTTGTCGCTGATGCGCTTGATCCCAAGCCCTCCCGGCGATATTGTTGGCGGGTCAATTACCATGCACGGTAAAGACTTGCTGAAATTATCGCTGCCGGAAATGCGGAAAATGCGTGGCAACGACATCGGTATGATTTTTCAGGAGCCGATGACCTCGCTAAATCCAGTGTTCAAAATTGGATTTCAGGTGATGGAAACAATCCTGAACCATGAACCCGTCAGCAAGCAGGAAGCGTTTGACCGAGGGGTGAAAATGCTGGAGCTTGTGGGCATCCCCGATGCACGCAAACGGATGGACGATTATCCCCACCAATTCAGCGGCGGAATGCGCCAGCGGGTGATGATTGCAATGGCATTAAGCTGCAACCCACAACTGCTGATTGCCGACGAGCCAACCACCGCACTTGATGTCACCATCCAAGCCCAGATTCTGGAATTGATGATGCGGCTAAAGGAGGAACGGAGAGATTCCGCCATTGTGATGATTACCCACGACCTTGCCGTTGTTGCCGAAACCTGCAACCGGGTGATTGTGATGTATGGCGGGAAAATCCAAGAAGTTGGAGATGTGCGGCAGATTTTTAATAATCCGCTGCACCCCTACACGCAAGGGTTGTTGGCTTCCATCCCACACCCCGTGAAGGGGCATCGTGAGCATCGGTTGAAGGCAATTCCGGGGATGGTTCCGAATATCTTGCAAATGCCCGCCGCCTGTAAATTCAACACACGCTGCGAACGCGCTTTCGATAAATGCTTTGCCGAGGAACCGCCATTGATTGAAATGGAGCCAGGGCATTTTGTCCGATGCCATTTATATTAAAGTGATTGGGAAAGAAATTATTCCCCAACTTGTTGATGAACGGCTAAGCTCCAACATCTTTTTTGCAACAGCCCACTGATACTGTTCCCTTCCCATGACCAACGATATTCTGCTGGAAGTCAAAGATCTAAAAGTTCACTTCCCTATTTTTGGGGGCATCTTCCAACGGAAGGTTGCCACCGTTAAAGCAGTGGATGGTGTCTCGTTTACGATGCGCCGTGGGGAGACGCTGGGGCTGGTGGGAGAATCCGGGTGCGGCAAAACCACCGTTGGCCGTGCGTTGATTAACATCACAAAAATTATGAGCCCCGATGTGCAGATAGAAGGAGAAATCCTTTTCCATTTGCCCGACGGAAAAGTGGTGGATTTTGCCAAGCTCTCAAAAAGTGAGATGCGCCCCTACCGCTCCCGCATCCAGATGATTTTTCAAGACCCATTCAGTTCGCTGAACCCCCGTATGACGGTCGCGCAGATTATCGAGGAGCCGCTGCGAATCCATACGCAGATGTCGAAATCGGAAATGAAGGAGCGGGTGATGTGGTTGCTAAATAAAGTGGGAATGCAGCCGGAGCAAGCCGGGCGTTATCCGCACGAATTTAGCGGCGGGCAACGCCAGCGCGTTGGAATTGCCCGCGCACTTGCCACCAACCCTGATTTAATTGTCTGCGACGAACCCGTTTCGGCGCTTGATGTCTCCATCCAAGCGCAGGTGATTAATCTGATGCAGGATATTCAAGATGAATTTGGGGTGTCGTTCCTGTTTATTGCCCACGATTTATCTGTGGTGGAGCACATCAGCGCACGGATTGCGGTGATGTATTTGGGGAATATGGTGGAGTATGGCGCGGCGGAGCAAGTATTTTTTGAACCGAAGCATCCGTACAGTCGCGCACTGCTATCGGCCGTGCCGGTTGCAAATCCCGATAGTGGCCGTGGCAACCGTACTGCCCTGCAAGGGGATGTGCCAACCCCGCTTGCAAAACCAAGCGGCTGCCCATTCCGCACACGCTGCCCCATTGCTCGCCCAGATTGCGCCAATAATTTCCCACCATTTCGCCAGATGGGATCAGGGCATTATGTGGCTTGTCCGTACACTGAGTAATTGACAAATATCCCGAATAATGAAATGGGTTGCAGCCGCTGCAATCCATTTTTTTTGAGCTTTCAATATCTGCTCAATGAACAAAAAAGCGGGCCACAAAAAATGTGACCCGCTTTCTCTTGGAGGGGGTGTTGGCCTACAGGGATGAAATTGACGTGTTAGCGTAGGCTACGGAAAATGACAATGGGCAATATCTACGGGCAATCTGCGGGCGCGTCGGTAAGCACTTGAACAGTGCGGTTGTAGAATCGCCCTTCGGGAAGCAAGTTAGTATAAATTGGCGCGCTTTCGCCAACAGCTTGCACCGATAGCGTTGCCCTGTTTTCGGCAAATCCCGTGCTCCGAATTTTGCGGGCTACGTTGGTTGCGCGGGCGTTGGTCAGCTGCAAGTTGTGGTCATCCAAACCGACAATATCGGTGTGGCCAATCACCTCAATCGCTGTTTCGGGCCGAATATCGGGGTAAATATGCTCCTGCAAAATTCGCTGGTTTATTGCTCCAATTCGGTCGCTGTCAAAATCGAATAATATCAGTGAATACCGCCCAACAAGCCGCCCGCACGGGGCGTTGTTTGGTGCGGCTGTTTGCGCAACCACCGTGAAAGCTGAGCAGAACAAGATGGCCACAGCGGCGAACCAGACAGAGCGCAAGGATACCATGGCATTGGCTCCATGAATGCAGATGAATGATGTTATCCAACAGCAGAAGCAGTATCCTGGCAAATTTGCTGGTGCATCCTGCCGTTGTGTCTAACAAGATTCCCCAAACTTTGCAATGTCGCATTGCCGTGCCAAAGTTTTTGGTGATCGCGAATCGTATTTGATTCCACATTTGACATTCGCCACAAGCCATTCCCCCGTATCTTCGTGCCTTGATGATTGGCTTGGCTGATTTTGCGGCCACCACCATCAACAGCAAACTGACCCTTACCAACAGTTCATAACCTGACGATCCTTCAACATGGCGCTTATTCGTTCAATTTCTGGCCTGCGCGGCACGCTTGGCGATGGCCTTACACCCATCACTGTCTCCCATTACACAGCGGCGTTTTCCGAATATCTTGGCAGCGGCCCGGTTGTGGTTGGCCGCGATGGCCGCCCAAGCGGCGAGTGGATTGAAGAAATTGTGGTGGGAACACTACGCGCACGCGGAATCCCCGTTTGGACCCTGGGAATTGTGCCGACCCCAACCGTTCAGTTCGTGACCCAGCACTCCAACGCAGCGGGGGGAATTTCCATCAGCGCGTCGCACAACCCGGCCGAGTGGAACGGGCTGAAGTTTCTGGGCAGCGACGGAACATTCCTGGATAGCGATGCTTGCCGTGAATTTTTTACGGTGGCCGACCGTGGCCCCGTGAAGCCAAGCAGCGATACCCCCGTGGCTCCGCGCCACCAAATCACCGGCGGGGTGGAACGCCACCTTGAATCGGTTCTGACCCTTCCGTTTATCAATCTTGAAGGGTTGCGCCAGCGGGCATTTACGGTGGTGGTGGATGCCGTGAATGCTGCCGGATCGTGGGTGGTTCCGGCCTTGTTGGAAGCCTGCGGCTGCCGTGTTGTCCGCTTGTTCTGCGATGGCACGGGGATATTCCCCCACCTTCCCGAACCGCTTCCGCAAAACCTGACCGCTCTGAGCGAAGCAGTGGTTGCCAACGGTGCCGATCTTGGCATTGCGGTGGACCCCGATGCCGACCGCCTGGTGCTGGTTGATGAAAAAGGAAACCCAATCGGGGAGGAATACACAATCGCCGCTGTTGTTGATTTTGTGCTTGGCTGGGAACGCCAACGCGATCCCATCTCCAACCTTTCGGCAGTGATTAACCTTTCCACAACGCGCGCTGTGGAGGACGTTGCCGCACGCTACGGAGCCGCAGTGTTCCGCACGCCGGTTGGGGAGATTAACGTGGCCAAGAAGATGCGGGAAGTTGGCGCGATTATCGGCGGCGAAGGCTCCGGCGGGGTGATACTTCCGGCATCCCACTACGGCCGGGATGCGCTGGTGGGGATTGCCATTGTGCTAAGCCACCTGCTGCAACGTGGGGGAACGCTTAGCCAGCTTCGGGAATCGTTGCCAAGCTATGAGATTGTGAAGAAGCGGGCCGAACGCCCAGCCAACGTAAAAGCGGTGGACGTGCTGAAACGTGTGCTGCGGAATCATGCTAACGGCGCAGCCTGGAATGGGCAGGATGGACTCCGGTTAGAGTTCCAGCAATCGTGGGTGCACCTGCGTGGCTCCAACACCGAGCCGATCATCCGGGTGATTGCCGAAGCCGCCACCGCCAAGGAGGCCGAACAGCTTGCCAGCAAATACCTTCGCCACACCGAAAAAATTGCGGCAGAAATGGCGGCGAAGTAAGAAACCGGCCAGCCAAATAGTGAGAACCTTGAAGGGGACACAACAAGCAGCGATGCCTTCATCGCGCCTGTTGCTGCCCCCTTCTTTTTTTTGCCGTTTGCTTCCGTTTGCGGCTACTCACCCATCCATTTTTTGCGAGATTTTTTTTGGGCGGCAGTTGCTTCTTTGTTCAGCTCCATTCGGAAGGGGCGGGTGTCCTGCTCGGTGGTGCGGATTGTGAAGGTACGCAGCCGCGCGCCGCGGAATGCCGTTATTTCCAGCGTGTCGCCCGGGCGTTTCAGCTCCAGCACTGGCGTAAGTGTGTCGGCATCTACTCGCTCACCATCAATGGCAATCACGGTGTCGCCTGCGCTTAGCCCTGCAATTTCGGCAGGGGAGTTTGGGAGCACGTTGGTCAGTCCCACAAACTCATGGCTTCCGTGCTTCCGTTCCGGCATCACCATTCCGGTGAAGAGTTTGGATGGTTCCGGCTCGCCCGGTTTCGGTTCGCGCCCACGCTTGATATTTACCCCCACCCGCCCCAACGGCTCGGCATACTCCAACTCTTCGCGGCTATCAATCAGCCACAGCAGGTACAACTCCGCTTCCACCCCGGCAATGCTCCGGACGGCATCGCGCACGTCGCGTTCGGTGTAGCCGTTTCCCCGCAGGAAGTAGCTTTCGGTGGGTTGTTCGGCATAGGTTTGTTGATAGAGTTTACGGATCAGGTCATCCAGCGAGTAGCGGTCGCGGGTTAGCTGGCGAAGCTCAAGGTCCAGCAGCAGCGCGGCAACCGCCCCTTTGAAGTAGTAGTTCACGTAGGTGTTGCGGAAGTTGCTGACGCTGGCCATTGGGCTGCGCGCACCGGCCATCAACCATGTGTCGAAACTGGACTCGCGCAGGTTCCGGTGAAACCGCCCGGGGGAGCGATCCACACGGTTGATTTCGGCAGCTAACTCCTTGAAAAATTGGCGGCTATCCCACACCCCAGCGCGGCGGAGCATCAGGTGGCCGTAGTATTGGGTGAACCCTTCGGCCAGCCAAAGCAGGGTTGTGTGTTGTTCGCGGGTGTAGTCGAACGGGCCAAGCTCGGCGGGGCGCATCCGCTTCACGTTCCAGATATGGAAGAACTCGTGCGACATCACTCCAACAAGATCATTGTAGTTGTCGCGCTCGGTGATATGCCCGTTGATCACTAATCGTGTGGAAGCAAGGTGCTCCATCCCATCGCCGTTTGGGGCGTAGGGGTCCAGATTAACCAAGAACCAGTACGCATCGAACTCAGGTTTGCCGAAGGTGGAAACGTGGGCGGCAACGGTCTGCTGGGTGTCGGCCACAAACTGGTCAATCCGTTCGGCAAGCTGGCGGCTGGTGCGGGTGGTTTGGCTGCTGGCGTTATCAATCACTATCCAGTAGGTGATCCCCTCAATCGTGAACTTCCGAACGGTTGGTGTCCCAACTTCGATTGGGGAATCAATCAGGGTGTCGTAGTTGGCCACAACCAGCAGGTTCCGTCTGGCGCGTCGGCGGGGTTTCAGCGATGAGTAAGCCTTCCAGCCGGCGGGGGCTGCAATCTCCAACTCAATCGCTTCTTCCTTCCTCCCCACAATGTACCCGAACACCGAGGCCCCATTGATTGCGGCGTGGCGGTCATCAAGCTGGCTGAAGGTCCCGCTTAGGGTGTCGCCAAACATCCGGTAGTGGATTGTTAGCTCGCCGGCCCCCGATGTCTGGATTCTCCACCTCCCTTTCTCCATCCGTTCAATCCGAAGCTCGTCGCCGGCAGCATTGGTGGCGCGCAAATCTTGCACATTGCGGGCGAAGTCGTAGATGTAATATCGCCCGGGCGACCAAGCGGGAAACTCCAAATCAAGGTGTTTGGCCCCGTTGGTTTGGGCGGTGATGGAAACCCCAAACAGGTGTGTGGAGGGGCGCGTAAGGTCAAGTGAGTACTGCAGCATGTGCGCGTTATTGATGCGTTGTTGAGTTGAAAGATTCCCCAAATATCGGGGAAGCACGCGGTTCGTTGTGCAACGGAGTAATCCGCACGGAAGAATTTTTGGCTCATCTCAAGTGAGTATGCAAAGTGGGAAACGCCATCCCCCTCTATCCTTTTCCCCCCAGAATTGGGGGGACGCGAAGCTCGCCAGAGCGAAGCAGGGGGGCGAGTGTTCGAGGTCCGGTGGCCTCCGCTCATACTTCGACGGGGCTCAGCATGAGCGGGGGCGATGTTCGGTGGTGGTTGCACATTCACCAAAAATGAGCCAAGTTTTTTTGCCCCGTTACTTCCACTGGAGTCCTGTGTCATGGGCTGAGTCGTCTCTGAGGTTTCTATCTTGACCCCGGAGCCATTCCTTCCCACACGACTCACGCTGGTCGAAGCCTATGTCAAGCCCGACGTTCCCGACCAATCAGCCGTTGCAGGCCCTTAGCGATGCGGAGCTGTTTGCGCAGTTCCTTGCTCACCGCGACGAAGCGTTCACCGCACTCTATCACCGGTATGCGGCACGCTTGCTTGGCTACATTCACTCCATTCTGGGGGAATCGGAGTTTGCCTGCGATGACATTTTCCAAGAAGCGTTCTTGCGGTTGTTCCGCGAGCGAAAAAACTACGACGTGCCAAACCCGCCCCAACCGATCCGCAATGTTGGTGGCTGGTTGTTCCGGGTTGCGCGGAATCTGATGCTGAATCATCTCCGCTCCCGCCGTTACCTTGCCGAGCTTGATGCCTCGTTTGATGAACGCTTGCTTGTCCCGATTGAGGAAGCCTTCCCAACTCTGCTTGGCGAGTATGCCGACCGCGCCGACGATGCGGTGCTGATGGAGGCGGTGAATGCCGTGGTGAAAACCCTTCCAACCAATCTGCGCGAAGCCTTTGTCCTGCGTGAGGTGAACGGGCTAAGCTACCAGGAAACAGCAAGCCTGATGGGGTGCAGCCAGGAAGCCGCACGAATGCGGTTAAGCCGCGCACGCAGCGCAATCCGCAGCGCGTTGCTGCCGCTGCTTCGGGGAACAAGACGCGCCGGGGAAGAGAGCAATCGCAGATAGAGTACGTTGAAACCGAACCTTGACGATATCATCTCGCGCCACCTTGATGGCGAACTAACGCCAGCCGAACAGGCCTGGCTAACCGCTGCAATTTCTGAATCGCCCCAGCTTGCCGCCCAGCTGCATGATGCTGTGCTAACCGCACGTGCGGCGCGCAGCACCCCGGCCTTGCACCAGCCCTTGCCCCAGGTTACGAGCGCGTTATTCCAACGGCTTGCTGCCGAAGGGCTGAACCAGCCGCTGCCGGTTTCTGCTTCTCCGCAACGCCGCCGCACACCCTACTTCCGCACCGCAGTGCTGGCGGGGGTGCTGGGGTTGTTTGCGGCAATCGTTATTGGCGATGGAGCTTTCAACAGCAATTTCAACGGGGCTTTCAACGCTTCCGCCATCAATCGCGCTGGCCGCGAGTTGGCGATTGCCGCAGTGGTTCCGCCGGTTGCTACGCATGGTCAGCAGTTGGCGGAATGGCCCGCCGGGCTGCCGCTGGCTGGTTCGCCGACTGAGGTCAGGTCAGGAAGCAAGACTGCGCGGGGGGGCAACCGGATAACTCTATCACAGCCAGCCGTCGCCCAACAGGCTCAGCCGCAGATAGCGAACACCATCGCCAGTACCATTGACGGAGAGCGGGGAGATTCCACAACTGATTTGCCCATCGCGATGCCAACGCTGGGGGCGGCATTATCACAGCAAGAAATGGGGCCGACATCGAAATCTGAGCTGCCCCAGCACCAGCCCATCAGCCAAGCGATTCAGGAGAGCCAGCAAGGGCAAGGGGGGATCAGCGTCTCGGCCTCGAGCGGCGTGGCGTACGTGCTGAAAGGGGCCGGCATCACACGCCAGGAGACGGCAATCAAAGTGGCGATTGCCTTCAACAACCATCACTCCATCTCGCTGGTTGGCGGCTACTCGCCGGGGCTGCGCACGGTGGATGATGCCCTTGCGGCGGCAGCGGTCTTTCAACCAACATCAACCACCTCATCCGCCGACAACACCGAGTCGGTAAATACCGGCGGGCTGCAACGCGACAGCAAAGCCGCCATGCAGCGTGGGGCCGGAAGCTCCGATCCGTGGATTGGTTTGGGCTACAACTACGGCGTGGCACTCTACCGTAATCTTGAGGTTGCGCCGGGCGTTGTGGCCGGGGCTGCGGCAACATCGTGGCGTGTCGGAGCCGAGCTTCCGGTGCGGTATCATTTGGCCAAGAGGGTATCGCTGGAGTTGGTTGCTGCGGCAAATTATGTGCGCCCCTATCCAGAGCAGGGGCGCGGGTTCGATTTCACCGACGACGCAAACCGGTATCACTACTACAGCACGCCGGGCCAGGCTGCGTTCACCGCAGTTGGCGTTCGGTTGGGAATGGTGGTGAAGATGTCCGGGGGTGAGTAATAATTTTCTGTTGACCTATCCCACACTTTCCCTTTCCCCTTTTCTCTTCTCCTTCGTACCTTCGCCGCCGGTTGTGAGCAACTACCCTCCATTTTCCTTCAAGCGAATATGCACGTGCGGCTTCGTTGGCAGCTTCCTTCTTTTGCCCTGATCGCTATGCTGGCGTTTGCTGGGTGCGTTACCACTGCCCGGTTTGGCGAGCGGGGCAAGTTGGAGTGTCCGGTTCCGCCGGTGATCTGCCAGCCGGGGGCGTTCGACCAAACCATTCTTGACACCAGCAGCAGCCCACTGATCCGAACCCGGCACTACCTTTCCATTGTGCGGGTGCAGGGGCTGAACACCGAAGCGGATGAGTTCGGGGTTGCCTTCCCGAACGAAGGGGATGGCCGCGCCGCAATGGCCACCACCAGGAACAGCCGCGCTGGCGACCGCCGCAATCAACTGCTGACGGCTACGTTTTCCACCATCACCAACGCCACGGTTGGAGCCAACGTCCCAACAAGCGAGGGCTTCAGCTCGGTGGGGCGTGGCGTGGCGGCTCGCGGGGTGCTTCACGTTGCCGCGCGCCAGGCAGGTGTGGTTGATGGAGTTGAAGCCATATCCGTTGTTGGCGATTATGACCTGTTCACCGTTCCAACTGCAACCCAGGCGCAATCGGCGGCGGCGCGCAATCCCATTTCCGCTGTGGTGAGTTGGGATGCCCAGCCAGCGCTTACCCCCGACGGACGCACCCTCTATTTTGCCAGCACCCGCCCGGGCGGATACGGCGGCAGCGACCTTTGGGTAAGCCAACTGGGAAGCGATGGCAACTGGACCGAACCAAAAAATCTTGGCCCGGGAATCAACACCCCGTGCGACGAGCTTTCCCCCTGGGTTAGCGGCAACGGGCGGTGGCTGTACTTCGCCTCGATGGGCCACCAAACTGTTGGCGGCTACGACCTGTTCCGCGCCCCGATCAGCAACAACCAGCTTGGCGGCGTGCAAAATCTTGGCAAGCCAATCAACACCCCCAACGACGAAATTTTCCCGTCGGCTCCGTTCACTGCCGATCCTGATACTCTGCTCTATTACAGCTCCGACCAAGAAGGCTCGCGCCTGTTCGATGTCTATGTTCTGCACAAACGGAAGCGGATGGTGAAAGGGGAAATCGCCGAAGGGCTTCCCCCAAAATTGGTGCGGCTGAAAGGAACTGTGGAGACCGAGCAAGGGGAGCCGGTGGATAGCGCGATTGTGAAGTTAGAACAGAAAGACCCTCCCGGGCGGAAGGACTCCACCCGCAGCGGAAACGATGGTGGATATGAGTTCCAGATTGAGCAAGGGAAGGATTACGTGCTGACCGCCGGAACCGACAGCACCCTGTTCGGCCAGCAGGAAGTGAACGTTCCCGCCAACAGCGACAGCACCGTTGTGGTGCGGAATGTGGTGATCCCCGACACCGTCACCTTCCGGGTGAACTTCCCTTTCAACAACGCCACCGACCCCTACGAGTTCACCCTGGACGACCGTGGGCTTCCCAGCGACCAGCGGTGGTTGGATATGATTGACCGCGCTGCGGGATTCCTGCGAACCATCACTGCGCCAACGGCAAAAATTGAGATTGTGGGGCATACCGATCCGGTTGGCTCGGATGAGTTCAACATTGGGTTGGGGCGGCGGCGGGCCGAATTTATCCGGCGCGAGCTTATCAAACGGGGCGTTCCCGAGCGGCTGCTGGCGGTCCGAACCGAAGGAGAACGCCGCCCGATTTCCCAACGCGCCAACGAATCCCAGGACCAGTACCACGCCCGCTTACGCCGTGTGGAACTGATTAAAGTGAGATAACGCCCACAAGAGATTTGGATAACTGACAACTGACAACCGACGATTCCATGATACAACGCTACAACCATCGTTTTTCGCAGTTGCTGTTGCTGGCTCTGCTGCTTTCCACCGCGGGGGGATGCTACACCGTTACGCGGGTGGAGCGGGAGAAGTACACCGTCACCCAGCGCGACACCACCGTGCGCGAAAGCGCGCAGAATGTGCCCGGCGAACGGGAAAACGGGACGGTCTATCCGTCGTCGCGCCAGGTGGAGATCACGCGGACGTATGTGCAGCGCGACTCCACCGTGGAACGATTCTACCCGGCCTTCTTACGCTACGGCGGGATTGAGGCGGCCAGCTTTATTGGAACCGGCGGAAGCACGCAAGGGGCAGGGCTTGGGCTGTTTGGGTTGTACGACCTGCTGACGGTGAAACGCCCCACCGACACCAAAACCTTCACCGCCCAGATGTACCGGTTCATGCCCTACGAGTGGCGGCTGCGCTGGTTCGACGATGCCCCCAACTGGACGTTCGGGGTTTCGGCGGTGGAAATCTTCACCAACAGCCGCGACAGCAGTGCCGAAGCTGCCCCGGGTGAGCGATTGGTGGGAATTGCCAGCCCCTACTTCCGCAAACGCTTCTTCCTTCGCGACCAACCGCCGTACGTGATGGTGGTTCCGTTTGTCGGTTTTGGGTTGCTCCCTTCCCAGTACATCAACCTGGGAGCAACGTTCGATGTTGGCTCCTTTGGTGGCTTCAATCTGCGGGCCTATGCCGGCTACATCAGTGGAACTTCGGCGATGTTGAAAGAGGATAGCGACCCAAGAAATGCCGACTACAGCGTCACCTTCCCTTACTTCGGGGTTGGGGTTTCCGCGCTGGATTTTGTGAACAAAACCGACGAGCTGTTCATTGAATGGAAGGATCACAAGCACAATGCTATCGAGGTGAACGCGGTGAATTTCGATATGGTCTATTCCACCAACACCGATGCAGGGTCGTGGTTCAACCCGGGAACCGGTTCGGCAAGCAACGTCTATCCAACCGGGTTTGTGATGAAAATTGCTTCGGCCAACTATCCCCTTCCCTTCGCCGATGGCAACGTGTTTGTCGGGACCTCACTGTTCAACGCAATGGTGATCTCCAAAGATGAGATTGCGCTTGGTTGGCTTCCGCTGCGCGCCGGCTACCGGATGAACCTGATGAAAAACGACCTGACGTTGGAGCCATACGCCGAGGCGATGTACTACCCCAAAACCACCATCCACCTTGCCGCACGCCTTTCGGTGAAGTTGCCGGAGTGGACTATGCCGTTGCTGAATTTCCCGATACCGATGCGGATCAACGCCATTGCCGGCTTTGTTGACGGCAGCGCGAACAGTGACGTGGTGACCGGGTTCGAGGATTTGATTGCCCCGCAAGATTTCTCCACAACCTACGTTGGTTTCGGAATCGGCATTGGCGACGGGCTGTTCACCATGGATCAAGTAAGGAAATGGTGGTAGATATGATAAAATTGGGTGTTTGCTTTCTGCTTCTGCTGGTTGGCGCAACCGGATGCAAGGTGGCCAATCTTCCCACCACCATTGGCCGCGATTACGAGCGGGTGGATATCATCATGGGGGATGACATCTACACCGGGCGCATCCTTTCCGACCGACATGATGTTGAGGTGACCAGCAACGGAATCGTGCTGAAGCCTGGGGCGCGGTTCGCAATCAAGACGCTGGAGGTGACGGAATTCCTTGGGCAGTTCGATGTGAACATCGTTTCGGGCCAGGGGGTTACTGCCTACTTGCGCACCGTCCCCTACCAGTTCGACTCCACTCACGGCATTGCCTTCCGCTACGCCGTTGATGGCTGCCAACTACGCTACCCCGATGGCCGCACAATCCCGATTGAGTACAACGCCGAGACCGAAACCGGAACTATCAGCCTGTACAACGAGGCCGCACGCCTTGCCGTCTCGGTCAACTGCCAGCAACTGTACCAGGACGACACCGACATTCCCGGAACGGAGTACGTGATCTTCGAGCCGCTTCCGGGAAGCACGGTTGAGCTGCGCCACGTGGCATATTTCAACACCGACACTGAGTAAAAAAAACCGAGAAAAAGAAGGGGGGATCAGCACAATGGCAGCACAGATTTTTATCACAGGGGGAACCGGCTACATTGGCAGCCGCCTGATTCCGGAGCTGATCCGGCGGGGCCACAGCGTGCGTGCGCTGGTGCGGGAATCATCGGCAAGCAAGCTGAGTAACGGGGCAGTTCCGGTGGTTGGCAACGCGCTGGAGGCCAGCACGTTTGCCGGCGCAATCCGCCCCGGCGAAACGGTGATCCACTTGGTTGGCACGCCACACCCGGGGCCAGGAAAAGGGGCAGAGTTTGTGGCGGTTGATCTGGCATCTATCCAGGCTTCGGTGAAGGTTGCGGCTGCGGTTGGCGTGGCGCAGTTTATCTACCTAAGCGTTGGCCAGCCCGCGCCGGTGATGAAGGAGTACATTGCCGTGCGTGCCGAAGGGGAGCGGCTGATTCGGGAAGCGGGATTGACCGCCACAATGTTGCGCCCGTGGTACGTGCTTGGCCCCGGCCACCGCTGGGCAATCATCCTGAAGCCAATCTACGCGGTTGCTTCCCTACTTCCCGCCACACGCCCCGGCGCGCAACGGCTTGGGTTGGTGACGCTGAACCAGATGATACGGGCGATTCTTCACACCGTAGAAAACCCGCCTCCAACCGGAAGTGCCGTGGTGGTGGATGCTTCCCAGATTAAACAGAAGGCTATGCAACTTGCATAGCCTTCTTTGTGTGAAGTATCAGCTTTACTCACCTTCCCTCTCATCTCACCCCCTCGCCTTCTTCTGCAATTTCTCCAACTCCATCATCGCCTGCATTGGGGTGATGGAGTAAATGTCTAACTCTTGCAGCAACTGGCGAAGCTCCTGGGCGATTGGGTCGGTTGGTGGTGGCGGGGCCGCAAGCTCGAACAGCGAAACCTGCGGCGACAGCGTGGCGATTGCTCCGCTTTGGGCGCGCCGCGTTGTTGGGCCGTTGCTTTCTGCACGTTTGGGGATGTGGACCTCGGCGGCCAGTGCCGTCTCGGTTCCGCCAATCGGTGTTTCTTCCGAGGCACTTTCTAACTGCGCCAAAATCTCCTTTGCCCGCCGTGTGACTTCTTCCGGCAGCCCCGCCATTTGCGCCACTTGGATGCCGTAGGAATGGTCGGCAGATCCGGGGGTGACTTTCCGCAAAAAGATCACTTGGTCATCGTGCTCGCGCACCTCCACTTTGTAGTTGCAGATATGTTGGAACCGTTCGGCCAGCGCGTTCAGTTCGTGGTAGTGGGTTGCGAACAGCGTCCGCGCGCCGATTCGTTCATGCAGATATTCGGTCATGGACCATGCGATGGAGATGCCGTCGAAGGTGGAGGTCCCGCGGCCAACTTCGTCCAGCAAAATCAGGCTGCGGTTGGTGGCGTTGTTCAGAATGTTGGCCGCCTCGTGCATCTCCACCAAAAAGGTGCTTTCCCCTGCGGCAAGGTTATCCTGGGCACCAACCCGGGTGAAAATTTTATCCACCACGCCAATCTGCGCCCGCACGGCCGGAACAAACGATCCGACTTGCGCCATCAGCACAATCAGCCCGGTTTGGCGCAGGTAGCTGGATTTGCCCGACATATTCGGCCCGGTGATAATGGCGATCATATCGCCGCCGGTTTCCAGCAGTGTGTCGTTCGGGACGTAGCGTTCGCCGGGGGGAAGCAAGGTTTCCACCACCGGATGCCGCCCGCCGACGATCTCCAACAGGGTGGAGTCATCAACCTGGGGGCGGGTATATTCCCGCTCGTGCGCAACCCGCGCAAACCCAACAAAGCAATCCAGCATGGCCAGCAACTGGGCGTTCCGCAGAATCGGCTCGCTGAACTCAGCCGTGTAGGTTTGCAGCTCGGCGAATAACTCCCGTTCCAGCGTGGAAATTTTTTCTTCGGCGTGCAGCACCTTCTCCTCGTACTCTTTCAGTTCGGGGGTGATGTAGCGTTCGGCGTTGGCCAGGGTTTGCTTGCGGGTGTAGTCGTTCGGGACGCGATCGCGGTTGGCGTTGCTGATCTCGATGTAGTAGCCGAACACGTTGTTGAAGCCAACTTTTAGGGAGTTGATGTTGCTTCGGGCGCGCTCACGTTCCTGCAATCCTTCAATGTAGCTTTTGCCGCTGGCGCGAAGGTCGCGCAGTTCGTCAAGTTCGGGTGAGTAGCCGCTGCGGATTGCCCCGCCATCGTTCAGCGTTGCGGGGGCTTCGTCGGGAAGCGCGTGGGCAAGCCGTTCCACAAGCTCGGCGGGGTGCTGAAGCCCGCGGCTGATGGTGGAAAGTGTGGCCGAGTTGCAACGCCCCAACAGATCGGTCAGCCGGGGAATCCGTTCCAGCGTCATCCGGATATTTCCCAAATCGCGGGGGGTTGCGCGGGCGGTGGCAACGCGCGCCATCATCCGTTCAAGGTCGCTGACCGAGCGGAGTTCTTTCTCCAGTTCGGAGGCCACCGAAGGGTCATCGAACAGTGCCCCGACGGCGTTCAACCGTTTCTCAATCTGCTCGCGCGATTTCAGCGGGTGAACCATCCACCGTTTCAGCAGGCGGCCACCCATTGGGGTGGAGGTTCGGTCAATCACCGCCACCAGCGACCCGTGGCGGCCGCCGTCGTTGGTGGAGAAAAGGATTTCCAGATTCCGTTTGGTTGCGGGGTCCAACGCAATGTAGTCGCCGTGGGCGTAGTGGCCGATGCGCCGGATATGGCTAAGCCGGGCGCGCTGCGTCTCCATCAGGTAGTGCATGGCCCCGCCGGCGGCGATTGTTGCCAGCCGAAGCTCCTCGATCCCAAACCCTTTCAGCGAGTGAGTCCCGAAATGTTCGCGCAGGCGTTCGCTGGCGTAGTGGTGGTCAAAAACCCATTCTTCCAGCTTGGTGATGCGTGGCTCGCTGCTGATTCGGCGGTTGCTGAATTGCTCCTTCTGTCCCCGGCTGACGATAATCTCGGCCGGGCCGATGGACTCCAAAATTTCGTTCAGTTCGGAAAGGTGGTTTTCGGTTGCGGAGAACTCGCCGGTGGAGATGTCGCAGAAGGCAATGCCGGCGTGGTCGCGTTCGATAAAGACCGAGGCCAAGTAGTTGTTGCGCCCGGCTTCCAGCAATTTTTCGTTCATGGCCACGCCGGGCGTCACCACCTCAATCACGTCGCGGCGGACGATTCCGCGCGCAAGTTTTGGGTCCTCCAGCTGTTCGCAGACGGCCACGCGGTATCCGGCTTTCACCAATTTGGGAAGGTAGTTATCAAGCTGGTGGTAGGGGAATCCGGCAAGCGGGGTTTCCTCCTCGGCACCGTTATTTCGGCGCGTGAGGGTGATGCCGCAGACCCGCGCGGTGATCCGGGCGTCGTCCTCGAACGTCTCGTAGAAATCGCCCAATCGGAACAGCAGAACCGTGTCGGGATATTTGGCTTTGATTTGGTGATACTGCCGCATCAGCGGCGTGCGTTGCTTGCTCATGGCCTGGGTTTTTGGAACCCCAAAGATACAACGCCAATCGCGTGGAAGTGCTGGGCAGTGGTGAAGAAATAGAGTGAG
>JAEUSP010000080.1 GCA_016788565.1 Chlorobiota bacterium | reverse complement strand
CTCCTGCGCTCCCGCTTGGGGCGGCCAATAAACAGCGATTCCTGCTTTTTATCCTCGATAATCGTTTTTGCGTGGGCAACCGGCGTGACCTGCTGGTAGGGGTAATTCGCAGCCGTAGGCAGCTCCACCGTCATCTTTTGATGACCATTTTTGGCAGATTTTTCCACCACTTCAGCGGCCTGATCCACAATGTGCTGCTCGGCGCGGCGATACTGCGATGGGTCAATCGTCCGCGGCGAAACCGCTGGTGTTGATTCAACTGGTGTAGCCTCGGCTACTGGTTCCGCCGTGTGGTTCGCCTCATATTCTGGTATCGGAGTTACTGTTGGCGTGGCAACGGTTGCGGGTTCAAGCTGAGTATCCGTTGTCGTTTCAAGTAGAACATTAGCTGGGCTAGCTGGGCTGACATCTGCAGAAACCAGCGGTTCTGGCGCGATTTCCTCTGCAGAGATTTCTGCTGTAATTGCCGGGTTCGTAGCTGGCACTGCCACCAACTCACTCTGAAGCTGATTTTCAGGTTCAGCAATGGAAGGCCGTGAGTGAGTTACTTCACTCTGAACAATTTCACATTCTGTTTGGGCAGGCTGGCTTGGCTCCGTCACCTGCTGCGTGTGGTTGGCAACGGAATCAGGCGGCGATTGCCGAACTGGCAGTCCTAAATCTGGGAACGGAATGCTCTCCCGCTGAAGGCTTGGCCCCTCGGCAATGCGTGGTTTTGGCGGATTATCGGCGGAAAGCTCGGCAATTTGCTCATCGGTCATCCGCGATGACCAGTCAATGCGGGCTTCGTTGCCGGTTTTTGCCGCATCCATCATGCGGCGGACCTGTTCGGCATCGCGGGTCATGGAGGAGTTCGCACGCACACCGTTCATTGGTTCTGTTGTTGGTGAAGGAGTAGTGTTGGATTCGTTTGGCGTGTGGGCCGTATCCTCGGTAATCCGAAAAAAGGACTCTCGCCGGCGCATTCCCTGGTTGTAAGCTGCTGCTGACATACGGACCTCAAAATCCCAAGACGGTGTGCGGTTCAGTAACGCGAATCTCGTCTGCGTAGCCGTCGGTTGCCACCGGAACCAGTGGCACGTTCTGCGTAATAATCGTCAGGGTGAGCTTATCTGAAGGAAAACATACAGAGAATTAATGTAAATAGCAAGAGCTTCAACACATAAAACTATTCATCGAAGATTTTACTTTAAGTCAAAAGTGATGAAAAGTGCCAAAATTTTGCAAATAGGCGTGGTGGATTCCTTCTGGCTACAAGGTTGCGAAAAACGTTGCAAGGTTGCTGTTGGGGGGCAGATTCAGTTTTTTTCGGATGTGGTAGCGGTGGTTTTCGACCGTACGGTCGCTCACGGAAAGAAGCTGGGTGATATCCTTGGTGCTAAGCCCAGCTTTCAGCAATGCGCAAATTTTTAATTCTTTGGAGGAAAGTTCTGGGAATTGCTTCAGCAGTTGCTCGGTGAATTCTTGGTCGTTGGCAGCGGTTCGGTCTTTGTCGGCTGCCCAAAACTCTTCGCGGCTCAAGAATGTAGCCAGCGATTCGTTGGCGGATAACGGCAGTTTTTTCCGCAGGTTGTAGCGGTGGCTTTCCACGTCGCGGACTGAAACGCCAAGGATGCTGGCGATATCCTTGGAGGCCATTTCCATTTTTATCAGGGCGCAAACTTGCAGTTCGGTGGGGGTCAGTAGGGGATAATGTTCGGCCAAACGGCGCAAGAAACTTTGGTCACTTTGGCGAAGATTCCCCTTGAACAACGTCCAGCCGGAGCCGGAGGTGGCCTGGGCGGTAAGCTCTTCCAGAAGCAGCTCAAGCTGGGCGGTGGCTTCTGCTGCCGAAAATTTCTGAAGTTGGCGCAGCCGCCCCGCCAGCGACTCCAACAACTCTTGCTTATGAATTAGGCTAAGGGCAATCGAGGATAGCTCGCTGGTTTTGTACTCCACCATCATCTGCAGTTGTTCGCTTTTTAGCTTGAAAAGCTCACGCTCCTTTTGGGCGCGCTCCAGATCGTAGCGGGTTTGCAATTCGGCCAGTGCTTTCTGTTTTTGGTGGCTGCCAACTTCATGTTGCAGCCGCAGTTGCTGGGTGCGGTAGCGGTAGGCGTTGGGGAAGTCTTCTTGCTGGCTGCAAGCATCGGCAAGATCGCCACAAATGGCAAGGTGAAGGTCGCGAAGGTTATGCCGCGCGGCTGCGCGTTCGGCTTGCTCCAGTTGGTTGCGTGCGTCGGCGGTTTGGCCCATCTGCATCAACGTGCTTCCGGCGTGGTGAAGCGAGACGACGAAGGTTTCGGTGTCGCCAATCTGCTGGGCGATTTCGCCAGCGCGCCGGAATTGCGCAAGCGCTTCGGCAGTGTTCCCGGTTGCGCGGTTAATCAGCCCCAGCGTGCCGATGGACTTGGCTTCCCCCATTTTGTCCTGCAACTGCGCGAACAGTTCCCATGCTTCAGTGGCCGACCGAATCGCTTCGGCGTAGCCCCCTTGCTCCAAGTAAATCCGCGCCATTCCTTGCAATGCTTTCCCCGCAGAAGAAGGGTTGGTGCGAATGGGTTGAAGCTCTAGATATTCCTGATAATGCTTCAACGCTTTGCTGTGGTCGCCCATGTTCAAGTACATGTTGGCGATATTCTGCAAGGCGGTTACCAAACCATCTTGGTTATTGCCCGCTTGGTATGCCTCAAGACTTTCGTGGTATGCCTCCAATGCCCTGTCAAACTGGCCAAGAAGGGTGTAGCAGATTCCCAACGAGTTGCTGTTGGCGGCAATGGCCTCCGGGTTGTGAATCCTTCGGCTCTGTTCAAGTGCTTGGTGGAAGCAATCAATAGCTTGCACCGTCTCCCCCTGTAGCCGATGAATAATCCCTAACCCCTGCAATGCCATGGCTTGCATCGCCAAGTTCTCAGATTCGCAAGCATACCGAAGCAACTCGCCGTACGCCTCATGGCCTTTGTTGAACTGAGAAAGATGGGTATGCAACACCGCTTTGCTCCGGAGAAGGTAGGGAAGAGCCGCGCGGTCGCGGGCAATCCATGCTTCGGCAAGCAGGGAATCGGCGATGATAAGAAGGGGTTGTGGGGCTGTGACGGCTATTTCGCGAAGCTGCGTCATCACGAACTGCGCTTTCGCATGGAGTGTGGGAAGCGATTGTAGTTGCTCCTTCAGTTGCTCAATGCGGTCTGTTCCCATTTCCATCTTGATGCTCCTCCTTCTGTCTTCAATCTTCAGTGGTTGCCAACAAACTCAACTCTACCTTCACCGCAATTTCACCGCAACAACCACAGCTTGGGAATAGCCCCGGCGGCGAAGAAATCATCAGAGTGCTTGGCAGTTGATTCGGGGTTTCTGAGATTTGCGGCAAATGCACATACTCCGTTTTCTTGAAGTTGCCGATGCCGAACTGGTTGCCGACTACCAGCGGCGCAATCGGCATTTCCACCGCCAGTGGTCGCCAATCCCCCCGCCCGATTATTTCACCCCCCAATTCCACCGGCGGATGTTGCAGCAAACGGTGGAGCGGCGCGAGCGCGAAGAAGAGTTCCGGTTCGGAATTTTCAGCGACCAGCCGGACCCGTTGCTGATTGGCCGTATCAACCTTGTGGCTATCGAGCGGGGAGCGTTCCAAAACGGAAGGCTTGGCTACTCCATTGATGCCAAACACCGCAACAGTGGAATTATGACCGCAATGCTGAAAAACGTGATGGGGTTTGGGTTCGGATACTTGCGGCTTCACCGGATTGAAGCCAACATCATGCCCCGCAACGAAGCCTCCAGAAGGGTGCTGCAAAAGTGCGGATTCCGCCACATTGGATACTCCCCAAAAATGCTGCTGATTAATGGCCAGTGGGAAGACCACGAGTTGTACATGGCCCTTGCCGAGGACCTTCGCAGCGACCAAGATGATGAAATTGCTGCCGGATTGCAGCCGTTCCTGCCGTTGGTTGATCGGTAGAAACTCTTCCCGTTTTTTTTACCTCCCAACCGTGCGTTGCAGCTCCAAGAAAAATCCGTTCATCCCCGTAATCTGGTCTTCGCCGTTCATCGGTTGGTCGGGAATTTTTTCTGGATCCCAGTTTGGGTTGAAGCTGAGGGCAAGTTCAGCATAGCGGCGGGCAAGCTGGGTGTTTCCGCGCCCCCGCTCGTAGAGGAACCGCGCCAGCGCGCTTCGGGCATACAGCTCGTAGGCTTTGGCGGTGTAGCTGTCAATCCGCCCGGCCCAATGGCTGAAACGATAGTTCGGGAATTGCTGCGGCAGGTAGGTTGTGTCGGGCATCAACCGCAACGCAAGATTGTACGGAACGTGCCGCCACCGGGCACTGATGTCGGTGCGGACCTCACCCGTCACGAACACCGGGCGGTGGGGCATACTTTTGTCAATCATCCCGCTCAACAATCCAACGTAGGCGGCTTCGATTTCTGCCGGGTTGTACTGCTCGTCGGCCTCGAACTGAAGCAGCGGCTTCATAAACCGATTGATCTCCGGCTGCACCATCTTCATAAACTCTGGGTGGCTATGCTGAAGCTGCTTGATATACCAGGATCGCCGCAGCAACTCGGGATCAATCACCAACACATCCGGGCGCACCCCCTGGACGCTTTGCAGGTAGAAGCTGCCGGCCACCCAAAAATCCCACTGCTGCGAAAGGATTAGCGCGTTTTTCGGAAGTGTGTTCAGCATATTGAAGGTCATATCCTCCACCACGGTGTTCCCCCGTTCATCGCTTTGGTGGAAGTTGGTTGCGATGGTGATCCCCACCAACACCGCCCCCAACGCAATCACCCCCCGGCTTCCCAGCCACCGGCGGAGTGCCAACAACCCACCAAGCAGTAGTATCCCAAGCCCAAAGGTAGCGGCCATGTAATAGGGGCCAATCTCCATAATCTCGTAGCCGCTGGACCAAATCAAGCAGACCCCAAACAGCAACACCGCCAGCGCCACCACCGGCGCGCCACGCCGTGCAAGAAACCACCCGCCAACGGTGGCAACTGCCAGATACGCCACCGACCAAGCCATGGGGTTTGCCACCTGTTCCGGCGTGTTCCCGGTTGTTGGCAGAATGGTGGCGGTTGCGGCCAGAACACACAGCCCCGCAATCGCCAACGTCAGTCCAACCCAACGGCGGTCGCGATTTCCCCACCAGAACACCCCCAACGCAACAACCGCCAACCCCACGTAGCCAAGCTCGGCCGGAAGATTGCCAAGATAAAATGTGGATTGCTGATCCCAGATAACAGGGTCCTTGCTGAACATCCAGACTTGGTACTGCTGGCCGGTGATATGCCCGAAAAATCTTTGCAGCGTGACCGGATCGCCCCAGTTAAACAGTGGGTTCATCGCCGCACGCAGCGGAAGCCACAGATACGGCAGAAGCCCCAACAAAAAACCGGGAACCAACAGCAGCAACCGGCGGAACGAAGCTGCCGAAAAGCCGAGCCGAGCAAAGAAGAGTGCCAACAACGCCGGAGCCAACAGCACAGTGCTTAAATGGTTGGTGAAGCTAATGCCAACCGCAACCGAGAACGCCCACCCCTGGCGGCTGAATGTGGGATTGTCCTCCCTCCCCCCCTGCTGTTGATCTAAATACCGCAGAAACAGCAGCACAATCAGCGGCAGCATCAGCGCGTGCAGCGAATAGACCTCGAACCCATTTCCCTGATTCCACCAGGTGGCGGTAAGCCCGGTGAGCAGTGCGGCGCAGCCAGCAATCAGCCCTGTTGTCGGGTCCGGTTCGGCGGTAGCAGCAGCGGCGGGGAGATCGGTTGTGGTGGTTGTTGCCGACAAAGGGATCGTGAGGTTCTGGTTTGGCGTTCCCTTCCGTTCGCGTTTGATGCTTCGCTTACTCTGCTCTTTTGGTTTCTCCGTTGGTGTTGGCTTCTGCCCCGCGGGTCCCGTTTGCGCGGTGCCGAACTTGGTGGCCAGGTGGTAAAACAGCAGTGTCATCACGCCGTTGCTGGCGGCGGTGAGCAAGGCCGAAAGGATGTTCAACGCCAACGCTTCCCGCACCGGAATCAGCTGGGTGAACAGGTAGCCAAGCAGCATCAGCGTTGGATATCCGGTTGGGTGAGTAATCCCCAAGGTGCTGGCAACGGCGGCCATTTCCCCTTTATCCACAAAGCCGAACGAAGGGTTCAGCGTGAGCAAATAGAGGATGAAGGTGATTGCCGAAACAGCAACAGCGATTGCGCCCGGGCGTTGAAGCCGCCCAAGCAGTGTGGCGCGGGGAGTGGCTTCTGGAGCGGATTGAGCAACCGATGGGGATTGATGGCCAGATGACATGTGCGATGCAGATATGCGATGTGAGCAACACGAATTGATGCTGCCAGAACTTGGCGATACTCTCCTCTCTTTCACTTCCTCCCCACCAACAAATTTCCAAAAAAGATAACCAGAAACTTACCGCGTTGGCTACTGCAAAAATCCTTCTGGCAGTTGCGATTCTATCACGTTGGCTTCGTGCGGGTCGCCGGCATCGCGAAGGCGTTGCAGAAGCTGCCCGACAACGCCCCGGAATTCCTGCTCCCATTGGCGTTGCAGGTTCTGGAACAGCTCATCCTCCATTGCCGCAAACGGCTGGCCCTGCCGCATCAGTGGAAGCAGAGGTGAAAGCGTTTGGCGGGCTTCGGTCAGGGTGCCGCGGCGGGTAAGCTGGCCAACGCGCTGGATTGTTTGGCGGGCTTCAATCAGATCTACCGTGACGGTGGCCGGGTTCAGTTGCGGGATTTCGCCATCGGTGATGATGGTTTGCTGGCCAATGGCTTCGCGCAGCCGCATGATTGCCATGTTCATTCCCCGCCGGGCTTTGTGGGGAGCGTCGGCAATCGGCACCCCGGAAGCAATCTCGATAAAGCGATTTCGCGACAACGGGTTTTTCAATATCTGATCCGCCACAAGCAAGCAAAGGGTGATTTGGTTCCGTGTGCCACGCAACCGCACGGCGGCCCCGTTGGGTTGCTGCACGGTGATCGGTCCAAACAGCCCAACCCGCACGGCTGATGTTTCGCCGGCAAGCATGACCGGTGATGGAGTTGCTGTGATTGCCGCAGCTTCCGGCCTAACCGGGGTGCTTGGCTCCACGGCGTTGCGGCCCAGCCGGAGATACCGCTGCTGCACCCCAAGCACCACCGGATGAAGGTCATTTTGCTTCCCCCACCGAGCGGCGTTTTCCAGGGCGGTTGCCATTGCGCTGCGCAAGGTTTCTGCGCTGGATTCCGGTTCGGGGATCAGCTTCATCTCAATCAACAATTCCCCCAGCACACACCCCGCGTGAATGGCAAGAAGCTGGAATCGCCAAAGGATGGGGCTGCAAAGCAGATGGAGTACTTCTTGCAGTTCATCGGTGGTGATGTGCTTCCCCCAGCGAACCGCCGCCACCGCCGGAAGCAACGGAGTAAGGTGGGCATCGGGGTCGTCGGGGCCGTTATCGGGCATGGGAATTTCAACCCCTTCAAGCTCACGGATTGCTTCGGCGGGGCTGCCAGCCCAGCAAGCCAGCAGCAGTTGAGCGGTTCGCGCTATCCCCGCCCGCTGAAGCTGGAACACTTCGATCAATCGCTTGGCAACATCAGTTTGGCCGCACGCCAGCGCGCAGGCAATCAGGTGTTCCCCCATGTGCTGGCGGTGCCCCGGTTCGGTTTCCGGCGGAACTTGGGAGAACAATGCTTCCGCTTGTTGCAGCACGAGCTCAATCGGTTGGCCAATCATCAACAGGCACTGGCAGCAGTAGTGTTGGGCTGTGAAGGCCGTGCGGAGCAATCCAAAATCGCGCAGTGTTGGAAGGCATCGCTCAACTTCGGCAATCGCTTGGCGGGCCGCGCCGGTCTCGGTGTAGAAAGCGATGATCCGCAGGTAGGTGTGAGGTTTATCAATGCCAGCATCGCGCAGTTGCCGCAGCATTCTGTGCCGTTCGGCCAGCTCGTCGGGTGTGGTGAATGCCAGCAGAAGGTGGTAGCCAACATCATGCAGCCAAGCGGCTTCGATTGCAGGATCACCCCCCTGCTCGGCAACCAACTGCCGAACGGATTGCTCAACGTAGCGAAGGTCTTGGATATGCAAGCCGTGGGTGTATGCTGTGGAGGCCACAATCCGGAGGAAGCCGGCATACTCACGAGTGCGCCGCAGTTCGGGCCACTGGGCCACCATTGCTTCCACCGCTGCGATGATTTCTGGGCACTGGCTTCGGCGAAGCCGCGCTGCCGAACGGAACAGGTAGATGTAGCCCCGAAGCCGTGAGATGCGCAAGTGGTCGGTGGTTGGCTGGGCGGTCAGCTCCACCAATTTTTCGGCCTGCTGGTAGAACTCAGTTGTGTTGTCGTTGCGGCCATTGATGCTAAGGTGAACCGCAAGCACGTTCAGTTCAAATTTTTGCTTCGCCGCTGGGTCGTTCAGCAATGGGGTGTGCAAGGTGATCTGCTGGGCGGCGCGCCAGGGGATCACGGCCAACTCCCAATCGGGGCTGTTATCTATGCGTGCGGCCGTGGCCAGCAATTCATTCACCAGCGTTTCGGCTTCGGCGATGGAGCCGCAATCAACCGCAGGATGATCGGCCAGAAGGCGGTACGGAAGGGCGGAGTAGATTGGCGGTTGCGCAGCCACAACCCGCGCCAGCCCGGATGAATCAACCGTGGCCGACTCCAACAACGTGCGGTGAAGCAGTGTGTGGGTGAACGTCAGCGGAAGGCTTGCTGCCGGCCCGCCACGCAACGGGTGAATGGCAGTCCCGGAACGAACCAATATCCCCTTGAAGATTAGGGTGGTGATGGCGCGGCTTGTTCCGGGCAACAGAAGCTCGGCAGCTTCCGGGCTGAATGCCTCGCCCAATGTTGCCAGCGCGCAGGCGGCGGCGCGTTCGGCATCGTTCAAGTGGGCCGCCATCCCTTGCGATAACTGGTGAGCGCTCCGCTCGGTAAGCAACGCAAGGTCGGCAAGGGGGATTGTGGCTTCCCAGCCATCGGTCCCGCCCGCGATTGCCCCTGCGTTCAACGCCCCTTGTAATGCCGAACGGAATGCCAACGGGTTGCCAAGCGTGGCATCGGCAAAGGTGGTAATCAAGTTGTTGGAGGGGTGGTTGCCGAACAACTCTTTCCACAACTGTGTGATGTCATCGGGATGGAAATCTTGCAGGTGAAGTTCGGCGGTCAAGTATGCTTCCAGCGCGCCACGGGCGGTAAGCTCGGCGGGGCGGGAAACGGCAAGCAGTGATAGAGGTTCGTCGGCAAGGGCATCCACCAGCATCCCGAACTCGCGGACGGTTGCGCCGCTTAGCAGGTGCAAATCTTCCACAATCAGCATCACCCGCCGCAGCCTTCCAAGCCGCCGCAACGCGCCGATAGCCGCCGGCAGGGTTGGGGTCATTGGGGCGTTCAGCAAGTGCGCCGCCACCGCCGAACCACCAACCGCAAGGGCAAGCAACGGGGCAATGGACCCCGAGCCATCGGCGCGCAGCCGAAGGTGAAGGACCAGCCCGCCTTGCTGTTCAATCTGCGGGATCAGCTCCTCAATCATCCGGCTTTTGCCGCTTCCGGCTTCCCCCATCAGCAGCAGTGCACGCAGCCCAAACTGCTCCTGGCCTCCATTCCAAAACGCAAGGATGCGCTGCTGTTCCTGCTCGCGTCCAACAAACGGGAGCAAGCCATGATTCAGGAAATCAACAAGACGCGGGTGCATTGCAATGGGCAGATATGGATATTGGCAGCAAGGGGGGGCTTTTATACTGGGAATGAAGTGGTTTGCGCAAACCACTTTGCCATGTCATTGTATTTGGTGAAACACCTCAAGCTCTTTTTATTCATCAATACCGAGGATGAGGACGGGGGTATTTGTGGATTGCATTGAAGTAGTGTTGGCAGTATCCAATTTCAATTTTTCAAACCCAAGACAGCCCCAAAATAGCCCTCCCATCACATTGCTGCAACAGTTCCAGCCCCAATCTTCCATGCAAGCCGTGGGATACTCCAGCTTCTGCCGGGATTGTTGATTCATCCACCAACGGAAACCATGCTTCATCTTCCCTTCCCTCCTGCTATTTTCCCGCATGGCAACCACTGACGAATACAGCCCCGAGCTTCGGGCCGCACTTGAACGATTATTCTCGCTGCAAACCTTCGGGATAAAATTAGGGTTGGGGCCGGTGACAGAGTTGTTGGGGGAGTTCGGCAATCCCCACTATCAGTTCCCTTCAATTCATGTTGCCGGAACCAACGGCAAAGGTTCGGTGTGCGCGCTGGTGGCATCGGTGCTGCAATCGGCGGGGTTGCGTGTGGGGCTGTATTCTTCCCCCCATCTGGTCAGGTTCCAGGAGCGGATGAAAATCAACGGCGTGCCGATTGGCGTTGCCGAGTTGGCCAACTACTCAGCCCAGATGATGCCCCAAATTGAACGGATCGGATGCACCTTTTTTGAGGGGACAACCGCCATGGCCTTCCGCCATTTTGCCGACCACAACGTTGACGTTGCAGTGGTTGAAACAGGGATGGGGGGACGGTTAGATGCAACCAACATTCTGGCTCCGCTGGCCACAGCAATCACCTCCATTGCCCTTGACCACACCAAACATTTGGGGGAAACGCTGGAGCAGATTGCTGCCGAAAAAGCAGGAATTATCAAAACGGAAACGCCTGCGGTGATTGGGCGGGTTGCGCCACGGCTGCGCGGGGTGTTTCAGCAACGCGCCACGCAGGTTGCCGCGCCCCTGTTATTTGTGGATGATTTCTGCCGTGGCCTGTTCCATGACCTCACCTTCAACCACACACTCGCCTCATTTTTGGTGAATGGCCGCGAGCTTTCGCGGGTGCGGATTGGATTGGTTGGGCGGCATCAGATTGAGAACGCACGGGTTGCGTTGGGGGTGATTGAGCAACTGAAAGAACGGTTTGGAATTGATGACCGGATGATCCAAAACGGCTTTGCCAACGTTGCCGCCAACACCGGAATCCGTGGGCGGTTTGAAAGCATCCGGGAAATGCCCCGCACCCTGATTGACGTTGCTCACAACCCCGACGGCGCGGCGGTGCTGGCTGACACCATCTCCACTTTGAACGGCAACCAGCGGAAGGTGAGGTTTGTGCTGGGTGCTGTGCAGGAGAAGGATGTTGCAGGGGTGATGAACGCCCTGAAGCCGCTGGCTGCCCACCTCTATGCCGTGCGTGCCAACAGCCACCGCTCCCTTCCCGCCGATGAAATTGCTCACCACGCCGAAGCTGCCCAAATCCCCACCACCATTGCCGGAACCGTTGCCCAGGGAATTGAGCTGGCGGAAACGGAGCGAACTGAACATGAGATTGTGGTGATCTGTGGCTCGTTCTACGTTGTGGCCGAAGCGATTGAGTGGCAGGAAGAACAGGAGAAACAAACCCGTGAGCAGACCGACCAGAGCAGCAGAAAACACTTCACCGAATCAGCAGCCATTTCCCCTTTGGTGAAGGAGCAAGCCGGGGCTAGCAATGACAGCGGTCAGGACCTGAACGCCGACGAATTATTGGAGCAGCTTCTCTCACTCCCCAAAAATCCCCTCACCAACGGGCCACCAGACGAGCAGCCAACGGAAGCACCAACGGAACAATCAACTGGGGAATCAACCGCTGCGCAAAAAGGGCTAACCGTGAAAGACTGGCAGCCCAGCGAACAGCCACGCGAACGGTTGATGAACTTAGGTGCGCGGGCGTTAAGCGATGCCGAGTTGCTGGCAATCCTGCTACGAACCGGGCGGCAGGGGGAAGATGTGCTGCAGATGAGCCGGCGGTTGGTGAACGCCTTCACCAACCTTACCGAGCTTTCCCGCCGCGACTTCCGCGAGCTTCAGAACATTACTGGCATTGGCCCAACAAAAGCGGTGACGCTGGCCGCAGCGTTCGAGCTTGGGCGGCGGGTGAAATCGGCGGCATTCACCAGCCGTCCCACCATCACCTCACCCGCCGACGCTGCGGGGTTTATCGGCCCACGCCTGCGCGATCTTCAGAAAGAGCAATTCCACGTGCTGCTGCTGAACACCGCCAACCAGGTAATCCGAACCGAGATGGTGTCGGAGGGGAATTTGAACAGCTCCATTGTTCACCCGCGTGAGGTGTTCCGCACGGCGATTATCGAGAGCGCGGCGGCAATTATCGGGGTTCACAATCATCCCAGCGGAAACCCAACGCCCAGCCGCGAGGATATCAACATCACCCGCCAGCTGGTGGAAGCCGGGAAAATCATCGGAATCACCTTCCACGACCACCTGATTATCGCCGGCGATGAGTACGTGTCGTTGGCTGAAAAGGGGTATGTGTAAGGGGCTTCCGGCCGCCGCCGCCCATTGGCGCAACCGAACGGAAACGCCCTGTGACATTGGCGGGTGGAGGGTCTGATTGGCGCACCTCACCTCTGATTTTTTGCTGAATTAGCGCAATCCACAACGCCGATATTCTTGAACATCTTGTTGCGCCCACCGCTACACGATCCCCGCCGAAAAAAGCGTCGTTACCCTCCACTGCTTCTTGGCATCGTTTGCAGGGGGGGATTGATCCCCATTCAGTACGCGCAACGCTGCCGTCCTTCACACAATCAACGTTTCCACATCTTCATGCTTCATTACCGTCTTGGGGTGCTGTTCCTGTTGGCACTGATTGCAAGCGCCACACTGCAAGCGCAGTCCGTGGCCGACACCGATACCGATCCTGCCGATACCGAATCCACACACCGAGTTTGCGGAACCGATCTGCTGCAAGGGGTAGATTTCAACCAAGCGCTTGCCCGCACCGCACAGCTTCGCCCCGCAGACTACGCACGGATTATGGCTGGCCCAAAAAACAGTGCGCGGCTGTTAGGGGTCAATTTGGTAGATGTGCCGATTGGGACGCGGAAGGATTTCATCACCTACGATTACGTTGCATCCACGTTTATGACCATCCAAAGCGTGCTCACCTACAAAGGGAAGTATTTCCGGCTGTGGGTGGATGTGCAGGACACCGCACGCATCACACCAGAAATCACCCTCACGATGGCGCGGGCGTTGGATTCGATAACCGGCTCCACCTCACGCAATCCCGAAAAAGGGATTTTAGAGAACGATCAGGAGGTGTTTGGCATTCCCCCGGTCAATCGCTATTCGGATGACTACGTCACCGACTTTGTGTTCTTTGATGTGAGAGATGGCTTCGCAGGAAACGGCGCGGTGCTTGGCTTCTTTTCTCCGAATGACCAATCTGACCCCTCAACGGTCCCGTTCTCCAACGGCCTGAACCTGCTGTACATTGACTCCAAGGAGGGGCTGGAAGGGGGAACCAAAGGATTGCTGGGAACGATTGCCCACGAGTATCAACATCTGATCCACTACGCCCGCAAGCAGAACAGCATCACGTTTTTGAACGAAGGTTGTAGTGAGGTTGCCAGCATCCTGAACGGGTACTCGGACCGCCGCGATGCCGGCTATCTGAACAACACCAACGTCCCAATGTTCCGCTGGACCCGCAGCACCAGCCAAGCCACAAATCTGCTGGCCGATTACACCCGCTCCCTGACGTGGGTGCATTATTTATCGGAGCAATTTGGGGAGCAGTTTTTGTACCAGTTCGCCGGGGCAAAACGGGACAGCATGGCGCGGGTGGATGAAGCATTGCAGAAGATTGGCCGGACCGACATCACCTGGCAAAGCATCTTCAAGAATTTTGCTGCCGCACTGTACGTGCAATCCAACACCGCCGACCCACAGTATCGCTTCAAATTTCGGTTGGTTGGAAGCACTTCCACCCGTGCAAAAGCTACCTCCTGGACCGGGGCCGCCGTTCCCGACACCAACATCTCGGTAAAACTGGAACCGTTCGGCATCAGCTACTACACCTTCAGCAAGCCGGCGGGAATAGTGAAACTTAGCTTTAGCAGCTCGGCAAACATTGCGGTGATGGCAATCCTCTACAAAAACGCCAACACAACGCCAACCGAAATACGGGAGGTTAATCCAATCTCGCCGATAGTGTTTGGGGACACCGCCAGCTACGACCGTGTGACGATTGCCGTGCTAAACATGACCAACCGCCAACAAACTCCGGTGTGGCGTGCGTCGGTCGAGCAACTCATCTCGGGTGTGGGGACGGAAACGGGAGTGAGTGCCGGGTTTGGCATCTCCGGGATATTCCCTCACCCATTGGCCACCGCCGGAACTGTCCAGTTCCAAACCACCGGAAGCCAGCCGGTGACGGTTGAGTTGTTCAACGTGCAGGGTGAGCGGGTGCAGCTGATGGTGGATAACCAACAGCTTGCAAGCGGCCAGCACCAAGTGGCAATGCAAACCAGCACACTTGCTGCGGGAACGTACTTGCTTCGGCTACGGCAAGGCGCGCGAACCGCTGTTCGGCAAGTGGTGGTGGGGCAATAATCCGCCCCGCGTCGGCAAGCCAAATTTTCTTCGCTTGCTCCGTTACCAAGTTCTTGCAAACCCTCTCCTTTCATTAGGCTGAGGGTTTGTTGTTTTTGGCCCTGGCTAACTTCTGGTGAGGTGCTGTGTTTGATGCCAGCCGGCGGCGGCTGATTTTTTTTGGATAGAGTCCCGCTTCGTCCGTTGAGAACTGCACGGAAGTGCTGTATCTTCGTCTCCCCGATTTTCCAGCAAACGTTCCTGCTGGCATTGTCCCGATTTCCGATTGCCTGTCATCATGCTACTTATCCTGCGCTAACGCATTATGAAACGTTTGTACGCCTTCTTCCTTCTCCTCCTTCTGGTAGCAATTCAGCAGCAGGGGAACGCGCAGGGAAAAATCCTGCTGCTGTTCCCGGAAACGCCGTGCGATTCTGCTTCCTGCATCACCTTCCCAATCATCAATCCCGATAGCACCGCACGGGCAATCACCCAAGTCTGGATGGTTGACAGCGTCAGTTTCAGCACCCCGTATTCTGTTGGCTCAGATACGATTGCGGGTGGCGATACCGTGCTGTTCCCAATCTGCTTCCACCCCGTGAAGCGTGGTGCAATCAGCGACTCCATCTACATTGTTGTTCGCCACGCACGCGGCAGCGACACGCTGAAAATTCGGTTGGCCGGCGATGGTGTAGCCCCTGCGTTAGAGCTGACTCCATCGGTGATAAACTTTCCCCGGACTGCGTCGGGGGGAGCGTCCAACCGCACCATCTTCATCAAAAACAACGGCGAGCGTCCGGTGACGTTTGCTGCTGGAATGCTCTCCTTCCCCGCACCATTCCGGCTTGTTACGCCGCTGCCAATCACCATTCTCCCTGGCGATTCGGTGCAGATACGGATTGCTTTTGAACCAAAACAGAGCGGGGTCTATTCCGAAGCCGTTCTTGTTCCGTCGGGGTGCAACGTCCAGCTTCAGCTTGGGATGAACGGAAGCACCGACATCATCGGAACCGGCGCGGTGCTGCGGCCAAGCAAATCGGGATTGAATGAAGCGAATTTGGAGAGTGTCTCCTGCGGTGGGCTGCACTGCGTGAACCTAACGCTTAGCAACGTTGGCAACGCCGCGCTCACCATCGAACAACTCCGTTGGATTCTGGGAAACAGGGGCTACTTCATTGACACAATTGTCACCCCAGCCCCAACGCCATTTCTGATTCCCGAAAACGGGCAGCGCATCGTGAAGGTTTGCGTCCAAGCCGACCGGCCAGGCCTGATACGCGACACGCTGGTGATGAAAAGCAATAACCGAAGCTCCATTGCCTTCGGCTTGGTGATTGATGTAAGCCGCAGCATGGAGGACCCCATGCGTTGCGGGGGAACCACCACAAAACGGGTGCAACAGGCGCGGCTGCAAGCCATGAACTTCCTCTCCAACACTCTACTCTATTTGCCAGGTTTAGGGATTCAAGATCAGATTGCTATCAGCCGGTACAGCGGAACATCCAGCTTCCCACTGGTGGACCATTTTTTCTCGCTTCGCAACGTCACCGATGCTGTCCGGACTGCGGCGGTGAATGCTGTTAGCAGCACCATCATCACCACCGTTAGCGGAACGCAAACCGGGCGGGCAGTGGTGCAAATGCTTGACACGCTGGATAAAAGCTCGCTTCCCAGCAAAGTCCTTGTACTCTTAACCGACGGGCAAGCGGATAACGAGGATCAACGGCTTTTCCCAATCTCCAACATCGTTTCGGCGGCCACTGCTGCTGGTATCCGAATTTTCACCATCGGCATCGGCATCGAGGCGTTTCCACGGGCACAGGATCGCGCAGCATTCCGCCAGTATTTGGGGGATATGGCGCGGCAAACCGGCGGGGAGACGTTCGAGGCCGAGGACTGCGACAGCTTGCAGTTTGCGTTCGAGAAGATCACCGACATCGTCAGCCGCGGAAACGAAGCGCGCGAGCCGTTTGTGATCCGCATCACCTCACCCCTTGTGGAATCCGACCGCGACCTCCTGTTCGACTCCACCTACGTGTATGCCGAAGGGTTGGCCGACACGGTATGCAAAACCATCACCCTAACAAACGTGGGGGAAGGGGAAGCAATCGTGGATAGCATCCAGTTCACCGATATGCTTGGCAACCTCACCGACGAATTTTTCCTGAAACCGAACAGCACGTTGCCGGTGCGGGTTCGGGAAAACCGCCAAGTGGATGTTGATATTTGCTTTACTCCAAAAACTCTGCGCGGGCGCGGCGGGAAGGTCCGGTTTGGCTACAACAACTGCGGCGGGCAACCAATTTTCCGGGACCTAACCGGAACCGGATATGGGCGGGCAAACCTGCGGATTACCGATGAACGCATCGGCGCAATCGGCCAGCGTGTCACCCTGCCAGTCTATGGCGACACCGCGTTGCAGTTCTATCAGGTGAAAACCCTCACCTACTCACTCCGCTGGAACCGAACAATACTGGACCTTGTGGGGGTGCGCCCGGGGATGCTGGCTGCAAACGCGACGGTGGCCATTACTCAACCAGTGACCTATCAAGGAAAGTATGCCACCGTTGGAATCACCGTCACGGGCAACGCGCTGGCAACCGCTGGCGAACTTGCGTTGCTTGATTTCGACATTCTTCGCGGCGACACGCTGGCCACGCTGATTGAACTGACCGCCGGCCAGTTCGACGACGGCAACCCGAAGATGCTGCTGAAAAATGCGGGAACGGTAATCTTGGATAGCACCTGCTTCCGCCCGTTCAAACCGGTGCAAGCAACCGGCGGCGTAACCAAAATCACCGTTGGCCAGCCCTCACCCAACCCAGCCGCCACCGATGTGGTGACGCTGCCGGTGGAGTCGTCGGCAGCATCGGCGCTGTTTGTGGAAATTTTCAACACCGACGGAACAACCGTTGGGCAAACAGTGCAGCATCTGGTTCCGGCCGGAAACACCACAATGAGCGTGGAGATTCGCCAGCTTCCCCCAGGCAGTTACTACCTAACCGCCCGCACACCAGCCGGGGAGATCACCGTGCGGAAATTTGTGGTGGGTGGGAATTAACCGAAGAAAAAGCAACGCAACATTGTACTTTCCATTAACCAAGTTCCAATCCCCAACTTCTATGCTCTGCTCTGTTTATTCTGCTTGCCGTTGCGGTGCCACGTTGGTGCTGGCTTGCGTTCTGGTTGTTGCTGCCCAAGCGCAAGGGGGGCGGCGCACCGATGTGCTGCTGTATCAACGCCCAATCCTGCCGTTGTTTGTTGGGATTGAAGGGGGCTACGGCCGCTGGACCAACGAAGCATCCTTTACCGTGAGCGATTCCAAACTCCCCTGCGCACTCTTCACCGATGGCGAAGGATCAGGACCGTTGGGGGGGGTGAAAGCGGTGATCTATTTCAACCGCTGGTTTTTCTTCTCGCCACGCGCCCGATACGAAACCCGCTCCGGCACATTCCTCACTCCCCTTCCCGACGAGCCGGTGCGCGACGAAACCAACGCCATTGTCCAGCTTTCGCAGGAAGCCCAAGTGGATGCCACCATGGCAACGTTCACGTTCGATCCGCTTGTTGGAATCGAGATTGCCCGCACGGGATTTTATCTTTGCGGCGGCCCTTCGGTTAGCCTGCTGTTGGATGGAACCTACGATTACACCGAACGGATCAAAAGCCCTTCGCGGTTCACCTACGTTGCCACCGGAACAACTGAGCAATCGTTAGTGGCCGGACGTTCGTTCGAGAATTACCAGCAGCTTGCGTTCGATCTTCGTGGCGGGGCCGGGTTCATCCTGCGGCTTGGGAAATTTGGGCTGAACCCAGAGGTCTTCTACAGCTTCCCGTTAACATCAGCCCTGAACAGCCCCGATAAAATGAAGCAAACTGGGGTTGTTGGGACCTTCAGCATCCTGTATAATTTGGGAGAGTAACCCGCCGCAAAGGTGAGTTGCTCAATGATGAACTGCTGATATACTCCAAACAAAATGGTTTGCGAAAAATCTAGTCGTTGTCATTCCCGCGAAAGCGGGAATCCATACCACACATAGCTGAGTAGAGTTTCGCAAACCAATTTCATCCGAGTATAACCAACCTGCGCTTCTCCCACTTCCGATAACCAACGTTTTCTCTCGCACACAATCTCATGCACCGTCCCTCTCTTCTCTTCCTCTCTCTGCTCTCTGTGTCTCTGTGGTTCCACTCCCCTTCCCCCGCCAGCGCACAGCCCAACGACACCGCCAATTTCCGCATCCGAAACGCGGCAGCCCTGAACTCATCGGAAGATGACTACGCGCCGTTTGTCACCCCAAACGGGCAGTGGCTCTACTTCACCAGCTCACGTTCCGGCAAGGCAAAACTGTACCGCAGCAAATGGGAAGCAGGGGAATGGGGCAATCCGGAACCGGTCGCCAGCCAGGGGGTAAACACCGATGTTGACGATGGCATATTCAGCGTGCCGCTTCCGGCCCTGACGCAACTCTACCAGCTGGATACTGACGCAATGGAGCAACTGCATGTGCCCACCATCGGCATCATGGCAAGCGGAAAACGGGATAAGCCGAGCGATGCCGAGATTATTGATTCCGACGTTTACCTGTTCGACATCTCGCACGACGGCTTGACGATCAACAACGTTCGCCCCATTGCTGGGGTGAACACCCGCCGTTGGGAATCGCAGCCAACGATTGCGTCGGACGGCAGCTTCATCATCTTCAGCGGCGACACCAGCAACGGCGACGACCACAAGGATTTGTACATCAGCCAACGCCAAAGCGATGGCAGCTTTGGCCCGCCGCGCAACATGGGGGCAACGGTTAACAGCAGCGACCGCGAAGTCTCGCCATTTCTGGCTCCCGACGGACGAACGCTCTTTTTTGCCAGCGACCGAAGCGGCGGCTACGGCGGTGCCGATTTCTACATCACCCAACAGAACGCGCGGGGGGAATGGAGTACGCCAAAAAATCTGGGGCCGTTGATTAACTCATCAGCCAACGAACTTTTCTTTTACGGAGCCAGCCGCGCCTACTGCATGTTCGTCAGCGACCGCGACGGCGGCCAGGGGGGATTTGATTTGTACGAGGCCGCGCCAAATATCTTTGCCCCGAGCTACACGATGGTGCAGCTAACAATCATGGACACCGTTGCCAACCGTGCCGTGAGCGGAAGCGTGAAGGTAACGGAAACGCGGCTGGGAAAAATCATCAGCACCGACCGCGCCGAAGCCGAGCGTGGCATCCGGAAGGAATTGCCCGCCGGAATTGGCTACCGCTTTGAAGTCACCGCCGACGGCTACCCTGGCACACGCCGTGCAGAAATTCCCACCTTGCCAGCCGACACCAGCATCTACCTGACGGTGAATGTTGGGAAACCCGCGCCGCCACCACCGCCGCCGCCACCCCAAATTGTGTTCAACATCGAAGGGATCAACGTCCCATTGTTCGTCAGCGGTTACTACCGGATGAACACAATGGAGGTGCTGAACGACCTGCGCCAACGCCAGGGGAGCGGTGATTTAAAAGGGTTAACCTACATTGCCGATGTGGCCATGGATCAAGGGGCGTACAACCAATACAAAAAAATGTCAGAACGGGTGGAAGGGATATTGGGGGATTTTGTGAGCCGCTGCACAGGTGAGTATTTCCCAACATTTTTGAAAGTGAAAAAACCGGAGGAAGTATTGGAGATCACCGTGCATGGCTACGCCGACCCGCGCCCGATATTGGGAAATTACATGGAGGCCCCGGTGACATTTCTAAATCCGGCTGGAACAGAAGAAATAACCATCACCACCGGCGAGCCGTTGGATAACGTAAAGTTAGCAGGGCTACGTGCGTACTACGCCGTGAAATATCTGGATAGTGAATTCCGCAAACATGGCGGGGATTACCCAACAATGGCCCAGCAAGGGTTAATTCGCTGGCGCGCAGTAAGCGGCAGCGTAGATGAAACCAGCGGCAGCGACCTGTCCGAAAAACGCCGTATTCGTGTTGATTTCCAGCGGGTTCAGGCAAAGTAATCACACATGAGAGCTGGTTATACTTCGAACAAATTGGTTTGCGGAAATAGCCCGCATGGATGCGCTGCGCAGGTCTTCGGCTCCCGCTTTCACCCCCTTGCACCAAGTCTGTTAAGTTTTTCTTCTTGGCCCCCTCTCCCCCCGCGAGGGCTGGGGTGAACAGGGAGGGTGAACAGGGAATGACAGCACGGGTTATCGCAAACCAATTTCATTGGAGTATATTCGAGTATAAATCTGAAAGTCCAAAAATAATCGAACATTTTTTCAACAATGATCTATGAAGCCGAATGAACTACGCTTATTTATCAGCTCCACCTTCCGTGATTTACAGGAGGAGCGGGAGCATCTTCTGAAGAAGGTGTT
>JAEUSP010000079.1 GCA_016788565.1 Chlorobiota bacterium | reverse complement strand
CACGTCGCTGAACGCTCCTTGTCGCAGACCCCGACCCGTCGGGGCGATGACGATACTTCGCCATCCGGTGGCTCACGCTCATACTTCGACGGGCTTCAGCATGAGCGGAGGGCGGGGTTCGGAGGTGGGATCAGATGGATTGTTCGGAACTCACGCCCCGTCATTGCGAGGAGTCTTCGACGAAGCAATCCCGCGGGTTTCTGGGATGACATCGGACACCCTGCTGGGCGCGGGATCGCCACGTCGCGGAACGCTCCTCGCGATGACGAAGAAGAGAACCGTGTTGTTCGGTGGCTCACGCTCATACTTCGACGGGCTTCAGCATGAGCGGAGAGCTGGGGTCGTGGGTGGTCAGTAGTCAGTAGTGAGTTTCCGGCTTTGTCTTCATTTCACTCTTCCCATTTCACTCTTCACTCTTCGCTTCGGCTCCCTCTCCCACCCGACGAATGTGAGGCAACCAGTAGCTTCACCCATTTGGGAGAGGGCGGGGGGTGAGGGCAGGCAGTGACCGGCTGAGTTCGTGGTGTGGTGGTCATTGGTGAGTTCCCGGCTTTGTCTTCATTTCACTCTTCCCATTTCACTCTTCGCTTCGGCTCCCTCTCCCACCCGACGAATGTGAGGCAACCAGTAGCTTCACCCATTTGGGAGAGGGCGGGGGGTGAGGGCAGGCAGCGGCGGGCTGAGTTCGTGGTGTGGTGGTCATTGGTGAGTTCCCGGCTTTGGGTCTATTTCACTCTTCCCATCTCACTCTTCACTCTTCTCTTCGGCTCCCCTCACCCTCCCGCCACCAGGCGTTGGATGTTTCCGCGCCACGAGCGTGTGGTGGGTATCTGGCGGCCACTGCGAAGCACCACCAAAAAATCCCCCTGGAACCACGGGCGCAGCTCGGCAATGCGGTCCACATTCACAATGGCCGAACGGCTGATGCGGACAAAGCGGGCGGGGTCCAACTCCGCTTCCAAACGGTACATTCCTTCGCGCATGGTGTAGCTTCCCATGCTGCTGTGAATCTGGATGTACTTCCCGTCGGCCTCGAACCACTCCACCGTTTCGGTCGGGACAAAAATCAGGCGTTCGCCGTCGCGCGCCACAACCCGTTGGCGGTGGCCGTTCGTGCCGGGAATCATCGCCAGAAGTTGCTGCAATTTGGCCACGTTTTCCTCCCCGTTTCCGGGGGTCACCAACCGTTGGCGTGCGCGTGCCAGCGCGGTGGCCAGCCGCTGGTCGTCGAACGGCTTCAGCAAGTAATCCAGCGCGTTTACCTCGAAGGCACGCAGCGCAAAATGGTCGAACGCGGTGACGAAGATGATGGCGGGAAGCTGGTCGTCGGGAAGCTGGGCCAGAAGCTCGAACCCACTCAGCTCTGGCATCTGAATATCCAGAAACACCAAGTCGGGGCGAAGCTCCGGCAGCATGGCCAACGCCTCCAGCCCGTCACGGCACTCGCCAACCACTTCGATGTCTGGCTCGGTGGCAAGCATCCCCCGAAGCAGATCGCGCGCAAGCGGCTCGTCATCCACAATCACCGTGCGGAGCAACGTTGGAGTTGAAGTTGAAGCGGATGTGAGTTGCAGTACGGCCATAAAATCAAGGCTGAGTTAGTGAATGGAAGCAAGGCGGGGGGGCGTAAAAATTGCCTTCGCGCACGTTCGGCCTTGCGGGGGAAGATGTTGCAGGGGGAGGGGAAGAAAAGTGGGAAGAGAGGGGGGCAGAGGTTATTAGTCAGTTGTCAGTTGTCAGTTGTCAGTTGTCAGTGGTCAGTGGTCAGTGGTGAGTTTCCGGCTTTGTCTTCATTTCACTCTTCCCACCTCACTCTTCACTCTTCGCTTGAGTTCGGTGGCTCACGCTCATACTTCGACGGGGCTCAGCATAAGCGGAGGGTTGGGTTCGCAGGCTACCGCTCTAATTCTAATTCTACTTCCTACTTCCTACTTCCTACTTCCTATTTCCTATTTCCTTCCCCAACTAAGGGTGAAAATTTTCTGCTCCCAGCTCACTTCTTTCCGGCGCGAAGCCGTACATTCGTGGCACGTCTTCCAAGCGTCTCTCTTTCTCACTTTCCGCCCCGCGTGGGGAGTTTCGGAACGGCATTCTTCGCGCGCCCCCCTTCAGTCCGTTGCGTGGCCGATTCCGCCCCCCACAAAAACAATCCCTTCCGAACTTTTGATGATGTCCCCAGATGGAGGTCCCCGATGTCCCTTGCTTCGCGCTTCGCCAACAGAACCGCCCGACTTCTGCTTCTGCTTCTTGCCGAAGCGGTGATCCCATTGATTGCCGTTGCCCAGATACCCCCGCCGCCGGATAACCGTGGGCAGGATTTCTGGTTCACCTTCCCCCCGAATTATCACAACGAAGTCCGCTACCAACGCCCAGCCAACGGGGTGATGAGCGATAGCCTGTACGTCTTCATCGCCACCGACCGCCCAACCCGCGGGCGCATCACGTGGCGCGATAGCAGCGGCACGGTTCGCACGCAGCAGTTTGCCATTAACTCCGCCCCGTGGCTCTACAAGTTTTCGGTGCTGGCGTATGGGATGGAGCTTGCCGGGATCAACAACAACATTGATCTGGTTCCCAATAGCCAAAACGGGCGCGTTGCACAGCAATACTTCCGGGTGGAGGCAAACGAGGATGTGGCGGTGTATGCCATGAGCCAAACCATCACCACCACCGACGCAATGATGGCGCTTCCCACCGATGTGCTGGGAACGCGCTACCGTGTGATGAGCTACTACTCCGATGGCAAGTACAACAACAACGTGTTCGACACTCTGAACCACAACACCACCCCTTCGCAGTTTGCGGTGACGGCTACCGAGGATAACACGGCGATTACCATCCGCCCCAGCGTTCCGGTGTTCGGCGATAACTCACGGCGGCCTATCTCGCTGATGCTGAACCGTGGGGAATCTTTCTTGGTGCAGGCTGATATTTCGGTGGGAAGATTGAACGGCGATTTAACCGGCACGCTGGTGGAGTCCGACAAGCCGATTGCGGTGATGGGAAGCCACCAACGCTCCACGATCCCCTACGAGTACATCACCGAGCTTATCTCCCGCGATTACCTGCTGGAACAGCTTCCGCCAACCTCCGTTTGGGGGGATAAGTACATCCTTACTCCGTTTGCAATCCCCGCGATGAACTCGTTTGTTGGCTACGACGTTGCCCGTATTCTTGCCGACTCGAACGGAACCGATGTGTACCTTGATGGAACGTTTTTGCAGCGGCTGAATGCCGGTGCGGTGTTGGACCTTCCGCTGAACCGCGCTGCGTTGCTGACCACCAGCCGCCCGGTGTTGGTGGCGCAGTTTAAGAAGTCGTCGCAAGTCCAAAATGATACCGGCGCGGCGTTCCGGCCTGGCGATCCGTTTATGATTATCGTCCCGCCGCAGAAGCAGTACCTCACCTCCTACGTCTGCTCGAACGTCCAGATTGACCGCCCGCCAACCGGGAAAGTCTATCAGGAACAGTACATGACGATTATTGCCCCCACCGCTTTTTTGGGGCAAACATTGCTGGATGGAGTTCCGGTGGATCGTTCGCGATTCCGCCCAGTTGGGAACACCTGCTACTCGTGGGGAATCGTTCCCGTAAGCGATGGAGTCCACCGTGTGGATTGCCCAAAACCTGTCTGCGTCTATCTCTACGGCTACGGCAAAGCCGACAGCTACGGCTACGTTGCCGGAATGAAATTCAACGTCAGCCCCGAACCTCCAATTACTGTTCGCGGCGACACCGCTTTCTGCATTGGCGGCACGGCAACAATGCTGGCAAACGGAGGGGCTGAGTATCAGTGGAGCGGCGGCCCAGAGTTAAGCTGTGCCGATTGCCCAAACCCCACCGCCACACCGCAAACCACCACCACCTACCGGGTGGCAATCACCGATGCGTACGGCTGCATCAGCTACGATAGCGTCCGCGTTGTGGTAAACCCGCTACCGGTTGCCGTGGTGGATACGGCTTCCCCAATCTGCATTGGCGATTCCCGCCAGCTTACGGCCAGCGGCGGTGTGACGTACCGTTGGGAGCCTGCCGATGGGCTAAGCTGCACCGATTGCCCGAACCCAATCGCAACCCCAAAGGCCACCACCACTTACCGCGTGGAAGTCCGCAACGCCGAAGGGTGCAGCGATGACGACAGCGTGAGCGTTCAGGTCTATTCGCTGCCGCAGCCAACAATCTGGCCCGACACGGTGATGTGTGCTGGCGACTCGGCATTCCTGGGCGTTAGCGGCGGGGTGCGGTATCGGTGGAGCCCGGCTGCGGACCTGAGTTGCGACGATTGCCCGAACCCAATCGCCCGCCCGTTTGCCACCACGCGGTATGATGTTGAAGTCTGGAATCAGAACGGCTGTTCGGCTGTTCGCTCGGTGACGGTTGGGGTGCGGCAATGTGAGCGGAAAGCGGAGCTTGCGGTTGGCGCGTTCCCCGCAATTATGATCTGCGACAGTGCCGAGCAGTTCTGCCGGTTGGTGAACACTGGCGAGACCCCCGTGCTGGTGCAATCCATCAAGCTGGTGGAATCGGATGCCGGGGCGTTCACGTTGGACACCAACCGCATTCAGCTTCCCCGGTGGATGGCTCCGGCCGAGGAGTGGAATCTTCCGGTGACGTATCACCCCGTCCGCGAAGGGCTTGCGCAAGGGATTGTGCGGGCATATTTGAAAGGGGCGGGGGATTCCCTTTCGGTGCCGATCTCCGCAATGGGGCGGCGCACAACGGTGGCATTCAAACTCTATCCTGATTTCTCGGTAACGGTGCCGGGCGATACCGTCACCTTCCAACTTGCTTGCACCGCCCCGGCGTGGCAGGATGCTGGGGTGGCACGGTTCACCGCCGAAGCAGCCTTGGATAATTTTGGAATCAACCCCCAACCCGCGATCCCTGGCCCCGCGTTCCCGGCAGATTGGACGCTGAGTTCGCACGTGGAAGAGCGCGACGGAAAACGGATAGTGGTGATGGAAGGCGCCGGCCCAACCCCGATGACCAGCGGAGGTGTGTTGGCCACGTTCCGCGCGTTGGTCACCATCAGCGACTCCACCATCTACACGCCGGAGCTAACGGTGGCTTGCCCAGAACGGAGTTTCTGCGTTACTCCATCGTGGCTTGTTGATCCGGTGGAGATTGAGCTGTGTGGCGGGACCAACCGCACAATCCTGATTGCCCAGGCGATGAACCGCGTTGCCGTGCAGGGGAACCATCTACACTACTCCGTTGCCTTCGGCGGGGAATGCCAGGTTGATCTGTACGACCTTCTGGGCCGCCACGTGGAGACGTTGGTGGAGGGCACAGTGGCCGAAGGCCAGCACACCGCCAAGCTCCCGCTGGGGCGATTAAGCAGCGGCCTCTATCTGGCGCGCCTAACCATCAATGGGGCATCGGTGACGGAGTTGGTGGCGGTGGGGAAGTAGAGTTGCTGAGAGTGGTGGTCATTAGCCAGTGGTCAGTAGTCAGTGGTCAGTAGTCAGTGGTCAGTAGTGAGTTTCCGGCTTTGTCTTCATTTCACTCTTCCCAACTCACTCTTCACTCTTCTCTTCGGCCCCCTCTCCCACCCGACGAATGTGAGGCAACCAGCAGCAACCTCAGTTTGGGAGAGGGCGGGGGTGAGGGCAGGCAGCGGCGGCGGGCTGAGTTCGGTGGCTCCACTCATACTTCGACGGGGCTTCAGCATGAGCGGAGGGCTGGGTTCGGAGGTGGGATCAGATGGATTGTTCGGAACTCACACCCCGTCATTGCGAGGAGTCTTCGACGAAGCAATCTCGCGGGTTTCTGGGATGGCATCGGACACGCTGCCACACGCGAGATGGGCTTCGCCGCTGCTTCGCGGTGCCACGTCGCTAATCGCTCCTCGCGATGACAGTACTTCGCTGTTCGGCGGTGGCTTCTCTTCAGCATTACTCCGTGCT
>JAEUSP010000036.1 GCA_016788565.1 Chlorobiota bacterium | reverse complement strand
GACATGGCCGCCGGAGTGATCCCCACAACGTTGCCGCCAAGCGGTGGTGCGGGTGGCGATTTGGGCGGGACGTATCCGAACCCATCGGTGGTGAAACTTCGCGGGACAAACGTTTCCGCAACCGCGCCAACGGCCACTGGGCAGATGCTCCGATTCAACAACACGGCAGGCCAGTGGGAGCCATCCACCGATGGCTCGGCGCTGACGAACTTGAACGCAACGAACATCAGCGGAACCATCAACGTTGCCAACTTGCCGAACGCAGCGGGCGATGTGACCGGCCCAATCACCAACCTGACGACCGCACGGATTCGCGGGACGAACGTAGCGGCAACCGCGCCAACCGCCGGCCAAGCTCTGGTGTTCGACGGCACAAACTGGGCACCAAGCAGCGGAATTGCACCAAGCGGCGGGGCCGGTGGCGATTTGGAGGGGACGTATCCGAACCCCACGGTGAAAGCCAACGCAATCACCAGCGGGAAGATTGCCGACGGAGCAGTGGGGAACGGCGACTTAGCCGATGATGCCGTCACCGCCAGCAAAATTGCTGTCAACGCAGTGAACTCTAGCGAGATAGCCAGCGATGCAGTGGGTTCCAGCGAGATAGCCGCCGACGCGGTTGGTTCCAGCGAGATAGCCGCCGATGCAGTCGGCTCAAGTGAGATAGCCACGGGTGGAGTAACGACGACAGAGATATTGGACGGGACAATTTTGGCGATAGACATGGCCGCCGGAGTGATCCCCACAACGTTGCCACCAAGCGGCGGTGCGGGTGGTGATTTGGGCGGGACGTATCCGAACCCATCGGTGGTGAAACTTCGCGGGACAAACGTTTCCGCAACCGCGCCAACGGCCACTGGGCAGATGCTTCGTTTCAACAACACGGCAGGCCAGTGGGAGCCATCCACCGACGGCTCGGCGCTGACGAACTTGAACGCAACGAACATCAGCGGAACCATCAACGTTGCCAACCTGCCGAACGCAGCGGGTGATGTGACCGGCCCAATCACCAACCTAACGACCGCACGGATTCGCGGGACGAACGTTGCGGCAACCACGCCAGCCAACGGCCAAGTGCTGAAATTTGACGGCACGAACTGGACACCAGCAGCCGACAACGCAGGAACCGGAAC
>JAEUSP010000028.1 GCA_016788565.1 Chlorobiota bacterium | reverse complement strand
TGTAGCGGTAATACACCGCGTCGAAGCCCAGGCTTTCGGTGTAGCGGAGGAGGGCTTCTACTCGGCCACGTTCGTCGTAGCTCATCACGGAGTAGTGGTACGGTTCGCCGCCATGCTCGCGCCAAGCAACGGCCACCTCATTATCCAGTTACAAGGACTACATAGCATTTCTTTTTAAGCTGCTCTGCCGCCTTATTGGCGTTGATAATACCTGCTCTTGCTAATGCATAACTCCTTTGCAGGTAATCCGCTTTGCTTTCATTTTCATTCTTATCACAATACCAACTTAAATAGTAATACTCCTCACCCCAAAGCTGATACGCATAAATAAGTTCGTTCTTTTCTTCTGAAAGAATATCACCGCCTAAAATAGGCGTTTGAATATCTTTCAATAATGCCAACGCTTCTAAAGCATCAATAGCAGTTAAAGCGATCTCATCACTACCCTGATTAATTTCAGATAGTGGTTTCCCTTTCTCTTTCAGAAAATCTAAATATGTAGATATATTTTTCATACTAAGGTATTTTAGGAACATTGAACATTCTGTGATTAATAACCCCGTTTGCATCCTTGATGTATTCAAATACACCCGTCTTACCTCCATAACTACCCGACATTTGCAGCCATTGATAAGGTTTACCGTCTGCACCAATTTTTGTAGACAACTGGCCGTATTTTGTAGCAAGAGCGTCTACACTTTTTGGAAAACCATGGAATAAGTCATTGATTTTACTCATTTGAGTAAGTACCTTATCTGAGTATTTAGCGCCTTCAAAAAATGTACTTCCCCCCTTAGCTACTTCATCCATTGCAGCTTTTGCACCTGCTACTCCTGCTGCTCCTAAGCCTCCACCTAGCCCCCCTCCACTTCCCCCACTCCCTCCCGATGGTGTGCTACTCCCGCCACTTGATCCACCATCACTCTGAACCTCACTTCCCCCAAATATCTCTGATGCTAGTGTCACGCCAAGATACGTCCCTAACGCTCCACCAATCGGCATCCCTTGTAATGCTGGATACTCACTCCGTACATACGCATCCGCTGCTACTAATCCACCCACTCCTACTCCTGCTGCCACTGGCAACGAGGCTGGCGTTGATGCAACCCCCACTCCTACACTTGCTACTATCTCATTTGCCTGCATCCCCGTCGGATCTGTCTTCCCCAGCGGATTGTTATCACCGTACACATACGGCGATTGCCACGGGAATTTCTCCCACAATGGGTCTATTGCTGTAAATCTACCTAACCCGTCTTCTAATTTCCGCACTCCGTTGTTGTACAATCCACTCTCTTTGTCCTCTTCTCGGTCGTTGTACATTCGCCGCGTTGGTGTGCCATTCAGCAAGCTCCCCCACGGGTCGTAATCATATCCCTTCATCGGTGTGCCACCCGTTAGGCTCACTCGCAGCGATGCCAAGTGGTCGCTGATTCGGTATTCTTTGCTCCCGTCTGGCTTGGTGATGATTGGGGTGATGTCTTCATGCACTCCGTTCCAGCCGATGCCATTGGTGATGTATTCTGTGGGATACAAAAACACATTCCGCCGCCTCACCGTGTCGCAAAATGGGCTGGTCATTTGTTGGCCGTGCCAAACTGCGAGCTGGTCTTTGCTGCCACCAAGTAAGTAGTACACCCACGGGTAGGGTTGGCCGGCTATGCTGTCTCCCAATGGCGCGTGGTAGAGGCGTTTTTGTTCGCGCTCTCCCATCGCGTTGTAGCGGTAGCGCCAATCGCTGTGGTTGTCTGCGTTCGGGTTCCTAATTGATCATTTCAGCTTAAATGCAACTCTGATACTATCTCTACTTCACTTGCATAAAAAAAGACAGTGCTATGTTCATAATCAAAAAACTCCCAACTGATATGCTCCCAACCAAAATCTTGGATATTGCGAATTGCAAATCCAGACGATTGTAGAATAACATTGCCTTCATTCGAAATCATTAGCCCCTGAACTCCAGAGAAAGTAATATCCATTTCTGAAGTTGGATTTGTCATATTATCCAGTAATTTCATGTTTACTATACAATTGATCTTATCTGACATATCTATTTTTATGCTGTACTCAAGTCGGCTAATGAATCCATACGATTCAAGAATATTTTCTTTAGATTCAGATTTGACTTTTTCACTTCCTTTAATGGTTTTCATTGTTGTACCTTATTCTGGAGTTGCTTTATATGTTCCTGGATATGGGCCGCGCTCTTGACCATGAGATGTCCCATGACCATAAGTAGTAACGTGGTGATGAGGCGTTGTATGATTAGCCGGATATCCATGATTAGTATGATCAGTTCTTCCAACCTGCCGCCCATACTGATCATAATGGACTGTTGATTGTTCAACCTCTCCTGTGCGTGGGTTGTATTTTTGGTGCTCTATTGTTTTTGTTCCAGGAGTTACTTGTTTAGGAGCATCTTTTGTCCATGCACTATTTGGTGTTCCAGAAGAACTACCACCGTTCCCTCCACCTGACCCCGACTTTCCTCCACCCCCACCCGATTTCCCTCCATTTCCACCCCCTCCCGATGACTTCGCCGCTGCCGCCTGACTTGCCACTTGTGATGTCGATGCCGCAGCTCCACTCGATGCTCCCACCGCACTGCCCCCTCCTCCACTCGGCGATGCGCTTGCAGGACGACTGATGCTCCCCTCACTCGACTTACTACTCCCAAACACCTTCCGCCATATTCCTACACATAACTCCTTCAACCCTGTCGTCTGACTGTTCGTGCCATGACCCGGTGCCCCCAGCATTCCCATATTCGGTGCTTCTCCAAACTGAAACACTGCCAAATCTTCCGCACCCTCATAGATCACTCCGCCCTGCATCCCCTGTGGATCCGTCACTGTCAACGGATTATCATAACAGTACACATACGGCGACCAACTCCCAAACTTACTCCACAACGGATCCACGCTCAGAAATCTCCCCTCCTCGTACTTCCTCACTCCATTGTTGTACACACCGCTTTCCTTATCTCGTTCTCGCGAGTTGAAACTCCGACGGTCTTCGCTGCTTCCGCTCAACAGATTTCCCCACGGGTCATAATCGGCAAACGTAAACCCCGATCCTCCGATCACCACACTGGCTCGTACCGATGCTACATGATCCAGCAACCGTAGTTGTTTGCTCCCATCAGGGCGCGTTACCAACTGGCCAATATCTTCGCGAACTCCGTTGTATTCTACTCCGTGGGTGATGTATTCTGTGGGATACAAAAACACATTCCGCCCCCGCACCGTGTCGCAAAATGGGCTGGTTATTTGTTGGCCGTGCCACACTGCGAGTTGATCTTTGCTTCCGCCGAGAAGATAGTACACCCACGGGTACGGTTGGCCGGCTATGCTGTCTGCTAATGGCGCGTGGTAGAGGCGTTTTTGTTCGCGTTCTCCCATTGCGTTGTAGCGGTAGCGCCAGTCCGAGTGATTATTCTCAAATGGATTTCCGGCAACGTACTTCCAGTTGAGTTCACGGTAGCTGTAGCCGAAATGCTCTTCGCCGAGCAAGCCCCACAATGGCGGCACTGTTTGCCCATTCGTCACCCGATCCGTCACCGAGCCGTTCTGGTTGTAGCTGTACTCCGTTCGTGTTGTGCCCCCTCCTTGCTGGCGCAACTCCTCCTGCAATCGGTTCGGGCCCGTCGTCGGCGTGCCGTAGCCGTACTGGTACGTCCGCACATCGGCCCCATCTATCCGCGCTGCCAATGTCCGGTTCCCTACTTTGTCGTACTCGTACAACACCGTATCGCCCAACCCTAACCGATACCACTTCTGCAACCGATCTACGTTGTCGTAGCCGTAGCTCTGTTCCAACACCCCTGCTTGGCTCGCATTCTTCGATTCCTGCTTGATGATTCGACCTACCGAATCGTACTCCAACTTCTGCTGGAATATCTTTGGCGTAACATTCGTGTATTGGCTTTCCAGAGAATCTAACCAGCCGCGTTTGTTGTACCAATAGTCGGTCGTGATCTGGACTTGCGGGTAACTCAGTTGCTCCACATTCCCCAGCCGAGTGTAGCCGTAGGAGATGTCGGCAATGCTGAGGCTGTCCTGGCGGTTGTAGGGCTGGGGGCGTTGAAGGATGTCGCCGCGCATGGTGGGGGTGAACTTCAGCAGGCCGCTGCCGGGTTGCTCCAAGCGGGTCCAGACGGAATCCACCTGGCCGTTGTAGTTGTAGCCGTAGAACGTGGTAAACTGCCGCAGAGGATCGGCCACGCGGACGCTGGTGACGAGGTTTGCGCTGTTGTAGCGGTAATACACCGCGTCGAAGCCCAGGCTTTCGGTGTAGCGGAGGAGGGCTTCTACTCGGCCACGTTCGTCGTAGCTCATCACGGAGTAGTGGTACGGTTCGCCGCCATGCTCGCGCCAAGCAACGGCCACCTCAT
>JAEUSP010000027.1:0-35000 GCA_016788565.1 Chlorobiota bacterium | reverse complement strand
TTTTTTTCTTGCGTCGCCGTTCGGTGAAAAAGGGCTGCAAACATACGGCTTTCGTTTATCCGATGTCAAGCGATTTTTTTGTGCAAAACTTCTGTTGCAACTTCCCGCTTTCTGCCTGTTAGGCCGCCGTTTGCTTGCGCTGTTCAAAGAACTTCCCTTCGATAAAACAGCCCCGTTTGTGCGGGGCCGTTGTTGAAGGAGCCGCAATATGCACTCCCCAGAAGGCCGGATGCTGTGAAAGGTTGCAAGTCATCAGTTGTAAGCCGTAAACATCCCCATTTCTGCTGTTTTAATAGAACCCAAATGCCCCCGGATTTACCCCCCCAGCAAACCGCGTCACGATTGCACCGGCGGTATCAGCTACCACGATTTCTGCTGAAACAGTGAACTGCTGAACATCAGCAACATAGAGCTTCCCAGAAGGCGAAACCCCCAAATCAAATGGGCTTCCACGAAAAACGGAACGGGGCAGGATCATGACTACCGAGTCGCTGTGTTCGCGCAACCGCAATCGCGCAACACCGCCGCCGGCTAACAAATATGCCACTCCACGCGCATCATCAAACGCCACCTCCATGGGGCCAGGATTGATGACCGTCCAACGCCGTTCTTCCACAAGGGTTGTGGGGTTGATTTCAACAAGACCACCAACGGAATCTGGATATAATGGGCGGGTTAATAAATAGACCCTACCAGTAGCGGGAAGGTAGTGCAACGCCCATGGATTGGGTCCACACTGCAACGCCGATTCTTCAATGCCCGTTGCCGGGTTCAACACCGAAACGCTCCAGGCCTTTGGCTCGGTTGCTCGCAACCGCCCTTGCGATGAGTTGGCCACAAACAACCGCCCATTCACCCAAGCAATTCCTTCTGGAGCGGGGCCAACTGGGAAACTGCGGTTGGTAGGCTGCAACGTTGTTGGATTGAACTCCAGAACGCGATCATCATAGGTGGTGACCCATGCCAGCGAATCGTTCGCAATGGCCATCATCCGAAGCTCGGCACTTTCCGGAAAACGGATTCTTCCCGCTGACTTCCCCGATGGCAACTCCATCACCTCAATCGTCCGCGATGTGGACACCACAAAAAATGCACGCTCCTTCCAGATCACAAGATCATTCCCGGTGTCCCCAATTCGCAGCCCAGGATTGCGCCGCCCAAAGTAGTCGTTCTCGGTTTTGCCAGTGGTGGGGTTGTGATAGGTTACGGTGGAGTTATCCTGCCGCCACAATCCTTCGTTCAGGATCAATACTCCGTGCGAAAAATCTCCCGTTAGTGGGTCGTCCTCACTTGCTTCTGGGTCGGCAACACAACCAACGAACAACCATGCAAACAGGATCACGATGAGGTTTGCACGCAAAGAACGAATTAGCTTCATCTCTCCTCCTTTCCGATGTGCGCCGGAACAAGCAGCACAAGGACTTCAAGGTTTGGAGTGCCGGGGAACATATCCAATGGGATGACACGATCCACTGTGTAGCCAGATTCCTCCCACTCTTGTATTTGCTGGGGGATCACATCCACTCCGCAAAAAATGTGAAGCACTCGCGCTGGCTTGCGCCCGGCAATTGCCTGCACCACTCCGCCAGCGGTTCCCTGTCGCGGCGGATCCAACAACGCGAACTCTATCAGCCGCGAATCCACCCGTGGAAGAAGCCGTGGCAGCACGGCAGCGGTGATAGCCCCAGCAACAAACCGCATCCTTCCCCCCGACTGCCCCTCCCCCTGCAAACGACGCGCGTTTTGCTGCGCCCCTTCCACCGCGCTCTGCTCGTAGTCAATCCCCACAATTTCCGCAAAATCATTTGCGAAATGGCCAGCGAACAGGCCGTAGCCACAGTATAAATCCAGCAGCCGCCCCGCGTTGTTTGGTGGCATTGGTTGGTTTGGCTTCAGCAGAAGTTGGCGGGCGGTTTGCAGCATTGTGGGAATCATAGATTCGTTCACTTGGCTGAACGCAGTTGGCCCCAGTAAGTAGGAGTGATCCCCAAATCGAACCCGCAGACGGTCGGGACCAAACAGTTTCTTAAAACTCACTCCAGTTTCAGGGCGATGCGTTTCAAGGTAGTAGTCGCTTCGGGTCGGGTCGTGCAAAACAAACGCGGAAATCACGGAAAGCCCCGCACCTTTCAGATGCTCCCCTATCAGCTTCAGCTTCCTGACAATCTCAGCATTTAGGCGATCCACACTCAAGATGACTGTGAACTCCTGATAGCTTCCGCGCACAATCACATGGTTCAGATGCGGGATCAGCAAGCGGTAGGGGGGTGAGGTGAGTTTCTGAAGAATAAGCCGGTAGATAGCGGTGTGCGGCTCCGGCTCAAGCAGCGACACAGGCAATGCCGAACCTCTGTCCCCCCCTTTGAATCCCATCACCAGACTGCTCCCTTTTGCAAACACACGGCGTTTGGTTGTGGTCCGGTAGTGGCGCGGTTTCGGGGAAGGAAGAAGGGATTCTGGAAAAGAATGGAGGTGGTGAGTCTGCCAAAACTTGCGCAACGCAGCCTCCTTCAACGCAAGCTCTTCGGCATACTCAAGATGTGCCAACGGCTCAACTTCCTGAACCGATTGCCCCCGCTTTTGTGAGCTTGGCAATTGCTCCAACAGCAGTTGGGCAAATGGTGGGGAAGCTGATGTTGGTAAACGGTGATTCAATGTTGATCGGTTGTCGGGAGTCGGTTGTCGGGGATCGGTTGTCGGGGGGGGCGGTTGTCGGAAATCAGTTATCGGGGATCGGTTGTTTGGAGTTGGTTGCTTCTGGGATTTCCTTCACCGAAAAAAAAACTGCGCCTCCACGCTCCCGGATTCTCTCCACCTCCGCATCTGCACCGGACGATGCCCCACCAATTCGCAGCACAGCATCGCACCGTTCGGACAGCGCAAGGGATATTGGCATCATCAATGCGTGATACTGCTCGGCACCGGCAACGTGGATGATTGGCAGCGCAAGATTTACTCCAATTAATGGAATATGCCCTTTATTGAACACCTCAAGCGCGGCCTGATTGAGTGCCGTTAGATTGCGTTGCCGCTCTTCCTCCGAAGCAGCCCCACTGCTGTATGGACCGGCGATCATTATCCACATGTATTCCACACCAAGTGATTTGCGAGAACTCTCACGTTGTCATTCCCGCCAGAGTGATATGCCCATCAACACATGGCTCAGTTTTTTGTTCTTTCATACCGTGCCTCGCCATCCGGCAGCATCCCCGCAAAACCCCATCCGGCGCGTTGGTAGAATTGTTCGGCGCGTGTGCCGGGGTCGGTACTGAGCCAGATGAACGTGGCCCCTGTGCCGAAATACCACTCCAACATGGCATCATGCAGGGTTCGGCCAATCCCTCGGCCTTCGTATTCGGGTTGCACAAATAATGCCCACACGTTCTGTTCGGAAACATCCACAACCGCAAAGCCAACAATCGCACCATCAATCTCACACACCCATCCTTGCCCCCGCTGCTCCAGCATTTGCTGGTAATCGTGGTGGCCGATAGAGTTGGGATTGCTCAAGATATTTTCCCGCACGCTCATCCGAACCCGGTGCATTGCGGGGATGTCGGCGGTGGTTGCACGGCGAAAGTTTGCATCGGCTGACTGGTTCATGGGAACTCCAAACCTTATGCTGAACATTGATAGTGAAAAGAGTGTGTGCGCTACCGATACCCCTCCGCCTGCAACTCAAACAACTCAGAATACAGCCCGCCACGCTTCACCAGTTCAACGTGGGAACCTTCTTCCACCACCTCACCATGTTGCAGCACAATAATCCGGTCGGCCATGCGGACGGTGGAGAAACGGTGCGAGATGATGATTGCCATCCGCCCAGCCACCAACTCGGAAAACCGCAGGAACACCTCATACTCGGCACGGGCATCCAGCGCTGCGGTGGGTTCATCCAAAATTAAGGCTTGCGACTGGCGCATGTACGAGCGCGCCAACGCCACCTTCTGCCACTCGCCCCCGGAAAGCTCTACTCCATCCTTAAATCGCCGCCCTAACATCTGGCCGTAGCCGTCGCCGAAACGGGGAAGCAAGGTGTCGGCCAGCGATTTCCGGGCGGCATCGGAAATTGGGTTGCCGTTGGTGGGTTCAGTAGCCGCAACGGCAGCGTGCGCCAACTTGCTTTGCGCCAACTTGCTTTGCGCCAACTCAGCGTGTGCCAACTCAGCGTGTGCTGATTCGGCAGCGGGGGGCTGCCAAAGGTAGGGCTTTGCCAGTTCAATCTCACCAACGCCAATGTTCTCATCAAATCGGAAATCGTAGCGGACAAAATCTTGGAAGATGACGCTGATTGCACGGCGAACCGAAGCAACATCATACTCCCGCAAATCGCGGCCATCCAGCAGAATGCGCCCTTCGGTGGGGTCGTACAGCCGCGCAAGCAATTTTGTGATGGTGGTTTTGCCGGCCCCGTTTTCTCCCACCAACGCTATCCGTTCTCCGGGCCGCAACGTAAAATTCAGGTGGCGCACGGCCCAGCGTTCGCTGTCGGGATAGCGGAAGCCAACATCCTGAAAGAGGAATCCTTCGCGTATTGGCTGCGGCACTTGCGGCGCGTTGCTGGGCGCGGTGAGGGTTGGCTTCACCTCGAAAAATTCAAACAGGTCTTTCAGGTACATGCTTTGCTCAACCACGCCGCTGAACCCCATCAGCAAACCGCCAATCAGGTCGCGGCTGCGCGCAAACGATGATGCCAAAAACGTCAGTGTGCCGATGGTGAGCAACCCCTGGGCGGCTTTTACCAAAATCAAAACGTACGCGCCGTAGTAGCCAAGCGTGCCAAAGAATGAAAGAGCCGAAGCAACCCATGCTTTGCGAATCGAGAGGCGTTTGTTCTGGTCGTAAAATTTATCCGAAAGCAGACGGTAGCGTTCAATCAGCCAGGGAGCAAGGCCAAACATCTGGACCTCCTTTGCGGTTTCGTCGCTTGCGCCAACGTAGCGAAGGTAGTCAAGCTGGCGGCGTTCGGGGGTCCAGCGGTACAGCAGTGAGTATTCCAGTGAGGCAAAGTGAGTTTCCCCCAAGAAGCTGGGAACAACCGCGGTCGCCAGCAGCAACAGCAGCCAGGGGTTGTAGGCAACGATTGCCGCGCTTAACGAGATCAGCGTAATGCTGTTCTGCCCCATTGTCAGGATCTGTCCAACAAGGCTGATGCGCCCAACAGTTTGGCGGCGCGCACGCTCCATCCGGTCGTAGAATGCGGGGTCTTCAAAGTGATAAAGGTCCAGCGTGGCGGCGTGCTGCATCAGGCGGATGCTGGTGTGGTTGCTGAACAGATCGCCCAGCAAACTTTCCACCAGCGACGATGCCCGCGCAAGCAACTCACCCAACACCACAACGCCAAGCTCCAACGCCACCAGTTCCCACAGATAGACCCAATCGGGATTGCTGGATTTGGTCATGGCAAGCACTGCATCAATAATCAGCTTCCCCACCCAGAGAGTGGCCAGCGGGACGAACGCGCGGACAATCCGCAGCAGCACCATGGTGGCGGCGTAGCCACGGTGGGTTTCCCACACCATGCGCAGCAATGCCGGAACGTAGCGAAGTGCGCGGCGGCGTTCGCGCCAGTTGGGTTTTTGCTTGGCTTGCTGGGGATTATCGGAAGGGGGAATGGGCCGGAGTTGGTTCGGTTGGATCATGCAAGAAGATGCTGTTGTGAAATGCCCCACCCATGACGGCCAACCAAGCAACTGCGTGTTCGGGAAGCGCGCCGACCCATTGTGGCGAAACGTTGCCACCCCAAATTTTTGCACCTCGTCACGTTTCCACGTTGTTGTGGGCGTGTATATTTGCCGCTCTTCTTTTAGGAGAGGCACACCGGAAACGGTGTGGTATTGAGGCGTCGCCAAGTGGTAAGGCAGCGGCCTTTGGAGCCGCCATTCGAAGGTTCGAATCCTTCCGCCTCAACTGTGCCGAATCATGGCAGCAATCTGCTTGAACGTCCGTCGGTATAATCGTGGGGAGTTTTTCAGTGGCGACGGGAGCGATTGATCTTCCCAACCGCGTCAGCGCGCGAACCAGCTTCTTCCATGCCCGGATTTAAAATCGTTAGCGGACGATCCAACCAACCGTTGGCGGCACGCATTGCAAAAGCCGCGGGAACCACACTCGGCAAAGTCCAAATCCGCAATTTCTCCGACGGAGAAATTTGGGTGAAATATGATGAGAATATCCGTGGCGAGGATCTGTTCATCGTGCAATCCACCCAGCCGCCAGCCGATAATCTGATGGAGTTGTTGATGCTGATTGATGCCGCAAAACGGGCATCGGCCAAACGCATCACGGCGGTAATCCCCTACTTCGGCTATGCGCGCCAGGATCGCAAGGATCAGCCACGGGTGGCAATCACCGCAAAGCTGGTGGCCAACCTTATCAGCCAGGCCGGTGCCGACCGTGTTATCACCATGGACTTGCACGCCCCGCAGATCCAAGGTTTTTTTGACATCCTGTTCGACCACCTGTACGCCTCGCCGATTTTTGCACGGCATTTTCGCAAGCTGGAAATTCCCGACCTTGTGATTGCTTCTCCTGATGTGGGCGGGTTGAAACTTGCGCGAGCCTACGCCAAACGGCTTCACGCCGGGCTGGTGTTTATTGACAAACGCCGCCCCCGCCCAAACGTTGCCGAGGTGATGAACGTGGTGGGTGAGGTCGAAGGGAAAAACATCCTGATTTTGGATGATATGATTGACACCGGCGGAACCTTCACCAACGCCGTCCACGCGCTGAAAAAGTTTGGCGCGAAGAAAATTTACGGGGCTTGTACCCACCCGGTGCTCAGCGGAAAGGCTTACGAGCTGATAGAAGCTGCACCGTTAGAACAACTGATCGTAACCGACACGCTGCCATTGGGGCAGCCATCTTCAAAAATCATCGTGAAGTCCGCTGCGAAGCTGTTTGCCGAAGCAATTATCCGGACCCACGAAGATCAATCCATCTCCAAGCTATTTGACATTGATTAGAACAGGGGAACCGGTTGCGGTATCCATTGCATGATGGATATTTAGCCCGACACCAGTTGCTCTGTTCGTTCAGTAATCACGTACTTGACTAACCAAGGAACCGAAGCATGAACGAAATCCTTCTGCAAGCCCAACGGCGCCAGCCGGGGCGAAGTGCCGCACGCGCAATGCGCCGCCAAAGCGTTGTCCCCGGCATTTTTTACTTCCATGGCGAAGAGCCTATCGCCGTTGCCGCGCACGAGCTTGCGCTGCGCCCACTGATCCGCACCAGCGAATCGCACCTTGTACGGATGCGCCTTGACGACGGCGTCGAGAAAACCTGCATCCTGAAAGACATCTCCTTCGATCCCATCACCGACCGCCCGGTTCACTTCGATCTTCAAGGCGTTGCCGCCGATGAAGCAATCGCTGTTGAGGTTCCCGTAAACCTTGTTGGCCAAGCCATTGGCCAGCGCGACGGCGGCATTGTGGAAGCCCTGCTCCACAAAATTGAGATTGAGTGCCTGCCACTAGACCTCCCCGATCACATCAACGTTGATATCAGCAATCTTGGTATTGGTGAGTCCATCCACGTCAGCGATCTGACGCTGGAGAAAGGGCGGATACTGACCCACGGCGATGTTGCAGTGGTTGCCGTTGCCGCACCACGTACCGAATCCGACGCAGCTTCCGGCCCAGCCGAGCCGGAAGTAATCACCAAAGGAAAAGAGAAAGCATAACGCAGATTTGTTGGCCATCATTCTTGAACGATGCCCACACCGCACGCTTCACCAACACGCATTCTGCTGGGGCTTGGCAACCCCGGAAGCCGTTACGCCGCCACACGGCACAACATCGGGTGGATGGCGCTGGACGCAGCGGCCAAGCAGATGAAGGTTGAGCTGCAACCGGGGCACGGCGATTACTGGGAAGCGGTAGGCGTTTGGCAAGGCCGCCAGATTCTGCTGGCAAAGCCAACAACCTACATGAACAACAGCGGAACCGCAGCCGCACAACTGCTGGAGCGCTACAACCGAACCCCAGCCGACCTGCTGGTGATTGTTGATGAGTTCCAATTCCCGGTTGGAAAAATCCAGATAAAGCCTTCGGGATCATCCGGGGGGCATAACGGGTTGGAGTCGCTGATCTACCACTTGGAAACACGCGACTTCCCACGGCTACGGTGCGGTATCGGAAGGGATTTTGGACCCGGGCAGATGGCCGATTACGTCCTTGCCCCCTTCCCCGCCGAACAGCAGCAAGCGGTGGAGCAGATGATCCTGCAAGCCCGCGACGCAATGCTGGACTGGGCCGCCCACGGAACCGAACGGGCAATGGTCTTGCACAACAAGCTGCGGGACGGAGGCCGAGGGAACGTTGAGGGTCGGACGCAAGAATGACGGTAGGCCAACATCAATTTTTTTCCTCCTGCCCAGAAGCAACACGCGGCTGGGCTATCGTGCAAAAACAAGCAAAACGTTAACCATAGGAGTAACAGGTGAACAACAACCATTATGAAATCACCGTGATCTACAACGGTATCTTGGAAGATGACCAAGTGAAGCCGTACGTGGATCAAACCGTGGAGATGATAGCACGCCACGGTGGCACAATCAAAAACACCGACGTTTGGGGCCGCCGCCGTTTGGCCTACCCCATTGACAAGAAAAACAACGGCTACTACATCCAATTCACCGTTGAGGCACCGGGGGAGTTGGTGCATCATCTGGAGCGGTTCTTCCACATCGAGGAGAACGTCATGCGCCATTTGATTCTGCAATTCACCGAACGTGACCTGAAGCGGCGCGAAGAAGCCAAAGAAAAGCACGCCGCAGTAGCCGCAGCCGAAGCCGCAGCACGCGCTGCCGAAGAAGCCGCCGCCGCCGGTGATGTGGACGACGAGGATTAAATAAGCATCCCCCAACAGCAACGAAGCGGCTGGCGATAAACTTCCTATCTTTGCCCGCTGCTCGTTGATCCCCCCTACCAGCACTGCCACGGCTATCGCTACGGCACACACAAGGGGGGAAGCACGCCGAAAGAATCGTTCAATCCCGAACTGACGCTACGAAGACTTGAAGAGCAAGGAGACTATGCTGTATGGCTGACATGAGAATGCCTGAACTGAACTCGGTGCTGATTGCTGGCAACCTTACAAAGGACCCAGTAATCCGCCACACACGCAACGGCACACCGGTGGCCAACTTCTCGATAGCCAGCAACCGCAAGTTCCGCAGCGGCGATAACCAATGGCAGGAAGATGTCTGCTACGTTGGCATTGTTGCCTGGAACCGGCTTGCCGAAAGCTGTGCCGATAAGCTCCGCAAAGGAAGTGCGGTGCTGGTGGAAGGGGAGCTACAAAGCCGCACGTGGACCAGCGAAGAAGGGGGGACACGCTCAACAGTCGAAATCAAAGCGCGGCGCATTCAGTTCCTGAACAAACGCCGCGTTAGCGATGCCGGCGACGGAAGTGAGTACGACGACAACGAAGAAGAATTTAGCGTCTTCGAAGTTGACTACGACGAACCGTTCACGCCACGCACCAGCAGCAACAGCAACAACGGAACTCCCGAACGGGAACAGTAAGAACGATGCACCATGGTGGGAAGCAATCAACAGCTTTCAGCAATCCTTCCCTCCATCCGTTACCAAGCAACTATCAACTACGCAGTCAAACAGATATGAAAGTCATACTTCGTCAGAACTATGAGAATCTGGGGACCATCGGGGAGTTAGTGGAAGTGAAAGATGGCTTTGCCCGCAACTTCCTGATCCCACGCCAGATTGCTTACCGCGCCACGCCAGGCGCGATGCGCGCGATTGAGTCGGAGAAGAAACGCTACGACGTACAACAGGCCAAACTGGAAGCCGAAGCTCGCACACAAGCCGAACGTTTGGAGTCGGTCTCGATCACCATCGCCATGCGCGTGGGGGAAGGCGACCGCCTGTTCGGCTCAGTAACCGGCATAATGATTGCCGAAGAACTTGGCCGCCAGGGCCACACCGTGGATCGCCGCTCCATCCAATTGGAAGAGCCAATCAAGCAGCTTGGAATGTTTGATGTTCCGGTGAAAATCCACACCAACGTCACCGCCACCCTGAAGGTGTTTGTGGTGGATAAGGATGCAGAAGTTCACTAAGAACCTCAGCACACCGTAGCCACGGCCACACGCCTACGCACGGTTTGCCAAAAACTAAAATGCCGCTTCGGTGAACCCCGAAGCGGCATTTCTTTTTAGCCGATTTGCAAAACCATCCGCGATGCCAAATCCGCCCGGACTCCACTATCAATTACTCAGTCATCGCTATCACCCGCGCTGGGCTGCCCGCGCCGCCAGCAATGTTCAACGCGCCAATAAACAGCCAACACCCGGTTGGCGGAACCAGCGCCAAGTTGGTCAGATTCTCCAAATGGAACCGCTCACCTTGCAGCCAGTAGCGATTGGTGCCAAACGTCACATCGGTGCCGGGGTCAATCCCGTGGGTGTCAATCCCTAACCCAAGAACGCCCCGCTGTTGGGCAAGCATCTGGGCCGCAGCAACGGCGTAGCCGGGCGTTGGGGCCGCCAAGTAGCGTTCCGGGGAATCCCAGTAACGATCCCACCCGGTGCAAAGCAACACCACCGATTGCGCCGGTATCTGGCCATGCACTGCCTCCCACTTCTGAACATCGTTCGCTCCCAGCATAAAATCTGGGTTCTTGGCAACCTCATCACGAACATCAATGCAGACAGCCGGAAGGAGAAGGTGAGTAACTGGAACGTCATCCACCCGGCGCCCATTCGGGTGGAAGTGCGCGCTGTACGCAACGTGCGTCCCGCTGGCCTCGCCAAGCTGAAGCCGGTGGAGCAGATATCCGTCCGCAGCAATGGTTGCCGTCGGTTCAATCGCCACCGCAGGGTCGCCGGGCCAAATTGGGATGTTCGGCGTAATCGTGTGGGATAGGTCAATGATGGTTCGGTTCTGATAGCTCATGGTCTTGGGGAAGCAAAGTCTGCAGATTGTTTCGCTGATGTCGGGATTCTACCGGCCTCTCTTCTTCCCCCTCTCTGTGTCCTCTGTGCCTCTGTGGTTTTTTTTCCCCTCACCAAGTGAAAGAACCACAGAGACACAGAGAGCACAGAGGGAAGAAAGAGAGGGTTACCACGCGCTGGCGATGCAACAGATGGCAGCACTCTGGGCCGCGCTCTGTTTGTATGTTTGCCCTCACGATGAAAACCTTCCGACAAACGATGACGATTGTGAACAGGATGAACAGGGCGCGCCGCCGCTATTTGTTTGGGTTGGTGCTGTTGTTCGCGTTGCCCGCAGCATTGCCGATGCAAGCAAACAGCCACCGGTTTGCCGATTCCGCGCTTCCACCATTTGGCCCTTCCTTTGGCCTGCTGCGCGACACGCTGTACGTGATGGACAGCAGCTTTTTAGAAGTCCGGTTGGATCAGCAAGCAATCTACCAACGGTTCCGTAGCGGGCGGGTGGAACGCTACTTGTGCTCAACCGGAAACCCAGCAATCCAGGATGGCATTGCAACGCGGGAAGGCATCTTCACGGTGCAGTGGAAATCAAAACGGCACTTCTCCAAACAGTTCGAAGTCTATCTCAACTACTGGATGCCGTTCAACGGTGGGATTGGATTTCATGGGCTTGATGGACGGTCGTACTACCGCTTTTTGGGGCGGCGGCGTTCCTCGCACGGGTGCGTGCGGATTAGCAACGAAACCGGCGCAAAAATTTTCCCGGCAACTCCCTCGGGGACCATCGTGTATGTTCACAGCGGAACCCCCGCGCGGGTGCTGCTGTTTGCCGACACAATCCGGCAGCCCGGGGTGATGGTGATGGATAGAGTAAACTCCACTCTGCTTCAGCAACGCCTTGATGCGGTGGCCGGGCTTCGCTGGCAAGACACGGTGCTGTGGCAACCGCTGGCACTTCCGCCACGCAGCAAGTTTACCGCAACCGTTGCCGTCGGAGTGGCCGCAAGCAACACCGTCACCCAGTTTCAACTTCCAGTTTTCCGACTTCCCGTTCCCCCACCTTCCCCGATAACTGCGCCGCGCCCGTTGGCGACGTGGCTGCGCCCAATCCCAACCCGCAGCGGCTACATAGCCGACCAACTGAGCCAAGAGGAAGAAGGGGGGGAAGAACTCTCGCTTTCCAAATAGTCCGCCGATTCGCGCGGCCACGCTTGTGGCTGGAAGCCGTGGCTGACAAGTGTAGCTGGCAACAACAGAACAACCATTCATCATACTCACGCATGGAACCAACGCTCCACATGAAGCAAGGGCTGAACTTGCTCCACCGTGTGCTTCAATTTTACCCGATTATGCAGGAAGGGGATCGCTCCACCGTACAGCTAACCGAACAAGATTGGCTGGTGCTGATGGACTTCACCGACAACCCCGATGCAGCAGAACACCGCCCCGAACAAGTGCAAGAAATGAACGTGGATCGGGGCCGCCGCATCATCACCATCCAAGTTCCAAGCTGCCTTGTGGAAGTGAAAATGGGGATGTGAGAAAGGCCGATGTAGCCGGCCCACACTACTGCCTTGTTTTGCTTCCGGGGATTCCATCCATCTGGTGGAATCCCTGGCGGATAATTAGCACCACCACCGGTTCCAACGGCGACTCAATCAACGCCTGATTCCCAGCCAGTACGGTTGCTGTGGCCTCGGTTTTGCTTCCATCCAAAAGCACCTCACCTTCCACCGGGACAACGAGCTGTTCCCCAGAATCGGCAGCAAGCTGGTGGGGACGGGATGGAGTGATAAGAACGGCAAATATCTGCACCGCCGCACAAGCGTTCACCACGTTCCCTTGTGGGTTTGGCGAGGCAATCAGTAGCGGCGCAAACTCCATTTCCTCCGGGAAGAAATTGCGGACCTCATATCCCGAAATCATCCCTTCCCGCAGTGGCCGCAGCCGCAGCTGAACAACCCGTGCCGGCTCGGTTGCCGAAGGATTCGATTCGGTGATGGTAAGTCCCGTGCCAGCACTCACCCGAAGCAGGTCGCACGGGAACACCGTCGCTCCGTTGTTGAACGCATCCCGCACCCCCCAGCATCCTTCCACCACCCACGTCAGCAACACCACATCACGCTCGGCGCGCTCCGGGATTGCTTCCCCCGCCGCCAACCGCAGCATGGTGATGTTTTCCACAATGGCAATGGTTGGGGTTTTCATTGGTGATTGAAGATTGGTCAAGAAACATCCCTTTTTTTCGGTGGCTCCACTCATACTTCAACGGGCTTCAGCATGAGCAGAGGGCGGCGTTCGCAGGCAACTCCAAAATTCGGCATTCGACATTCCAACATTCAACTCACCCCTTCGGTTTTCGTGATTTGCATTTGGGGCATTCTATCATTGCGCCGTCGTACTGATCCCAGGCTTCCATCGTCCAGGCGTTGCCGCAGTTGGTGCAGGGTTCGGGAAGCGGTTTGCCGCTGCTGGTAAATCGGCATTCGGGGTAGCGGGTGCAGGCGTAGAAGGTGCTGTTGTAGCGTCCGCCAACCCGCTGGGCAAGCTCTCCTGTGCCACATTGCGGGCACTTCATCCCAAGCGGAACTGGCTTGGTGTTGCGGCAGGTTGGGTAGTTGCTGCACCCGTAAAACTCACCATTCTTGCTGCTCCGTTTCAGCATTGGCGCGCCACATTTTTCGCAGGTGATCCCCGTTGGCTCGTGCTGTGGCTTGGCGGTTTGCGACCCGGCGGCTCCGCGCTGGCGTGGCTTGCCGTCGGCGGTGGCGGAGATGATGTTCCGGCATTGCGGAAATCCGGTGCAGGCAAGGTAGGGGCCGTAGTTCCCTTCGCGCAACTCCATCGGCGCGCCGCATTTCTGGCAGAGCGTGTCGGTGAGCGTTCCCTTCGGCTTTTCTGTCCGCTTCGGGAGTGAAGCCACGGCTTCCCCGCCTGGCAGTTCTTTCACCTTTTTGCGCGTTGCTTTTCCGCTTGCCAACCGCCCTGCTGCTGTCGGTCCCGATGCCAAACTCCCTGCCGCACCAAGCGCGGCGCTCAGCGGGCGGTAGAACCGGCGCATTGCCTCCAGGTACGTGGTGTTGCCGCCGGCAATCGTGTCCAGCTCCTGCTCCATGTTGGCGGTGAATTTCAGGTCGAACAGTGCTGGGAATCCGGCCACCAGCGCATCGCACACCTGCATCCCAAGCTCGGTGGCGTACAGCTTCCGCTCGCGCTGCTCCACGTAGCCACGGTCCTGGATGGTTTGGATGATGTTGGCGTAGGTGCTGGGTCGCCCAATCCCCTTTGCCTCCATCTCCTTCACCAGCAAACTTTCGGTGTAGCGGGGCGGCGGCTTGGTGAAGCTCTGGCGAATATCCACGGACTCCAGAGTAAGCGGCTCCCCTTCTTTCACGTTCGGCAGGATGCGGTCGCGGTCGGCTGAGTCGTCGTCGGCTGCGTCGTTGGTTTCGGGTTGATTGCTGGCGGGCTTCACCGATTTTCCCCGCTTTTGTTTGGCATCGCTTACCGCCGCGCCGCCTGCTCCTTTTTTCTCTTTTTCCTCCTCATCATCGCCATACACCTGCATCCACCCCCGGAACTTGGTGATGCGTCCGGTGGCGCGGAAGACGAACGGGCCGCCTTCAATATCCAGCGTGGTTTGGTCGAACAGAGCATCGGCCATTTGGCTGGCAACAAAACGGTTCCAGATCAGTTCGTACAAGGCGGCAAGGTCCCGATCCAGATGCTTGCGGGCTTCTTTTGGGGTGATCTTCAGGTTGGTTGGGCGGATTGCTTCGTGGGCATCCTGCACCTTCGCATCCCCCTTTTTCTTGAGCGCGGTCTTCTTCCCCTGGGTCCCTTTCGGCAGATATTCCTTCCCAAAATTTTCGTAGATGAACTCCTGGGCCATTCCCACTGCTTCCTCACTCACGCGGATGCTGTCGGTGCGCATGTAGGTGATAAGCCCTGTCAGCCCCTGGCTTCCAAGCTCCACCCCTTCGTACAGTTTTTGCGCCACGTCCATCGCCTTTTTTGTGCTGAAGCGAAGCCGCCGCCCGGCATCTTGCTGAAGTGTGCTGGTGGTGAACGGTGGCGGCGCGCTGCGGCGAACCTCCTTTTTTGTGACCGAAGCAATCTTGTACGATTCCTTCGTGGCGCGCGATTGCAGCCGTTCGGCGTTTTCGCGAGTGGCGATAAAGTTGCGTTTTTCTTCTTCCTTCAGATCGCTGGCGGACCCGCTGGGGTTGCGGATTTCTTCGCCGGCGTAGCGGATCAATTTTGCGGTAATCTCCTCCCCCTTGCCCGTGCGGAAATGGCCGATCAGGGACCAATACTCAATCGGGATGAAGGAGTTGATTGCCCGCTCGCGCTCGGCCACCAACCGCAACGCAACCGACTGGACCCGCCCCGCCGACAACCCCCGCGACTGCCCCCGGAAATGGTTCCAGAGGAAGGGGGAGACTTTGTAGCCGATCAAGCGATCCATCACGCGGCGCGCTTCTTGGGCGGCCACAAGGTCGCGGTCAATCTGGCGCGGTTGGCGCATTGCGGCGGCGATTCCACTTTTGGTGATCTCATGGAACAGCACCCGCTGAATCTTCTTCCCCTTCGCTTTGATTTCCTGGGCAATGTGCCAAGCGATTGCCTCACCTTCGCGGTCGGGGTCGGTGGCAAGGAAGATGGAGTCGGCGCGGGAAGCAAGGTTTTTCAGCCGCTCAATCACGTCGCGCTTCCCCTTGATGATCTCGTAGGTGGGAACAAACCCGGCATCAACATCAATGGAAAGTCCCTCCTTCGGCAAATCTTTCACATGCCCCACCGAGGCCTCGACGATATACTCGTTGCCTAAGTACTTGTTGATAGTCTTCGCCTTCGCTGGCGATTCGACGATGACAAGGGATTTGGGCATGTGAGTGGAAATGGAAATTTAGATGGTGATACTCTGGTTGCTGACGGTGTGGCCTGCCCTTCATCACGGTTCCGACGGGTCGGGCGATGACAGGCCGTGAGTTTGGGAGAATCATTCGTTGAGTTCTCGCAAACCACTTTGTTCCGAGTACCGTGTGTGAATGGGGAAACTCCATTCCCCTCTACACCTTTCCCCCCAGAATTGGGGGGACGCGAAGCTCGCCAGAGCGAAGCAGGGGGGCGCGGGTTCGGTGGCTCCGCTCATACTTCGACGCGGCTCAGCATGAGCGGGGGTGATGTTCGGTGGATGTTGCACACTAACCATAGATGAGCCGCATTATTTTCAGTTGCTGGTTCCGCTGCTGGCGCGGGTTCCAACCCGAATTGCCCCGCAGATCACCTGCCGCGTTGCCCCGGTGACTGAAGGGATGTTGGCAGGGGTTTGGCAGATTGCTTCGTTGGCAAGCACCGCAAAACAGATCGCTTCTTTCGCGTCCGAGGGCAACCCGAACTGGTCGCTGGGAATTACGGCGGACTTCGGCATCTGCTCGGCAAGCATTCGCATCAGCGTCCGGTTATGAACGCCGCCACCGCTAACAATCACTGATGTAATCTTGCCGCGGATTCCGCTGAAACGGCGGATTGCTTGGGCAATGCTTTGGGCGGTCAGTTGGGTCAGTGTGGCGATTACCGCTTCGGGGCTGAATCCCGCTCCCACGGCCATCTGTGCGATTTCGCGCGATAGCTCTTCCCCAAAATCTTCCCGCCCGGCAGACTTGGGCGGGGACATCTGGAAGTAGGGGTGGCGGAGCAACAGTTTCAGCAGTGCTTGGTTCACCGTTCCCGAATCGGCAACAGCCCCGCCAGCATCGTGGTCGCGCCCGAACAGTTGGCGCATGGCGGCATCAATCATCATGTTTCCCGGGCCGGTGTCGAAGGCAACCAGCGTGGCGGAAGATGCTTTGCGGGGGAGCGCGGTGATGTTGGCAATCCCGCCGATGTTCAACGCCACGCGGTTTTGCGTGGGGGAACCAAGCAGAAGCAGGTCGCAGTACGGAACCAGCGGCGCACCTTCGCCGCCGGCGGCAACGTCGTTGGTGCGGAAATCGTTCACCACAATCGTCCTCAACTGCTCGGCCACCAGGCTTGCCGACCCGATTTGCACCGTCACCCCGGCGGCGGGACGGCGGGGGTTGTGGTAGATTGTTTGCCCATGCAGCCCCACAGCATCTATTTCCGCCAGTTTAATCCCGCATTGAATTGCCCCCTGCTGAATTGCCGAGGCATACACCATCCCAAGATCAGCATCCAACTCGAAGGCCTCGTGCAGCGGCAACGTTCCGTCGGAAGCGCGCAGCAGTTGCAATCGTAGATCGGTGGAGTAGGGAGTGAAGTGAAACCCAGCAAGCTGAAATTGGAGTGAGCCTCCGGTTCCTTCCAGCCGCACAAACGCCACATCTATTCCGTCCAATGATGTTCCCGACATCACCCCGGCAACCAGCCGGGACGGGCGTTTGCGGTATTCCTCAATTCGGTTGGGGTCATGTTGGTTGGGGTCGTGTTGTTCTTTCTGCACCTTGCATCAATGGAGTTGGTTGGAAATTGCTACGCACAACAGGCAGCGGGGTACACTTGGCAACCGGGTGGTCAGCATTGCTTCGGGGACGATGGAGTAGGTTTGCTGTGATTACACAGTTCTTCCACCTATCTACCGGGGATTACACACCATGCCGTGGCTGTTCCTGATTCTTGCTGGCCTGTTCGAAATCGGATTTACCACTTGCCTGAAGCTCTCGGAAAACTTCACGCAGCTTCGCTGGACGCTGGGCTTTTTGGCCAGCGCAAGCATCAGCTTCTACTTCTTAACAAAAGCCACCGAAACCATTCCGATGGGGACCGGCTACGCGGTCTGGACGGGGATTGGCGCGGCGGGGACGGTGATTGTGGGAATGCTGCTGTTCGACGAACCAGCCGACACGTGGCGGCTCGTTTTTTTGGTTCTGCTTATCGGCAGCATCGCTGGGCTGAAAGTTGTTTCGGCACATTGAGTAAGCCGCAACAGTCTCCGCTCCTCGAGCAGAAGTCATCGCTCCCGGCTGATTCGCTTCCGCTCACAACTCCAACTCAGTTCCTTCCTTCCCCTCAACAACGTGGAAGGAGCCGTCGCAGAAATTGCGGGCGGATTCGGCCATTGCATCAAGCTGGGAATCGGTGTGGGCGGGGTCGTGGTGGAACGGCATCAGTTGGCGCGCCCCGGCCAGCCGGGCAAACGCGCAGGCATCCCGAACGGAGCTATGGCCCCAGCCGATGCAGCGTTGGTATTCTTCATCACTATACTGCGCATCGTGGATCAGCAGATCGGCGTTGCGGGCAAGCGCGAAACCAGAAGTCCAGTCGGCAGATATGGGGAACGTTGGCGCGCCAAGCGCAGGCTCGTGGTCGGGGATGTACGTCACCACGCTCTCCCCCTGCTGAATCCTGAATCCGACAGTGGGACCCGGGTGGCAGATCAACTGCGAATTGACAGTAAACGAACCGATGGTGAACTCTCCGCACGGGACCTCATGCAGCGCAAGATTGCACGGAAGCTCGCGCAACCGAACCGGGAACAGTGGCGGCGACATGTACCGCGCCAAGCGCGACCACAGCCGCATGGTGGTGCTGGCCGGCCCCCAGATATGAATCTCCAACCCGGGGATGTACAGGGGGATAAAGAACCCGATCCCCTGGATATGATCCATGTGGAGATGGGTCAGGAGAATATCCACCCGCTTGGGTTGTTGCTGCAGCAAGGCAGAACCCAGCAGCCGGATACCGGAACCAGCATCCAGCACCAAATGGGTTCCTTCGCCGTCGGTCAAATGGATGCAGGGAGTGTTGCCGCCGTAGGCTTCGGTGCCGGGGCCGGAGACCGGAATGGAGCCACGCGAACCCCAGACTTTCAGTCGGATCATTCGCTCATCTCCCAGAAGAATCCTGCGGCCCCCAAGAACCGGTTAGCCTGCCCAATCAGCGGCAGCCCCACCACATGAATTTTTCGCCGGCGGCCATCCATCCCTTCAATAAAGAAGGTGCGGCTTGCCGGCGTGCGCGTCTTCACAGCGGTCACTAACGGAAGTTCGTCGGGGGGGATAATGTTTCCCTGCTCATCCTGTTGTTGGAACATCGTGGACCAGCGCGACATCGGCATATCCGTGATCTCATCAAGGATGCCCCCCAACACACGCTCGGCGGGTTCGTTGCAGTAAAGTAGGTTGCCGTCGGGATCCACAAGGAAGATGGGAACGGCGAGATAGGACGCAAGCTGGCGCGTCAGAATCATCTCGATTTCCTGCTGGGCCATGCAGTCGTAGCCTCCAATTTGTTGCGGTTGTTGGCAAGTGCTTCCGAACCAGAATAATGGTGAACTCAGGCAGATGGTTCATCACCGTTCGGATGCGGTTGCAAAATGGCTAAAGTTTGGAATTAACAAGCAGCGAACATGAAGGAAAATGGGGGAAATGGAGGAAAAACAATCCGGGGGATTCAGCGCGATGCGGATTGCCGCCGCATCCGGCGGGTAAGCACCCAACGTCGCGTCATCAGGCAGGTGCTGGCCCAGATGGCTGCAACCAACATTCCGGCCGCCACATCGGTTGGCCAGTGAACGCCCAGGTACATCCGGCTGCTGGCAATCAATGCGGCGGTGGCCAACAGCCCAACGGCAATCCCCCACCGCTTTGCTGTTGGCCTTCCCCGCCGCAACATCAGCACCGAAACGAACAGCGCAAACGAAAACGAAGTGAGAGTGTGGCCGCTGGGAAAGCTGAAATTGAAAATCGCCTCCAATGGCGGGAACACTTGCGGGCGGGCTTGCTGGAACACTTGTTTCATGGCTTCGGTAATCAGCGCACAGCCCACCAACAACACTCCCAACATCCAAGCATCAACGTTGCGCCGTTTCCGAACCCAGTACACACACACTGCCCCGCCGATGATCACCACCCCGATTGCCGAACCGATAAAACTTAGCGTTCGGGCAGCCGCTGTTAGAAATGGGGATTCGTAAGCATGGATGGCCAGCAGCAGATGCTGGTTGATGCTGCCGAACTGATCGCCCAACACCCCACGCGCTAACAACAGGAATCCAAGCCCCGCAACAACTGCCACCACCAACCCAATCAACAACGGGCGGCTGGCGAGGGCTGGGATCGGTTTGGTTTGCGAGGAGGGCATTGGCGGATTGAAGCAAGAAGAGAAAAAACCACAGAGACACAGAGGGATCAGAGGGGAGAAGAGAGAGGGAGGGTCATACTCCCTCGTTTCTTCAATCTTTGCGCGCCTCTGTGCCTCGGTGGTGTATTGTTTACCGGACCACCTGCACTGCCTTCACCGCCGTGCCAGCAGTGGTGGTGATCCGAACGAAATAGAGGCCGGCAGGAAGCTGGGCGGTGCTGAACCGTGCCGAGCCGTCGTCGGCAAGGTCATCGGTGAGTTCGGCCACGGTGCGGCCTACGGCATCTAAAAGCTCACCATGCAGGCTGTTCGGTTCGCGCAGGCGAATGGTGATCTCTGCAGAGGTTGGATTCGGGAAGACGCTTAGCCCTTCGGTCGCCAGGGCATCTTCTTCCACCGACGAGATTGGCCCGCCATCGCGGAAGATTTTTCCCAGCAGCATATCCTGGCCTCCGCCAACCAACAGTGAGTTGGAGAGAGTTGCGCCAGCAACCACAAAGCCATCGGGGGTCTCGTAGCCGCAGTAGCCGTAATCGTTCCCTTCCGCGCCTAATCGTTGTTCCCACTGAACGTTCCCCTCCACGTCGGTCTTCGCCACGTAGGCATCGTATGCGCCGTTGGTTTGGCCGCTGGTAAGGCCAAACATCACAAAGCCACCATCGCTTGTTTGGCGGCCCGACCAGATGAAGGTATCATCGTTGACCCCTCCGTAGTGCTTATCAACAATGGTGTTCCCGGCGGAGTCCAGCACCAGCATCCATCCGGTTCCTCCTTGGTTATTCCCCGACCCACCAAACAGCGCAAAACCCCCTTCGCGGGTGTTCACAATGTAGTAGGGGGAATCATGGAGGGTGGTTCCGCTGGTTGGGGTTTTGCTCCATTGCTGCACCCCGTTGCTATCCACCTTAAACACCCAGTATTTCTCCAGCCCACCAAGTAAGGTGTGGCAAAGCAGCACGCAGCCGCCATCGGCGGTTAGCCTTGCCGCATGGGAGTGTTCGGCATAGTTCAGGCTGAACACTTTTTCCCACAGCACATTCCGTTCGGCATCCATTTTTATCATCCAGACATCGCCGCTTTCGTCCCCTTTCGAGTCGGTGTGGCCGGTCATGTAGTATCCACCTTCGGGGCGGTCCAGCACGATGTGGGCGTGGTCGCTGCGGGCGTAGTCAATGTCTTTTTCCCAGACGATGTTGCCATCGTCGTCAATTTTGTATATCAAGGCGTGTTCATTGCCGCTGAACTGGCGGCCACTAAATCCGGCCAGCAGCCACCCGCCATCCAGCGAAGGCTCAAGGCCCCAAATCGTTTCGCTAACGCCGGGGCGGCCGTAGGTTTTTTCCCATTTTTTCTTCCCCTTGGCATCAAATCGGGCGGCCCAATAATCCACGCTGGCTTCGGTGCTTCCCCCCTTTGTTCCAACCACAATAAACCCACCGTCGCTGGCGGGCTGAAGCGCGTAGGCGTATTCGTTTTGTGAACTGCCAACCGCCCAGACGGAGTCGCGGGTTTGTGCGGTGGCGGCCATTGCCAGGGTGCAAAGCATTGCCCCTGCAAGAAGTAGTTTCGGTGTCATGTTTGGCAGCTTGGTTTGTGAGTAATCAAGGTAGGTTCCTACAATTCGGGAGTAAGCTACAACGGAAATGGCGACAAGAAGCGAGCGGGAAAAAATTTTCTACCTGTGGATAGCTCCCCCCCCCAATTCGGCACAATAACAAGCACTCACTGAACGAATTGCGCCGTGCCGTTATCTTTGCCGCCACGATTGCTATACTCCGCACAAAATGGTTTGCGAAAAATCTAGTCGTTGTCATTCCCGCGAAAGCGGGAATCCATACCACACCTAGCTGAGTAGAGTTTCGCAAACCAATTTCATCCGAGTATATCAAGATTGCCATGCGGAATATCCTTCGCCATATCGCCGTCCTGCTTCAGTTGCTGGCCCTTGCGCCGGTAAACACACTGCTGGCGTTGGGGGTTACAAGCTATCCCGCCAACGATTGCTGCGCACCGGGGCCAGCAGTTCCGGTAGAAGCAGCGGCTCCCGGTGCAGATTCCACTGGCGACCCCTGTTGCGCTGCGGAAACCAACGAAGCTCACACACCGGGCCATGATTCCGGTGGAGCCAGCTGTGCCGCGCCAGAGCCAAGCGGCCACCAACCTTCGGCGCAAGATCACTCCAATCAAGATCACCCCGACCAGGACCGCTCCGATAGCGCACACCACTGCACCTGCTGCGCTGCGGCTCTTATTGTGCATCCGGTGTTTCCCACTGCCTCGGCTCTGTTGGCATCCTTGCCACATTCCCACTACTCTCCCCACTCGCTTCCCACGTTTGCCACGGCGATTGACCACCCTCCCTGCTTGTTGTAATTCTGGATCATCACCCCGACGGGGGGTGCCGGCATCGGCCTCCTGAAACCCACTCTGCAGCGTTAAATCGCGGCATGGTGGCAATGCTTCTTTTCAGAACAGAATCAACATCAAGCAATGAAGAATAGACTACGACTCACACTTCCATTGTGGGCGTTGGCCTGCGTGCAACTGCACGCCCAACAGCCCACCACAAGCGGCGGAACCACACCGCCAGCAGAATCTTCGCAAACCGCCGCCACGGGAACCACACTGCTGTTGGGCCGGATACGTTCGGCTGGGGATGGAACCCCAATCAGCGGAGCCACCATCCGCGTTGTTGGCGTTGATAGCAACTACACCGGGCAGCAAGGGGCAATCACCCGCGCCGACGGAACGTTCACGTTGCAACGCCCGGCGCAAACCTCCATCACTGGCTCCATCACTCTGGAAATCCGCTCCATCGGCTTCGCCACCAAAACCCTCACCGTGGCCGACACCATGACGCTGGTGGCCACCACACTTCAGGAAACCGAAACGTTGCAGCCAACGGTGCAGGTAACTGGGATACGCCGGCAACGCTCGGTGGAGGACGCTTGCTGCCGTGTGGAGTCGTTGCAAGAAGAGGTTCAGCAACACGCCCCATTTTCCCCAAGCGTTGGCGAAGTGCTGCGCCGCTACAGCTCCTGCACCTCGGCCCGAATCAGTTGTGCCATTGATAACTCTTCCTCCATTCGGCTGCGCGGATTGGAACCGACCTACGTGAAAACCTTGATTGATGGAATGCCGGTCTTCAGCGGGCTATCAACCTTCTACGGGCTAAGCCTGATCCCGGCCGGAGCGTTGCAGACGATCAAAATTTCCGAAGGGGCTTCCAGCGGATTGCACGGCAACGGCGCGGTGAGCGGCGTGGTGGATTTACTGCTGCGGCAACCCACCGAAATCAGCGAGCTGAACCTGACGGCCAACCTTGCGGGGGATGGAGTAAGCGCGCCGGAAGGGCGCGACGTTGGCGTTGGCTACACCGGAATGGCGGGGAATGTTGGGATTGCAGCGTTCGGTGCGTTCAATCAACATCACGGGGATCTGGACCGCGAAGCGATTGCCCGCAACTACACCCGATTCAGCGGCGTTGGCCGGGCAAACATCATGGCCGATGATGCCACCGAACTGACGCTAACGGCAATCGGTGCGGGGGAATCGCGCGAAGGAATCGTTGCCGGGTTTTCCGGCCAGCAACCATTCCGCGAATCGGTGGACCTTGCCCGCTACGACCTGATGCTGCGGGGCGCACGCTCCTTCACGGAAACGTCCGAACTCAGCATCGCCGCAATGGCCAGCGGGATTCATGCAACCCACGATGCGGGTGAGTTAACGGCATCGGAGCTTGAGCAAAAAGTGATGTTCGGCAACATCCTGTTCCGCACGGAGTTGGCGGGGAACAACCTTACCGTTGGGGGTGAGTTCCGCAGCGACCGGATGGAGTCGGAACAACGCCCCGACCTTGCCTACGATTACTCCGTCGGCTCGCTCATTCTTCAAGATGAACTCCCCTTGTCGGAACAGGTGGGCTTGCTTGGCAGCGTTCGGCTGGACAACCACTCGGCAGCCGGAAGCATCATCTCGCCACGCGGTTCGGTACGCTACCAGCCCACCGCAAACTTGACCATGCGGCTGATGGCCGGGCGGGGATTCAAAGGGCAAGCGTTGTTCGATGAGCATCACCTTTCGGTGGATGGGGTTTATCGCTGGCGAAACAACACGGAGTTCGGATTCGAGCGATCAACAACGCTGAATTACGACATCAGCTACAGCTTCATGCTTGGCGAAACCGCCGGGATTGATGCCAACTTCAACGCCTACTGGACAGCGATTGATGGCAAGGGAATTCCCCAGCCCGACTCGCTGGCGGCGGGGACGCTCTTCATGGTAAACAGCAGCCGCCCCACACGGCTAACGGGAATGGAGCTTCAGATACGCCCCAACATTGGCGAGCATCTAAGCGGGTCGGTAGGGCTTGCGCTGATCCGCTACGCAATGCAGGATGCAGCAGGAAGCTACCAACAACTTCCCCTTGCGCCACGCGCCAACCTTGACGCTTCGGTGATGTACGAAGATCACGAGCAAGGGATCACTGCCGAAGCATGGGGAAGCTGGATTGGCGCGCAACTGCTTCCGTCCAACCCGAGCAACCTTGCCGAATCGCCAGCCTACACCATGCTGAACATTCGCGTTGAAAAAGCCTTTGGGAAACTGGCGATCTATGCCGGAGCCATGAACCTGCTGGATCAGCAGCAAGAACGAACCATGCCGCTTGCCTTCGAAACCAGCAACCGTGCAGTGGATGGAAGCATAGTGTGGGGACCGATAGAAGGACGTGAGTTTTTTGCCGGGTTGCGCTGGACGCTGTTTGGCGGCGAAGAGGGGAGCTGAACGCTATTCCCCCCCCGGCAACGTCCGGGGGGGCTGAACAAATTTGACTTGGTGGATCAGCATGAGCGGAGGGTTGGATGCGGTGGTTCGACGGGTGGGGAAATGACTCTGAGCACTCACATCCGCCACCGTGTCATTTCCGCGAAGGCGGGAGCATGAGCGTGCGAGTGAGGTGGAATAGCAACGGCAGATGTCGTATGCCTCTGCAGTATGGATACCCGCCTTCGCGGGTATGACAGCCATTGAATTTTTCGCAAGCCCCTTCGTATCAGCATAAGTCGAGGGCGCGATTCGCAGGCCGCTGCTCTTGATCCTACTTCCTACTTCCTACTTTCTTCCCTCCCACCCTTAGTGGCGTATCACGCGCCGAACAATCACGATTTTCCGTCGCTCTTTTTTGCGGGTTTGTTGGGCGTGGGAAGCCTGTGCTGCGGTTATCACCGATTGGCAAGCCGAGCACGGCATGGCCCCCACCATACCGAAGAAAAAGAAGGTAAGGTGGTGCGGTGCGACAAGGGTTTCGGTGGCTGGAAATTCCTTCATTGTCGTTGTAGAATGGTGTTGGAGGATGCTCCGTTCTGCTGAACTTCAGCAGTGGTTCCGAACGGCTGCAAATGTATTTTGCCAGCACTTCCGCCGAATGTACCCAAGGGTACATCATCGGGTTGAAAATTTCACGGGCCGCTACGCCAGCCCACAACCAGCCAACGATTGCCATGAGCCAACTGCTTCCCGATCTACCGCCGCCAATCCCGTTCGATGGCTTCAGTACCAACACCTTCCAATTCCTTCACCAGCTGAAGGAGAACAACAACAAACCGTGGTTCGATGCCCACCGCGCCGAGTACGAACACCACCTGCGCCAGCCATGCAAGGATTTGGTTGCGCAGATGTCGTTGCTGTTTGCCGAGCATGGCTTGCCGCTGATTGCCGACCAACGGCGTTCCCTGTTCCGCATCAATCGCGACATCCGTTTCTCCAAGGATAAATCCCCCTACAAAACGCATATCGGCATCGTCTTCCCAATGGATGGATTGGGCGCGGGCGAATGGTTCGGATGCTACTTCAGCTTCCAGCCGGAAGGGGTGCGCGGCGTGCTGAGCTACTGCGGCGGCGGGATCCACATGCCTTCGGCCCCGGTGCTGCAACGCCTGCGGAAACGGATTGAGAGCAACCACGAAGAACTGACAGCACTTTCCAACGACCCCGATTTTTTGGCGGTCTATCCAACCGGACTGAAAGGGGAATCGCTGCGGAGAATGCCGAAAGGATACACCGAACCACACCCCGCCGCCAACTACCTGAAGATGACCAGCTTCGAGTTTGCTGCAACGATTACGCAGCAGCAACTCACCAGCCACCAACTACCGCAACTGCTGCTATCGCACTGCACAGCAGCAATGCCGTTGCTGGAGTTTTTTGCGACCCAATAACTGAAAAGCGGGGGGCGGTGAGTAAACCTCTTACTCCCCCCTGTTTCCGCGCAGTTCAGCGTTTGCTCATCTCCTCCATCAGCTCCAAAAACCACTCCTCCCCTTCTTCGCGTCGCTGGCGGATTTCATCGGCGTTGGCAACGTAGAAGAACCGCTCTAACCGTGCGCCAATCTCAGCCGGAAGATCATGTTGGATGTAGCGTGTGTGGAAATTGTGGCGTTGCGGGCAATGCCGGATTCGCAGAAGCTCCACCAGCGGGCGCACCAACCAACTGTGGTAGAATGCCACCGCCTCAATCACATTTCCACGGTTCAATTCTTTCAGCACAAGAGGTTGGAACAGAATGAAGTTTTGGCGCATCTGCGGAAGCCGCGCAAGCAGCGATTGCCGATGCTCCTCGGCATTGAACGAAGCCGGCTTCACCACTCCAGATTTATCAAAATGGACCACCGGAACGCCATGAATATCCTGCCGCAAAAATGCTTCGCGAGCGGCGGTTTGGCTGTGGCGGCTGATGCTAAGATCAATCATCAGAAATGGGCTGGCGTTGGCAATCCGGTAGAACGCCTGGGAATGTCCGTGCCACGTTGGGTCGGGAAGCCGGAGGCGAATTTCAATCGCCGATAGGCTTGCCAGCGCGCGCTCAACTTCGGCAAAAGCCTCCTCCACGTGGTCGTCGTCAACGTCGAATTGCAGATCAATATCGGACCACTGATCCACGCGGTCGAAGGCAATCGCACCAGCCTCCCACATGGCATGAACGTAAGGCAGCGGCTGAAGGCATTGGCGAAGCGACTGAAGGATTTCCTGGCGAGTAAGAAGCGATGGAGAGTTCATCGAAGTAGGAATGTGAGTTGTGATTTGGCGGTGCTCCCTCCGCAAACCGTGCGCCCCGAACGGAAGAAGGTGAAGAGAGTTACGGAGGGGAATTTTTTTGAGCAGATACCAGCCCCGAGCTCTTTCTCACCGGCTCTTGCGGGGGCGCGATGTCCGGTGGCTCACGCTCATACTTCGACGGAGCTTCAGCATGAGCGGAGGGCGGCATCCGGTGAAACCTCCATCACTCCCTTCGATTCGGCATTCGACATTCGACATTCGACATTCCACCACTTTCCCTCTTTGGCATCCCCCAGCATTGCAGTAGATTCCGCACGGAAGCGATCTGGTTCTGTTGGGAACATTTCAGATTGGATGGATGTTCTTACTGCTGCAACCAACTTCCACAAGCACCGACGCACAATTTCCCGCAACGCCAATGAGACCGACCCGGCTGAATCTCCGCACAATCCGCACAGCACGCGGCCCCTTGCAAGGCAGTAGCCCAAGCGTCACCGAGTCGTCATTGCTTCGCCCCGGCGGGCCGGCAGTTACACGGCGGCAAGTGGTGAAAATGGCCGGCCTTGCCGCGCTGGGAATCGCGCCAGCAGCCGGTGCGGTTGCTCCTTCACTCCTAGGAAATTTGGAGATGGCCGGCGACCGAAAACGGGTGGCGTTTTTTCTGGGGGGGAAGGTCCGCTGGGAGATCAACACGCGGCGGTTTGGGGGAAGCCCACAACTTGCCGTGACCCGCACCGATGCTGCAATCACCGTGCAACTGCGTGGCGCGCTGTTCCCGGGAACAACCCTCCCCGCCAATCTTCACCTCACGATCCGCCGCGGGCTGATGGGATGCCGCGCCACGCTGCAGATGGAGCTTGGCAATTTCCACTGCGATTTCCCTTTTGAACGCTGGCTGATTGGGATGAGCCGTGCCGAATCGCGCGTGCGGTTTGCCGGGGAAACCGTTGCCGATGCCGCGCTGACCCTTCGCGGGGAAGCCCACGCAGCATTTGCCACCGATTGGAGCCTTGTGATTGACGGAAAGGAAATCGCTACCATCAACAACTTTGATGGCGACGCTACGGCCGACGCGCTGACGCTGAGGCTGATGCAGCCAAACGCCGCCAGCCTGTTTGAAGAACCCGTTGCGCGCCGCACCAGCATTGTGCTGGAACGTGGCGAACAAACCTGGGCTTTCCTGCCAACCCTTGCCGCAGGGCTTGGCTGGAACGCCGCCGCCAACAACACCTTCGACCGCATCACCCTTGAGACCGGCGAAAGCCGCAACCGCAACACACGCCACGCAATCCTTGCCGAGCATCTTGGCGATGCTCCATCGCTGGCGGTTGCCACCGGCTACGGCCTGGACCGCGACGGCAATCCGTTCCAACTTCCACTTCGTTCGGCAGCCTACGCAGCGGCGGTTGGGCCGGATGGAAATCATCACCAAGCAGTGATTGGCCGCTACCCGCAAACTCCAACCTGGCTCCACACCGAGGGCATCAGCCTTGAGATTGCCGATGCCGAACATCTTTCGCCGTTGGAGATCACCGCAATCAACGGGGGGATTGAGCGGGTTGAGCTTGCGCCCGCGCTTCGGCGGCTTCACGCGCCAATGCCGGGGGGGATTACCGAACCCTCCTTCCTTCCCGAAGGTGCGCGGCTGAACCTGATGCCCGACACCACCGTTGTGATCCCGAAATCGCCAATCATCACCAAGCCCGGCAGCGATATCACCATCGGCGCAGGGGCGGCAAAGGATGCAGCGAAGGAGGCTGATAAATTCAAGATGCTTCCCCCCGGAACACCCGATGGCGACAAGGTCCAGCCAACAAACCCCACCCCATTTCCGGCGGACCTCACCGTCTCGGTTGTGCGGCCAAAGGATTTGCTGGTGCTCCGGTTCCAGTTCGTTAATCTTGCACTGCAATACCGCGAAGGGTCGGGAAATTTTCTGGTGCGCGACGGTGACAAATCCGCGTATCTGGTAATCCATTTCCCGCCGCAAAACATTGCCGAACAGGCGTTCTTCGAGACCTCGAACGAGGAGAGCTACGCCCCCGCAAAAAAAAGCGACGGAAGCCCAATCGGCCCGGGCGATGCTGGCTACCCGCCAACCGCCAGCGGCGAAACGCCCACCGCCCCTCCGGTGAAAGCACGCATTGCCGGCCCCAGCCGCCTTGCCTTCCTGATCCCGAAGGAGATCACCGCAATCCCCTACACTCTGGATGCGTTGCTGGATTGGTCCAAGCTGGAACCAAGCCTCCCCAGCGTGGCGCTTCCCCCACCACCGCCGCCGCCGCAAGTGCTGGTGGGTTGGGGGAGCTTGGGCGACAAAGTCGTCACCGCCAAAGATGTTGATCTGGCAGGCTACAAGGGGAAGGCACGTGCGGCCAAATCGGCCAACGTCACCAGCGTGAAAAAGAAGCTGAATGCCGAGGTCCAGATTGATGAAGGGATGCAGCAGAAAGTGGCCGCCGAAATAGCAAAAACGGGCGGGCTGAACACCGAGAAAGCCCAGCAAGCCGCCGCAACAACTGCCCAAAAACCAAAAGCCCGAAAGAAGAAAGGGGGGAGCAGCGAGGATGAGTTCTTTGGCTATCTCAGCACCGATTTGGGATTGAACTGGTCGGCAGGGATTGCACAGTTTTTTGGCATCCGCGAGCCGCTGCCAACCGAGACGGCGTTGGAAACGCCCTACCGGCTGATCCTTGCTCCGAACCGCTTTGGCGGCTGGGCGCACCTGAAAGGTCCGGTGACGCTTCCCACCACCAACCCAACAACAAACAGCAGCAGCGAACGCACCGAGCTGTGGCACACACGGCTTGGGGTGATGCGTTCCAGCAAAACCAAATCTTGGGTGGATGAGGACTCCGATTACTACCGCACCGTCCGCGCCGTCTGGTCGCCCGATTACGTGAAAGGGGGCCACGCCCCCCACTACAATCCCAGCGATCCCGTCAGCATCGAGAACTCCATCCGCAACCCTTTCCGGATGTCGCTGGATGCGTTCGACCGTGATGAGTTAGTGAAGCTCACCAGCGACTTCACCCTTGCCGACACCGATGAGCGCGTGGTCCGTGTAGACCGGCTGATGCTGAGTTCGCTGGGGGCGTGGATGAACGTTCGTGGCGGGTGGGATGTGCCAATCGCCAACCCGCCGCTTTCGGTGGAGGAATGGCGGCACCGCGCAACCATGGGGCGCGACCACTACGTTCGGGTGGTGTATAAAGGCTTCCTGTTTCCGTTTGGCCACCGCGCAAGCCTGATAAAAGTCACCGAACGGAAGTTCCACAAAACCGGCGGCTACATGACCGCCTACCTGCGCCAGCGGATGTACATCGTGGTTCGCCAGCCGGAAAAAGAGTATCCAGCATTCGGCCAAAAAAACGACGCGCGCAACTTCCCCTTCCGCCAGCTCCGCATCACCACGCTGGTAACGCCAAACCTTGATGAACCGAGCAACGATGCTGTGGTTGTTGGCGGCGCGAACAAAGGGCAATCGGCGTTCTGGCCCAATGTGAAACCAGCTTCCGGGGCGGCAACTCCGTTCCTGTTTCACCTTATCGGCACCGATTGGGAAGGAAGAAATATCGAGTTCTCAACCCCAGCAATCTTCATCGAGAACTCCGTTGCCTACGACTTTTCAACCATTGATGCTGCCCGGCTAAATCTGGGAAACAAACCCGACCGAAGCCGCCGCCAGATGCGCGGGCAAACCATTGCGTTTGCCGCAGCAAAAAAATCGGGCGACACCGCTTTCACCGTCCAGACGCTCACCTTCACGGCGTTTGTTCCGCCGGCCTCGGAGCTTTCGCAGCTCTCGCTTCAGCAGAACGACCAGCCCCGATTCTACCCCGTGATGCAGGAATCGGAGGTGGAGATGGAGTCGGTGAAAGCGATTGCTGGGCTTGGCGGCGCGGTCGCGATTGAGTATCCCGAAACCTACATCCAGAACGGCTTCAGCGGCGCGGCTGGCGATCCGAACGGGAACAGCGGGCAAGTGTTTGCAAAACTGAAATCGGTGGTGGGAATGGTGTTTGGCGGCGCGGGTGCTGGCACCGAAAAAGTTGGCGGTTTGGCCGCGCCCAATATGAACATCAGTGGGCTTTCGCGGCTGGCCGGCCCGGTTAGTGGCGACCTTGCTTCGATGGCAAAAGGGGCGTTCGATCCGGCTCAGTTTTTTGCAGGGCTGGATGTTGATCTGCTTGGCGGAATCTCCCTGATGGACATCGTGAAAGCCGTCACCGGATTCGACCTCAGCATGGACACGCTGAAGAACACGCTGGAAGATGAGTTAGTGAAAGCCGGCAAACAGGCTACTTCCGAACTGCTGGCCGCGCTCCCCAAATCCCCCGTTCCGGCGTTCCTCTCGCAGATTATTTACGAAGCCGAATCGGCGATTGACGCGGCATCGAAGGCCGCCGACGCTGCCGAGGAAGCAATCAACCGGATTCCGAAGGAGATTCAGATCATCTTCAAGTGGGACCCTGAGGTGGATTCGTTTGGGCCATTTTTGGTGAAAGGGGACAAGAAGGACACCTTCTCGCTGACGGCAATCACCACCGTTCCGCTTACCGGAAAAGCTCCCAGCTTTGCGGTGAACGCCTATCTGAAAAATTTCGCGATTGACCTGTTCGAGATCATCACCATCAGCTTCGACCTGGTGAAATTCAGTGCCGACAGCGGCGCGAAAATGAACGTTGATCCGAAGATCAAAGCGGTGGAGTTCGGCGGGCCGTTGGGGTTTGTGAACGAGCTGAAGGAGTTCCTGAAATTCGGCGATATGTTCAGCATCGACATCCAACCCACCGGCCTGCTTCTGACGGTGAACATCGGTTTGCCGGATGTTGCGGTGGGGGCCTTCAGCCTGATGAACATCAACCTGGGGGCAACGCTCACGCTCCCCTTCACCGGCGATCCGGTTCGGTTCCGTTTCCATTTCTGCGAGCGGGAAAGCCCGTTCCGTCTGACGGTCTATATTTTTGGCGGCGGCGGTTTTTTTGCCATCGAGCTTGGGATGGATGGGCTGGAGTTGATGGAGGCGGCGTTGGAGTTCGGCGTATCGGCCTCGATGAACATCGGCGTTGCCAGCGGTTCGGTCTCGGTGATGGCCGGCATCTACTTCAAGATGGAGGTAAGCAACGGCCAGGAGAAAGTCTCGCTCACCGGCTACGTTCGCGCCAATGGTGAGTTAAGCATTCTTGGATTAATCACCATCTCGGTTGAGTTCTATCTGGGCCTAACGTGGGAGATGGGCCCGCCCGACCGCGTGTGGGGGGAAGCAAAGGTGACGGTAAAAGTGGAAATCTTGTTCTTCAGCAAGAGCTTCACGCTAACGGTTCGCAAGGAATTTGTGGACCCGCCTCCACCAAAGCTGAAAGAGGTGATTGAGCAGCCGGAGTGGATGGAGTACCGGCGGGCGTTTGCGGCGTAGCCACGGCTGATCTGTCGGGATTCCTCTCTCTTCCTCCCCCTCTCTGTGTCCTCTGTGCCTCTGTGGTTTTCTCTCTTCAGTAAAGAGAAAGAACCACAGAGACACAGAGAGCACAGAGGGAAGAAAGAGAGGGGGATCGCTAGCCAACTCTATTTGAGCCTTCCGCGCTCAGATTCTGTGAGGATTAGTGAGATGAACCGATGCTTCGGCAAAGCAACGGTAATTTCGCCTGCCCAAATTCTGCGAATTTTTCCATCTGCGTGCTGCTAACCAACCAAGCCCCACAGTTTCCAGCGTTGATATTTTCCTCCCCTGCTCTACCATACTTCAGCCGGCCGTTCGTCATTGGCACGCTGGTGGTTTGCTGCCACCACACCCAGCACCGGAACCATGCAGTAGCGGTTTCATTCCAGCTGGATTGCAGAAGCAGACAACAGGCACTACCGTAGCCAAGCACAACAACAACACACACAGAACATAACCGCAATGACCTTCAAGTATTTCGCCGACCGCCCAACCCAAGTAACTGCCGAATTTATTCGGGAACAGTACGCCACGCTCACCGCCCGTGTTGAAGCCGCAGAAACCGCCGACACTGCCGAACTCTGGCTGGAATTATACGCCGACTGGAACGCGCTAAAATCCTTCAGCGACAGCGAAGGAAGCCGACGCAGCCACGAGCAATCCAAGGATATGAACGACCCCGCTCGCGAGGAAGCCTACCGCTACTACCGCGAAGAAATCCGCCCCGTGGCCGAGAACGGGAACTCCGAACTGCTGGCCGCACTGCTCAACAGCCGCTGGCTCGATGCCGTTGGCGAGCGCTACGGCAGCCACTTGGTGGATGTGCTGAAAACCGCAGTGGAACCCCTTGCCCCAGTCAACAGCGAGCTTCGGGTGAAAGAAGGGGACTGGACAACCCAGTATGACAAAATTGTGGCCGGCGGGGAAGTCACGGTGGAAGGAAAAACCGTAACGCTTCCGGTAGCCCGCAGCCTGATGAAATCGGCCAGCCCAGAAACGCGGCAAGCCGCATTCCTTGCACATCGTTCTTGGTTCCTTCAGCACCGCGACCAGATTGCGCCAATCTTCGACCAGCTTGTGCAGATTCGGCACCAGATGGGAACGAACTTGGGCCACCAGAACTTCATTCCGCTTGGATACTTGGGGATGGGGCGCACCGATTACGGGCCAGCCGAAGCCGCAGCATTCCGTCAGAACGTCCGCCAATTTGTGGTTCCGCTCCAGAAAAAAATCTACGACCGCCAAGCCGCCCAGCTTGGGTCGGCAACCTTAAAACCCTGGGATGTTGAGTACGACCCGGCAACCACACTTCCGGCAGGCGTTGCCCCGGTTGCCGAACAGCTAGACCGCGCCGAACGATTGTTCAACAAGCTATCGCCCGAGTTAGTTGGCCATTTTGTGCGGATGCGCGCCGAAGGGCTGATTGATCTGGAAAACCGAAAAGGGAAACGCGCCGGCGCGTACTGCACCTCCTTCAGCGACGAAGGGCGCGTGGCAATCCTTTGCAACTCCACCGGCGAAGAAGGCGATGTTGGAACGCTGATGCACGAGATGGGGCACGCATTCCAGGGGTGGGAAAGCCAAGCCATTGAAGCGGTAGATTTGCAATGGCCCACCAGCGACGCTTGCGAGATTCACTCCATGGGGATGGAGTATTTAAGCATGCGCCACATGGACGAATTTTTCACGCCGGAACAAGCCGAGAAATTCCGCCGCAACCGCTGGAAGGCGGCGGTGGAGATTATCTGCTACATCTGCATTGTGGATGAGTTCCAGCATTGGATTTACCAGCATCCAACAGCAACCCCCGACCAGCGCGACACCGCATGGAGCCAAATCTGGGACACCTACCTAACCGGCATTGACTACACCGGATTTGAAGAATACAAGCACGCACGCTGGTATGCACAGGGGCATATTTTCCAAGCTCCGTTCTACTACATTGACTACGCCATTGCCGAAACCGGCGCAATGCAGCTTGCGCTGATTGATGCCGAAGATCACCAAAAAGCGATGGCCAGCTACTTGGAGTTATGCCGCATTGGCGGGACCAAAAGCGTGCTAAATATCTTCCGCAGCGTTGGCCTGCGGTCGCCATTCGATGCCGAAGCAATGCGCGATTTAATGGCCCACGCCGCGCAAGAGCTTGGGGTTGAGGAAGTGGTGGAGACGGAGGGGTAAGCAACGCTACATCATCAAGGAGCAGATTCCCCATACTGCTCCTTGATGAATTCGCTCTTGAATCTATAGCACTTATTTGATCTTTACTTGACTGACACCATGTACCGCTTCTATCCAACCCGTCCCGATTCCGTCACCGCTGGTTTTGCCCAGCAGGAATACCAGGGCTTGCTTGAAAAATTGACCGCGGCTGAATCGGCCCAAACTCCCGATCAATGGTTCGAACTGTTCGGCCAGTGGAACGCTTTTAGCGGGTATTTGGGCGGCGAATCAAGCCGCATCAACTTCCGGTTTGCC
>JAEUSP010000125.1 GCA_016788565.1 Chlorobiota bacterium | reverse complement strand
GACGGTGAGCGTTGCGCTGGACGTTCCCTGGTTGAGCGGACGGTAGGTGACTTCCAAGAACTCACTTTGTCCCGGTGCCAGGGTGGTGCGTGGCAGGCGGCCAAGCGTGTAGTCGGTGGAGGTCGGGCCGGTGATGGTGGTGGCTCCCAACTTCATCGTGGCCGTTCCGCTGTTGGTGATAATCACCGTTTGGCGGGCCAGTTTCCCAACTGGGATCGTGACATCATCGAACAGCGTAGCCGGCGCAACTGCGATTGTCCGTGTGGTTGCTTCGCCGTTAATGGCTGCAATCAGTGTGTCGTTCGTGTTGGTAATCAGCAGCAGCATGGCACTGCGTGGTCCCGGTTGGCTTCCCGTTGCTGGCGTGTGAATGACGCTGAAATCAAGGCTTTGCCCGGGGCTGATTGCAAACGGCGTTGCTGGCCACGGTTTTGCTGGGTTCATCGCGAACTCGGCTGCGTCGGGTCCGGCAATCACAATTTTATCAATCACCGTTAGCTGGGTGGTGTTGTTTTCGGCGTGCGCGCTTCCGCTGCCTGCTTCGGCTGCGGGGCCATCAATCACGGTGGGAACAACCGCTGCGTTTTTGGTCTCGACCGTTGCCAACCCTGTTCCGCTGATATCCCAGTAGTAGCTTCCCCGTTCGGTGTTGCCTTGGACAATCAGCGTGGAGTCGTTGGTTTGCAGCTGCACCGTTGCGCGGCGTGTTCCGCTACGGGATGGTGTGAAGCTGAAGGTGATGGATGCGCAGCTATCTGGCGGAATCACCCAAGTGTCGTCGTCATTGCTTTGTTGTGTGGCTATTCCGGAGAATGCGTCAACGATTTTGAACTCGCTTGCATCGCCACCAAACACGCGGAACTGGCGGCGGCCAACCCGAAGATCGCAAGCACCGGTGTTGCACAGTTGGATGGTGGTGGTGGAGGTTTTTCCAACCATTGTTTTCGGCATGGTGACTGAGGTCAGCGTGGTCATGTTCTCCACCGATGGATGCGAGCCAAGCCCGCGGCCGAACATATCCAACACCAACACCCCTTCACGAACCTTTCCATCAACATCAACCCCAGTGAAGTTTGCAGCATTGGTATAGATAAACATCCGCGTGAATCGCTTGCCGGGCAGTTGCGGAACAAAGGTCAGGTAGAAGGTGCTGGTTTGCGCCTCGGGTGTCTCGATTGGATATGCTGGACTCAGGTTGCCTGTTGCTGGGGCCACCCCTGGGTCAAGCGTCAGGAAGTAGTCGCGTGTTGGAACCAACAAGCCACCAACACGGCGCAGTGGATATTTGGGAACCCCCTGTGTGTAGGTGGTGTCGGTGTCGTACACTTCTACGCCGGTGATCCGCACCGTCCCTTCGCCGATATTGTTCAGCACAACCGGCAAGGTTATGGCCGACTCGCCAGCACAGATAAAATCTTTTTTGAACAACTCAGCATCCGATGTCAGCTTTGTGTTGTTGATAAAGAAATCTGCGCCAGCAGCGCGGGAGTATGCGAACAGGTTAAAGGTGCGTTTTCCGTCCTCGGTGGTGACTGTTAGCGTCGCTAACTGGCGGGCCACCCCAACTGGCAAAAACCGGATGACTGGTGTAGAGGTTTGTGTTGCTGACAGCGTTGTGCTGAACGTATTCACCAAGCCACCACCTACCGGATTCACCAGTTTATACTGGTTGGTTGGGTCGGTGATGGTGTAGGTTACTGGCATTGCTGGGGCCGCACCATTGGTGTTGAAGTTCATCGTGGAAAATGGAGTGCAGTCGCGTGTGGAAAAGCGATCAACACGAATGACACCCATCAGGGTATCCTGCTGAGCCATGGCTGCGGTTCCCCCTTCGGGAATGTTCCCAATGAACTGCACGCGAGTGCTGCCACTGCCAGCAAGGTTGTAGTTGATAACAAGCCCGTTGTCATCCTGAATGGTGAGCGTTGCTGGGCGTACCCCCAGTCCCGCTGGGGCAAAGCGAATGTATGGTGTGTTGGTTTCTGTGTTTACCAACTTCCCGATTAACACCGATGAGAAAGGCCCAGACGCTGAGTTCGATAAGCTATACTCCGAAGCACTGGGACCGCTAATGCTGTAGGTGTAAACACGGGTACCACATGCCGGAAGTGCTACCGACCCATTGCTTGCGGAGAACGGCTGATACACTGGCGTGTTCCCACGCTGAACCAAGAATCCCGCGCCAGCAAGCAAGCTATCGTTGTTGGCCATCTTGGTTGTTCCACCTTGAGCAAGATTGCCCACCATTGAGAGGTTAGCAACGCACGGAGCCAACTTGTAGATTGTTCCAGATGTTGGGAAATAGGTGGAAGTTGATGACGAAAAGGACACCGATGGAGTTGAGGTATTGATGCAAGCGTAGCTTGTAGAGCTAATGCTAACACCCACTGAAGCGTCATAGCTGGTACCGTAGGTTGCGGAACCCGAGCCATATACAAATTCGATTGCATTGGATGTTTCGTACAACCGCACTTGGAATTTTACCTGATAGGCACTGCTAACACAGCATTGATTCACGCGCCACTCCACGGTGAGCACACGGTTTGGCGAAGTTCCGCTCAGCAGGTAATAGACTCCACCATCCTGTGCGGTGTATTGGTCGCGCCAAAAAGCACTGATAACAGGTGTACCGTAACTGGAAGCAAGGGAAGGGGGGCAGCAATACGTAGTGGTCACCGTTGATGACCCTAAGCCTAATGCGCCATTTGAGCTTACCGAGAACTGCGTGTAGTCAGTGCCGGTAAGTTTGAACGTGAATCCAATGTTTGTGACGGAAGAAGCGGCATCGTCTTGATAAGTCCCAAGCAACGAAGTCGCACTGCTCATGTCGGTCAGCGATCCCCCCGTCGAGGAGGAAAACTGGTACTGGCTGATTGATTGACTTTGTGCTTGCCAGCAAAGCACGCTTAGCAGTAGAAACGTGCTAAGAATACGGTAGGTAGATCTCATGGAGTTGTCCTGAGGGTTATATGGATGGAACGCACAAAGCCCCTGAGCAAGAGGCTCTGCATTGACAGTCAAAAGAGAGAGAGGGGGAGGGCTGGATCGGCCTGCTATGCAGTTACAGGCTACATCGTTTGAGGAAGCAGCTGCCAACATCGGAAAGTTTTTACAATCTCCGAAGAAAAAAATGTAGTGGATGTGGTTGAGCAAAAAAAAGCAAGGCGTTCCTTCCAATGGAACGCCTTGCTTTGGCTTACAAGGTTGTGGAGAGAAGGGGACTACTTCGCGACCACCATCGAACGCGCCACGGTTTGGCCGTTGGCAACCAGACGGTAGTGGTAGGTTCCGCTGCTCAATCCACGAACGCTGAAGCTGACGCTGTGGTCGCCGGCATCGCGTGTGCCTTCCTCCAGTGTCATCACTTCGTTCCCTTGCTCATTGTAGAGCTTCACCGAAACATCACCAGCTTGGGCAATGCGGTAGGCCAACTTCACAATGTCGCGGCCTGGGTTCGGTGCGGTTTGCCACAGGGTGGTTCCGTTTGCACCCAATGTTGCATCCACACTGCTGGTTCCGTTGGCTTCTCCGGTTCCTGGTTGGATACGGGTTGCCGTTCCGCCAAGCTGGACGGTTTGCGCGCCGTTGGTGGCGTTGGTGTTGACGGTGAGCGTTGCGCTGGACGTTCCCTGGTTGAGCGGACGGTAGGTGACTTCCAAGAACTCACTTTGTCCCGGTGCCAGGGTGGTGCGTGGCAGGCGG
>JAEUSP010000077.1 GCA_016788565.1 Chlorobiota bacterium | reverse complement strand
TTGGCTTCATCAAGCATACGAAGTGCTTCGAGTTTAAACTCTTTGGTAAATGTCCTGCGTTGTTGTCCCATGGGTAGTTCCTCCTGATGTTTGTAAAATACCCACTTATCTCCTTCTCCACTTTTTCGGGGGAGGTCCAGTTCCCCGCATGTGCGGGGATGATCCTCCGGTTCCTTCCCAACCGTCACCCCATGACCCCTGTTCCCCGCATGTGCGGGGATGATCCTTTGCCCAGCATTTTTGAAATGACCGCGGAAGACTGTTCCCCGCATGTGCGGGGATGATCCCACTTTTTTCGCTTGCTCTAAAAGATGCTTAACCTGTTCCCCGCATGTGCGGGGATGATCCCATTTAGGCGGGGGTTCTCCCCCAATTTGCAAGCTGTTCCCCGCATGTGCGGGGATGATCCTTTTGCCGAAGCCAACCGCGATAATGCACCAACCTGTTCCCCGCATGTGCGGGGATGATTTACAGCGTGAGCCGATGTTGCTTTTGAAAATAACCTGTTCCCCGCATGTGCGGGGATGATCCCGGCAATGGTTGCCGAACTGAAAAACCTTCAAACTGTTCCCCGCATGTGCGGGGATGATCCCGGCATCCCCAACGCCTTGCTACGCCCCCGTACCTGTTCCCCGCATGTGCGGGGATGATCCGGAACTGCAACAGGCAAGGAATGCGAAACAGCACTGTTCCCCGCATGTGCGGGGATGATCCTGGGAGCGGCGCGGTGCTACGCGAATCGGGTGGCTGTTCCCCGCATGTGCGGGGATGATCCCTGCCGGCCTATTGGTGCGAAGATACCTCGACCCTGTTCCCCGCATGTGCGGGGATGATCCGTTCATCCCTTATCACATCCTGCCACGATTGGCCTGTTCCCCGCATGTGCGGGGATGATCCCATAGCGGGGTTTGCATACACCGCAAACCCCGCCTGTTCCCCGCATGTGCGGGAATGATCCCAGGCAAAACAAGGGCCGCAACAAACGTTCTCTTCATACATGAACGCCAACACCAAACAAATACCAAAACCAAACAACACCATGAACCAACTACGCACACTCTCAATCCAAGAACCGTACATCAGCCTTATGGTGCATGGAGCTTCCCATGAAGGTATCGCACAAATGCCGAAGGGTGCGCAACGCTGTTTTATCCCCAAGTCTGGTGTAAAGGACTTGGAAGTCCGTTCCTGGCAGACGCAGTACCGAGGGCCGCTCCTGCTTCACACGTCACGAGGTAAAGAGCCGTTAAGTGTGTATGAGGGCAAGTTGGAGCTATTTCCCAACCGAGGCAATGTTGTTGCGATTGCTGACCTAGTGGATGTTCGCCGGATGACGCGCAAAGATGCTTGGCGCGCTTGCCATACCAGCAATTTCAACCCCGAACTCTTTGTTTGGGAACTTGCTCGGATTACACCGATTACACCACAACCGGTGATTGGAAAGGTTGGGATATTCTTCACGGAACTGCAACCGAAACAACAGCAGGAGGTTAAAAAATGGCTACGCCAGCTTCACCAATAAAAACCAGAAAACAAAACCACTGGACGACACCGCTGAAAGGAATTGCTTGTGAGGACGGCATTAAGCAAGGACGGAGATTTGCCACGTTCGCCGATTGGTGGCGTGGGACTCGGCATAGCGATGATATGTTTTGGCTGCTGGCTACTGTTAAATTTCCGGCTGGCCAAATATGGCGTTTACTTGCTTGTCAGTTCATCCGCAAAACGAAGATTGACAGGAAGGGCCGCACGACGTGGGACTTGTTGAGTGACAAAAGTCGCTACCACGTTACCGTTGCCGAACGCTACGCCCATGGGCTAGCATCAGACGCAACATTACGAAAAGCGCGGAAAGGGGCACGGGAAGAGGAAGAACTGATAAGGAAGTTAATACCGGGAGGCTCGGGGTTCCCAAAATCGCCAACGCGAGTAATGCCCCAGGCAGTAAGCGCAGCTGTAGATCGAAGTAAGAACGGATGGAGCGCAGTAAACAATGCGGCGGCATGGACAACAATAGCGGCAGTGTGGCAAGCCCGTAGTGATTCACAACCGATAGCAGAAAGAGGGGCGCAAGTAAGGGTGCGACGCCAACATGCGGATATTATCCGTGAGATGTTCCCCGCCGAAGAAGTAGAGGTGTTGTTCAATCAATACATTGCAGCGCTGACAAAACAATGAGGCTTATCTCAATAGTGTGCGAAGGGGAAAACCACATCTCCCCCCTACCCCTTTCCCCCCAGATTTGGTGGGACGCGAAGCTCATCGGAGCAGAGCAGTGGGCAAGGATCCGAGATTCGGTGGCTCCGCTCATACTTCGACGGGATCAGCACGAACGGGGACGATATCCGGTGGCTTTTGCAGATGAATCATAGATGAACGCGGCAGCGATTACTCAATCGCTGCCGCGTTTTCTTTTTGGAAATGCTTGCGATTACTGCTTCACTAACGCCACCGTCTCCCCTGCAAGTTGCAGCAGATACACGCCGTCCGGTTGGGATGCCAAGCTCACCGTTAGCATTCCCGCTTCAGCCGTGAAAGAAGCAACCTGCTGGCCGCTGAGGGAAAACACCTTTGCGGTTTGCTGGCGCAAGGTCGCTGGCAGCTCAATCAGGAAGGTTCCCGATTCCCCACGAAGCACCCGAACCGCCGCCGGAATTTGTTCTTCATTCACACCGCTGGTTGCTCCGTTCAGCCCGGTTCCCACGGTTCCCTCTTCTGGTGGAGTTTGCAGGGTGGTTCCGCCGAACTCATCGGCACCGATATCAACAGCTGAACTGCGCGGATTGCCGTCGTAGTCGTTGTTGGTGCCGGGCGTGGCATCACCTTTGTCAATGCAGGGGCTTGCGGCGGTAAGGTGGTGCTGGTTGTTGAGTTGCGGATCCGCTTCCAAGCTCTGAGCCTCCCCTTTCACGAACGCCTTCCACTGGTTAAAATCCACGGCAGCGTCGCCGGCAATGTCGAACTGCGCGGCCCTTCCCGTTTTGAAGTAGCAGTTGTTGCCAAAGCTGTTGTTTCCGGTCAGGCCCATTGGGCGGATGATCGCCGTGTAATCCTCATCCCCGGTTCCGGTGTTGTCCACAAAAATGTTGTTCTTCACCACCAGCCCTTCGCACGGCATCTCCACGCTTGGCTCTGGTTCCTCGCCGTAGTACATGGAGTTGTGGTTGATGAACAACGGCGCGTGGAAGTTGGTGCTTGCCGTGATTACCGTGTTGTTGATTGCCTGGCAATCCTTCGCTCCCCAGAATCCAATCCCCGCGGCACCAGTGTTCAGGATGATGTTGTTCCGCGCAATCCCCCGAAGGCAATCGTAATGGTTCGGGTTCTGGATGGTGTCGAAAAATTCAAGGTCGGTATCGAACCCCAGGAAGATTCCTCCATCGCCGGTGTTGACAATCAGGTTTTGCTCAATCAGGCAATCGGTGGCCCCGCCTTTGGCATACACCCCAGTGGTGGAGATGTCGTGGAAGTAGCAGTTGCGCACCACCATTCGCGCAGCGTTCACGTTGTCAATCCCTTCGGCGTTGTGCGAGTACGGGTCGGGGTTGCCAGGGTTGTTGGCCGGGCCAACGCCGCTGCGGTAAATCTCGCAGGAGAGAATGGAGATGTCGGAACAGCCCGGGGTGAGCTTGATGCAATCGCGCCCGGTGTCGTGGATTTTGCAGCCGATAATCGTCACCCCTTTCACCCCGCGCCGTTGCGATAGCTGAAGCTGCACGCCGTTGTCGTCGGTGAAATCCCAGTTGGTCTCAAACTTCACGCCGTAGTAGTAGCCCCCCACAATCTCCAGCCGTTCCAGCCTTCCGCCGTTTACCTCTGGTTCGCGATACCAGATACAGGAGCCGATATCTTCCACATCCACCGGGGCAACAATTTTGGCCCACTGGCCACTGGCCGAGCGGATGGTGAGGTTGTTCTGGGTGATGCGAAGCTCGTTGCTTTGGTAGGTTCCGGTTTGCAGCTCAATCACGTCGTTATCGCTGGCCTCTTCCAATGCTTTCATCAAGGTTTGATAGGGCTGCCCAGAAGTCCCATCGCCAGCATCGCTTCCGCTTGGGCTGACGTGGATTGTTCGGGCAGAGAGCATGGCTGGGAAAAGGAGCATCAGCAGCAATCGAATGGGCAGTGTGTTCATCGGTTTGTCGGAATTGGTCGGTTTGTTTGATCCGTTGGTCATTGCTTCCCCTTTCAAAGAAGGAACGGCTTCAAGATAGTGTTGCGCGCTGACGAATCGCGGGTGGTTCACGGATTGAGTTCGCGCCAGTCAAAAAAAAACTTCATCTTTGCCGCCGATGAAGCTCCCGTTCTCGCTCTTTTTTCTGAGCATCCCACTCGTTCTTGCGGTTTCCGGTTGCGGCTCCAGCCGTTGCACCAGCGTTTCGGCGTTTGGCAATCTTGGGCCGGAAATCAACTCACCGTTCGATGACTACGCCCCGGTGCTTCAGGACACCGGCACGATTATTTTCACCAGCAACCGCGACCTTCCCGGAACTGGCGGGCTGCGCCAGCAACTTTCCGACCTTCGGCCAGCTCACCTTTTTTCTTCCATGCGATTGTCCGAACGGTGGGACGAAGCATTCCCCTACCAGCTTGCCCCCGGCAGCGATGGATACGAGGAAGCAACCCTTGCCTGGTCCCCCCCTGGCGATCCGTTCGGCATCACGGCCTACTTCTGCGGCTGCGACCGCCCCGCCGGAATTGGCGGCTGCGACCTGTATGCCGTCACCGAAGGTGAGTCGGGAGCGGTGATCAATCTTGGCCCCATCATCAACTCTGCCGTGTGGGATAGCCAGCCGTTCGTCACTGCCGATGGCCAGCAGTTGTGGTTCTCCTCGAATCGCCCCGGCGGGTTTGGCGGCTACGATCTGTACGTGGCCGAACGCCAGCCAGGCGGCACCTGGGGCGAACCCAAAAACGCAGGGCCAGCGGTGAACTCACCCAAGAATGAGCTTTCGCCGTTTGTTCATCCGGCAACCGGCACACTCTACTTTGCTGCGGAAACAGCCGAGCGCGGGTTGGATATTTTTCAGCAAAAAAAAGGGGCACCAAAGCGGGAAGCCTTGGATGCCCCGTACAATTCCGAAGCGGATGATTTCACCCCCTACGTTGCCGGCGGGAAGCTCTACCTTGCCAGCAACCGCGGCGGCGGCTGCGATGGCTACGACCTGTATGCCTTCCCGTTGGGTGAGTAAATTGAAATGTCGAATGTCAAATGCCAAATGCCAACCTGCTTCTTGCAACTGACCACTGACCACTGACCACCACCCAATCTCCCCCCCCCACCTGCTGAGATTCTCAAAGCATAAACCGCCTACAAATCACTCCAAACCACCTGGCCACGGTTGATAATCCCCACCGGACGGCAGCGCAATTTCCAGCCGTTGAACGGAGTGTTGAGCGAGCGGGTCCGGAACTTCGTCACATCCACCTGCCACTCCTCCTCCGGGGCCATAATCGTCAAGTTGGCTGGCTGGCCTTCGGCAATCGCCGGAACAGGAAGGGAAAGGATGCGGCGCGGGTTGATTGCCATCAACTCAATCAATCGGGGAAGTGAGATAATTCCTGGTTCAACAAGGTAGGTGTAGCTTAACCCCAGCGAAGTTTCCAGCCCGATGATTCCGTTTGGCGCGGCGGGGAACTCCACCTGTTTTTCCGAGAGTGCATGGGGCGCGTGGTCGGTGGCAATCGCGTCAATCGTGCCGTCGCGGAAGCCTTCAAGAATGGCATCAACATGCGGCTGCGTCCGGAGCGGGGGGTTCATTTTTGCGTTGGTTCCATGCTCAATCACTGCCTCATCGGTCAGCACAAAATGGTGCGGGGTAACTTCGCAGGTGATATTGGTTTGGCCGCGCCCCTTCGCTTGGCGAACAAGCTCCACACCGCCGCGTGTGCTCATGTGGCTAACGTGATAGGGGCGGTTTCCGCAGAACCCCGCCAGCATGATGTCGCGGGCGATAATCAACTCCTCGGCAACATCCGGGTAGCCGGGATGCCCCAGCTTCATGGATACCACCCCTTCGTTCATTGCAAAGCCTTTGGTCATGCTGTGTTCTTCGCAATGCTGGCTTAGCACCGCGCCCTCGAACATGGAAGCATACTCGAACGCACGGCGCATCACCTCCGAACTGCGGACGCAATCGCCGTCGTCGGTGAACATCCGCACCCCGGCTTCGTGAAGCTCACCCATCGGCGCAAGCTCCTCCCCTTTGCGCCCCTTGGTTGTTGCCGCGGTGCAAACCACCTCCACCGGAAGCTGGCGCGATTTCCACAAGATTGAGTGAACAACCTCGGCGTGGTCAATGGCTGGGGTGGTGTTCGGCATACAACAAACCCCGGTGAACCCGCCGTTTGCTGCCGAATCGCAGCCGGTGGCAATCGTCTCCTTGTGGGTTGCCCCCGGCTCACGCAAGTGGACGTGCATATCGAACAGCCCCGGCGTGGCAACCCAGGCGGCCGCGTCGTGGATGATTGCAGCTTCGGGAGGGATGATATCGGGAGCAATCTGTTGGATGCGCCCATCGGCAATCAGCAGATCGGCGCGGCGGTCAAGCCCCTGGGCTGGATTGAGTAGGCGGATATTCCGGAAGAGATGAATGGCCATAGCCTGATGATGATGTGATGTTAGAGTTGATAAAAGTCAGCAGAGCAGTTGCCGGCAAACATTCAAGATTTCGGCAAATCTGGCCTCCATTTTTTTGCATTGGAGTGTTTGCGCCGATTACCCTGCCGCCGCCGATTGGCCCAACATTACCAAAACTTGACGATCATTGAACTGGCTTGCCCAGTTAGATTTGCAGCAGTGATAAACAAAGGTGCTGGAAACCACGGCGTACCGTAGTGAAAGTTTTGCCGCCAGCAATGCCGAATCTGAAGAGAACAATCCCATGCCAAAAACCATTCTTGTTGTTGACGACGAAGAAGACATTGTTCAACTGCTGAAATATAACCTTGAGAAGGAAGGCTACAACGTTGCCACCGCCGCCAACGGGGCCGCGGCAATCCAAGCCGCTGGTGGTTTGGGGCTTGATCTTATCATTCTGGATGTGATGATGCCGGAGCTTGATGGCTTCGAGGTGTGCCGGCGGCTTCGTGCAATGCCAGCCCATGCCGCAACCCCCATCGTCTTCCTGACGGCGCGGGTGGGTGAGTTCGATGAAATTGTAGGGCTTGAGCTTGGGGCCGATGATTACATCCCAAAACCGATCTCGCCCCGTGTGCTGCTTGCCCGCGTCAAGTCCATCCTGCGGCGTTCCGCCGAAACGCTCCGCACCGAAACATTGGTGATGCCAGAAATTTTGACCATCGGCGATATTCAGATTAACCGCCAGAACTACACCGTGAAGGTGCAAGGGCGGGAGACTTTTTTCCCGAAAAAGGAGTTTGAACTACTGGCGTTTCTGGCAAGCAACCGGGGCAAGGTCTTCTCGCGCGAGCTTCTGCTGAACCGAATCTGGGGGGAGAACGTGTATGTGGTGGATCGGACGGTGGATGTCCACATCTCAAAAGTCCGCGAAAAACTTGGGGCCACTGGGGAAATGATTGAGACGGTGAAAGGGGTTGGATACCGTTTCCGTGGCTGAACGGTATTTGTCCAAAAGGGAAACTGCCGCCAACGTAACTTGCCTTCACTCATAACTCAGACCTTCCCCAACAGCCGCCGTGGCCAGCACATTGCACGCACAAACCAAGCAGCACGAATACGCCTTCATCGGCGTGGTCGCGCTGTTGTTCTGCACGCTGTTCCTTCTCCTATTTCTCCCTGCCAAGCTCCATTTGGTGGTGGTGGCGGTTGCGTTGTTGATTGCCGGGGCCGTTGGGGTGTGGGCGTTGCTGCGCCACCGGAGGTTATCGCGGCAGTTGGAAACCCAGATGCAGGTGCTGGCCGAAACAGCGTTGGAGCTGGCGCGGCGCGGAACCGAGAAGCAGATTGACCTTCCGGCCATTCCGCTGGTGGAGCTGCGGGCCATTGCCGAAGCAATCAACACCCTGGCAGAGCGGGCAAAAGGGGACATTGCCGAGATGAAGCGGCTGGAACGGGTCCGGAGTGAGTTTCTTGGGAACGTCAGCCACGAGTTGCGAACCCCAATTTTTTCGGTGCAAGGCTATCTGGAAACGCTGATTGATGGGGCGATGGATGACCCCAACGTCCGCGAAGATTTTCTGAACAAAGCCCACCACAACGTCCTTCGGCTTCACACACTTCTGACCGACCTCATTGAAATTTCCCGAATTGAATCGGGGGAGATGCGGATGAGCTTCCGCTATTTCGATGCCGATGCCTTCCTCCGTTCTATCATTGCCGAGCTACAACCCACCGCCCAGATTGCTGGTGTTGGGCTATCCTACCAACCAGCATTCAACGCTGGCGACAACCCCGAAGTGCTGGGCGACCGCGACCGAATAAAGCAAGCATTGGCCAACCTGATTGAAAATGCCATCAAGTACAACAAGCCGAACGGAAGCGTGACGGTGAGCTTGGAACTTGTTGGCAAACGGGGTGTTTTCCGCGTGGCCGACACCGGGATTGGGATTCCGGAAGGGGACGTTGGACGAATTTTCGAGCGGTTCTACCGCGTCAGCAAGGATCGCTCGCGGGCGGTTGGCGGAAGCGGCTTGGGGCTTGCCATCGTGAAGCATATCATCGAAGCACACGGCTCGGCAATCACCGTCAGCTCCACCTACGGGAAGGGTTCCACTTTCAGCTTTTGGCTGAAGCGGGGGTAGCCCCGGTTCCCCACCGCAGCCAGCCCCTGCATCCCCTTTCGCTTCCCCCCTCACTGCCGGTTCGAAACGCAATCAACGGATTGTCACGGATTCCCCGCGCGAATTGGTGCGATTGGTGGGGGGCATCCTGTATATTTGCGATTCGTTTCCAAAATCGAACATCCAAAACTCTTTCGTCATCAATCGTAGTCTATGGGAGTCATGCAGAAGCTCCGGCAAGGAATGCCGGCGTTCATCATCATTATGATCCTGTTTTTCGTTCTCACCATCGTTTTCGACTGGGGGGACGCAAAAAAAGGGATGTCAGGCGGGGTTGTGAATGCCGGTGGCCAAGCCATTGGGCATGTGAACGGGGATCCAATCAACTATCGTGAATACCAGACGCGGGTTGATACTCTTATCAACCGCCAGCGCGCCGCAAACCCCGATGGGGAACTTGACGAGGTGCAAATCCGTGAATCAGTCTGGAATCAGATGGTGAACGAGGTGTTGCTGAACCAAGCTGCCGAACGGCTTGGGGTGGCCGTCACCGATAAACAGGTAGATGAGAAATTACTCTACGATCCCCCCAGCTACCTCACCCAAATGTTCAGCGACAGCACCGGAACCTTCCAGCAGAATATCTACTACGATTTCATGCGGAACACCGATGCCTTCCTTGCACAACGCCAGTTCCCTGCCGAGGAAATCGTCTCGATCAAAAACCAGTTTGCCGAGATTCGCCACGACCTTCGGATGCAGATGCTGCAAGAAGCGGTCAGCAGTGCAATCACCGCTTCGGCAATTCCTTCACCATCGGAGATTCGGCTTGCTTACGACAACAAGAAGCTGAAAGCCAGCGGCAGCTTTGCCATGCTGGACGCAAACTCCATCCCCGATGACCAGGTGAAAGTCAGCGACGACGACGCGAAGAAATACTACGATGAACACAAAGCCGATTTTGTGCAGAAAGCCTCGCGAGAGCTTCGTTACGTTATCCTTCCCCTTTCCCCAAGCAAGCAAGATTCCAGCACGGTGATGACCCGGCTTGGCAAGGCCACCGAAGCCCTGAACCGCGCAACCACTACTGCCGAGAAAGATTCGGTGTTCAGCCAGCTGATTGCCCAGTACGGCCCGGGGAACTACGCCGGAACAGCCTTCACCCCGTTCCAAGAAATTCCCGCAGAGCTTCAGGCCGCATTGCAAGGGGCAACCCCAGGTGCGGTGATCGGCCCGTTTGCAACGCCGGAAGGAACCATCCTGCTGAACGTTCAGGAGATGAAAGATAGCGGTGAAGTCTTCGCCAAAGCGCAGCATATCCTGCTGAAAACCGAAGGTATCAGCAACACCGATAGCATCAAGGCGCTTGCCGAATCAATCCTGAAACGGGCAAAAGGGGGGGAGAAATTTGAAGCGTTGGTGGCAACCTTCAGCCAGGATCAAGGCTCGGCAATGAACGGCGGCGATGTTGGATACTTCAGCAAAACCAGCCCGTTTGTTCAGGAGTTCAAGGATGCCGGATTAGCCGCCAACGTTGGCGACATTATCGGCCCGGTGAAAACGCAGTTCGGCTATCACATCATTAAAGTCACCGACAAAACCGCACGCAGCTACAAACTGCGCGACATGCGGTTCAGCATCAAAACCACCCGTGGCACAAAGAACGCGCTGATGCGCCGCGCCCAGATGCTTCGCGACACCATCGCCGGGGGGCAGGCGTTGGATTCGGCGTTTGCTGCAAAACGTGGGTTGCAATCCATCAGCAGCGGGCCAATCCAGAAATCCATGCCGGTGGCGGGGATGATGGAGCTTACCTACTTTGCCTACAACAACAGCGTTGGTGAAGTCAGCAAGGCGATTGAGATGCAGAACGGAAATATCATCATTGCTCAAGTTTCCAAAATCCGGAACGCCGGCACGGCCGAGTTCGCCGATGTGAAGGCCGACATCATCAAGAAGCTCCGCATCCAGAAAAAGCTGGATATGCTGAAAGACCGCGCCACAAAACTGCGCGGCGCGCTTGCCGCCGGCGATAGTCTGGAAAAACTGAAGACCATTGACCCGGGCGTGCAAGTGATGCCGTTCAACGATGTGAACAGCACCAGCCCCTTCCCCGGCGCAGGGTTCGATGTGCCACTGACCGCAGCAACCTTCGCGCTGAACCCGGGGCAATTCTCCGATGCAGTCCGTGGCGAGCGTGGCTACTACATCGTCCAATTGAACTCCAAAACCGTCCCAACCGATCAGGAATTCCAGAAAGACCGGGGCGAGTTTATGAAGGAGTTCATGTCAGCACGCCGCAGCTCACTCTTCCAAGAATGGATCCAGAAAGCTCGCGAGCAAGCCGACATCGAGGATTTGCGGCACCAGAGCTAACGGAGTTTGAAAGGTCATAAAAAAAAATAGCCGCCCGGTGTGGGCGGCTATTTTTTTCTTCTTCAGAAGATAATTGATGAAAATTTTTATTGATCCGTGTGCCATATCGTGTTAAATTTGCCAGCAACACTACCGAAGGCTCTTCCTACCGAAGGCTCTTCCTACCGAAGGCTCTTCCTAATTCATTTACATAATCCCAATTGGGGAGGAAGCCATGATTATCGTACCCGTACTTCGCACGGCGATTGCCGCGCTGTTGCTCGTGTTTGTCGCACCACTGCTTCTGGCTCAGGAGCCACCACCGCCACCGTATCCCAGACCTTGTCCCACAGACTGCCCACAAGACACCGTTTGGACATTTTATGGTCCCGTCGGCCTCTCGTACCCTGGGTGCAGTGTATCCGTCAGTTTTTGGTATCGCAGTAACCAGTGTGGGCAATACGAAATTTCGATTGCTGACATTACCGTATCTGGCTCGGGCTGCAATTTGACCACCGCATTACAAGAAGCTATGAAGGGAATTATTGCAGCTAATCCTATGAATTTCCCACCAACCGCTAAAGGACAATGCTCGGATCAATGGAGAGTAACGAACTCAGCATGTTGGAAAGAATTTCATGAGCAGATTACACCAACCTACAGTGTAACGCACTATCAGCCTTGCTTTACCAACAATTGCTGCTACGTCAAGCTCAGGGTTTGCATTGATCAACAAGGCAATCGTACTGCCAGTACAATACCACCAATGGATGGCGAGCCACCTGTGATTAACTGCACACCTGACTGCCCGAATTTTATTTGTGAGGCGCAAAGGAACACATTCCCACCTGTGCAAAACATGATTAAGCCGCAGCATCCGATCCAGCAGCAAGAGTTTTCCACATTGCCAAATCAGGAGCTGAATACTACCGTTCAGGCTTCTGAAACAACATCAGCAATTCAAAACCATCGCTAACCGTTGTCAATTACGGGAGAATAACCATTGCAGGTTGTTCTCCCGTATCATGTTTCAACCATACAACAGGAGCAAATTATGAGAACGTTCTTTGGAATACTTGGAGTACTTATTGCTGCATTTACCCCCTTATACTCGCAGCAGCAAGGGAAATGGGTGCAGGTTGATACCTTGCGAGCGGTAAAGTATATGGCTATTTCCTGTGCCGATGATGAGCATTGCGTTACCACCTGCGATTCTGGCTGGTGGGCCGGATTTGTTCGGATTACCACCGATGGTGGAAAAACATGGCGAAATACGCTGATTGACAAAATGACTCCATATCCCGACTACCACAATTTTCGGCGAATAGAATCTATTGCTCACCCCACTCGTGACTTAATTATTGGAATTGCAGACACCGGTGTTGGATATCGCTCAGTTGATGGTGGCTATACCTGGAAAGAGTTTAGACTTCCTGTTGACCTAGGAATGGCGTTTGAGATAAAAATGTATGATGCGAAGTATGGATATATTTATGGCCCACCACAGTGGTTGTTTAAAACCACCGATGGTGGTGAATCTTGGACTCAGGTATCACTGCCTGATGCAATCCAAAATGTTTATGTAGAACGATTATCGGTTGTTAACCCAGACACTATAATCCTATCTATGGTCTGGACTAATAAGGCAGTTCTTCTTCGATCATATGACGGTGGAGTCACATGGAACTATAATGATGCCCCGGTATTATTCGGAGTTTCAAGCCTATTTTTTGTTGATGCACAGTATGGTTATTCTGTTGGATATCAGAATACAGGACAAGGTGATCGTGCTCTTGATTTGTTCACCTACACCACCGATGGTGGCCGAACATGGGCTCCTGTGGAAAAAAAATGGCGTGATCCGGCCAATGGGTTAAGTGATGTACAGTTTCTTGATCGCTTAAACGGCATGGCTGTTGGCTGGCAAGGGAAAATTCTGCGTACCAGTGACGGCGGTAAAACTTGGAAAAAAGACCCAGTGCCACTTGATACTCACAATATCTGTACCATTGGCGCAATGGCTTTCCCATCGTTAAATACTGCGTACGTTACTAGCTCCGATTGCCAAGTTCTTCGGTGGGTTCTTACACCAACCAGTGTACCTACCTTTGCAAACACTGCGGAACATTCCATTTCTATAATTCCCAATATTATCACAACTGAAGAGCCAAGCATTATTGTACAATTACCAGCCTCTGGTAATCTTCAACTTACCGTTGTTGACGCTGTTGGCAGCACGGTTTGGGCAAAAGATTTCGGCAACGTAACGGAAAAAGAAATTCGTTGCTCACTTCAACAGCGGTTTCCATCAGGAGTATTCTTTGTTCAAGCCAGCTTGGACGGGAAAATAGTAGGGAAAGAACGGCTGACGGTGATGAGATAATTAGAACAAAAGCCCCCCTAAAAAAAAAGAGGCATAGCCGCTGTGTACGTGGCTATGCCTCTTTAATTATCCCCCCCTACGGATTCGTAAACTGCTGATCCACTATCGTGATATCGCCAGGATAATCCACCAAGCCGATTGGCGTTTCCACGCTTACTTTTGCGGTTAATTTCAGCCGCGAGCTTGAGCCTTGCGCGCCGCCGATTGCCAGCGCAAGATTCACCATATCGTTCAGCCCTTTATCACCAAAAAACTGGTACAGGTCCAGCCCCACCGTGATTGGGATCATGGTGCTTTGCCCCGATGCCGGAATCTCCAGCCGTTTGTCCACAACGCCGTTAATGGTGGTGCGGTCGTCAATCAGCAGGGTCCAGGCCAGCTTCCGCAAGTATAGCGGGGTGCTTCGCCCACCGGAAGCGGACGAGCCGTCGTTCGGGTTGCGCGCGGCAACGTTCAGGGTGAAATCCACCGGCATCTTCTTTTGCGCAAACGCCGAACCCAGGCTTATCATCTCCATTGTGCTGATGCTTTTGGGATCCGATGCCTTGCTGACATCCACCCCAGCCAGCTTAAAGTTGCTGACGTTCTCTAACTTGAATTGCAGTTTCTTCAGGTCGGTCAGCGCGCTGGTCACATCTTTTAGTGCCTTGCATCCGCCAAGCATTGCTGCCATAATTAGTACCGGGGCAGCCAGTCCGGCAAGTTTTCTGCTCAATCGCATTGTTGTTGTTGTTGAATGTTGATGTGCTCTGTTCGGTTATTCCGATTGTTGTGCTTCTTGTTTGATTTCCCCCCCCCTTCCTCCGCTTGCCAGCCTTGCCAAGCCAGAAGCTCTCTCCCCATCCCCCAAATCCCGCAGCCATGATGAAGCCTGCTTTCTGTGGCAAGTCCGCTGGCAAGATAGAAATTCTTCCGGCTGTGACACCTGCGCCACTGCTGGATGATTCGCGCAACGGCGATGACCAAGCAAGCATCCTCCGGTTTCATCTCCTACTCCCCCTCCTTCCTCCTTCACTGATCGCACGTGAAAAAGAATCTGAACTTCCCACGCCCGAACGCTTGCGGCGTGCGGTGGCTGTTCCCTATCTTCGGCGGTTCAGAGAACGGAGCGGCGCGCTGCGCACGCAGAAGCCGACTCCATCTGCGCTCCCCAAATCTTCCACACGGCATTCCGGCCAAGGCTTCATGCTGACATTCACAATTCGGCAGTTCTTCTACTCGCTCCTGATTATCTGGGGTGTGATGACGGTGACGTTTGTCATCATCCGCGTGCTTCCGGGCGACCCTGCCCGGTTGATGCTTGGCCAACGTGCCGACGCGCAATCTATCGCCGCGCTTCGCAAGCAGCTAAAGTTGGATGAGCCGATATTTCCCACCCAATACTTCGACTTTTTGGGCAGGGCCGCCACCGGCGATTTGGGACGCAGCTTTGCGTTCAACCGCCCCGTGATTGAGTCTATTCTGGAGCGGTTCCCGAAAAGTTTGGTGCTGGCGGTTCCGTCGCTGCTGATTGCCACGCTGATTGGGGTGGCCATTGGGGTCTATTCCGCATGGAAGCCCTACACGTTTTTCGATGGGGCCAGCCGGGTGACGGCAATTCTTGGGATTTCGGTTCCGGTGTTTGTGCTGGGGGCCGTGCTGATTCTGGTGTTCAGCAACTGGCTGAACCTGCTTCCGGCCAGCGGCTACATCACCAAAGATGGCGGGACTAACCTGAAATATCTTCTGCTTCCGATGCTGGCGTTGGCGGCGCGCCCGCTTTCCATCATTGCCCGCATCACCCGCAGCTCCATGTTGGATGTTCTAAGCCAAGATTACATCCGCACTGCACGCGCCAAAGGGTTGCCGGTTGGTGCAACAGTTATCAAACACGCGCTTCGGAACGCCTTGAACCCGGTTGTCACCACGGTCTCGGCATGGCTTGCCAGCACAATTGCCGGAACGTTCTTCATCGAAAAAGTGTTCGCCTGGCCGGGAATTGGGATGCTGGGATTCGATGCCGTGTTGCAGTTGGATTATCCGGTGATCCAGGGTGTTGTGCTTTTCACCGCGGTCGTCTTTGTGGTGGTCAATTTTCTCGTTGATATCCTCTACTCCCTGCTGGACCCCAAAGTCCGATTGTCGTAACCCGCTTGCCCATAACCGCGATGAACCCAACAACTTCCATGCAGCCTAACCAAGCGGAACCTTCGGCAGCAATGCAAGCAATTCCCGAAACCCAAGTCCACTCACTCTGGTGGTACAGTTGGCGGCGGCTGAAACGGAACAAGCTGGCAATGCTTGGCTTGGTCATCATGGTGCTGCTGTTCCTGTGTGCCGGCTTTGCGTGGCTGATTGCCCCGATGAACCCGAACAGGCAGATATTGGAGTATGCCCGCAAGCCAAGCGGTTTTGCCGGGAATATCCTTGTGGTGAAAGCACCGGGGGGAACCTACCCTGATGAGTATATCCCGATTGAGTCCTACACCGCTGGGCCGGAGTTTATCAGCTTTGTGCGGGTGGGGGGAAGCAAGGACTCCGTCAGCCGAAGCCACTTGATTTCTGCCGATGAAGCCGAGTGGCACCAAACGCCAACGTTCGTGCTTGGCACCGACCGTTTTGGGCGTGATGTCCTGAGCCGCCTGCTGTACGGTGCGCGGGTTTCCCTTTCGGTGGCGTTGTTTGCCGAGATTATCGCCATTTTCATCGGGGTGTTGTTGGGGGCGTTGGCGGGGTATTTCCGTGGGACGGTGGATGCCGTTATCATGTGGTTCACCAACGTGATCTGGAGCTTCCCGTTCATTCTGCTGGTGCTGGTGTTTTCGCTGACGTTGAAGGAGTTCATTGACGTTTTCGATAGCATCATCCCACTTTCGGATTGGGTTGGCCGTGGCGCGTGGCAAACCTTCCTTGCAATCGGCCTTACCAGTTGGGTGGATACCTGCAGGATTGTCCGCGGCCAGTTCTTCTCGCTTCGGGAAACGGAGTATGTTGAGGCCACCCGTGCCGTTGGCTTTGGGCCGATGCGGACAATCTTCCGGCATATTCTACCGAACGCGCTTGGGCCGATTATCGTTGTTGCAACCGCAGGGTTTGCCAGCGCAATTATTGCCGAGGCAAGCCTTAGTTTTGTTGGGCATGGGATTGAGCTTCCAACAGCAACATGGGGGCAGATGATCTACGACGGGCTTGGGTTTCTGCAAGCCGGCCAGCTTCCCGGGCTGACGCTTTATCCCTCCATTGCAATCGCGCTGGCCGTCTTCGCCATCAACGTCTTCGGCGACGGTTTGCGCGATGCGCTGGATTCCAAGATGAAGGTGTAGGGGGAAGGAAAACAGAAGATAGGAAAGGAGGAGATAGGAAATAGCAGGAGAGGTTTTGGCATTCTCATTCGACATTCGACATTCGACATTCGACACTCGTCATTTCAAACGCTCATGTCCAAACTGCTTGAAATCAAGAATCTTCAGACCTTCTTCCACACCGACGACGGCGTTGCCAAATCGGTGGATGGGGTTAGCTACGAGGTTGACCGTGGCGAAACGTTAGGGGTGGTGGGGGAATCGGGATGCGGCAAATCCGTCACCGCGCTTAGTGTGATGCGGCTGATACCAATGCCCCCCGGAAAAATTGAAGGGGGCGAAATCCTGTTCAACGGACGCGACTTGCTGAAACTGACCGAGGAGGAGATGCGCTCGATCCGGGGAAACGAAATCTCCATGATCTTTCAGGAGCCGATGACCTCGCTGAACCCAGTGTTCACCATCGGCCACCAGATTGACGAAGCCGTGATACTCCACCAAAAAGTCTCCAAAGCCGAAGCAAAACTTCGCTCCATCGAGATGCTCCGTCTGGTTGGGATTCCGGCACCGGAGCAACGCTACGGCGAATATCCCCACCAGCTTTCCGGCGGGATGCGCCAGCGGGTGATGATTGCAATGGCACTAAGCTGCAATCCCCAACTGCTGATTGCCGACGAGCCAACAACCGCGTTGGATGTGACGGTGCAAGCACAAATTTTGGAGCTTATCAACAAGCTCCAGAAAGAGTTAGGAATGGGGGTGGTGATGATTACTCACGACTTGGGGGTGATTGCCGAAGTCAGTGACCGCGTGGCGGTGATGTACGGCGGCAAAATTGTTGAGTACTCCTCGGTGGATGAAATTTTCCACAACCCGCAGCACCCCTACACCATCGGCTTGCTGGACTCCATTCCGCGAATGGGGGAACATCACACCCGGCTGAACACCATCGAAGGGACAGTGCCAGCGGCAACCAGCTACCCGAAGGGATGCCACTTCTGCACCCGTTGCAGCTTTGCCGACCAGAAATGCTGGGCCGAAGAACCACGCTTGGCCGACACCGGATCGGAAGCATCGGGCCACCACTACGTTGCTTGCTGGCATCTTGACCGCGTGGCCGCAACGCGGCGGGTGGTGGAAACTGAGTAACGCAACCGCCGCAAACCGGAAGCGTGGGTGCATTCAGCAAGAACGCCACAGCGTAACATTTCATCCCCACCAGTTTTTTGGCTTGCGGAGAGGGCTGGCAGCGAAGTATGCTGCGCCCGTTGTTCAACCATGAGATGTAAGCAAACCATAGCCCTTGCCGGAATCGCTGTCGCGTTGCTGACCGCCAGCCCGGTTGTTGCCCAAGTGACGGGGGAAACTCCGCCAGCAATTCCCCCTTCCATCCCGCAATTTCCCGTTGCACCAGCCGGTGCCGATACGCTCTTCATCTTCACGCCGGTTGCCCCGCTGATTGATACCGTGCAGAAATCCACACAAGTAGATGACCTGTTCGGGATTGATGTTCTGTTCAGCAACAGCGGTTTTGGTGCCGGCGGGTTTTACCAGCGGAAGGTCAGCAGCAACCTATCGCTGTTTGTGAACTTGGGGGTAACAGGGTCGCGGACAAAAGATGAGTTGGACCTGTGGGACGGCTACGAGTACCGCGTTCCGAACAAGGTCAATCGCCTGTACACCTTTCCGCTGATGTTCGGGCTGCGGCAACGATTGTTTGCCGAGCGGCTATCCGACGAGTTTCGCCCATTCCTGAACGCCGGAGTTGGGCCAAGTCTTGTGCTGGCGTTGCCCTACCAGTATTCATTTTTCAGCAGCTTCAGCCACGCGGCAACGCGGGTGACTGGCGGTGGTTTCGTGGGGCTTGGGGCCGATTTTGGCGAAAGCAATCCGGTGATTGGGGTCAATCTCCGCTACTACATCATCCCGATTAGCCCCGGAATTGAAAGCCTGAAAGATGAGCCGATTAAAGATTTCGGCGGCCTGTTCCTGACGCTGAACATCAGCTTCCTGTAAACGCCCCGCTTCCCTTCCCACTTGGCCGCAACTATTGCAAACTCACTCCCTTCTTCATCTTTCACTCTTCCCCTTCTTCCCCTTTCACTCTTCACCATTCACTCTTCATAATTCGTAATCCCCTCCCCCGCCCCCTTCTGCGTGGCTTCTTGCTATTTTGGCAGCACCTTTTCCAACAACATCACATCATTCATAGAACACACGCAGAAGCAGACCATGCCGTTTTGGTGGCTCTGTTCTGGTGGCTTTTGTCCACACACGTTCTAACTCAAAGAAATCATCATGACCGATACAGCAACCAACGAACAACTTGCGGTGGCCACCCCGCAGAAAAACCAGCTTGACGAGCGCGGGCTTCTCCGCTACGGCAAAATGCTGATTGATGGCCAGTGGGTTGATGCCGTTTCCGGCCAGACGTTCGCGGCAATCTATCCCGGCACCGGCGCGACAATTGCCAACGTTGCCAGCGGGGATTCCGCCGATGTTGCGTTGGCTGCGCAAGCCGCACGCCGCGCATTCGATAGCGGCCCCTGGCCCAAAATGAACGGCAGCGAACGGGCAAAACTCCTCTGGAAGGTTGCCGACCTGATGGAGCAAAACATCGAGGAACTTGCCGAGCTTGAGACACTGAACAACGGCAAGCCACTGCTGGAATCGCTGCGGGTGGATTTGCCGCAATCCATTGCCTGCTTCCGCTACTTTGCTGGCTGGTCCGGCAAGGTGATGGGGCAAACCATCGAGCCGGAAGCACGCGCCAACGCCCTCTGCTACACCCTTCGCGAACCGGTGGGGGTGTGCGGCCAGATTATCCCCTGGAACTTCCCCATCCAGATGGCCGCCTGGAAAATTGCCCCCGCCCTTGCCTGCGGCAACACCGTTGTGATAAAGCCAGCCGAGCAAACCTCACTCTCCATTCTGCGGCTTGGCGAACTGATGATGGAGGCGGGCCTGCCGAACGGTGTGGTGAACATCATCACCGGGTTTGGCGCGACCGCTGGCGCGGCGTTGGTGGAGCATCCAGAGGTTGATAAAATTGCGTTCACGGGGTCGGTAGAAGTTGGAAAAGCAATCATGCGGAGCGCGGCAAACACCCTAAAAAAGGTGACGCTTGAGCTTGGCGGAAAATCCCCGAACATCGTGTTTGCCGATTCCAACTTGGAGCTTGCGGCCAAATACGCCCTGAGCGGAATTTTCTTCAACCAGGGGCAGATGTGCACCGCCGGAAGCCGCATTATGATTGAACGTTCCGCCCGCGACCAGTTCATGGAGGTGCTTACCGCTCGCGCAAAAAAAATGACCGTTGGCGACCCGCTCAACATGAAAACCCGCATGGGTTCGCTGATTAGCCAGGAGCAGATGGAGCGCGTGCTGGGCTACATCGAAAAAGGGAAACAGGCTGGCGCGGCGTTGGTTGCTGGCGGCGAACGGGTGGGAAGCCAGGGGTACTTTGTGCAGCCAACCGTGTTCGATGAAGTTCAGCATGAGATGGAGATTGCACAGGAGGAAATTTTCGGCCCGGTGGCCTCGGTCATCACTTTTGAAGATGTGAACGATGCCTTGCGAATCGCCAATGGAACCCGGTTCGGACTTGCCGCCGGCATCTGGACGAACGACATCAAAAAGGCACTGACGTTCGCCAAAAACGTCCATGCCGGAACCGTCTGGGTGAACACCTACAACATGACCGACAACGCACTGCCGTTTGGCGGCTACAAGGAGTCGGGCATCGGGCGCGAGCTTGGCCCAGCAGCCCTGGAGATGTACACCCACAGCAAGACTGTTTGGGTGGAGTTGGGGTAGTCGGGGATCGGTGGTCGGGGATCGGTAGTCGGGGATCGGTAGTCGGGGGCGGGCAGCCGAGGCGGCTCGGTTCGGTGGCTCCGCTTCATACTTCGACGGAGCTCAGCATGAGCGGAAGGCTGGGCTCGGTGAAAACTCCAGCGTTCCTCACTCTTCTATTCGACATTCGGCATTCGACATTTCGGAGGCCTTGCGCAAAAAAGATGACATTCTTACACAATCCCCAGCGAAAAAGTGTTTGGAGAACCCTACTGGGGAATTGTATGTTTGCTTCCCCTCGGCCAACAGGGGGAAGCAACACTTGGTCAGGTAGCTCAGTTGGTAGAGCAATGGACTGAAAATCCATGTGTCGGGGGTTCAACTCCCTCCCTGACCACTTTGATGGCAACGGCGTGTAGCGCAGCCCGGTAGCGCACTACGTTCGGGACGTAGGGGTCGCAGGTTCAAATCCTGCCACGCCGACCAAGAAAGCAAACAAAGCTCGGAAGTTCCGAGCTTTTGTTGTTTCTGGACCTCTGTTGTTTTGCCCCCTGTTGTTTTTGATTCCCCCCTCCCTACTTTTGCACGATATGCTTTCCCAGCACAACTCTTCCGTGATTTTCCCAGCCCCGCTTCGGCGGGGAGACCTGATTGGCGTTGTGGCCCCAAGCTCGCCGCAACGGGATGACGAACAACTGAAATCAGGAATCCGATACTTTGAGTCGTTGGGGTATCGGGTGGCCTGCGGCGACAATCTGTGGAAACGCTACGGCTACCTTGCCGGAAGCGATCAGGAGCGGATTGATGACCTGAACGCCATGATTCGGAACCCCGAAGTGAAGATGATTATTGCCGGACGCGGCGGCTACGGAATGACCCGAATTCTCCCGAAAGTGGATTACCGGGCATTGCGGCGTTCCCCAAAAATTATCGTTGGCTTCAGCGATGTCACAGCACTGAACCTTGCCCTGCTTCGGAAATGCAACCTTGTCAGCTTCAGCGGCGCGATGCCCGGCGTTGATTTCTGGAATCCAGAAGGGATTGATTCTTTTGCCGAGGAGTGGTTCTGGCGGTGCATTACTTGGCGCAAACCGTTGGGCGTTGTTCGCCAACCCGAAGATTGCCCCATTCTAGGCTTGGGATCGGGAACCGCCCAGGGTAGATTGATTGCCGGAAATCTAACGTTAGTTGCCGCTCTTACCGGAACTCCATTTCTGCCCTCGTTCCGCAACGCGCTGTTGCTGCTGGAAGAAATCGGGGAAGAAGCCTACCGCGTTGATCGCCTTTTTTCGCAGTTAGACAACGCCGGCGTGCTACGGAGCATTGCGGGATTGCTTCTGGGACAGTTCACCAACGCAAAACCAACGCGGGTTTCGGTTGATCCTTTGCCAATTGAGGACGTGTTTTACGAGTACGCCCAGCGCGCTGGGAAGCCGGCGATTGGCAATCTTCTGTACGGCCATATCCCCACAAAACTCACGCTTCCGATTGGGGTGCAAGCAAGCATTGACGGGAAACGTGGGGCATTCAAAATTTTGGAGGCTGGGGTGCGATAGCGTGGATGGTTTTATACTCTATGAACTGTTGCCAAATAAGCTGGCGGAACCTATATTGAGATAGCTGCTGGTTAAGACCAATGTTAGAGGTGACTCTATTTGCAGTCATTGGTAGATTTCAAAATTTCCTATCTGTATCACAAAAGGCAAGTAACAGTAGAATGAACGCATTATCAATATTTAGTGGTTGTGGAGGGCTTGACATAGGTGTTGAGTCAGCTGGGTTTGTGAATATAGCAAACATTGAGTTTGACAAACACGCTGTCAAAACACTTGAAAGTTGGCGTGACCTCAACAATAAGAATAATCGCATTATTGACGTTGATATTACCCAAATTAATCCAATAATTTTCAAAGGAGAAAAAATACGACTTTTACATGGAGGTCCACCTTGCCAAACGTTTTCTTTAATCGGTAAACGCGATTCATTGGAAGATCCGCGAGGGCAACTGCTTTTTGAGGTTGTTCGCTTTGCTGGTGTATTAAAACCGAAAGCCATTTTAATTGAGAATGTAAAAGGTCTATTAAGTGCACCTGACGAAAAAGGAAAACGGGGTGGAGTGTTTGAATCTTTTATTAAAGAATTGACAAAACTCGACTATACCACTAAATGGGCGGTGATAAATGCGGCTGACTATGGTATTCCACAGCGGAGAGAGAGGGTCTTCATGGTTGCGATGCTTGGTAAAAATAATTTTACTTTTCCGATACCAACACACTCAGATGAACAAGAAGATTTTTCTTTGTTCCCACTACTGCCTTACGAGAGTGCTTGGAAATATATTTTTAATCTACCGAAACCAACACTAAAAGGAATAAAAGAAAATTTTCCAAATCACGTTGATGTTACTCCTGAAAGAGATGCTGAGCGTATCTCCTTTGTTCCAGAAGGGAGTTATTTATCTTGTCAAGAAGATGCACCCGCATCAATCAAAATGAGTTTAAGTAAAAAAGATACGACTAAATATAGGAGGCTAAGTAAAATAGAACCTTCTCTCACTCTAAGGGGTGGTGAGATATTTTATCACCCAACTGAGAATCGATATTTAACACCTCGTGAATATATGAGAATTCACACTTTTCCTGACAAATTAGTTCTTCAGGGACCGATTAGAAGGCGTTCAGGTAACGTTAAAAATTTAGACCAGCACAGACAAGTAGCCAACGCAGTTCCGCCTAAACTGGCTGAAATAATCGCAAATGAAATTTTAACGGTAATATGAAGAATCAGATTTTTGAACTATTCGGACACGAAGTTAACGACAAGAGTAGTAAAGCAGAGTATTATCGTAGAAATTGCATTTGTCCTTTCACAAACAATCTTTGCGATGGTGGTGGTAATCGTTATCAAACTTTTCTATCAAAAAATGATGTTGAAAAAAACGGACTGATAGAATATTTTTCGAAAGATTTAAAGGCAATTCCACCCGGAATTTGTTCATTGACCGTAAAAGATGTAAAGTGGATAGTTTGCCCTCGTAGGATTTTTTCTTTCTCAAAAGCAAATGAAGATAATTATCATAATAACTTTGCTATCAATCTTTTAAAAAAACATTGCCGACTTGAGAAGTCCAAATATATTGGTATTTGGAGTGAAGTTAAGGTCAAATATTTAGAAGATAACGAAGAAGAAGGTCTCAGATCATTTGACTATACATTTGATTATATTGTTGCTTCGCTTGGTTCAAAGCACATTTCTGAAATTGCGACTTCATTACAACTTTCAGAAGCAAAAGTGAGAGAACAAGCAGAAGATAATGGATACACTATTGCAGCAAGAGGCGGCAAATTATTCATTGAAGATTTCCCGACAGGAAAATTGAATATCATTGAAATAATGACTTCAAGTACATCAGGAGGGAACAAAAGTAAAGGCACAACTATTCAGCAATCATTTATAAACGCGATCAGAGGGAGTCAGCACGAATCTCCTGGAATAAATTACAGGCAGGTTTGGGCAAGAATGGTAAGCCAGCTAATCGTGAAATCTCAAATCGGTAATACTTGGGGAAGCAAAACACTTTGGATTCTGCAAGACTCACTCAGTGATTACATTACCAAAAGCACAGATCTAAATCTTACAAAACTCATTTCTAAAGTTTCAAAGGAAGTAAACCTCGTTAGCATTAAATACAGCAACAACACAGACGGAAACGGCTGTTTAAAACTAAAAGAACATCACCTTTATGCAGGTGAAATCCCAAAGATCACAAGCGACACTGATTTTAATAAGCTGCTCCAAGCAGCTATTATTCCTGATATGAATAGAATTGCCTGCAAACTGATTTTGAAACCGATGCGAAATAAGCTAAAAGCATAGTGCGGACTTGGTTTTCGCTCTCTGGTTTTAGAGTAAGCCAGCACTGATAGAATTCCTGCATCCCACAGAACCTTCAGCACAACCAAACGCCAGCCATGAACAAAAACCTGCAACGAGGATTGATTGGGCTTTGCGCCGGGGCGGTGCTGGTGGTGGCAGGGATTTGGGGCTATCAGAAATTTGATGCCAGCATCCAGGATTACGATGTCACGATCACCCCGCCAATGCTGAACGCCGATGGAGCTTCATCGGCAATGTTGGAGGTTCGGCTGATCTCACGCTTCGGCAATTCGCTGAATGTTGGTGTGCTTCCGCACCCGCCAACGGTGGAAATTGTTGAGGGGAAGGAACTGGTGAAAGTGATACCGATGGGTGACGGGCTGCGATACCGGCTGGTGGCGCAGTTCCAAACGGGGGATGTTCTGGTTCGGGTGAAAATCTACGGTGTGCCGGCCCCCATCGAAGCCAAACTTCATCTTACCCCCTCCCTTGCCGATGCCAACCAGAACGGCTACCCCGATGTGTTGGACCTTTCCAGCCAAAGCGACCGCCAAGCGTTCCGCCGTTGGTTCACCACGATTGCAGCCGGACAGCTTACTCACCTTGACGACCGCTGGCACGACCGTGACTGCGCCGGGCTGATCCGCTACTGCTACCGCGAAGCACTGAAACGCCACGATAACGCTTGGCTTGCCAGCCGCCGCTACCTTCGCGACCCCTCAATCCCCGATGTGCAGAAATACAACTACCCGAACGTGCCGTTTGTTGGAACCAAAGTCTTCAAGGTTGGGCGAAAGGCGGAAGGAATTGTTCGGAAAATTTCAGCCGCCACCCCAGCCCAACATCAGCATTCCAACGATATTCTTGCACAGTTTTCCGAGTTCGCCGAAGCTGCGCGGCTGAAGGATAACTCGCTTGGGTTCGTCAGCCGTTCGCCGTTGGAAGCGCTTCCGGGGGATGTGATCTTCTACCTGAACGACACCGAGAGCGATTGGCCCTACCACACGATGATCTGGCTGGGGAACGGGATGACGGTCTATCACACAGGGCCGGATGGGAACAACCCCGGCATCGTCAAAAAACTTTCGCTGGCACAGCTTCGCCAGCACCCCAACCCCCGTTGGCATCCGGTGGAGTCGAACCCATATTTTTTGGGGTTCTACCGGTGGCGAATTTTACTGTGAGGTGAGCCGTTGGAGTCTCCATCACACAAACTCCGCCACCACACGCTGCGGCAGCAATCCGGCTTCAAACCCTCGGTCAAAAATTAGTTGGACGGCCTGGCGCGAGGCTGCGGAGTATTCGTGGGTTTCCTCGTTGGCGTACATCGCCAAGTAGCGATCTAACAACTCTGGCGTGGCAACTTCATCGGGGCGGTGGATGTGGGTGATCAGAAACTGGATCATCTCCTCACGGTGGTCCAACGCCCAACGGATGGAGCGTTGCAGCACACGGCTTGCGCGCGCAATCACCTCCTTCCCCACCCCCCGCCGAATCACATTTGCCCCCAACGGAAGGGGCAATCCAGTTTGATCCAACCACCATTCTCCCAAGTCCACAATGTTCTGCAGGCCATGCTGTTGGTAGGTGAGCCGTCCTTCGTGAATGATGATTCCCGCGCCAATGCCGCAAGCATCAATCGCCTCGAAAATTGCTTCGTAGGGGGTGATCGGGACTGTGGTCATGCGGGCTTCGGGGGCAATCAGCCGGGTGATAAGGTGGGCCGTTGTTCTTGCGCCCGGGGTAGCAATCAGTTTGGTGTTGAGCTGTTCAAGGGGGAACGGCTGGCGGGCAACAATCACGGGGCCGTAGCCCATTCCAACCGAGCCGCCATGGCCGAACATCACAAACCGGTCGGCGAAGTAGGGATAGGCCGCAACCGAGACCGCAGAAATATCTACTTCGCCACGGTCGGCCATGTCGTTCAGCTGTTGGGTGTCGCTAGTGACGGGAAGGAACCGCAGCCCTTCGGTGTCAATCAGCCCTTCAATCGCCGCACGGAACATGAAGGCATCGTCGGCATCGGGGCTGTAGGCAAGGCGGAGTTCGGTGGTGGTGGCGGCGGTTGTGATCACAGGCTGTAGGAATCAATGGAAAGGGCTTCGCGGATGTTGCGGGTAAGGCGGAGTAATCGTGAGAAATCGGCAAGCAGCAACGCTTGCGAGGCATCGCTTCGGGCGGAAGCGGGGTCGTTGTGGACCTCCACAATCATTCCATCCAACCCCGCAGCAATCCCCGCCAACGCGCCTTGAATCACAAGGCTACGACGGCCAGCGGCGTGGCTGGGGTCCACAATCACCGGCATTGTTGTCCGCTCCTTCAGCGCAGCCGCGCCAAGCAAATCCAAGGTGTTGCGGGTGATGGATTCGAAGGTGCGGATTCCCCGCTCGCAAAAAATCACCGCCGGCGCGCCAGCAACAAGCAGGTGCTCCCCGGCCCCAATCCACTCCTCTACCGTTGCCGACATTCCCCGTTTCAGCAGCACCGGAAGGCGGCTTGCGCCGGCTTCTTTCAGCAGCGGGAAATTTTGCATGGAGCGTGTTCCAATCTGGATGATGGCAACGTGTTGGGCGGCAAACTCAACATCGCGCGGATCTACCACCTCACTCACTAACTGAAGGCCGTAGTCGCGGGCAATTTCGCTGGCAATCACCAACCCGTTCTTCCCTTTCCCCTGGAAGTCGTGGGGCGACGTGCGCGGCTTGTAGGCCCCGCCCCGCACAAACCGCAGCCCCTCCTTCGCCAGATGCTCATAGACGGTGGCGATCTGCTCCTCGCTTTCAATTCCGCAGGGGCCGGCAATCACCGTCAGCCCTTCGATGCCGGACTCAAGGTTGATGGATGGCGCGGTGTGGGCAACCCGTTGGTTTTTCTCGCTTGCCTGCTGGACCCCCTCCACGCCGGGGAAATTGCGGTAGTCATCAAGGTGGATGTCATCGGAAGGGTCGCTGATGATGAAGGCTGTGCGATCCCCCTCAAGCACCGTCACCCCGGCCGCCCCCGCCGAAACCAACGCACGGCGAACAGCCGCAAGTTGCAATGGCGTTGCCGTGGTTGAGAAAAGGATGGATTTCATGCTGGGGTTGGTTGTTTTTGGTTAGTAGCGATTAGTTTTTTACCGATCATCATCCCCTCATTCTTTCGTTCGCCCGCGCTACCGGATTGCCACATCCACCAGCACGGTGGCAGCAAACAGCAGGCTGACGTAGCCGTTAAGGTTGAAGAAGGCAAGATCAATTTTCGTGAGGTCGCCGCGGCGGAGCAGCCATGCTTCCCACACCAAAATTGCAGCAACGCCAGCAATGCCAACATAGAACAACGGCCCCACCCCGGCCACCACGCCAAACATCACAAAGCAGATTACCGCAGCGGCATGAACCAACCGCACCAGCCGGATGGCAGCCATTGCGCCAAGTTTGGCAGGGATTGATTGCAGCTTGTTGGCGCGGTCGAAGGCTTCGTCCTGGCAGGAGTAGTAGATGTCGAACCCGGCAGTCCAGAGCGCGACACCGACGCAGAGCAAGATGGGTGCCCACGCAAACGCGCCGGTCAGCGCAAACCACACCCCCACCGGAGCCGCACCCAAACAAAGCCCAAGAATGAAATGCGCAGCGGGGGTGAACCGTTTGGTGAGTGAGTATCCAAGAAGCAAGCAGAGCAGAGGAATCGAGAGAAATCCGCACAGCGTGTTCACGCCGAACGAGGCGGCAACAAACACCACAAACGCAATCGTGGTGAACAGCCGTGCTTCCTTGACGGACACCGCCCCGGTTGGGATTTCGCGGTTGCGTGTGCGGGGGTTTACCGCGTCAATATCACGGTCGGCAAGGCGGTTGAAGCCCATTGCGGCGGTCCGCGCACTTACCATGCAGATCAACAACAGCAGAATATCTACCGGGGTGATCGTCACCGGCTGCGTGGCCCATGCCGTTAGCCCGCTAACAAGCGCAAACGGCAGCGCGAAAACGCTGTGGCTGAACTTTATCATCCGGCCAAACGTGGCGATACGCTGAACGACTTCCATGCCGCGAAATTATGCCAGCCACCAATGGAGAGTGGGCGACAGTGTGTAAGGGGATAGAGCTTCGTGGATCATGGTAGAGTTGCGATCGGCGATGCGGCTTGAAGGAAAAAAACCACAGAGGCACAGAGGACACAGAGAGGGGGAGAAGAGAGATTGAGACCATCCCGACCTCACCTCACCCTTCCTCCTCCGGCAACAACTCCAACGTGGTTGGGATAATAATCTCCACACGGGTTCCCGTTGGGACGTTGGTTGCTTCGTTGTAGCAGTCAATAATCTGAACGCTGCATTGCTGGCCGGTGGTCTGTTGCAGCAGGTCCAACCGCTCCTCAATCATCTTCATTCCGCTGGAGCGGTGCCGCTCGTTTTCCCCGCCGGATTGCTTCCGCTCCTTTGCCTCCTTCCTGCCAATGCCGTCATCGCTGATGGTGAGGATGATGGAGCCTTCGCCGTGCTGGTTCACTGCCACCACAACGCTCCCCCCGGAATCACGCGGGAGCAATCCGTGCCAGATTGCGTTCTCCACATACGGCTGCAAGATCATCGGCGGGACTTGTAGCTCTTCTTCCTCAATTTCATCTTCCACCTCCACACGATACCGCAACCGTTCGCCAAATCGCAACTGCTCCAAATTCATGTATAACTCTATGCACTCCAACTCACTCTTCAAGCTGATCAATGCTGTTCGG
>JAEUSP010000025.1 GCA_016788565.1 Chlorobiota bacterium | reverse complement strand
TTGCCAACTCCAACTTGGTGAAAACCGCCATTCACGGGGCCGACGCAAACTGGGGGCGAATCCTTGCGGCGGTTGGATACTCCGGGATTGAGTTCAACCCTGAACAACTCTCCATCTGCTTGAACGGCGTTCCAATCCTTGCCCCCGGCTACCAGATTGTGATTGATGAAGAAAAAGCAAAACGCGCGCTGGAGTGGGAGGAAGTGACGATCCTGATTGACCTATTCCGTGGCGACCACGAAGTCCGGTTTTGGACCTGCGACCTGACGAAGGAGTACGTCCACATCAACGCCAGCTATCGGTCGTGATGGCTCAGTGGGAGTACCACTGAACCTCACCCACTGTCATCGCGAGGAGTCTTCGACGAAGCGATCTCGCGGGTTTCTGAGAAAGCATTTGAATCTTTACTCACTGCACCTCCAGCATGATGAAGTCTGATTGCCAACACACGTTAGCCGTGATTAAACATGGCGGCTCCACCATGAGCGACCACGGCGGCGGCGATGGAGTTCTTACCCAGATTGCCGCGCTTCACAAGGCCGGAATGCGTGTGGTGGTGGTGCATGGCGGCGGCAACCGGATCACCGAACTCAGCCATGCGTTGGGCATTCCCACCCGGTTTGTTGCGGGGCGGCGTTTCACCTGTGGGCCAACGCTTTCCGCTGCGGTGATGGCCCTTGCCGGGGCTGTGAACAAGGAGCTTGTGGCGGGCCTGTTTCGGGTCGGTGTTTCGGCAGTTGGATTATCGGGGGTGGATGGCCAAATTTTGCAGACCGAGCCAGCTGGCCAGGAGTTCGGAGCCGTTGGGACTGTGGCCGCAGTGAACACCGCACCGATTCAGCTTCTTCTGGATGCCGGACTTCTTCCGGTGTTGGCCCCGATTGGCATTGGCCAGGAGGGAGCAATGCACAACATCAATGCCGATTTGGCGGCTTCGGCGGTGGCGGTGGCGTTGCGGGCCAGTCACCTGCTGTTCATCACCGATGTCCCCGGGGTTCGCGTTGGCGGAGCAATCCGCCAGCACCTCACCATCGCCGAAGCCAAAT
>JAEUSP010000127.1 GCA_016788565.1 Chlorobiota bacterium | reverse complement strand
GCTTGACCCGATACTCCCAGCATTGCGGTCACTGTTTCGATATAACACCCACCGATGCGCAATAACTTATCTATTTCCGCAAGGGTTGCAGGGGTGAGTTCACGCGGGCGGCCACGTCCACGTTTTTGCACATTATCCATTTGATCGTTAGTGCCATTCATACATCGTGGGATAGATTAACAGTATTCAGCAGGTCGTTATTGAACCGCCGAATTGATTGGGCGAGCCGTTGGGTTTCTTGCGGGGTGAGGACAAACGCCAATAACTTCAATGCTTGCAATTCGCGATTCTGCTTCCGCAATACGAACCCTAAGCAATTTCCCTCATCGTAGTATGACAATGGGGAATCCCCGCCAGCAATAGCCTTGTGGAACTCTTCGGGGGAATAGTCAGTGTGGGAGCGATACGAGTACATGGTGGTTTGGCGGGTAGATATAGTAAAAAGCATCGCCCCCAATGGGTTAATGGGTTGGGAGCGATGCTATGGTGTTCATCGAATTAACGTTCGGGATTCGACTATCCTTCCACGACCGCAGCCTTTTTAGACTTTACGCTATTGATAGCTTTAGCCTTTTTGTTGGCTGGCGGTAGAGATTCGGCTTTCTTCGCTTGGTAACTTTCACGACGTTTAGCGTTCCGAGCCGCTGCCTTTGCTTGCTGTGCTTGTGCTTGCTCTATCGCTTTCTGCTTGTTTGCAGCACGCGTAGCCTTTGCTTTAGCAATACCAGCCTTCTTGCGTTTGGTTGCTTGGCCTTTGGCCGCACGATCCTTATACGCCTGCTGCTTGGCAGCACGCGCAGCCCGCTCCGCTTTTCTCGCTGCAATAATTGGGGCATTCATAATCGCTTCACCGACGAACCGACTGTTCATCACGCGACCCGGCCCTTTGACCATACGCTCCTTACCGTCAGACCCGCGCAACAAGGTGGCTCCTTCTTCACGAAGATTCAGTTTTTGGACTATATGCCCCATATACTCTTTCTTTGTACCCTCGCGGAAACGCTGCTTTGACTTTTCAGCATATTTTGCGGCGCGTTCCGTATCGCCAGCAGCCGCTGCCCGTTCGGATTCTTTTTTGAACCGCTTCCCCGAATTGATGAGCTTCTTATCCTGAGTGACGACCGTATTCACGCGGTCATATTGGGCGCGGGGCATTCCCAGTGCTTCGGTATGCTGCTGCTTGGATTTAGTCGCAGCGTGGCCAACCGCTTTCGCGATGTATTGGGCTTTGGCTTCCAGATTATCCGCATCCTGTAATGCTTGCTTCGCTTTTGCACCACGCAAAAGACCCATTGCTACGGCAGTCTTTTTTTGGGCGGCTGCGCTTCTCAGAGAAGCACTTTTACCGTTCCCGCCTTCGCAGTTGGCGTATTCGCCAACATCATCGTGTTGTAAGATCATTGTCGTTATCGTAAGAGGGTGAGAGTGTATGTGTCGGCTCAATTCGCACACCCTACGATGCTGGTTCGTTATCTTCTGCTGGTTGCTCTGCTTCTATCGCTTCAGCAACTTGGTCGTAAAATGCCGCAATGCCAGCGACTTCGTATTCATCAAGATCAACGGCGATGCGTGGGGATTCTAACAATGCTGGATCAAACACGTAATACGGCATATCGTTTTCGTCGTACACCACAACCGTATCGCCAGTGTGAAGGGTTTCCGTGACAATGGCGAACGGTAGCATGTGCGCCGGACTTCTTGGCAGCACTTCGCTATTCCACCATAACGCCAATAAATCTTCGTAGCCCATGTACGCTTTGGGGTTCATCTCTTGCTCGCTAAACGCCAAGTCAGCATAACGTTTCCGCTGAACGGCGATGTAGCTTCGCATATTCCCCGCATAGCCCGCAGGAAGCAACGGCATCATGGTGTTATACCAATCGCTGAACGAATAAATGCCGGGGCCGGCTGCGTAGCATCGGTTTAAGAAATCGTACACGGTTGGGAAGACCTTATCATACACTTCTTTGTAGAAGTTGTTGGCATAGAACGGTTCATGGGGGAAGTCAAACGGCGCGCCACAATGACAAAGCTGGTCGGATGCCGCTTTCTCCAAGCGATAATACCAATCTTCAAACTGTTCGTTTTGCCGCCCGCCAAGTGCCAACTTGATCGTTTCAACCCCTAATGCTTCGCGGCCACGCTCGGGGATGTTCGCCACCTGATCGCGGCTGAAATGCAATGATTGCAGGATAAAGGATTCAGCACCCGCTTCGACGCAATCGGCGATGAGTTTCTCAGGGTCTGGTATCCATTCGGGAACCATTGGGTTAATCGCAACTTGCACACTGTGCCCCTGCTCGGTGACGGCGCGAATAAGTTCGTATCGGCTTTCCAACGTTGTGCTTTGCGGCTCTAACCGCTTGCGTAATTCTTCATCCTGCTGATTGATTGAGATATACCAAAGGGACGGCTCTACGATGTCTAAGGCTTCTTTAACACCGAACCCGCCGCGTGTTTGGAACATCACAGGGATGTTGTAGCCCCGAAGGATTTCCAACACAGGAAGCGTTGTTTCGTAGTTCGATTTCGCGAACGGATCAACCCGATTTGAGATGCACACTGGATACCGTTCACGCATTAGGCGTGCCGCAATCGTGTCTAAATCGTACAGCTTCCGCAGTTGGTTATACAGTGCCTTTGTGTCCAACTTGCGCGTCGGCTGGTTCAGATTCGCAAAGCAGAACACGCAATTGTGCGAACATCGGTTCATGGAGAGTTCCAACGGGACAGGATGAGCCAAGAACTCACCGAAAAATGCTTCAATCATTCTTCCTCCCCATCTTCATCCAAACTGTTGAACACGTCGTCACCAGTCACTTCTGATTCTTGTAGATGGCGATACTCCTTATCAATCAAGAATAGTATCGCTTCGCTGTTGTCCTTCATCTCATATCTGGCAATGATTTCTGCCAGTTGCAGACACACAGACTTGTTCCCCATGCCGATCAATGGCCGGATCATTTGGTTGTCTATGTATTCGGCGCAAGGCTCCTTAATCTCTTTGAACACCCCAGCTTTGTTTGCCACATCGGTCAGCATCTTTGCCGTAGCCGCACCACGCGCTTCTAACGCATCCAAGAGTTCCCTCGTTCGATCCTTTTCGTATCGGGCGTACTCGCCAAGAGGGTCATACGTGGCTAAGGCTAATCGCTCTTCCTCTTCAGTAAGATCAACATAGGTGACAGGAACCATCTCTTGACCATTGGCAAGGGCAAGTTCAACCCGCAGGTGGCCATCTATCAGGCGGCCAGTGCGCCGATTGACAATAACACGTTGAATCCATCCTAACTGCTGCATTACTTCCGATAATGCTTCCCGCTGAAATCGCGGGTGAACGCGGATGTTCTGAAAGTTCGGGAGAAGCTGGTCTGGTGGTTCTTCCCCCTCACCGATAATTTTTGTTTGCCATGCTTCGCCTTCGCGTTTGGCGAATTTATAGTTATCCATGCTGCGGCTCAATCATTGTTGCTTGCCCGTCAGACGTTGTTGCGGTTGCAAATGGGCTATTTGCAACCACCCTTCTTTCCACCTTTCTTTTTCATCGGTGTGGTTTCTCCAAATTATGATTCAGGTGTCGTGGATTCGGTTGTGGCAACTGGGGCGGGGATCAGCCAACCGAGGATAAGTGCCGCTACCGACCCAATGATTCCTTGTAGTTCTGGGCTGATGTCATAGCCGAAGATGGCGGCAAGGGCAATGATAATCGTTGTCACCCCAGTCGCAATTTTTGTACCGTTCTTCATCGTTATTCCAGATAGTAGTGTGATAAATGCACTGAATAGCGTTGGAAATTTACTAATCAGCTGCCAGATGCTAAATGCTGATTCCGTCGGGACACTCCAATCTCCAACTGGCTTTGTCGGTATTGGCTGTCCGGTCGGGAACGTCGGCGGGGCAACATCATTCGCTTGTAATTGCCCCAGCTTGCGGGGTTCAACGGTGGTGATATTCTTCCAAATGTGGGGTTCCCCCTCTGTACCAAGCGAAGCGATTACTACATCCCGCTTGGCTATGTGTCGTAGATCATTCATAGAACGCGCTGGCAATGTGTGTCAGAACCCGTCAGGGCGGCGTATTGCGATAACCCTATCCCAACCGAACGTTGTTTCTGTCACAGCGTCGGACTGATTCCCACCGATTGCAAGAAATTTCCCGCCCCCTTTTGCTTGAACGAAGTTGCAGACATGATGACCGCCAGTTCGCTTCATTATGACAATATCCCCAAAACGAACGTCGTCCCGATTGACGTTTTGGCCATACTTAGCCCAACTCACTGCGGCGGCACTTCTGGTAGTTGGCAATCCTGATTCAGCCATGATGGTATTCTCAAAACTTGAACACCACGGCACTTCATCGTCGGAAGCATCTAAGGTGGTGTGACCGTGGAAATACACAATCAATGCTTCGTCGGCTGCGCCCTGCTTCTCTTTCGTCCCAAGATAGTGATAGGCGCGTGTCATCCACGGTGCGCGGTCGAATGCTGAAACCTTCTGCTTCGCATCACCCCCCGATAATCCAATCCAAAATTGCTCAAAGACTACACCAGAAGGGTCAAAACCTAACGCTGTTTGCGCCTCGATAACAGCGGCGCGGGTCTTTACACCGAATAGCCCATCGGCTGCCCCGGGTTTATACCCCTTTGCGGCCAATGATTGTTGCAGTTCGCGCACCCTTGCTCGCACATCAGGAATGTATGGCGTAGGAGTGTACCCTGTGAACCCGTCGTGTAGTTGAAGTGGCGGAAATGGCATGATTTGGTGGGGTTGATAAGCGAGAGCGTGGGGTGTTGAACCGTGTTAGGGGTCAGGAGCGATAAGGCCGTCTTGGATTCTCCGTGTGGCTGTATAAGATCACAATGGGTTCCGTGATCTTGGCGGGCTTTGCATTCTATGCCTATGCTGCGGATGGTTTACAGTAACACCCCACGCTATTCATCACAAAGATAATCAACGGTCTTGCCATAATTGCATTGCCCGATCATGGGTGTTCCTGCGCGTCATCACGGATTTGGCGCGCTTGGGTTAGCGTCCCACATCGAATCTTTTTCCCATGTAAGCGGACGCGGTAGTGACCGCTTTTGGCGTTGAAGTAAATCCTACGCTCGACCAATCCCCAGCTGTCGCACGCCCCCGCATCCCGCACTAATGCGCTGCCCCCATCACGTTGCATCTTTCGCACCTGCTGCGGGGCGCATTCAAATATCTGGCTGATCCGCCTGTATGTTAGTCCTTGACCGCGAAGGTCTGCGATCAGAGCCGATATGTCCGATACCGTTTCGATTGACGCATCGCTGTACACGAATAATTGCAAGGCGTGGGCATACGGTGTCTGCAACATCGCCGCAACTGTACTTGGTTCTTCTTTGACGTGCGAGGACACCCGCTCCAACGACCAGCCGAAACATTGCCGCAAAGACAATGCCGTTGCTATAACCCATAAATGGGTGTCGCTTGGGTTCTTGAAGAAGGATCGGTATCGTTTAGGAGAGCAAACCATCTGGGGAAGAAATGCTCGGCGGGGCGTTGCCGAGCAAGTGGTGAATTTTATCCAAGAGACGACTCGTTTCAGAGCATTCCATATCGTATAACCTTACCATATCGGCGACTATCGTATGAAGGCTGGGGTCTCTTACGCCCATATCATGTAGCCGTTCCTCTACCGCAAGAAAGCAATGGCGGAAGTTTGTCGCATAAACATGCGCCCCTGCGACATATTGTCGTAACTCGCCAGCGATGATTGCTCTATCGAAGGGGTTGATCGGCGGTTGGTCTTGTTCGTCTATCATATTCCGGTGCATACATGGTGATTGGTATCTCAAAATATGGCTCAGAGATCGTCATTGGTGGCTGAACCATGATGCTTATATCTGCGCGCATTTTCTTAGGCGGTGGCGATTGCAAGCATGATGCAATCCATGAGGGCCATTCCGTTGTGGTGGTGTCTGATAACACAGCGTAGGAGTAAGGGCTGGATGGAGTACTACATCCGCCACTACGATTGAAGGATGCAATGGCGCGGCGGTGTACACGTACTACCGTGCCATCCTCTACCATATAGAGGGACTATTGTTCCGAGACGGAACATACGCACTCTTTTCATACAACGCAAGAAAAAAATAGCACTGTGTGATTATTTTGCATCCCCCAATGGGTCGTTCATCGTGTCCCCCATAGATTAATCGGCCATCTGGCGCATACTCAGGCCGTATAACTCACGGCGGAACTCGGCGATTTTTTCAGCCATGTGTTCTCCTTCGGTTGCTTGTTTGTCTGCCGATGCACCTCACGAATCACCTCGTCGTGATCCCGCACCCACTTGAGCGTGGCCAACACTGCACGCATGTCCCCGATCTGTTTGTCGGCCTTGATCTGCGATAGCTTGCCAGCTATGATCTGCTTGGCGTACACTGCCTCTCGCATCTCGATCTCGCGGCTCACCGCTGCGATCTGCTCGTGGATTGTCCTGCTGGGCTTGGTGCTTGCTGGGCTGAATAGGTCGTTCATCGCGTCCCCCCCCTCAGTGGGTCTGTCCAGTGAATCATTGATCTGATTCTCCTTGTAGTGTCTGTAATCTCTCGATGTACCGCTCAAACAGCGGTACGATTTCTTCGGCGGGGATCATGTCGCGGATTATTCCGGCTT
>JAEUSP010000120.1 GCA_016788565.1 Chlorobiota bacterium | reverse complement strand
GGCGCGAGATGGGCTTCGCCGCTGTCGCTCCTTGTTGAAAACCCCGACTCGTCGGGGCGATGGCGGCTCGGTTCGGTGGCTCCTGCTCATACTTCGACGGGGCTCAGCATGAGCGGAGGGCGGGGTTTGCGGTGGGGTGGTCAGTCGCCAGTGGTTAGTTGTCAGTGGTCAGTTTCCGGCTTTGTCTTCATTTCACTCTTCACTCTTCACCTTTCACTCTTCACTCTTCACTCTTCCGTCTCACGGTTCGGAGGATTGCGGTTACTTCCCCCACCACGGCTACCTGCTCGGTATCCTGAATTTCCACGGCGGGGTAGAATCGGTTGGCTGATAGAAGGCGCGCTCCATCGGGGCTGCGGCGGCGGACGATTTGGTCGCTTCCGGAAAGGGCGAACACCAGCGCGCCGTGTGGTGGGTTTGGGTTTTGCTGGACCACCACGTAATCCCCTTTCAGAATCCCCTCTTTGTCCATCCCATCATCGGCCACAATGGCAAGGAAGGCGTTGCCGGGGGGGACAAGTTGGGGGTCCAACGCCAGCATCCCTTGCGGGCTTAAAAACATGGCGAAAGGGTTGGAGGCTTCCCCTTCGCCAACGATTGGCAGCTTCTTCACCCCTTTGCTTTTGGGGTCGGCGGGGGGGGCGTGGTCGGTAAGGGCGATGCCGCGAGCGGTCCCGCGGCGGCGGATGATGTAGCCTTTCCGCTCCAGCACGTTCAGAAGGTCGTTCACGCCGTTGTTCGATTTCATCCCGAACCGCGCCCCGATTTCGGGAATGGTTGGCGGCGCGCCCTGCTGCTGGATGCAGTTGCGGATGAACTCATAAATCTCGTTCTGGCGCGGCGTTAGCGATGTGCGAACCACTGGGCGTAAGCTGTGTGAATGATGAAAATGGAGATGGAGATGGAGTTTACGATTCCCAGTGCTCGTGAATAACCCTGTCCAAGCTGAAGTAGGAGCGGGGGAAGTAGATCAGGAAGATGGAGGCGGCAAGCAGCCCCAGATTCTCCAACACTTTTGGCCAGCCAACTTTTACTCCGCCTTCGCCGTTGGCGTTGCCGAAGCAGCCGCAATCAATCTCCAACCCCTGCGACATTGCCCAAAGCACCGCAGCGATAAACAGCAGCAGCAGCGCGCCGCTCAGCAACGCGCTTCCCCGCACCGCCGCGCCAACAATCAGCAAAATGCCGATGGTGATCTCGACCCAAACAAACAGCAGTGCAGCAATGTTCACCAGCGATAACGGGAGCAGTTGGTAGTTGTAGATGTTGTGGCCGAACTGCTCGATTGCCCCTAACTTCCCCGCGCCGGCAATCAGCATCACAAAGCCGACCAACAGCCGGGCAGCAAGCGAAATTCCCTGCATCAAAGGGGTTTCCCTGGGCGCAGAGTTCTCTGGAAGAAACGTTGAGTTGGCGGATATCTGGTTGCTCATCGGTTGTTGTTGGTTGTGCGTGCTTGGGTTGGTTGTGCGGATTACTTCGTGACCATTGGGTAGCCCCGTTCGCGCCATTCGGCTTCGCCGCCGGTATAAACCACCACGCGGGTGAAGCCCATTGCCACCAGGCTGTTGGCAAGTTCGTGGCTTAGCTCGCACAATCCGCCGTTGCAATAGACCACAATCAGGGTGTTCAAATCGCTGGCGGGAAGGTCGTTGATATGCTTGCGAAGCTCTTCGGGGAAGATGTTGATTGCCCGCGGGATATGCCCCTGGGCGTACAGATCCGCCGGGCGTGCATCTATCCAGAAACCTTTCTTCCGGTCGAACAGCATCTTCGCCTGGTCGGTGGTGATCTCCTTCACCACCCCTTTCTGGACGTTCTCGGCATCCTTCATTTGGGCTTCGGCAGTTTTTGCTTTTTGGATGCTGTCGGCGGCGGCTTTGCGTGCGGCTTTCAGTGAGTCCTCAACCCGTTGTTTCTCCGCTGCGGCAATCGCTGCCGCGCTGTCGTGATGCTGGGCCGCCGCGCTATCGTGGCTGGCGGTATCAATCGTAGGTGGGGGAGTGGTCGCCACCGCTGCCGTATCTTCTCCAAGAAGTTCATCGTTGCTGATGGCCTGGCCCTGCGGCATTGTGCGCATCCACGGCACGCCGGTAGCGGAGAACAGGTTGAACCCGATGGCCACAATAATCGCCGGAAGCAGCACGCTGCGTGCTTCGCGGAAGGCTTTGCGCCAGGGGGTTGTGTTGGTGTTCTGCGTCATCTGGAAGCTGGTAAACAGGTTGTTGAAGGTTAGGCCAACGAAGCTGAGGAACGATGCTGGATAGGCCGACAGTTGGACGCAAACCCCAGCCGGGACATTGCCTGCCAACCGGAAAAATCTTCTGGGTTGGTAATTTCTGCGGCCTCTTATTCGTTTCTTTAGCATGAAGATACTGCGTCATAGCTTGTTAGCGGCATTGCTGGTGGCCTTGTTTGGGGCCGGGGCGGCAATGGCCGTTGGCGGAATCGGAAATTGTGATGGAGTAGGTGGGGCGAATCAGCCGATGGTGACATCCCGAGCGGCGGCGTTGCCAGAAGGGCAATCCCCCAAACGGCTATCCAAGGGGGAAGAGATTTACCAGCTGACCTGCCACACCTGCCACGAAACCGGAGCGCAAGGCGCGCCGCGGATTGGGAACCAGGAAGAGTGGAAAGAGCGGTTAAAAAAAGGGCGCAAAACCTTGCTGAAGCATTCGCTGGAAGGCTTCGGGCTGATGCCGGCCAAAGGGGGCCACACAACCCTCACCAAAAAACAGGTGACGCTTGCGCTCGATTTCATGCTTGCGAAACTGCGATAATGCCAACCAGACAGAGATTACTCACCGTCATTACTCACCTTGCTCAGAATGCCAACGCCAACTTCTACTTCTTACTCACCCCTTGCGCTTGTTTCCGTGGGTGTTCTTCTTGCGGTGATTCTGCTGGCTGGCGTTGGGGCTGCAACCTCCGCGCCACCAACAGCGGGAGGAACAGGGCCAACCGCTTCCGAAACCCGCACCCCATGCAACGCTTGCCATGAAGATGGAACAGCAACCCACGTTGGCGATGACCCCAAAAATTATCTGAACGCCAACGCAAGCCTTAGCAAGCAAGCATGGGGGAAGAACATCAACTTGCAGTTCCGTTGTGGCGGGTGCCACCTTGTTCCCCAGCCAGAGTTGCTGCCAATGGATAGCTGGTCCGAAGCAATGCAGCACATGATAGGGGTGCTGCGTACCCGCAAAATGGCCAACTACAGCGATAGCGTTTGGTTAGAGGTGCTCCACTACTACTATACCTTCAGCCCCCAACACCAGCCGCAGCTTGCCCCCGATCCGCTGACATCGCCGATTGGGTTTTCGGCGCAGCCAATCGGCCTGGCGATTGACACCGCCAGCCGCCCCGCTATCGGCCACGTGAAGGTGGTGGACCTTGACCAAAACGGCCAGAACGACATTCTGGTCTGCGATGCCGGCGGCGAATTGCTTTCGTGGATTCACCGCGTTGGCCCGGCCTGGCGCGAGGATACGATTGCACAACTTCCCAACCCCAGCCATGTCGAGGTGCTGGATTGGAATAACGATGGCGCGCTGGACATTGTGGTGACGTGCATCGGCAGCATGGCCCCCACCGATGATCCCGTTGGCTCGGTTGGATTGCTGATAAACGACGGAGCCATGAATTTCAAAGGGAGGGTGATTCTTGATTCGATTGGCCGCGCCGCCGACGTGCAGCCGGGGGATTTGGACGGCGATGGCGATCTGGATTTTTCGGTGGCCGATTTTGGCTACCTGAACCGTGGCGGCGTTGGCTGGCTTGAGCAGAAAGAAGCTGGGCGATTTGAGTACCACGTCATCAGCCGAAAAGCTGGCGCGATTAACGTCCCGCTGGCCGACCTGGATGGCGACCACCAATTGGACATCGTGGCGGTGATTGCCCAGGAGCATGAGGAGGTGAGCCTGTTTCTGAACCAGAAAAAATCGCGAAAAAAAAATGCAAAACCGGTGGCACCGGCCAAGCGGTTTCAGGAGAAAATTATCTTCAAGGCCCCGACCCCCAGCTACGGCTCGTCCGGCATTCAACTGGTGGATATGGACGGCGATAGCGATCTGGACATCCTGTACTCCAACGGCGACAACTTAGACCTTCCCACCATCGTTGTCCGCCCGTACCACGGGGTGCAATGGCTGGAAAACAAGGGGAAGCTGAAGTTCGTTCCGCACGACATCCTCCGCTACTACGGGGCCTACCGCGCCCAGGCCGCCGACCTTGATGGCGACGGCGACACCGACGTGGTGGCCAGCAGCCTGTTCAACGACTGGAGCGACCCGCACCGCGCAAGTTTGATCTGGTTAGAGAACACCGGCAAGCAGAAATTTCTGGGCCACGGAATCGCCACCGCGCCAACGCACCTGCTGACGATTGACGTGGGCGATCTGAACGGCGACCACCTTCCTGACGTGGTTGGCGGGGGGATGCACCTATTCCCTCCGTTCGATAGAATAGGCCGCGTCACGCTGTGGCGAAACAGCGGTTACCAGGGCCGGCCCGGGCGGCGGTGAGGTTTTCATCAAGAATAGTTGGCTCATTTGCAGCTATCGTGCGAAGCATGATCCGAACTACCGAACATTGTCCCCGCTCATGCTGAGCCCCGTCGAAGTATGAGCGGAGCCACCGAACCGAGAAGCTACCGATGCCCCGCCTCCGCTTCACACGCTACCTTGAGTTGATCCCAATGGATATTCACCCCCCCTCCGCTCACCCACTTCTTCGCGACAACCGGATGATCTGCTCGCACAGTTCTTGGTAGCTCATTCCGTCCGCCGCCGCAGCTTTGGGGACAAGGCTGGTGGCGGTCATTCCGGGAAGTGTGTTGACCTCCAGGCAAAACGGCTGGCCATCGTTATCCAACCGGAAATCCACGCGGCTGTAGCCGCTGCAACCCAACGCAGCGTGGGCACGCCGCGCAAGTTCCTGCACTTCTTCGGTAAGGCTGCGGGGCAACTCTGCAGGGCAGAAGTATTCGGTGCGCCCCGCGGTGTATTTGTTGGCGTAATCGTAGATGCCACTTTTGGGGCGAATCTCAACAATCGGCAAGGCTTCTTCCCCCAATATCCCCACCGTCAGTTCGCGCCCTTCGATGAACTCTTCAAACAGCACCGTTGCCGAATAATGCCCTGCCAACTGGAACGCCGATTCCAACCCGTCGGCATCGTTCACAATCGTCAGCCCCACGGTGGAACCTCCATCGTTCGGCTTAACCACCACAGGGAAGTCGGTGTACTGCTCAACACGTGCCAGCAACATCGGCGCGTCAAGCTGGCCACGGGTTGCCTGGAACCAACGTGGGGTGGGGATATCGTAGTGTTCCATCACCCGTTTGGACATTGCTTTGTCCATCGCCAGCGCGCTGGCCAGCACGCCGGACCCGGTGTAGGGGATTCCGCGCAACTCCAACAATCCCTGCACGGTTCCATCCTCCCCCGGCGCGCCATGCAACGCCAGGAACGCAACGTCAAGATCACTGGGAAGCGATTGCACTGCGGTGATAATCGCGTTGTTGTTGAAGCTGGAAAGTTCGGCATCGTCGGGGGCTTGCTCGGTGGGAAGATGGAGGTCGCCGAAGGAGATCAGGGCGTTGGCCCCAAGCGCGATGTCGTACAGGTGGACGGTGTGGCCGGCGGCCATCAGTGCCGTGGCAACCCCTTTCCCGCTGGACATCGAAACGTGACGTTCGGGCGATGTTCCCCCCAGCAAAACAGCAATGTTCATGTGCGTGTGTGTGTTGTTTAGATCAACGGTGTATGCGCGTGCAAAGCTACAATCTTGCCACACACTCGCACTTCCGCAGCAAGCGTTACCACGCCCGGTGTTCACTTGCTCTTTGCCTCAAAGGGGGGGCAGGGAGACCAGCGGCACAGCCAACCCAGGAACCTCACTCTGCAGAGTTAGTTGGCGTGTCTCAATAGTGTCCAAGGTATGATGCGAACTACCGAACATCGTCCCCGCTCATGCTGAGCTTCGTCGAAGTATGAGCGGAGCCACCGAACCGAGAAGCGGCCCATGCTCCACCTCTTCAGTTCGCACACGAATTTGAGATGAGCCAAAGCATTTTTGTACTTTGGCTTGTGGCCAGCCGCTACCGGCTGGCCATGTGGCTTGTCCCATTTTTCCCGTTACCCGCACAACTTGCATGACCATCATTGACCTAACCTGGCGGCTTCCCGGCCCGCTGGCAACCTACTACCTGGCGCAGCAGGGGATGACCGTTGTGAAATACGAAGACCGCCACCACCGCGACCCGTTCCTGCAATGGAGTTGGGACCCTGCGTTTGCCGAAGTGTACGGCGCGTTCCAGGGGCCAAAGGAGTTGCGGTTGATTGATTTTGGCGACCCCGCCGACCTGACCCAGCTTCACGAAGCAATCCGCCACGCCGATGCTGTGGTGATGGGGCTTCCGCCACGGGTGGAGTTGAAACTGGGGCTAACCCCGGAAGTTATCGCTGCAAAATTCCGTGGGGTCTGTTTCACCCGGCTTGGCTTCCGCCCGGGCGATGACCATTCGGCCCACGACCTGAACACGTTGGCGCAAAGCAACCTTCTGAAAATGCACATCCTTGACCGCCGCGATGACATCATTGCCCCGCCACTGCTTCCGGTGACGGGGATGTTTTTCAGCTACCATATTGCCGTGACGGTGCTGGCAACGGTGATCCGCCAAAAAGGGCAAACGGAGCCGCTCCAGAATTGGTGTTACTTGCAAGATGCGGTGGATCAATCCACCAATGCCTACTACCCAGCCTCCATCCAGCAGCGGACCCCCGCCACGTTTCTGCACAACGGGCGATTCCCCTGCTACAATATCTACCGCACCGCCGATGGTGGCTACCTTGCGGTGGCCGCAGTGGAACCAAAATTTTGGGAACGATTCCGCAACCTGACAGGGCTGACGATGCTGAGTGATGACGATGGCTTGGCACAGGGGGAGCGCGCCGCTGAGGTGAAGCAACTGATACTGGCCGCGGTGAAAAGCCGCACAACCCACCAGTGGCGCGAAACATTTGCCGGACACGATTCCTGCGTTGATCTTGTGGGGCCGTGGGGGGAAGAGTAAATCAAATGCCGAATGTCGAATGTCGAATGCCAAATGCCAAATGCCAAGTTGATTCTTGCCACTGACCACTAGTGCGAATCGCGCCCTCCGCTCATGCTGAGCTCCGTCGAAGTATGAGCGGAGCCACCGGACAGGCAAGGTTCAAAGCCTTCTTCTCCCGATCCCCGACTCCCGATCCCCGACTCCCAGCCCCGTGGAAGTAAGAGCAGAGCCACCGAACGCCGCCCCCCCTACTGTGACACAATGCAAGCCACGCCCCGCATCACCGCCGAAGCCACTATTTTGCTCGGCATCAATTCAGCATATCCAACCAGCTACTATGCTTTACCCTGATTTTTCCCTGCTCCGTGCCGAAGCCTTGGAGTTTTTTGTGGCGGAGAACGTCCTGACGTTCGGCGACTTCACGCTGAAAAGTGGGCGTAAATCGCCATACTTTTTCAACACCGGATCGCTCTGCTCTGGCCGCCAGCTTGCCATGATGGGGCGGCTGTACGCCGGGGCAATCCAGCAGATTACGCAGTTTGCCGAAGCCCCGGTTATCTTCGGTTCGGCCTACAAGGGGATACCGATTGCGGTTGCCACCGCAACCGCGCTTGCCGCCGATGGCGACGGCGAACGCCGCGCCGTGAGCGACCGGAAAGAGGCCAAAACGCATGGTGATGTCAGTGGGTTTTTGGGGGTGATTCGTGCCGGCGATTCGGCGGTGATTGTAGATGACGTGATCACCACCGGCGGAACAAAATTGGAGGCTATCGAGAAGCTGCGCCAGGCCGGATGCACGCCGGTTGGGTTTGTGATTGCCTTCGACCGCTGCGAGCCGATTGACGGCAGCGGCCGCACCGCACGCGAATCGTTCCAGCAGGAAACCGGGCTTCCGGTCCACGCCATCCTTTCGGTGCACGACATCATCGAAACCCGGCCCCAGCTGGCCGAACGCCTGCGCGAACATCTGGCCACGTTTGCAACGGGGATCGCCTAACGTATGGCCGCAAATCGCCCGGGTGTAGTTGCTGGATTGCTGCTGTTGGCCATTGCCGGATGCAGCGATAAGCCTTCGGAAAACAGAGCAACGCCCGACACCGCAAGGCTGGTGAAAAACCTTCCTTCCGGACGGTTCCAGCTTCCAACAAAGCACACGCCGGCCCCCGATTTTTGGATAGAGCTTCCCCCGGGTTATCAGGTGAAGTTTGTTGGGCGGCTGCCGTCGGATGAGTTCTACATCTTCCGCAGCGACGACCCAACCCTGGCCGACTCCACCGCGACCAGCCCCGGGTTCCTCCGCATCTACATGGGGACCGTTGCCCAAACCGGGCTGGACAGCCGCACAACGTTCACCGAAACCGGGGCGCAACTGATGAGCTACCACACACGCTGGCGCGAGTGGAAGGAACCAACCAGCGGGGGGAAACCGTTCTACGTTGCCGAGATTGCTGCCCAGGACTTCTTCCAAACCACGTTCCCCAACCTGAAAAAAACGCCTCTGTTTCTGCATATCTACATCGGCGGAACCGACACAACACAGGTTGCCGCGCTGATGGCCGCCGCCACAACGCTGGCAACAACACCGTAAGGTTTCTCCAAAGATTTCCCCAGTTGATGATGATGCTGTCCCGTCCCTTTTTTCTGCTGTGGTTGTTGGCGTTTCTGCTAACCGGTTGCCAGCCCACCAGCGACCGCGCTGCGGTGCTGAAAGGGGTTCGGTTAGTTCCGTCGGTCATGCAATTCAGCCGAACAAAAGGCCCTGATCTTACCGTCCAGATTCCGTTTGGATTTATGATTGAGGCAGTCCCCGAGGCGAAGCATGATATGTTCTACATCGTCAATCCAGCCGACAGCAGCACCACCCAGCGGGGAATGGCGGTGATCCAAGTTCGGCAAACCCCCGTCCCGATTGTCCCCGACTCGATGGCCACACGTAAAACCCAGGGGATACTGTTTGGAAACGGGATTGACTGGAACGAGGCAACCCTGGATGATGAAACGCCCAGGGTGCTTCAGCGCGAGGTGATTATTGAGTATCCGTTCCCAATCGGCAAGGCTGGTGCAACGCCGATGCAGCTGCAAGCCTTTGTTGTTGGGATGGATAGCGGCCTGGTGGAACGCTTGGTTGCCTGCGTGGAAACCCTTTCGCGGGATAGCTCCAATGCCGGGCGTTAAGTGGAATATCTCCCTCATCCTCCTTCTGCTCTGCATGGCCGCAACGCAGAAGCAGCTGCAGAGTCAGCCACAAAACCAGCCGCAAGATCAACCGGAAGGATCAGCCGATTCGGCGGCGTACGAAGCATGGTTGGTGGGGATCAATCGGCGCAAGCCGGTGGTGGCAAATGCACGGCTGGCAATGGCGGAAACGGTGAAGCGTGGCGCGTGGGATGAAGCCAAGCTGCTGCTGGCGTTCATGGACAACCGCCAGAACAACGGCCCCTGGCTGAACGGCCCCGAGCGGTTGCTGCTGCTGACGATTCTGACCGACACCGCTACGTTGCTGAACCCCGCCGCACTGGACCCGATGCTTGCCGAAACATGGGGCGTTGCCGGGTCGCTCAGGCCCGATGGAGTTCGCGACCGACTTCGCTACCTGCTCCGTTCCGGCGCGGCTTCGGCAAGCGACCGGTTTGACGGCTACCGCCCAACGGAGGAGGAGCGGCGGTTCTTCAATCTGCTGCTGAATCATCTGACCGCCCGTGGCTTGCGGGCGCAAGAATCGCTGAACACACTGGTGGAGCAGTTCGCTGCCCAGTATCCGCGAAGCCGATTTTTGCCGCTGGCGCAATCGCATATCCGCCGCCAGTATTCCGAACAAGTTGGCGGGTTGGGGATTCAGGCTGGCTACGGCGGTGGGGTTCCGGTTGGGGAACTTGGCAATCGTTTCGGGAAGCTGCATGGCATTGCGGTGGAGCTTGAGGGGTATCTGTCCCAGTTCACACTGTCTGGCGCGGTGCAATTTCTTTCCCTTGCGGTTCCCGCCCAGTTTGTTGCTGCCGGGGATCAGTGGCCGGCTGGGGATGCCAGCATGACCAATGCCACACTGAGCTTGGGATATGAGCTCCGCCAGGGGAGGATTGCCTTCACGCCGATGTTTGGGTTGGCGGCAATGTCGGTGCAATCGGGGGACGCGATACGCCAGCAGGAGCAAGCAATCCAAACCGGTTTCGGGCTTGGGTTCGATCTTTCCGGCGTTGCCGATTACCGTATCCCGTTCGATGAAGGACCTCACATCAACGTGCGTGCGCGGGTTGGATATTCCGGCGGCGCGCTTGCCGGTTACGATCCCACATTTGCCGGGGGGATACTCTACTTCCGGCTTGGCTTCGGGCTGGTCTATCGCCCCTACGTGGGAAGGGCTGCGGGAAGGGGGGAGGAGAGTGAGTGAGTAAGGGAGTGATCCCCAGCCACATCTTCGCCACATCTTTCTATCTTCGCCGCAACTATGGATATTCTGCTGACTTTACTTATCGGCGCAATCATCGGCTTTTCGGCTGGGATGTTCGGGGTGGGTGGCGCGCTCCTTTCCACGCCGCTGCTTCGCCTGTTGCTTGGGATGCCGGCGGTGTTGGCGGTGGCAACGCCGCTACCGGCGGCAATCCCGGCGGCAATCTCCGGCTCCATCATCTACGCCCGGCAGAAGATGGTGCGGTTCGATATCGCATGGCGGACGCTGGTGGTGGCCTTCCCGCTCACCGCCGTTGGCGCGCTGCTCACCGGCCAAACGCCCGATGCAGTGTTGATGGTGCTGACAGGGCTTGTGCTGATCTGGTCGGCATGGAGTTTTATCGAGCGGGGTTGGCAAATCGGCAAGCGTGGAAAAACTCAGCCTCATCCGGCTGACAGCCCCAATCAAGCTGGCGCGATGATGTACGGCGCGGGCGCGCTCTCCGGCTTCCTTTCCGGTTTCCTTGCCATTGGCGGCGGGATTGTGTTGGGGCCAGCGTTTATGAACGTGGCGAAACTGCCAACCAAAACGGCAGTGGCCACCTCGCTGTTTTGCGTTGCCTGCCTTTCCATTCCCAACACCATCACGCACGGGTTGGAGGGGAACATTGATTGGCCAACGGGGCTGCTGCTCTGCTGCACCTCGATCCCCTGCAGTATGCTTGGCGCACGGCTGGCCACCCGGCTTCACAGTGCCACGCTGGAACGAATTTACGGCGCATTAATGATGGCCTTCGCCGTTGGCTTCACCATCTGGTCGTTGTGGTGAAAGAGTTGGCATACTATACTCCAAACAATGTGGCTTGCGAATATCAGAAGGGTTAGCGGGGACGATTTCCTTCCCAGAAACCCGCGAGATCGCTTCGTCGAAGACTCCTCGCGATGACGGGGCGTGAGTTTAGGAGAACTATCCCTTGATTTCCGCAAACCAATTTGTTCGGAGTTTACCCATTATCCATTTCCAACCATGCTCTGCTTAAAAGTCCCCTCGCAACCATCGTGGGTTACGGCTGCTGAATCGAACCTTGAGAAGGTGTTGATTGACCACGCCCACTGCGAAAAAAAAGCTGCCGTCAATGCCATGTCGCTGGTGAGTCGCTACCCAGAAAAAGAGATGCTGGTGCGGCAGATGATCGCGCTGTGCCAGGAGGAGATGGAGCACTTCGGCATGGTGTATGAGTACATCCGCAAACGGGGGTTCACGCTGCAACGCGACCCCGGCGACCCGTATGCGCAAGCTCTGCACAAGGAGGTTCGGAAGAACGAGCCGGAGCGGCTGATGGATCAGCTTCTGGTGGCCGCAATCATCGAGGCGCGCTCCTGCGAACGCTTCTCCATCCTGAGCAAGCACGTGCCGGATGCCGAGCTTCAGGAGTTCTACCGTTCGTTGCTTGCCAGCGAGGCCGGCCACTACCGCACCTTCTACGACATCGCCTGCCAGTACTTCCCCGAACGTGAGGTCCGCCAGCGGTTAGACGCGCTAACCGAGCGTGAGTCGGAGATTGTGCTGGCGCTGGAATCGCAACCAACCATGCACGGATAAAAAAAGGGGAAGCAATCAATGGCCGAAGAGACAGCCGAATCACCGAAACGGAGGCTGCGGGTTCTGTTTATGGGAACGCCCGAGTTTGCGGTGGCATCGCTGGAAAAAATTTTGGAGCATGGATACACCGTGCCGTTGGTGGTGACAACGCCGGACCGGGCAAAAGGGCGCGGGTTGCGGCTAACGCCATCGGCGGTGAAGGAGGCTGCAACCCGCCACAACATCCCGGTGCTGACCCCCGAGCGGATGAAGGACCCCGACGTTGCCCAAGCGATTCGCCAGGCAAACGCTGACATTATCTGTGTGGTGGCGTTCCGAATTTTGCCGGAGTCGGTGTTCACGATTCCACGGTTGGGGAGCTTCAATCTGCATGGGTCGCTGCTGCCGAAGTATCGGGGTGCTGCGCCGATCAACTGGGCCATCATCAACGGCGACACGGAAACCGGTGTCACCACATTTTTCCTGAAGCAGAAGGTGGATACGGGGAACGTCATCGTGCGCCGCGCCATCCCCATCACTCCAGAAATGACCGCTGGCCAGCTGCACGACGTGATGATGCACGTTGGGGCCGCCGCCGTTGTTGATACGCTTCGGATGATTGAACAAGGGGCGGCCAACCCGCTTCCGCAAGACGACCAGCAGGCAACCCCTGCGCCAAAAATTTTCCGCAACGACTGCCAGGTAGATTGGGGCCGCCCGGCAGAATCGGTCCATAATTTCATTCGTGGGCTTTCGCCTCACCCCGGCGCGTTCACGCTCCACAATGGCCGTACGCTGAAGCTGTTCCGTTCGCAGCTCACGGACCGCACCGATATTCCCGCTGGGGTTATCCGCATCCAGCCGAACGCGCTTCTTATCGGGACCGGGACCGTTGCACTTTCCATCACCGAGCTGCAACAAGAAGGGAAGCGGGCAATGGGTGTGGAAGAATTTTTGCGGGGCTATCAAGCGGGGAAGTAGCAGTGGGCGGCGGTGGGCATTGCCAGCATTTTTCCCTATCGGAATGTTGCAGGATGACATCCGTCAGGGTTGCGGGGCGGGCAAATTACCGTAATTCGTGCGGTGGAAACCGAGAAAAAAAATTGAGGAAAAAAAACTGGGGAAACGCTTGGTTGGGGAAGCTCAATTCGTAAATTCGCCGCGCCTTTCTTCAATGCTCGCATTCTTGCTTGGGCTGATTGTGGGCTGCAATCCTTTCTCGGTTCTTCCAACCGTTTCAAACACACGTCCCCCGTGGGGGCTATCAACTTCTGGACTACTAACACTGCCATGAAGGAACCAAACAAGTTGTTATCGGCGCTAACGTCGCAGGTGGGGCGCAAGCTGCTGACCGGCATCACCGGCGTTCTGCTGGTGCTGTTCGTGATCTCGCACCTTTCCGGCAACCTTGCCTTGCTGCGCTCGGACTCGGCCCCGTTCAACCAGTACACCCAAACCCTGCACAGTTTTGGGATGTTGCTGATTATCGTGGAGATCGGCCTGGGGCTGCTGATTCTGCTGCACGCATATCTTGGCATTGCCATCATGCTGCGCAAGCGGGCGGCCCGCAAGCAAGGCTACGACGTTGTTGCCAGCAAAGGGGGGCCAAGCCGCCAGTCGCTTTCCTCCCGCACAATGGCCGTCACGGGAATCATCCTGCTGATTTTTCTGGTGATCCATATCGTCCAGATGCGCTTTGGGCCAAACATCAGCCAGGGGTACAGCACCATCATTAACGGCCAGGAAGTTCGCGACCTGCACCGCTTGGTTCTGGAGGTGTTCTCCAACATCTGGTGGGTGGCGTTTTATGTTGGGGTGATGATGATGCTCGGCTTCCACCTGCGGCATGGTATCTGGAGCGCGCTGCAATCGCTTGCGGCAATGAAGCCCCGCTACTCAACCGCCATTTACTCAGTGGCGTTTTTGCTGGCCGTGCTGCTTGCCGTTGGGTTTCTGATTCTTCCCATTTGGATTTACATCAATCACCGAGGAGCCACCGTATGAGCCAGACCCCAACACATCCAAAACTTGACGCAAAAATTCCTTCGGGGCATATCAGCGAGAAGTGGACGAACTTCAAATCCACCGCCAAGCTGGTGAACCCGAACAACAAGCGGAAGCACACCATTATTGTGGTGGGTACTGGGTTGGCTGGCGGGTCGGCAGCGGCTTCGCTGGCCGAACTTGGCTACAACGTGAAAGCGTTTTGCGTCCAAGATTCTGGCCGCCGCGCCCACAGCATTGCGGCCCAGGGGGGAATCAACGCCGCCAAAAACTACCCGAACGATGGCGACTCCATCTGGCGGTTGTTCTACGACACCGTGAAAGGGGGCGACTACCGCGCCCGCGAAGGGAACGTCTATCGCTTGGCGCAGATCAGCAATAACATCATTGACCAGTGCGTGGCCCAGGGGGTCCCGTTTGCCCGTGAGTACAGCGGGTTGCTGGCCAATCGCTCGTTTGGCGGCGCGCAGGTTAGCCGCACCTTCTACGCCCGTGGGCAAACAGGGCAGCAGTTGCTGCTTGGGGCCTACCAGGCAATGGAGAAAATGGTGGGGGCCGGCAAAATCCAGATGTACGCCCGGCATGAGATGTTGGACCTTGTGGTGGTTGATGGCAAAGCACGCGGCATCATCGTCCGCGACCTTGTCACCGGCGAAATTGAACGCCACGCTGCCGATGCGGTGCTTCTGTGCACCGGCGGCTACGGCAACGTCTATTACCTTTCCACCAACGCAAAAAACTCCAACGTCACCGCTGCGTGGCGGTGCTTCAAGCGGGGGGCATTTTTTGCGAACCCATGCTTCACACAGATTCATCCAACCTGCATTCCGGTCAGTGGTGATTATCAATCCAAACTGACGTTGATGAGCGAGAGCCTTCGCAACGACGGCCGCGTTTGGGTCCCGAAAAATATCGGCGACAAACGCTCGCCCGAGCAGATACCGGAGGCAGAGCGTGATTATTACTTGGAGCGGAAATATCCCAGTTTCGGCAACCTTGTCCCGCGCGACGTTGCCAGCCGCAACGCCAAAGAACAAGCCGATGGCGGCAAAGGCGTTGGCGAAACCGGCATGGCAGTCTATCTGGATTTTGCCGACTCCATCCGCCGGTTGGGGGATAGCACCATCAGCGAACGGTACGGCAACCTGTTCCAGATGTACGAGAAAATCACCGGCGACGACCCCTACAAAGTCCCGATGCGGATTTATCCAGCGGTCCACTACACCATGGGTGGCTTGTGGGTGGATTACCACCTGATGAGCACCATCCCCGGATTGTTTGTGCTGGGCGAGGCAAACTTCAGCGACCACGGCGCAAACCGGCTTGGCGCAAGCGCGCTGATGCAAGGCCTTGCCGATGGCTACTTCGTGATCCCCTACACGCTTGGCAACTACATTGCCAACAACACCTTCCCGAAAGTTGATGAATCCAGCGATGCGTTTGCCGCAACCGAGGCCGAAGCACGCGGGCGGATTGGCCAACTGCTGAACGTCAATGGCTCCAGAACCGTGCAAGATTACCACCGCTCGCTTGGGAAAGTGATGTGGGATTACGTTGGCATGGGGCGCACCCGCGAAGGGTTGCAGCACGCCATTACGGAGATTGGGAAAATGCGTGAGGAGTACTGGCAGAATGTGAAAATTCCGGGAAGCCCCGACACCATGAACAAAAGCCTTGAGTTCGCCGGGCGTGTGGCCGATTTCATGGAGCTTGGCGAGCTGATGGCACGCGATGCCTTGCAGCGGGAAGAATCGTGCGGCGGGCATTTCCGCGAAGAATACCAGACCGAAGAAGGGGAAGCCAAACGGGACGATGAGAATTTCAGCTTTGCGGCAGCGTGGGAGTATCAGGGGGAAGGAGCCTTGCCGACGATGAACAAAGAACCACTCACTTTTGAATACGTTGCGCCATCGCAGCGCAGCTACAAATAATTCAGGGAAGCACACGATGAGCGATACACTAATGACCATCCATTTGAAGGTGTGGCGGCAGGACGCGCCGACGCAGCCGGGGAAGTTTGTTCAGTACACCGTTCCGGGGGTGAACCCCCACATGTCCTTCCTTGAGATGTTCGATTTGCTGAACGAGCAGCTATCGGCAAAGGGGGAAATTCCGGTGGAGTTTGATAACGACTGCCGCGAAGGGATTTGCGGATCGTGCAGCATGGTGATTAACGGAATGCCGCACGGCCCGCAGCGCGGAACGGCGGCGTGCCAGCTTCACATGCGCCATTTTAAGGATGGCGACCATGTTGTGGTGGAACCCTGGCGCGCGGCTGCCTTCCCGATGATCCGCGACCTTGTGGTGGACCGGACTTCGTTGGATAGAATCATTGCGGCTGGCGGCTACATCAGCACCAACACCGGCGCGCCCCCCGACGCAAACTCACTTCCGGTAAGCAAGGACGACAGCGACCGCGCGTTTGATTACGCCGCCTGCATCGGCTGCGGAGCCTGCGTTGCGGCTTGCCCAAATGCAAGCGCATCGCTGTTTACGGCTGCCAAAATTGGCCACCTTGCGCTGCTTCCGCAAGGCGCGCCGGAACGGAAACGCCGCGTTATCAACATGGTGGAGCAAATGGAAAAAGAAGGCTTCGGCGACTGCTCGAACCACGGCGAATGCGAAGCCGCCTGCCCCAAAGAAATCAGCATCAGCGCGATTGCAATGATGCGAAGAGAGTACGTGAAAGCGGTGGTGGGGGGGTAGCATTGGGCGCGCGTGAAGTGCGCAGATTGAGAAGGGATTCGGTACGGTGCCTTCAGCGTTTTTTCTTTGCCGGTACATCCAAGTTGCACCGTATTCGTGCCCTCATCAATCTTTCTGGTGGTGAGGGCACGAAGCGTACTGGGGGCGGGCTTGGGTCGGACGGATGTAACAACAGCCCGCCACCGGCGTGTGTGAGCTTGCCCAATCGCAAAAGCGTGTGGGGCGGTGGGTGAGCAGCGGGCAAAACAGCGGGCAAGTAGAAAACATCTGCGCTATCGAATCGTTTGGAGTGTACGTTGTTGCCGCTGTATACTTGGGGCGTTCTGGTTTCAGCACCCCCAAGCACAGATAGAGCTAACCATACAATCAATCAACCCTTACATACACACGGGGAGGCTATCATGTCGGATTACTCAAATGACGAAACCACCGGATTTGCAAAAGGACTGCTTATTGGAATGCTGACTGGCGGAGCGGTTGGGGCCGCATTGGCACTGTTGTTCGCGCCAAAATCAGGCCGCGAACTCCGCTCGGACATCCAGTACAAAACCAATCAGTACAAGGACAAAGCCGGGGAGTTAGTGGTGGCTGCGTCCGAGCGGGCACAGCAGATTGTGAACGAAGGACGTAAGCGCGCCGAAACCCTTGTTGACGACGCACGCGAGCGCGCCTCCAGCCTGCTTAACGATGCCGAGCGAATCGTAAGCGATGCCCGCGCAAAGGCAACCACCAGCGGCAGCAAAGCCGCCGGCGACGTAAAAGCCTCGGCTGGAAAATTTGCCGAGGCAGTAAAAGCCGGAACCGACGCTTTCAAGGAAGAGCTTCGGAACCCATCGGCATCGTAAACCTGTGATGAAACTGGGGAGCAGCAATCGCGTTGCTCCCCACTCTTTTTCTGGCACTTCCTCTGCTTCCACACATTCCATCCAAACCTTCTCCAACTTTATGGAACTTGCACTGTACGTCACTGCATCAATCGCGCTGTTGGCGCTTGCTGGTTTGTTTATCTACCTCACCGTTCTCCTTTCCCGAATCCGCCCGCTGATTGACACCGCCACACGCGGCGTCCAGGACCTTGTTGGGGAAGTTCAGCAAACCCGCGCTGCGGTGACCGGTGTGGTGGAAAATCTGGCAGGCGTAACCAAGCAAGTGGAAGGAACCGTTGCACGCCTGAACACCCAGCTGGAGAATATCGAAGGCATTGTGGTCAGTGCCAGCGACATCAGCCGCGACGTTACCGAAGTGGTGGATTCTGCCAAGCAAGTGGTGGTAAGCGTGCTTGATCTGGAGCAGAATATCCAACGCAAAGTGCAAGCCCCCGTGCTGGAAACGCTGAACCTTCTGACCGCTCTCACCAAAGGACTTCGGGCATTTCGGATGCGACTGGCTGGGGGGGAAAGATCAGTTGCTGGGGAATTGGAAGGGTGAGTAACCATGCACAATTACGACGCTGCACTCAGCCCACAATTACTTTATATAATTATTTATGACTGAGTTTTTATTGTAGTTTTTTTGACAACCAAACCAAATCAACAATGCTTAGCAACGGTATTCCAGTCTCTACCTCACTCACCCCCACACTGCATCAGGAGGACATCTCAACGAAAAAGAACTACAACAAAAAAAGGCTTTTTCTGCTGTCGGTTGCTTCTGTCATCATAGCTGGCTGTGTTAGCTTCCTTGCCAAACTGCTTGTTTATCTAATTAATGTAATTACCAACCTAACATTTTTTGGAAATTTCTCTATTGCACCATCAAGCCCAGCAGATAACACGTACGGTGTGTTCGTAATTGCGATCCCAATTATCGGGGGAATTATTGTTGGGTTGATGGCATTATATGGATCCAAAGCAATTCGTGGCCACGGTATCCCGGAAGCGATGGAGCAGATACTCACGAACCAAAGTAGAATAAAGCCATCCATCACCTATTTGAAACCTCTTTCCGCTGCCATCTCAATCGGAACCGGCGGCCCGTTTGGTGCGGAAGGCCCAATTATTGCAACCGGTGGGGCCTTAGGTTCGACAGTCGGGCAACTGATAAAAATCACACCAAACGAACGTAAAATTTTGCTTGCCGCTGGCGCGACCGCCGGTATGGCTGCCATTTTTGGCAGCCCTATTGCTGGTATTTTTTTAGCGATTGAGCTGCTTCTATTTGAATTTTCACCGCGCTCGTTTATCCCCGTTGCCTTGGCCTGCATTACCGGAGCTGCCGGACATCACTTGTTGTTTGGGGAGGAATCTGTTTTTGCAATGAGCAGTGTTGTGCTCCCTCCGTCGAACTACGCGCTCCTATTTTATAGTGCTATGGGCATTGCTATGGGCTTGTTATCGGTTATCGCCACCAAAATTGTTTATTGGATTGAAGACCTGTTTGAGGAACTCCCAATTCACTGGGCTTGGTGGCCTGCAATAGGTGGGATAGCGGTTGGCGTTATCGGTTTTTTTGCGCCCAGAACATTGGGGGTCGGTTATGAAAATATCACCGACCTGCTATCGGGGAGTATGCCAATGCAGGTGATACTATCCCTTTGTTTGCTGAAATTTTTGTCTTGGGCTATTTCGTTAGGTAGTGGGACTTCGGGCGGCACGTTAGCTCCGTTACTCACTATTGGCGGTGCTATCGGTGCGTTGTTCGGTAGCGTCGGTATGTTCTGGTTCCCCGATGTTGGAATAACAATTCCGCTCTCCGTATTGGTCGGTATGTCGGCAATGTTTGCGGGTGCTTCCAGAGCTTTCCTCACCTCAATCGTATTTGCGCTGGAAACCACCGGGCAGCCAAACGCATTATTACCCCTTTTGGCCACCTGTACCAGCGCATACTTCGTTTCGTACTTTTTAATGGATAACACCATTATGACAGAAAAAATAGTGCGCAAAGGCATAACCACACCTCACTCGTACGAACCAGATATTCTTGAAAAAACAACTGTTAGCCAAGTGATGGATAAAGATGGCTTTGTTGTAAGCGATACCATGAAGCTCAGCGAAGTACGGGATTGGTTCGAACAGGAAACGGATCTGAAAACCAATTACTTCATCATCTCCGATGTTGACGGCGGATATAAAGGGCTTCTTAGTTCATCCAGTTTATATGGCGCACATCACGTTCCTGATAAAGAGGTTGGTAGCTTGGTGAAGCGCAATAATATATCTATCGCCCCTGCCGAAACCTTGCGATCCGCAGTGGAAATAATGGCGCGCGAAAATGTGGACATATTGCCTGTTGTGGTGGATGATACGATCACGGGTATTCTAACATACCAACATGTGATCTCCATGTACAAACAAAGAAGCGATGAGCATGAGAAAAAACAAACACATATTTCACTGAAACGCCAGGGGTTGAAAATTTTAGTGCGAGGGCAAAAAATGGTGTCCGTTCTAAAAAAGCAGAGCAACCGATAGGGTTGCTCTGCTTTTGCAAAAATATGCCGAAAACGTTCGCTGGTATCACATCCCCAAATACGCCTTCTGAACTTCCTCATTTTGTGCAAGATCACGGGCGTTTCCTTCAAGGGTTATTTCTCCTGTCTCCAACACGTATGCGTGGTGGGCTATATTCAGGGCCATTGCAGCGTTCTGCTCAACCAGCAACATCGTTGTTCCCAAATCGCGGTTGATTTCAACGATCTTCTCAAAAATTAATTTCACCAGCAGCGGCGCAATCCCCAGCGACGGCTCATCTAATAACAGAAGAGACGGCTTCGACATCAGTGCGCGGGCAATGGCCAGCATCTGCTGTTCGCCACCGCTTAGCGTTCCGCCAGCTTGTTTTATCCGTTCTTTTAAGCGTGGGAACACAGTAAAGCAGTACTCCATATCCTCTTGAATTCCCTTCGTATCCTTCCTGCGGTAAGCCCCCATTTTTAAATTTTCCAGAACGGTTAATTCGGGGAAAATCATCCGACCTTCCGGTGATTGACTGATGCCTAACGAAACGATCTGGTGCGGTGGAGTTGAGGTGATATCCTTCCCCTTAAACAGAATTTTCCCCGACTCGGCTTTTACCAACCCAGAAATTGTTCGCAGGGTGGTTGTTTTCCCCGCGCCGTTTGCGCCAATCAACGTCACGATGGAGCGTTCAGGGACTGTGAAGCTAATCCCTTTAATCGCTGAAATTGCGCCGTAGTTTACGTGAAGATGTTCAACCTGAAGCACGATCGGTACAGTGTAAAGTGTGTGAAGTATGCGTGATAACAATTAGTGGGCGGGTTCCCCCAAGTAGGCTTCGATAACTTTTGGGTTGGATTTCACCTCCTCAGGCGTTCCTACCGCTATTTTGTGGCCATAATCTATCACGGTAATCCGCTCGCAAATTCCCATCACCACTTTCATGTCATGCTCAATCAAGATAATTGCAATGTTAAACGTGTCGCGGATGTAGCGGATTAACTTCATCAATTCCTGTTTTTCCGTGGGGTTCATTCCAGCCGCAGGTTCATCCAACAGAAGCAATTTTGGTTTACACGCCAATGCGCGGACGATTTCCAGGCGACGCTGATCTCCATAATTCAGGTTTTTCGCCATTTCGTTCCGCTTATCCAGCATCCCGAACATATCTAACAAGTGGTCAATCTGCTTGTGGTAGTTCTCCTCTTCGCGTTGATAGTTGAACAACTGCATCACCGAAGCAAACAACCCAGATTTTGCGTTGTTGTTGAACGCCACGCGGATATTATCGCTGACGGTCATCCCGCCAAACAGCCGGATATTCTGGAAGGTTCGGGCGATTCCCACGTTCGCAATTTGGTATGGCTTTAACGGCACAATGTCGCGTCCGCCGAACGTGATCCCACCTTCGGTTGGATCATACACGCCGGTGATTAAATTGAACACTGTTGTTTTTCCGGCTCCGTTCGGGCCGATAATTCCCGAAAGGGAACCTTGCTCGAACGTCTCGGTTAAATTCCCAACTGCGGTTAATCCGCCAAACCGGATCGTGACGTTGTTTAGTGCCAGAAGAGACATTGATTTGGAATGTTGTCAGTTGTCAGTTGTCAGTTGTCCGTGGCCAGTTGCAAAGAAGGAGTAGATTGTTTATCTATTTCCAAATTTTATTTCTTTTTTCATCAGCTTTTTGAAATCAATTCCGCCGAATAATCCTTGTGGCCTGGTGAGCATCAGGATAATCAGCACAAGGGAGTAGATGGACATTCGGAAGCTGTCGAATTTCACGCCGAACAGTTCGAACCCGCGCAAAAATTCCGGCACGTAGGTTAGCAGTGCCGCAGCAAACAGCACGCCGTAGGTGGACCCCATCCCGCCAAGAATCACCATCACGATGATCTCTACCGACTTCAAAAAGTCGAAATCAGCAGGGCGGATAAGTTCGTTGTAATGGCCGTACAATCCCCCCGCAACGCCGGCAAAAAATGCGCCGATCACAAACGCTTCCACTTTGTAGCGTGTGGTGTTCACCCCCATTGCTTCGGCAGCAATTTCATCATCGCGAACGGCAAGGAAGCCTTGTCCGTAGGTTGATTTTGTTAATTGCTGAATAAAAAACACCACAATGGCCACAATGAAAAACACCCAAAAAAATGTGGTGTAGCGTGGGATGTTCGCAATTCCCAGCGATCCGCCAAGCGAGGGGATGTTTTGAATAATGACGCGGATAATTTCGCCAAACCCCAATGTCACGATTGCCAGATAATCCCCTTTCAGCCGAAGCGAGGGGATACCAACAAGCACCCCGATCAGCGCGGAAATAATTCCACCGAACAGCAACCCCATAAATAACGCCACATCTTGCATTCCGGTTCCGGCAACTTCGCCGAACATTCCGGGGGCAATCATCGTGGTGAAAATGGCCGCGCCGTAGGCCCCGATTGACATAAACCCAGCATGGCCCAACGAGAATTGGCCGGTGAACCCGTTAATCAGATTGAGTGAGGCGGCAAGGATCATGTTGATCCCGATGTTCATCACGATTCGTTGGTCGTAGGGGTTAATGCCGTCGGCCCAAGCCGATAACCCAAACGCAACGATGATACCAACCAGAAGAAAAAGGTACGGGCGCGCAACTTTGCTCATACTTTCTCAACACCTCCTTTCCCCAACAGGCCGGACGGCTTGAAGATCAAGATGAGAATTAGGATGCCGAAGACGATGGCATCGCGGAAGGTGGGGCTGATGTAGCCGGCGGTCATGGTTTCGGCAGTGCCAATAAAGAAGGAGCCGAACACTGCGCCGGGGATATTTCCAATCCCCCCAAGCACTGCGGCCACAAAGGCTTTTAATCCGGGAAGAACCCCCATCAGCGGGTTGATTTTGGGGTAGCTTATGGCGTACAGCGTTGCCCCCGCGCCGGCCAGTGCCGAGCCAATAAAGAAGGTGAAGGAGATCACCCGGTTGGTGTTGATTCCCATCAGCGAGGCCGCGCTTAAGTTCATGGAGAGGGCGCGCATTGCAATGCCAATTTTTGTCTTCATCACAATCACCCGCAACAGCAGCATCAGCCCAATCGCCACAACAAATACAATCACTTGGTCGCTTCCCAGCGATAACCCGCTGCCGGAGAGAACCGCAGAACGCTCCACCAACGTTGGGTAGGTTTTATAATCCGCACCAAAGACGAAATCAATTTGGCCTGTGTATTCCAGAAAGAGTGAAACGCCAATGGCGGTGATAAGCACCGTGAGCTTGGGGCGGTTCCGCAGCGGGCGATAGGCCAGAAACTCAATCGTCACCCCAAGCAGGCCGCAGCCAAGCATTGCCGCAAGCAGCACCGCAAACGCTGTCAGGTATCCGGTTTCAAGCGATTCGGAAAGGAGGGGGTAGATGAAAAATCCGATGTAGGCACCAACCATGAAGACATCGCCGTGGGCGAAGTTGATGAACCGGAGCACACCATAAATCATGGTGTACCCCAGGGCAATCAACGCATAGATTGCGCCCAACGACAGACCGTTGATGACCTGTTGTAGAAATTCTTCCATTGAAAGAGCGTTGTGAAGGGACGGGCAGGAGCCGAAGAAAAAACAGCGGGCCGCATGACGTTTTTTTGCCGGTGCGGCCCGCTGGTTCCGATTTGGTTTAGGGGGCGATTGTTGAGTAGTAACTGTATTTCCCATCCTTGATTTGCAACACCACTGCCGGTTTGTTGGCGTTGTGTTGCGCGTCAATGGTGATTTTTCCGGTAACGCCCGGGTAGTCTTTCAGGGTGGCCAAGCCTTTGGCAATCGTTTCGGCATCGGCTTTCCCCGCATCCTTAATCACTTTGGCAATGATGTTCATTGCGTCGTAGCCCAATGCCGACATTGCCCCGGGAACCTCATTATACTTTGCTGTGTACCGCTTGATGAACTCCAACACCACCGCGCTGGTGTCTTGTTCGGAGTAGTGGTTGCTGAAGAAGGAGCCTTCCAGCGCTTGCTTTGCTGCCCCTTGCGTCAGCACTGGGCTGTCCCAGCCGTCGCCGCCAAGCAGCGGGGCCTTGATGCCAAGTTCGCGCGCTTGTTGGGCAATCAGGCTGACCTCGGTGTAGTATCCCGGGACAAAAATTGCTTCTGGGTTTTTGGCTTTGATTGCTGTCAGTTGCGCTTTGAAGTCGGTTTGTCCCCCTTCGTAGGCTTGTTCTTCAACAATCGTTCCACCGTTTTTGGTGAAGGTTTCGGTGAAGTTTTTGGCAAGGCCGACGGAGTAATCGTTGGCGTTGTCTTTCAGGACAGCAATGTTTTTTGCTTTCAGGTTTTCGCTGGCGAACTTCGCCATCACCGTCCCCTGGAACGGGTCAATGAAGCAGATGCGATAGACGTAGTTCAGGGTTTTTCCATCTTTATCCAGCGTGACGTTGCTGTTGGTGCTGGCTGGGGAAAGAAGCGTCACTTTCCCACGTTCGGCGATTGGTGCGGCGGCCATCGAGCGGCTGCTGGCAACTTCGCCAATCACAGCAACCACTTGATCCTTGCTCACCAATTTCTCCATTGCTGTTTTGGTTGGCGGCGTTTGCGATTGAGTGTCTTCGGTAATCAACTCCACTTTTTTCCCCAGCAGCCCGCCGGCCTTGTTGATCTCCTCAATTGCCAATTTGATTCCATCATCCACTTGTTGGCCGAAGGTTGCTTCTTTGCCAGTCATCGAAGCGATCTGGCCGATTTTGATGGTGGCGGCTTCCCCAGCGGGCTTGTCGCCACTGTCAGTTTTGGAGCATCCGGCAAGCGTGAATACAGCAATTGCTGCTGCCGTTGTAAGCAGACGAAGGTTCATGAATTTGGTGTTGGTATGGTTCAGAAGGAAGTATGCAGGGGAAGATTGGGAAACCGCCCCCTTGCCAAAGGCGCGGCAATACTACCACAACTTCGGGGTATGTTCCAAACGGGAGCTTCTACTTTCGAGCGCGATTGCTACTGAGTTGGTTGCTGCGATTTCCGTTTCCTTTTGGCAATCATGCCATCTATGCTGTACTGCCCCGGCCCCACAAAGAAGAAGAGTGTGGCCACGTACAGATACATTAGCGAAAGCTCGCGGGCTTGGAACGGGTCGCTGGCATGGCGGATGAACCCCGCAACAATCATCGTTCCGGCAATCATCACCGTGCTGATTCGCGTGCCGAAGCCAAGCGCAAGCATCAGCCCGCCAAAGAACTCCGAATATCCTGCAAGGGTGGCAAAAAGCTCAGGTGCGGGAAACCCCATCTCCTTCACCCCCTGGGCAAATTTGGTGATGTCCCCAAACACCTTGTTGTAGCCATGGGCGAACGCCAACGCGAAGCCAGCAAACAGCCGAAGCAGAAGAAGCCCGGTGTCGCGGCTGTTGGCGGAGTCTAACCATTGTGTCAGTTGCTTCATTAGGTTCTGATGGGCTTGTTGTTGATGTGAAATTGTTGATGTGAAGTTGAGAAAGGGGCCTGTTGTGTGTGTGGGCGAATCTACCTTCGGAAGTGCTGGGAAGCAAATAAAAAAACGATTGCAAGGGCCGCTGCCGTAGATTACCGGCAACCGCAACCAGCAACTTCTGCACCAACAACGCACCGTTATGAAATTAGAAATTTGCGAGTACCAAACGCCGATTACTGCCACACCCCAGCAGGTCTTCGATTGGCACGAACGCCCCGGCGCGTTCACCCGGCTTTCACCCCCCTGGGAGAAGGTGAACGTCATTTCCCGCACTGGCGGAGTTGGCAGCGGAATCGGCAGCGCAATCGGCGATGGTGCGCGTGTGGTGCTTCGCGTTCGGCCCTGGGGCGTTCCGCTGAAATGGGTGATTCGGCATCAAGATTTTATTTCTGGAAAGCAATTTTTGGATGTCCAAGAATCAGGGCCGTTTGCCACCTACCAGCACCTTCATCAGTTCGCCCCCGGTGGCGATGACACAACGATTCTTACCGACCGGATGGAGTATGCGTTCCGGTTTGGCGGCTTTGGGAAAATGGTGGCCGGCGGAGCCACGCGCCGCAAGTTCAACCGCGCATTCGGCTACCGCCACCAGCTAACCCGCAGCGACCTTGCCGACCACCAACTTTACGCCCACAAACCCCGGCTGAAGGTGCTGATCTCCGGCCCGAACGGACTGCTTGGAACTCAGCTTTCTGCGTTCTTAACCAGCGGTGGGCACCAAGTGATTGGCCTAACAAGAGGGCGTTCATCGGAAACAACAATCCACTGGAACCCTGCAACAGGGGAAATTGATTCGGCGCGGTTGGAAGGGGTTGATGCGGTGATTCATCTGGCCGGAGAACGGATTGCCGCGCGCTGGACCGCAAGCAAACGGGAAGCTGTGGTGGGAAGCCGAGTGCGGGGAACGGCATTGCTGGCAAACACCATTGCGCAACTGAACAACAAACCTGCGGTGATGATCTCCGCATCGGCCATTGGCTACTACGGCGACCGTGGCGTGGAATTGTTGGATGAATCGAAGGGGGCGGGCGACCTGTTTTTATCGGAGGTTGGAAAGCGGTGGGAAGAATCAGCCGAACCCGCCCGCCAAGCGGGGATTCGGGTGGTGCATCCACGCATCGGCATTGTGCTAACCCCCGCCGGCGGCGCGCTTGCTTCCATGCTGATCCCATTCCGTTTGGGGCTTGGCGGGCCGTTGGGGAACGGCCAGCAGTTCTGGAGTTGGATCACGATTGACGACACCATCGGCGGCATCCACCACGCGCTGATGAACGAAGCAATCCACGGCCCAATGAACCTTGTTGCGCCCAACCCAGCCACCAACCAAGAATTTTCCAGAACCCTAGCCGGCGTGCTGCATCGCCCTTGCATGGTGGCCGCGCCAGCCTTCGCGCTGAAAATGCTGCTGGGCCAAATGGGGAAGGAACTGCTGCTTGCCAGCCAACGTGTTCTGCCGCAGGTTCTGCTGGCCACCGGCTACCGCTTCCGGAATCCGGAGCTGAAAGAGGGATTGGAGTTTGTGCTGGGGAGGTGAGAAACCGCAGCGTAGCGGGGGAACGGAGCAACGCAAGCAACTCAGGCCACGTGGCAACAATCCTAAACCTTCTGCGCGATTTCTACAGGGCTATCTTTGCCGCGCCCCGGAGCTGCCCACGCGAACAGCTGGCAGTGGAGTCAGTTCGGCGGGGGGCCAGATCACCTGTTTATACTCCAAACAGAGTAGTTTGCGAAAAATTCAATCACTGTCATTCCCGCGAAAGCGGGAATCCATACCACACCTGGCTGGGTAGATTTTCGCAAACCAATTTGCGCCGAGTATATCAACAATCACATCTATCAATAATGGCTATTGTGAACAACCGAATGCGGCAGTTGCGCTTGCTTGCTTGGATTGAGGGCATCTCCTACCTTTTCCTTCTGCTTGTTGCCATGCCGATGAAATACTGGGCAGGGAAGCCAGAGTATGTGCAGATCGCTGGGATGATCCACGGGGTGCTGTTCGTTCTTTTCTGCATCAACGCTTTGCAGGTGAAAATTGCGATTGGCGCAACAACGCGTTGGCTTCTGCGGGTTCTGCTCACGTCGGTCATTCCGTTTGGGATGGTGCTGCTGGATCGTTGGATGCAATCGCCACAGGCAACAGAAACAGCAGAAACGGAAGCTGCATAATCATCGCCTCTGAACTGTCATCATCTACCAGCAACAATGCCCGCATCCGAAAAAAAATTCTGGCTCCTGAAATCCGAACCCGATTGCTACTCCATTGACGACCTTCAGCGCGACGGCCAAACGTTTTGGTGCGGGGTGCGGAACTACCAGGCCCGCAACTTCATGCGCGACCACATGAAGGTTGGTGATGGAGTGCTGTACTACCACAGCAGTGTTGAACCTCCATCCGTTGCGGGGCTTGCCGAGGTTTGCAGCGAACCGTATCCCGACTTCACCGCGCTGAACCCCGACGACGACCATTTCGACCCCAAGCACACCCCCGATAATCCCATCTGGGTGATGGTGGATGTGAGGTTCACCAAGAAATTCGACCAACCGATCACCCTTGCCGAAATCAAGGCAACGCCGGGGTTGGAAACAATGGTTCTGACGCAACGCGGCTCGCGGCTATCGGTGCAGCCGGTGACGGCAACCGAATGGGAGATTGTGACGGCGATGAGGGAGTAATCCCAGCCCCGTTGGCCAGTTGCAAGAAACGCACCGGCCCGATGCTGACGTACTGCATCGGGCCGGTGCTGTTCTGGAGTCCCAATCCAATCCCGCGACCTCTATTCTGATTTTGCTTTCAGCCAAATCGCGCCGATTCCAATCAGGCTGCTGTGGCCGTAGGGAATCCAGATGTAGCCATTATCCCCCCAGCCCGTTCCCCACGAATTTTTCACTAACCAGCAGCCTTTGCTCCCTTTGTCGTCGTCCCACCCAACAATCGTCACCACGTGGTTCGGAATTCCGATGGTGAGGGCATCGAACACCCCGCCGGTGTAGGCTTGGAATTTATCCCCGGCATAAATCCCAACGGCCAGCGGGCCATACTTGCAGAGTGCTTCTTTCATGTTGTCCTTGTCCGGCACGGTCCAGCTGTTGCCAACGTATCCCCAGCTTGAGGCTTTGTAGGTGGTGTTGCTCCCGTGGCTTCCGCAGGCGGTGTTCTCGGCGGTGTAACCAAAGCTGGATTCATCGCCGCAGCCATGTTCTTCCAAGTAATCCACCGCCCGTGATGCGTAGCCGCCATCGCAGCTTCCGGCATCTTTCCCGCTGCCGCTTTCGCCGCAGCTTACCAACTGCTGTTCCGAAAGGTTGATGGTTTTGTCGTTGCGGATCAGGTAACTGCTTTCGTAGGCAGCGGCCGCACCAAACGCCCAGCAGCTTCCGCAATCTTCTTGGTTCCGGACGGAGGTCACTTTCCCTTTGTCCTTCCAGCTAAACTTGGAGGAGTTCGGGCCTTGGTTATCGGAGGATGAAGAGGATGAGGCCGCGCCACGGCGGCGTGTGTTTTCCGGTTCTTGCTCATCCTTCCGTTTCCCTTCCTCGTTCTGCTGGCGGATAACCGCCGGGTCCTGCTCGAACAACGCTCCGGTCAGGCTTTTCAGCGAGCGATCCATCGCTTCGGTGTAGCCGACGGTGAAGGAGTATTTATTCTGTTTGATCTCGGCCCGTAGTTTCTCCAGCGATTGTTTGATTGCTGGGGGGGCTTTTAGCTCACGTGCGTTGTAGTCAATTTGCGGTTGGGCAATGGCCGTGCTCCAGGCGATAAACCCTGTGCCGAACAGCACTGCGGTGCGAACGATGTTTTTGGTCTTCATGGTTGCGTTGCTCCTGATTGATAAATCGGTGTCAAGTGTGTATTCATGCAGCCATCGGCGAACTGTGCGTGCGTGCTGTGCGATGCCGCTATCGCCCGCTGCTGATGGCCGTCTTGGTGGCAAACATCAGGCATCGGTTTCGGCAAAACGGGGGGATTTAAGGGAGCGGCAGGAACGGCTAAGGGAGCGGTAGGAAATCAAGGGGGAACGGTGAACGAACAAGGGGAAGATGATGCTGGCAATCCCCCGGAACAGCAACGGGCGCGAAGCTGAGATAGCTTCGCGCCCGTTCCGGTTTTTTGCCACTGCCGTTCGTTATTTCGGCAACGCTGCCGCTGCTTGGTCAATGTAGAACTTCAGTTTCGTGGGTGTGATTCCTGTCCACAAGATTGGGCCGAACAGTCGTTTCCATCCCGTGCTTTCCGTGAACGTTTTTGTTTCGTTGACCGCCACCGGCTGGTCGTTGACGCATTTTGTTCCGGTGGTTGTGATGGTGACGGTTCGGGTCCATTCGCCGTACACAACCCCTTCGTAATTGAACAACTCCACAGCTTTTTGGATGACCAGTGTGTAGTTGCCCAGATTTCCACCCACCGCCCCAAACAGTTGTGTTGCGGCCGACTGAATTTCCAGCGTGTCGAACGCCGAAGTTGCGCGAATAAACCCTAACCCAGAAAATTTCCACGGGGTTTTTGTCACTTTGGTGGTGATCTTTTCGCGGCACGGGCCTGGGTCGCCTGGGTGTGTGGTCACCGGTCTCCGCCCCTGGGCAAGCCCCTGGCTGATGGCAACGGTCAGCAGAAATAACGCTACGATCAGCGTGCGGAAAAGCGATGTTGTTGAAGTCGTGTTCATGGTCTGTTTCATGATCTGTGTTGCTTGTATTGTGTTGTTGATGTTGTTGCTTCTGTCCGATTCCTTGATCGAACATGTGCAAAACTACAGGCCGACAACAGCCGCCATGAAACGCACTTTTTGGTTTTGTGATGGATTTGGGAAAGGCGTGGGGGGGGGAAGTGAATGGTGGCGATAGCTAAATACCCGTACAAGCCGCAGTGGGTGCTGCGTTTGTGCGGGTATCTATTTTTTTTGAAGCTGAATAAAGTGAGGTGGGATGTGTCCTTTCTGCATTCTTTCTGCAAGCACAACCAGTAAAACGCATATTCTGTTGTTAAATCTGTATTCCATTCTGCATTCATTCTGCATTCATTCTGCAAGCCGCCAAGCAGGTTGCCCACGAGAGCCGGTATTTCTGATACGTCCATTTCTCCGCAATCTGGTCAGCAAATTGCTCACCTTGTCTTCCTTTTGTTGGTCTGTTAGTGCTTCGCTGAGTTTGGGGAGCAGAAGTCGGTTAATTTCCGAGCGGGTTGCTTGGCCAAATTTTTCAAGATAATCCATCAATAGTTTTGCGTAGAACTCATCGTCTTGTGTACGGGTTCGGATATAGTCAGCTTGGCTTGCTGTTGCAGCAGCTACGTCCGCCGAAACGAAGTAATGAGGTTTGCGCCCTTCAATTAATTTCATCCGCTTCAAGCGGGTTACTATTTCATCGGGAATAGGGAGTTTTTTTTGCACACGATCTAAAGCCAACACATCGGTCAACGGCAAGTCAGTTTTTTGGATTAGGAGACGGCTGTAGGCTGGATCTACTATCCCACCATAGATCGTCAGCTTGACGGTTTCAGCATCACGAAGATCATAGTCTGGCATGGGGAAGTAGCGTTGTGCCTGCCGGGTGTGCATATCGTGAATGCCGTAGCCCATCGTGTCAATCATGTTCAGTTCAGCCATGGCTTGAGCCAGAAATGGATTGCGATAGCGCCGAGGTACCTTATCGCCTGGGACGTAATCATCTGGGCTTCCTTCAAAAAAAAATCCCTCATTTTCGAACAACAGTCGCTCAGGTAATTCTTTCACTACCACCCGACCATTACGGGTGTAATCTTGATGAGCAATGCAGTTATGCAGGGCTTCGAGTACGATTTTTTGGTCGTATTTGGCCAGCTCAATGGCCACCAACTGGTCATCAGGCAGAATACGGATCTGGATATTGCGAATTTTCTGGTAGAGTGCGCTGCTGCTTAACAGAAACGGGGGGCCGAAATGCTCGTATGCACGCTCCGAATTTTCCAGTTTCCATGTTAGCTGTGCTGGATGTGGTGAAAGGTGATAGGCTGATTCCGCTTTGCCTAATAGCAAAAGGGCAGTGCGGGTTATTTGGCCGTTTTGGGTGATTCGTGCCCGATCAAGAAAAGTCGTCAGCGGCCACTGCATCACCTCATCTGCTGTAAAGCGATTAGCATGTTTTTTTGAGAAGGACTGGCGCGCCTTGCGCACGGCGGTTTCATCCAAGTCAGATAGCGTGGCATGTTGTAGCAGTTGTGCCGTCCAATCCTGTGATAGTGTCTGGCCACGGATGCTGTCCAGTTTATCAAGCCCAAGCGATGCCAGGCTTTCGCCAGCGCGAGCGTAATAATGCCCCTTCCACGCAATTGGAATACCGCACGGCGCCGCTGGGATTTCAAAAAACACCACACGCCCTTGTTGATGGTGCAGAACATGGATTTCGCGCAGCGTAATGCTTGGCTCCGTGTTTTGCGCAATCTGATGCTTCAGCGATTGCAGGCGATCGGCTTCCGGGCGATAGTCCGTACCGATCACCTGGCGGCTTTTGTCATGCACACCAAACACCAACCATGCAGGCTCTACGCTACGCAGATTGGCTTCATTCGCCAATGCGGAGAAGTATTTGCCGATATCGTCGGTGCTGTAATCCTTCCCCGCCTGCTTGAACTCCACCACCTCGTTTTCCCACGTGGCGATCAGTACATTCAGCAGTTGAGATAGCTCATCTACTTTCATCGAATTCTTCGACAATAAAGTGAGGCAAGTATTCTACCAACCTTACTGGCTTCGCAGTTGGTGAAGTGTGTGCGGCACTCCACCATTACTCCACCGTCACCGACTTGGCCAGATTGCGGGGCTGATCCACGTTGCAGCCACGCTGAAGCGCCACGTAGTAACTCAGTAACTGCAACGGCAGCACGTTCAGAATTGGCGACAGGAAGGGGTGGGTTTCCGGAACGTAAATGACGTGTTCGGCAAGCGACTCAATCCGGGTGTCCCCTTCGGTGGCAATGGCAATCACCCGCCCACTTCGCGCCCGCACTTCTTGGATGTTCGTGACGATTTTGTCGTAGATGTCATCCTTCGGCGCGATGAACACCACCGGCATGTTGGCATCAATCAGCGCGATTGGGCCATGCTTCATCTCTGCCGCCGGATAGCCCTCGGCATGGATGTAGCTGATCTCCTTCAATTTCAACGCCCCTTCCAACGCCACCGGGAAGTTGTAGCCGCGCCCCAAATAGAGTGCATTCTGGGTGGACGCAATTTCGTGAGCAATTTTTTGCACTTGCTCGGCACGGGCCAGCGTGTACTCCACTTTTTCGGGAAGCTCCGTCAGTGCTTTCAAGATGTGCGCTCCTTCAGCCGCGCCCATGCGGCGCATCCGGGCAAGCATCACGGTCATCAGCGAAAGGACGGTGAGTTGGGAGGTGAACGCTTTTGTGCTGGCCACGCCGATTTCTGGGCCGGCATGGGAGTAAACGCCGGCATCGGTTTCGCGGGCGATGGAGCTTCCCACCACGTTCACAATCCCCAGGGTGGTTGCGCCATGCCGTTTTGCTTCGCGAAGCGCGGCCAGTGTGTCGGCAGTTTCGCCCGACTGGGAAATGGCGATCACGATGTCATCCTTGTAGAGGATGGGGTCGCGGTAGCGGAACTCGCTGGCGTACTCCACCTCCACCGGAATCCCCGCAATCTGCTCCAGCATGTATTCCCCCACCAACCCCGCGTGCCAGCTTGTGCCGCAGCCCAAAATGATAATCCGGCGTGCGTCGCGCAGTTTGTTGGTGACGGTTCGCAGCCCGCCAAGCCGGACGGTGCTTTCCTCAAGGTTCAGCCGCCCGCGCATGGCGTTGCGGATGGTCTCGGGCTGCTCAAAAATTTCTTTCAGCATGAAGTGGTCGTATCCGCCACGTTCAATCTGTTCAATGTCGAAGGTGATCTCTTCGATCTGCTTGTTGACCACTTCGTCATCAATGGTTTTTGTGACGTAGCGGTCGCGGTCCAGAATGGCCATCTCACGGTCGCCCAAGTAGATCACTTGCCGGGTGTGTTGCACGATTGCCGAGGCATCGCTTGCCACCACATACTCACCATCGCCAATGCCCAACGCCAGCGGCGACCCGTTGCGTGCGGCGTAGATTCTTCCTGGCTCCATCTTGCTGAGCATTGCCACGCCGTAGGTTCCCACCACTTGCTTCAGTGCTTGGCGGAAGGCGGTTTCCATGCTGCCAACGCGGTCGTAGAAAAACCGCACAAGCTGCACCAGCACCTCGGTATCGGTTTGGGTGTGGAAGGTGTAGCCTTCGGATTCCAGAGTTTTTTTGATTGCTGCGTAGTTCTCGATCACCCCGTTGTGGATCAGGGCGATTTCGCCACGTTGGTCGCTGTGGGGGTGGGCGTTGGTGTCGTTCGGTTCGCCGTGTGTTGCCCAACGGGTGTGGCCAATGCCAACGGTTCCTTGCAGGGTTTCTGGGCGAAGCACCGACTCAAGGTCGCTTACTTTCCCCGCTTTTTTCTTGATCGTTAGCTCGCCATTCAGTAGTGCAACGCCGGCTGAATCGTAGCCGCGGTACTCCAAGCGTTTCAGGCCGTTAATCAGGATTGGCAATGCTTCCTTTGGGCCAACATATCCAACGATTCCGCACATGGGAGTTTATAGTCAGTTAATGCAGTGTGATTGAGTGGCCAGCCGCCGGCGCGATTGCCGGAACCTGCTGGCCGTACATTGGGGCGCAAATTACGCAATGGTTGCCTGGGAAATCCTATCCATTGATTTCGGGTGAATCAGGGGGAGAGAATATCAACTGACAACTCATTAGACTCGGCGCAAATTGGTTTGCGAAACTCTACTCAGCTAGGTTCGCTATGGATTCCCGCTTTCGCGGGAATGACAGTGATTGAGTTTTTCGCAAACCACTCTGTTTCGAGTATAATTGCCTAATCAACATTGAAACGCGGCGCACGTGGGATCGCACGTGCGCCGCGTTGTTCTGTTATGGCCGGTTGGGCCTGCTTCGGTATTGCTTCGTCAGCTTTTTCCACCGCTCCTTTTCGGCACGCATCGCCCCCTCATCTTGGCGGCGGTTCTGGTAGGCAAGCTCGCGCTGAAGTTTGCGGTAGTTCTCAAACCGTCCGTACTCCAATTGGCCGTTGTGCAGGGCATCGGCCACCGCGCAGCCTGGTTCATCCTGGTGTTGGCAATCGCTGAAACGGCAGTTGGCTGCCAATTGCTCAATGTCGCCGAACGTTTCGCTTACTCCATCATCGCTTCCGCCCCACAACTGAAGCTCGCGCATTCCGGGGGTATCCATCAGGATTGCACCGCTGGCCAGCGGGATCAATTCCCGGTGTGTGGTTGTGTGCTTCCCTTTCCCGACACTCAGGCTGGTGCTGCCGGTTGATTGCCGATCCTGGCCAACTAATCGGTTGATAATGGTAGATTTTCCCACCCCGGATGACCCCACCAACGCCGCAGTTGTCCCGGGCCGCAGAAGCCGTTGCAGCGGCTCGATTTCTTCCCCCTCCAGCGCGCTGATTGCTACCACTGTTGTTCCAATTGCCACCGACTCGACTTCGGCCAGCCGTTCGGCAAGGTTTGGGCATTGGTCGGCTTTGTTCAGCACCACCATCGGGGTTGCTCCGCTATCCCATGCGGCGGCCAAGTAGCGTTCGATTCTCCGCAGATTGAAATTGCCGTCAAGCCCGACCACAATCACCAGTGTGTCAATGTTGGCGGCCACAATCTGCTGCTCGGTTCTTCCGCCAACGGCGTTTCGGCTGAAGGCGGAGCGGCGCGGAACCACCGCGTGAATGATGCCGAGGTCGTTTCCATTTTCCACTGCTACGGCAACCCAATCGCCAACGGCTGGCAGTTGCCAGCGGTCGGCAGTGGTGTGGCGTAATCGCCCCGAAAGCTCGGCGCGAAGCTCCCCCTGTTCCGTTACAAGCGTGTATCCGTTTCGATGCTCCAGTGCCACCCGTGCGGGTTGCAATCCGGCGTCCGCAAATTCCTGAAATCCTGCCCGGAAGAAGTTGTTCCAACCGAGCAATTCTAAGCTGTTGTTTGTTGTTTGTTCGTTGGTATTCACTGTTGTTGATCCCTTCGTTGGGTTGTTCTGTGTGATGGTGTTGTTCTACGCATCGCATCTCTACCCGCCACCGAAATGGGATCGCCGCGCGCTATCCGGCAGTGCGGATTGAGCGCGTCACCACTCCGGCGGCGTTGCTGCCCGCTGTGCCGCGGGCATCTACCGTGGTTTTTTGGGTTGGCTCAATCATCGTTCATCGTTCCTCCTTTCGCGCGCGGTTGCTTGTTCGGCTTCCCATTTCTGGCTGCGCGCAATGCCAGAGGATGGAAAAAATGTTGGGCAAAGGTACGGCGATTCGGTTATTCGCAACACCCCCAGAAATTGGCCAGCCGGACACTCTCTGCAGAGTATCCGGCTGGTGTGGTTCCCACAAGAAGGGTTGCCGGTGGTTATGGTGCTGGTGTAGCCAGCGGGCGGTTCAGCTCGGTACGCCATGTTGCTGGGTCCGGGTTGGACTCTGGGCCGGCAAGGTAGCTTTCCCAACAGCTGCAGGTGGTTTGCAGCCCCTCGGCTTGTATCCATGCCTCGAACTCTCCCCATGCTTCCCCTAATCCTTCGTATCCGCCTCGGTAGGTGGTGCGGATAACGGTCGTGCCCGGCAGAACTCCCTGGGCCACGCGCCCGGTTGGCGAAACAGGGGAACTGACCGGAACGCCAATCTCGAAATCAAAAACATCGGGGTCCACCCGAAGGTGGTGCGAGAAGAAGGCACCGGCTGGTGCAATGCCTTGCGCGGCAATCGTCCCCATCAGCTCGTGGAAGCCGGGGCCCATCATGTTGCCAATTTCTGCACGCGGAATCGTGAGGCGGATGACGGCGGCTTGCTGTTCGGCTGTTTGTTTGATTTGTGGTGAGTCAAGCATCTGGTTTGCTCCTGCAATGTGAAAGGTTTGTGTGGTTGTTTGCGCGGCAAAGATACAGCAGAAGAGTGTTCATCCGAACACTTTACGTGCGGTCGTGAAAAAAAACCTCCTTCCCTTGCTGAAACATCTGCGTTTGTGAGAAGGTCTTTGTTTGCGCACCCGTCACAATGCTGACCCAACCTTCCATGAAGCCTTCCGACGACCTTTTCCAACTGATTCAATCGCTGACCAAAGGGGAGAAGCGGCACTTCCGATTAACAGCCTCGCTGCAAAAAGGGGCGAAGCAATACCTGCGGCTGTTTGATGCTATCGAGCAGATGGAGGAGTACGACGAGCGTGCCTTAAAACAACAGTTTGGGAACGAGCGGTTTGTGCGGCAGTTCAATGTGGCCAAAGGATACCTGTACAACATGATCCTGAAAAGCCTGCGCGGTTGCTATGCCGACTACAACGCCAACGCCGAAGCAAAGGATTTGCTGAAATCCATCGCTATCCTGTTTGAAAAAGGGCTGACACCACAGGCGGCGAAACTTGTGCAGAAACTTCTTGCGCTGGCCCGCCAACATGGCTTGCAAGTAGTGCTGATTGAAGCCCTGTACTGGCAAGGGAAAGTGGATGACCGGCTGCTGCGGACCGAAGCAGGGGTGACGCAAAACTTCACCGAGCTGTATGATGCTCTGGAGCAATACCGCGCCGCGCTGATGGCCGAAGAATCGCTGTTCCGCATCCGCCTTGCGCTTCCCGACGACGCGCCCCGAACCGCAACCCAGCTGGCCGAGGCCAACAGGTGGATGGAGCAAATTGTGGAGCTTGGCAAGGCCGCGCCCAACTCCTTGAACGTCCAGCTTTGGGGGCTGTTGGGGCGGTTTCTTTTTTCAATCGGCCAGCAAGATTTGGTGGCGGCCCACAACGCAATCGCGCAGTTAGTGCAGACCTTTGAGCAGAACCCAGCATGGTGCCGCGAGCGCGCCGGATCGTACATGATGGCACTGCATAATCTTGCGGCAAGCCAGCGGATGCTGTACGACGAAGAAGGCCTGGAAATGACCATCGCTAAAATGCGCCACAGCACCGAACTGATCTGCGCCGAAACCCGCCCGGTGGGGCTGCATCTTCGCACCTACCTTTTTCTTACCACTTGCCTGCATCGGCTGCGGCTGCTGAACCGGATGGGGGAGTTCCGCCAGGCAACGCTTCTTGCGCCGCAGATCAACCAGGGGATTGAAGAGTATGGCAACCACCTCCCCGATGAACTAACACAAGCCTACCACTTGGCGTTGGCCGAATCATATTTTGGCGCGGGGCAGTACCGGCAAGCGTTGGAATGCAACAATCGCGTGCTGGCATCGCCACCACCGGAACTTCGCAGGCTGGCATGGGAGAATGCACGGCTGTTCAATCTGATGATCCATTACGAGTTGGGGAACGTTGAGCTGATGGAACATCTGATCCGGTCCACATATCGTTATTTCAGTCGGCAGCCGAACCAAACGCAGTTCCACCGCATTGTCCTTTCCTGCTTCCGCCGCCTGCTTCGGATGCGGACCCGGCAGGAGCTTCAAGCGATTTTTCTTGGAACCCAGCAGGAGCTTGCCCTGTTGCGGCTGGACCCGTACGAATCCTCGATGCAGGAAGTCCACCGGTTTGGCCTGTGGCTGACGGCAAAAACAACGGGGGAGGAGCTTGCGCAGCTTTCACGGAAGGAGTATGATCTGGCAAAAGACTACTACCAACAATTGCTGGGCCAGCAACAGGGGGGCAGCCGCAAGGGGGATCAGCCCGCAGAACTTCAAACGGAAGAATTTCAACCGGCAGAAATGGAGTACCCAGCCGTTGCGTAGCGGAGGAATCCTGCACGCAGATATTCGGCGGGGGGAATCAACTACTCACTTGCATTGCAACGTTGCATGGCATACCTTTGCGACCGCTGCCAAAGTGTAGCCGATATGCTTTTACTGGATAACCGTATGCGAACACTTTCCAAACCACTAATGATGGTGATTGCCGGAATCGTGATGCCGGGCATTCTGCTGGCATGGAGTTCCGGAATTTTCAGCTACGTGCGGGCCACCGCCCAAAGTGAGCAAGTGGTGGTGGAATGGCGCACCGCAACGGAGTCCGGTATCTACAGCTTCGACATCGAACGGAAAAGCGAAGAAACCAGCGAGTACCGCAAAATTGCCCGCGTGGACGCGCGCGGCGGCAGCGGCAACAGCTACGCCTACAACGACCGCACCGCATTCCTGAAACCGGACGCAGCAAAGTCCTTCAACTACCGCGTAAAAGCGGTTGGTGTTGGGACCGAGACCTACTCCTCCACCGTCACCATCAGCCAAGAAGTCTCCAGCGTCCGCCGTTCTTGGGGGATGATTAAAGAGCTGTTCCGGTAAATCCGCAACCAGCCGGTTCGATTCCTCACCATTATCCTTCCAGCTACGTTTGCGATAGCTGTTTCCCGCTGTTGTTCCGCACCACACACTCACATCATTGCCAAGTAGCAAGTGCCACCGTTCTTCCCTTCGTTTGCTGTGATATTGCCGGCTGCGGGGAGTGGTTCCCGCGTTGGCGGCAACGTTCCCAAGCAATATCTGCCGTTGTTGGGGAAGCCGGTGCTGTGGCATAGCATCCGTGCTTTCAGCCAGATGGAGGAGTGTGTGGAGGTGGTGGTGGCGGTCAATCCAGAATGGCAGGCGGTGGCGGAAGAATGTGGAGCAGGAATTGAACGAATGACCTACGTGGCCGGCGGAACCGAGCGTCAGCACTCAATCGCCAACGGGCTGCTGGGCTTGCGGACAACCCCAGAGATCATCCTTGTTCACGATGCCGCGCGCCCATGCGTGTCGCGCCGGTTGATTACTCAGGTTGTTCAATCGGCTGCCGCCCACGGCGCGGCAATCCCCGCGCTTCCGATTGCCGAAACAGTGAAACGGGTGGATGCCAACGGCGCAATCGTTGCAACCATCCCGCGCCATGAACTCCGCACCGCCCAAACCCCGCAAGGCTTCCGCCGCCAATTGCTTCTTTCCGCCTACGCCCACGCCACGCTGCACAACATTCTTGGCACCGATGATTCCTCCCTTGTGGAACTGCTTGGCCACCCCGTCCAGATAGTGGAGGGTGAACTGGCAAACCTAAAAATCACCTACCCGGACGATGTGAGAAAAGCAGAGGCGATACTTGTGGAACGGAAACCTCACCCGTGATCCCGCACCCGCGATGATTTGAGTGGCAACGGGCAGCCAGCTTTCAAAAAAAACGGCGATTCCGATTCGGAATCGCCGTTTTTGTGGGCCCTGAGGGATTTGAACCCCCAACCAATGGATTATGAGTCCACTGCTCTAACCGTTGAGCTAAGGGCCCTTCCCGTTGGGAAACGGGGTGGCAAATATAGCATGGTTTCCCAATGCCGGTTTGCTTTCTGTTTGCAAAAAGGTGTGGTGGGCCTCCCGTCTAAATCCTGATCTGCCAACCGGGTGCCACCCACCCACCACCACTAATTATCTATTGCCAATTATCAATTATCAATCACTATGTTGCCGCTCCCCGATTTCCGGTAGCGATTCAATCCAACGCGTTGATGTCCCTATTCCCAACACTGTTCCGCTTGCTAACGTTGATTCTTGCTGTTGCCGCCACGCTTCCGCTGCGGGGCCAGGTAGCCAGCCGTGAGCTTCCCAACAGGTTTGCCAATAATGGGGAGTTCATCCAGAACCGTGGGCAGTGGGAGCGGCAAGCAAAATTTTTGATGCAGACCCGCGAGGCCAACTACTGGGTGACCTCCAACAGCATCGTTTGCGATTTCTACCAAATCCAACGCCCACCAGCCGACCTTCGGAAAACCGACCGGAAGAGCCTTTTGCGGAACGCTCTCACGGTTGCGGGGCACGTTGTTGAGATGGAGTTCCAGGGGAGCAACCCGGCCCCGGCGCTCACCGCCGCCAACCCGTTGGCCACGGTGCGGAATTACTTTTTGGGGAACGATCCATCACGCTGGGCAACCGGTGTTGAAGCCTTCAATGAAGTCTGGATGCGTGGCTTGTACGACGGCGTGGACCTGCGGCTCTATCCCGACAGCGGCTCGCTTCGCTACGATTTTCATCTTGCCGCCGGCGTCCCCGCTTCCCGCATCCGTCTCCGAATGGCGAACTCCGGCGGGATTCACATTGCCGATAACCAGCTGTGGGTCCACACCAGCATCGGCTCGATACGGCATAATCCCCCGGTAGCCTACCAAGTGGTGAACGGAAAACGGAAAGCCGTGCAGTGCCATTTTATGTACAGCGGCGGCGGAATTGCTGAGTTCCATTTGGGGGAGCATGACCGTTCCCTTCCTGTGGTGATTGATCCGCTTCTCTACTCCACCTACTTGGGGGGAAGCGGGCCAGATATTGGCGCGGCTATCGCCTACGATAAATCGGGAAAAGCCTACGTGGTGGGGAACACCAAATCCACCAACTTCCCAACAAAAACCGGGGCCTACCGCACCCAGCTTGATGCCGGGAACGATGTGTTCGTGAGCAAGCTGAGTGCCGACGGCACTCAGCTGCTGGCTTCCACCTACGTCGGGGGGCAGGGGGATGATGTTGGGAGCGGGATTGCCGTGGATGACAAAGGCTCGGTGTTTATCAGCGGCACAACAAGCTCGCTCAACTTCCCCACCACTGGCGGTTCGGCACAGCCTTCGTATAGAGGGAATGGAGATATGTTCGCCGCAAAATTGGACGATGCCCTGACGGCCATCAACTACGCCACCTACTTGGGTGGAACTTCCACCGAAACCAACGATGCGATTGCGGTAGATGGCAGCGGCGCGGTCTATTTGGCCGGGACCACCCTCAGCAGCGATTACCCCACGGTTGCTGGCTCCTTCGATCTCACCTACAACCTTGATAACGACGTTGTGGTGACAAAGCTGAACCCCGCCGGAAGCAGCATGACTTACTCCACCTACATCGGCGGGCAGCGGGCCGACGACGCAACCGGCATTGCAATTGATGCAAGCGGCGCGGCCTACATCACCGGCGTGACGCAATCAAGCGACTTCCCAACGCCGAACGGAGTGGACAAAACCTACAACGGCAATGCAGACCTGTTCGTGACCAAAGTCAGCCCCACCGGAACGGCACTCACCTACAGCACCTTTGTTGGCGGAAACGGAACCGAAGGTGGCGGAGCGATTGCCGTGGATGACAACGGATCGGCCTACATCACCGGGTTCACCAGTTCTAACGATTACCCCACCACCCCGGGCGCGTTTGATCGCCAGCGTGGGGGCCAGGATATGATCGTCACAAAAGTGGCTGGCGGCGGTGGCGCGCTTGCCTACTCAACATTTCTGGGGGAGGTGATCTCGCTGGGGTTTGCCATCAGCGTGGATAAAGCCGGGGCGGCCTACGTTACCGGGGCAACCTACTCCGGCACCTTCCCCACCACAAAAAACGGGTACGATGCGGACTACAACGGAAGCGGCGATGTGATTGTGGTGAAGCTCCGCTCTGATGGCAGCGGGCTGCTGTACTCTAGCTACATCGGCGGCGGAAGCGGCGATGTGGCATTGGGGAATGCGGTTGATCCTGGCGGAAAATTGTTCATCACTGGCTGGACTGTCAGCAGCGATTATCCCATCACGCCGGGCGCCTACGACACCACCTACAACAGCGCGCAATCGGCAGCCGAGGATGCGTTTGTGACGGTGGTTCCCCTTTGCGAAAGCGTGACGCTTGCCGTGGCCGATACCGCCATTTGTGCCAACCAAAACGTGACCGTAACCGCACGCGCAACGGGCATCGGAACGCTGACGGTTGATTGGTACGACATCACCAACAACAAGCCATTGCCGGCAGGAACGATTACCGGCGGGGCTTCCTCGCAAAGCCTTACCAACCTTACCCAAACCACTCAGCTTCAGGTGAAAGTCACCGATGGCACCGACTGTGCCCAAACCGGCTACATCACTATCACCGTTCGGCAACGCCCAAATCCGCCGGTGGGGGATGACAAAATTATCTGCCCCGGCGAATCGGTCCGGCTGCAAGCAAAGGGGGAAGGCCTCAGCACGGTGGAGTGGTACGCCACCGCAACCGGCGGCGCGCGGCTTGCCCCGGGAACCACCTACGACACCCCCAACCTGACCGCAACCACGGTCTTCTACGCCCAAACAGTGGACCCCGACGGCGGATGCGCCAGCGCGACCCGCACACCCATCACCGTCACGGTGCGGCCACGGCCAACGGTGAGTGGTGTGCCTTCGCCCAGCATCTGCGCTGGCCAATCGGCGATACTCAGCGTCACCCCGTCGGCCAACGCCACGCTCCGTTGGTACACCGTTGCCACTGGCGGAACCCCAGCGCAGCTTGGCGCAAGTTTCACCACGCCACCGCTGGCGGCAAGCACCACCTACTTTGTTGAAGCCTACGACACCATCACCCGCTGCACCAGCGACCCACGCACCCCGGTGATGGTGACGGTGCGCTCGCGTCCGGCCCCGCCAACGGCAACATTCACCAGCGCGTGCAGCGGCGAACCGGTGACGCTGATTGCCACCGATCCACAAGGGGTGGAGTTCCAATGGTATGACCAAGCGGTTGGCGGGACTTTACAGTTTACCGGGGCGCAATATCCCGTTGGCTCGGTGTCGGCAGCGCGGACGTGGTATGTCGAATCGGTTTCGCCCGGGGTTGGCGCGCCTTGCGTCAGCACCCGAACGGCAGTGACAGTGATTGTGAAAGACCGCCCGCCAGCACCAACCATCAGCAATCTGACAGTTTGCCGTGGTGCGGCCGCAACGCTTGCGCCGCTCCCCTTGCGCGATGCCACCTTCCGCTGGTACGATTCGGCAACGGGGGGAACATTGCTTGATTCGGGAGATACGTTCACCACCGGCCCGCTCACCCGCGACACCATATTCTACGTGGAGTCGTTCGACACCGCAAGCCGTTGTGTTAGCCCAACCCGAACCGCAGTGAGCATTACGGTGGCCGACGCGCCAAGCTCGGCCATTGCTGGGCCAAACGCTGCCTGCCAAAACTCCAAAGGGGTTGCCTACGGTGTCTCGGCCAGGGCAAACCGCACCTATCTCTGGAGCATCAGCCCGAACGGCGCAATCGCCAATGGGCAGGGGACTTCGGCAATCACGGTGGATTGGAACACATCGGGCGCGGGATGGGTGGGGCTGCATGAAGAGGACACCATCACCAAGTGCAGCAGTGATACGGTGGTGAATGTTGCGGTGGCGGCATCGCTTGCTCCGGGGATCACCGTCACCGGAAGCAGAAAGCTGTGCCAGGGGGATAGTGTGCTGCTGGATGCTGGCGCGGGCTACACCAACTACCTCTGGTCCACGGGGGACACCACCCAAGCAATTATCGTGCGGCAAACCGGAAGCTACACCGTGACGGTGCGGGATGCCGGGGGGTGCAGCGGCATATCGCCAACGCCAATCAACATTGTGGTGAACCCGCTTCCGCCAGCCCCAGTTATCACCCAAGCCGACGACACGCTTGCGGTGGTATCTGCCGACTCCGTTGCATCCTACCAATGGATGTTGGATGGAGTAATGATCCCGGCGGCAACAGGGCGCAGATATGCTCCAACAACCGAAGGAAGCTACACCGTTGCAATCACCGACACCAACGGCTGCGGTGGCGTGTCGGCGCCGTTCGATTACATCTCGCTGGCGGGAACCGCAGTGGTGGGGATTCTTCCGTCCCAGATTCAAGGCGCGCCGGGTGATGTTGTGGATGTTCCGATTGTTCTTGCTGCAAGCCAAAACCTAACCGTGCGCAATGCCAAGGAGTTCACCGCAACGCTACGATTTAACCGCACGCTGCTGCTGCCGCTGCAAAATGTTGGAGTGGTTCAGGGGCGCGACCGCGTGGTGGAAATTAATGGGAAACGAACCGAGGGGAACGACACGCTGGCAGTGGTCCGCTGCGTGGTGTTGCTGGGCGATGCGCAAACCACACCAATTGCCATTGACACCTTTGCATGGGCCGGCGGCAAAGCGCAAGCCACCACCGTTGCTGGCACCTTTATTCTGGATGGGATTTGCCTAACCGGGGATGGCCGTTTGGTTGGCCAAACTGGGGCGTTAAAAATCACCGTGCAACCGAACCCAGCTGGGGCCGCTGCCGAAGCAATCATCACCCTAACGGAAGATGGCCAAACGCGGGCAACCGTGGTTGATGCGGTTGGCCACCAGCGGCTGCAGCTGCATGATGGTTATGCAAAACATGGGCAACTACGGCTACCAATTCCAACATCAGATATGGAGTCGGGCCGCTACTACCTTGTGATCCACACCCCAACGGATGTGCAGGTGGTAGAGATGGAGATTCGGAGGTAGGGGAAGAGTGAAGAGTGAAGAGTGAAGAGTGAAGAGTGAAGAGTGAAGAGTGAAGAGTGAAGAGTGAAGAGTGAAGAGTGAAGAGTGAAGAGTGAAGAGTGAAGAGTGAAGAGTGAAGAGTGAAGAGTGAAGAG
>JAEUSP010000103.1 GCA_016788565.1 Chlorobiota bacterium | reverse complement strand
GCCAGCGTCCGCGAAGCCCCCGTTACCGAATCCAACGACTGGCACAAACGCACCACGCGAACCGAAAACTGAAACGTCCGCTCCCGAATATCAGATTCTGGCATTGAAGAGTGAAGAGTGAATGGTGAAGAGTGAGATGGGGAGAGGGTTTGTTTTGCGGTTTTTTTTGATGGTGGTTAAGATAGCAACAAGTTGGTTGGATTCGTTCAACAGGGGGGATGCTTGGGATAAATTCGTGTGCGGGAATCACGGGAGTGTGCCTCCGAACTCACGCGATGACGGGGGGGGAAGTGTGGTTCGGCGAAGTCTTAACAATCATCCACCGAATCCCGCCCTCCGCTCATGCTGAGCTTCGTCGAAGTATGAGTGGAGCCACCGAACCTTGCAGCCGCGCCCCCCTGCTTCGCTCTGGCGAGCTTCGCGTCCCCCCAATTCTGGGGGGAAACAAGATGCAGAAGAAGGCTACTCATTCTTTCACTCTTCACTCTTCACTCTTCACATTTCACTCTTCCTTCCTCGCCCCCCTGCTTCGCTCTGGCGAGCTTCGCGTCCCCCCAATTCTGGGGGGAAACAGATTCCGTTGCCGTTCCTGTTTCCGCGATTCCTCGCGTCCCCCCAATTCTGGGGGGAAACAAGATGCAGAAGAAGGCTACTCATTCTTTCACTCTTCACTCTTCACATTTCACTCTTCCTTCCTCGCCCCCCTGCTTCGCTCTGGCGAGCTTCGCGTCCCCCCAAACTTGGGCAGGGCTGTTACGTTCTCCCTCTTTTGGCTCCCTCCCCCCCGCAGGGCTGTTAAGAGTTCACACAGCGACGGAGGCGGGGATGGTTCTGGCCAAGCCAATGGCGGTGTGTGAACGGCGCGGTACTGAGCATCGAACACCCTCCCTGCCCTGCTTCTGCACAGGCGGAGAACTCAACACAAGCCAACACCCAAAGCCCCAACGGGGCGACCCACCCCAGCCCAGGGCAACGCCCTGGGTGGCCCCATCCAGCCATTGAATCCAAGCCCTGAAGGGGCGACCCAACGCCAACCATCGCCAACATCCACCCACAGAGGACCTTTCCTTAGGCCGCCCTTTCAGGGCTTTCCAAGCATTGCTGGCATTCTTCCCAGGGCGGTGCCCTGGGCTGGAATAGGCTGCCCCGTTGGGGCGAAGAGCAATACCCCACAACCCAAGACTGTGATGGTGTGCCGGTGTTCTGCCAACGGCTGTTCCATGAGTTTTGTCCTTCAAGCCACTCCTTCTTTGATCTCGTAACAGCCCTGCGGGAGGAGAGGGAGCATAGAGGGAAAACTTAACAGCCCTGCCAATTCTGGGGGGAAGAGAGATATACTCGGATGAAATTGGTTTGCGAAACTCTACTCAGCTAGGTGTGGTATGGATTCCCGCTTTCGCGGGAATGACAACGACTAGATTTTTCGCAAACCATTCTGTTTGGAGTATAAGAGGAGAAGGTTGCTGGTTCCTTCACTCTTCACTCTTCACCATTCACTCTTCACCATTCACTCTTCCATTCTCTTCAACTCAAGCACAAGCCTCCTCACCACCCCATTCATCTCCACTTTGCGGTTGAACTGGGGTTCTTTGTTCAATCGTGCGGTTGCTTTTTCCAGTTCGCGCCGTTTTGCTGCGGCTTGCTCGGTGCGGTCAACCAGTTCGGCCAGGGTTTCCCCCGGGCGTGCGGGCAAGGGGATCAGCCGGTGGAGCAGTTGCTGGTACAGCCCGGCCAGGTCCAACGCCAGCGGAAGGGCCGTGCGTGGGGTATCGCTGGGGAACCACTCGGTTGCGTAGTGGTTGCTGCAGATCCATTTGGTGGCGTTGCTGTTTTTGTTGCCGTCGTTATCGCCGCTGGCGGGGCGTTTGTAGGCGGCGGCCACGCGGGTGCGCCCCTGGAAGGTCAGCTCGAACAGGGTGGGAAATTGCCAGACGGCATCAATGCAGCGCAAGGCCGCAAAGTCCAGTTCGGGGGTTTTTAGCTCAATGCGGAGCAGGTGAATTTCGGGAACGGCAGTGCGCGGCGCAAGGTTGATTGTGGCTGGCGCAACGGCGTACTGCAAGGTGATCTGTTCAATCTGGCGAACGAACACCTCACGGACTTTTGCGGTGACCTTCCCGTACTGGTAGAACTTATTTTTGGGGAGCACGCGCTGGAATTTCGCCCTATCCGGCCAGGCCAGAAAGGCCGGATGCTGCCCCTTGTTTTCCATCTGGTTCAAGCGGCCTCCTGTTGTTCTTGGATCACCAGAAATGCGATCAGCTCGAAATCATCCAGCCCCTTGAACGTGTGCCCCAGCGCGGTGGGGCTAACGCCGGTGAACAGGCTGTCAAGGTCCTTCTCCTCCTTCACTTCAATCATGGAGCGAATGGCCTTGTTCAGCAGGTCGGAGTAGGGCTTCATCTTGCGGCCATCGGCGGTGGCGTTGTTGAATTGGTGGCAGACTTCGGCAATCGGCTGGGCTTGGTTTTTGCAGCAACTGCGGGCCAAATCAAGCAGGCGTTTCACCTGGGTGTGGTTGTGGATCACCTGGCCCTTGTTGTTGATGTAGATCAGGTAGTACGGATGCAGCCGGTTGTGCTGGTTGATAGCCGCACCAGCGTTGCGATTGCGGAGCGTGAAGATAACGCCCGGCGCAAGCCCCAACGCAGGGTTATCGGGAACCACCGCGTGCAGCCCGGCGGGCAAGGTGCCAAGATTGCCGTGCGTTTTGACGTAGTTCACCAGATCCATGCGGAAGTCGTTCAGCCCCAAATCGGTGATGGCGACACCGGTTTTCAGATCCTCCAGCTCGATGACTTCTTCTTGCAGCCGGCGCAGTTGTTCCTTGCGGTAGGCCACATCGTTGGCCTGTGCCGAAAGGACGTTGTCGTCGCCGGTGGCGGTTACGTCCACAATCATCATCCGGCTTTCCACCCGCTCCTTCAGGTTGATGTATTCATCAAGGGAAATATCGGGCCAGTAGTTCACCAACTGGATGCTGTGGTTGGGCGAGCCGATGCGATCCACGCGGCCAAACCGCTGGATGATGCGGACAGGATTCCAGTGGATGTCGTAGTTCACCACATAGTCACAATCCTGAAGGTTCTGCCCTTCGGAGATACAGTCGGTGCCGATAAGCAGATCAATTTCGTGAGGTTCGTTCGGCATCACCACCCCTTTCTCCTTCGAGCGCGGGGAGAAGAGTGTGAGCAGTTCTTGGAAATCGTAGCTCCCCCGTTTCCGGCTCTGTTGAAGCGTAGATTGCGGCGGGCCGCTGCCGGTGACTTTGGCGGTGTGGATGGTCAGCGTGGCCAGCAGTTCCGGCGCAAGGTTGGTGTACAGGTAATCGGCAGTGTCGGCAAATGCGGTGAAGACCAGCACCTTCTTGTTGCCGGGGTTGATCGGTTGATTGACTTTGCCAAGCAGATGCGCCTTCAGGTGCTGCAACTTGGCATCCTCCTGCGGGGTGATCTTCCCCATTGCATTCAGCAAGGCGTTGAAAATCTCCAGATCAGCTTTCAGGTCGCGCTCCCACGAGGGCAAGTCCATGTCGGCAAGCCGGATTTTAATTTTGCCGCCAATTTCACCGCCGCTGCTGTTGCTGCCGGGGATTGGCAGGTCGTCATCCTCGGCATCCAGTTGCTCCAGCCCCTCGGTGAAGTCGCCCACGGTGGCCGCGCCGCCGGAAGCGTTGAACGCTGCGATTGTGGCAAGCGTGGCCTGGTGGTTGGCCTGAAGCATCTGCAACGTAAGGCGGAAGGAATGCACCGAGCTTTCCAGCCGCTTCAGCAGATTCACCCTCATCAGGGCCTGCAGGCTCTGTTCGCGGTCGGCCTGGCGCAGCGTCCCTTTGCCGCCGCCAACTTGGGTGTCGTAGGCCGCTTCGTACTCTTCGCGTCGGCTGGCCAGGACGTAGCTGATGGGGGCGTAGAACGCCTGCTTCAGCAACGAAAGTTGCTCGAAGATTTCGTTAAAGCTGGGAACGTCGGGCCGGTTGGCCAAAGGGCAGCGGAACGACAGCGGCGTTCGGCGTTCGGGAAATTGGCCGATGTCGGTGGTGTCGTAGAAAGTCTGGATATGCTTGCGGGAGCGGGCAATGGTGACGCTATCGAGCAGCTGGAAGAAATCGAACTCCAGCAAATCCAAAATTGCGCGTGCGGTGCGTTCCTCCGGGGGAAGATTAGACCACGTGTTGAAAGCGGCTTGTGCTTTCCGGAAAATCTCCTCGATGCTTTGCTCGGTCCGGAGCTTTTTACTCAGGTTTTCGGAGTTCCCCTCGTAGGCCAATGCCAGTTGGTTGCGCAGGTCGTTGAATCGGTTATTGACCGGCGTGGCCGATAGCATCAGCACTTTGGTTTTGACCCCTTCTTGGATCACCATCCGCATCAGCCGTTGGTAGCGGGTTTCCCGTTCTTTGAAGGCATCGTTGTTGCGGAAGTTGTGCGATTCATCAATCACCACCAGATCGTAGTTGCCCCAGTTGACCCTGTTCAGCGGTGTGCCGAAAGATTCGCCGCCGGTGCGGGTCAGATCGGTGTGGGCAAGCACCTCGTAGCTGAAACGGTCGCGGGCGAAGATGTTGGTTGTTAGGTTGCGGTTGTAGTTCAGCCAGTTATCCGCCAGCTTTTTTGGGCAAAGCACCAGCACCGAGCGGTTCCGCAATTCATAATACTTGATGACCGCCAGCGCGGTGAACGTCTTCCCCAAGCCAACACTATCGGCAAGGATGCAGCCGCTGTAGGTTTCCAGCTTGTTGATAATCCCGGTTGCAGCATCCTTCTGAAAATTGAACAGTTTCTTCCAGATTAGAGTATCCTGGTAGCCGGTGCGGTCGTTCGGCAAAACATCCTCGGTAAGGTCGTCCAAGAACTCGTTGAAGATGTTGTAGAGCATCAGGAAGTAGATGCTTTCCGGTGAGTTTTCTTGATATACCGAGGCGATGTGCTCGCAGACTTGCGCGGTCACGTCCTCCAATTTTTCCGGGTCGTTCCAAACGTGATCGAACAGATTCAGATACTGAATTGTGGAGCTGGCATCCTCCATTTTATTGATGAAGTTGGAGATGGCGTTCCCTTTCTGGTAGCCCAGATCAACGGCGGTGAATCCCTGCAATGGTGTGTACACCGTGCCGGCATCAGCAGCCTGGACGCAAGCGAACGACTGCATCATTGCGTCGGTGCGATTGCTTCGGAACTTGGCTTTCCGCCGTATCCAGTCGGCGCACTCCCTGGCAATCGCCCGCTGGGTGAGCTTGTTCCGCAGCTGGATTTCGAACTCACTTCCGTACAGGCTGCGCTCCCAGTTCGGCTTCGGGATGTGGAACTCCTTCGGCTCCTTGCGGATATTGTCGGTGACGTGGCTGGCAACAAAGGCGGGCGCAGTGAAGATGAAGTTCAGCTCCTGGATTCCCTTCAACTCTGCTTTCAACGCCTCGAAGGCATAGATTGAAAAGCATGAGGCAGCGATTTGCAGCCGATTGCCCGGCTTGATAGTTTTTTTAAGATCATCCCCCAGCAATTGGCTGATGTTGTCTATTACTTCCATCCGTCACCTACCTCCAGATTTTTTGTTTTCGGATTGGCGGCCTTTCACCTGCCCAGCACGCTGCCAAAAGAACATCACCCAGCAGCCAGCTTGGATGAAGTATAGGAAATTGCTGGTAACCGCGACAAGCAGAGAGATTGCTCTTCATACTTCCCCCCCCCCAGACTTCCCCCATCTCACTCTTCACTCTTCACTCTTCACTCTTCCCGTAACAGACTTCCGCAAACGGCGCGGAATCGGCGGCGGCGGGCGTAGATTGCTGCCATGACTATTCTTGGATTGGAAAACGTCGGGAAAGACTTCGGCATTAAGCCGCTGTTTGGCGGGGTCACGTTCTCGGTAGAATCGGGCGAACGGGTTGGGCTGATTGGCGCGAACGGCTCCGGCAAAACCACACTGCTTCGGGTGATTGCTGGCCAGGAATCGCCCGACACCGGACGGGTGATGTTCAGCGGAAACCCAGTGGTGGGATACCTTCCGCAAAACCCGCCGTTCAACCCCGATGCCACTGTGCTGGATACCATCTTCACCGCCAGCAGCACGGTGATGCAGCAGCTTCACGATTACGAGGCTGCCTGCCAACAGCTTGCTGCCAACGGCACCGACCCCGCATTGCTTGCCCGCGTTGCCGACCTTGCGGCGCAGTTGGAGTCGTCGGGCGGGTGGAGCCTTGAGACCGAGGCGAAAATCATCCTGAACCGGCTTGGCATCACCGACACTGCCGCGCGGATGGGGACACTTTCCGGCGGCCAGCGGAAGCGGGTTGCCCTGGCCCACGCGCTGATTGAACACCCCGATTTGCTGATCCTTGACGAGCCAACCAACCACCTTGATGCCGACACCATCAACTGGCTGGAACGCTATCTGGAGCGTTACAGCGGCGCGCTGCTGCTGGTAACGCACGACCGCTATTTTCTGGATCGCGTCACCCGCCGCATTTTGGAAGTTGACCGCGGAAAGGTCCAAGCCTACGCCGGAAACTACAGCTACTACCTCACCCAAAAAGAAGAAGAAGCCGCACGCCGCGAAGTGGAAGATCACAAACGGGATATGCTGATCCGCCAAGAATTAGCCTGGCTGCGGCGCGGCGCGAAAGCCCGCACCACCAAACAAAAAGCCCGCATTGACCGCGCCAACGACCTGATGTCCGCCCCGCGCGAACGGAAGCAGGAGGGGCTGGAAATTGCCGTTGGTGCGCGGCGGCTGGGAAGCAAAGTGGCCGAGCTTCACGGCATCGGGAAGCAGTACGACGGGCGGTGGCTGATGCGCGATTTCACCCACATCCTTCAGCCCGGCGAGCGGTTAGGAATTATTGGCCCAAACGGAACCGGAAAAACCACACTGATGGAGTTGCTTACCGGGCGGACGCAACCGGACGAAGGGAAGATTGTGGTGGGGGACACCGTTGTGGTTGGCTACTACGACCAAGAAAGCCGCGCACTGGACGACGAGCAACGGGTGATTGAGTACATCCGCGAAGTTGCCGAGAACATCACCACCGCCGATGGAAGCGTGATTACGGCAAGCCAGATGCTGGAGCGGTTTCTGTTTCCCGGCGCAATGCAGTACTCCCCGGTTGGCAAGCTCTCCGGCGGCGAGCGGCGGCGGCTGTATCTGCTTCGCGTGCTGATGTCGGCCCCGAACGTGTTGATCCTGGACGAACCAACCAACGACCTTGACATCCCCACGCTGCAAACTTTAGAAAGCTACTTGGATGGATTTGGCGGGGTGCTGATTGTGGTCAGCCACGACCGCTACTTTCTGGATCGCACGGTGGAGCATCTGTTCCGGTTCGAGGGGGATGGGACGATTCGTGAGTATCCCGGCAACTACAGTGCCTTCCTGGAAATTCAAGAACGGGAAGCGGCCGCGGCAGCCGAAGCGGGATCTGCCGGAACACAACCCACCGCCAAGCCGCGCACCGACGAGCGGCCACCAGCAACCAACACACCGAACGCGGCGCGAAAACTGAGCTACAAAGAACGGAAAGAACTGGAGCGGTTGGAGCAAGACATTGAGCGGGGTGAGCAACGGAAACAGGAGCTTGAGCAACAGCTTGCCACCGCCGATTACACCACCGCCCAGCCGTTAGCCGAAGCGTTGGCCCAACTCACCACACAGCTTGAGCATGATGTGGAGCGGTGGAGCGAGTTGGCGGAATTTGCGTGAGGTAGCGGGGAGAGTGAGCAAGATTGATCGCCGTTCGGTGGCTCCGCTCATACTTCGACGGAGCTTAGCATGAGCGGTGGGCTGGATTCGCGGTGTGGTGGGTTGGATGAAAGGAGGACTTCCCATTCTTAGCCCCGAATGGGGCGGTAGTCCCATAGCCCAGCAGCGCAAGCCCTGGGAACATCGCGCACACCAACACCCCACAGCCCCGGATGGGGCGACAGAGTTCACCGGCATCCGCATTTCTTCCGCCCACTACGGGGCTATCCAACCCGAAATGTTTTCGTGATCCCCAAGGCTTACGCCATTGGGCTATGCTGGCTTCCGCCCCATTCGGGGCTGTTGTGGCTTCGCCGTTCGGTGGTTCCGCTCATACTTCGACGTGGCTCAGCATGAGCGGAGGGCTGGGTTCGCGGTGGCTTCTCTTTGGAATTACTCCGTGCTTCAGCGCGGAGCTTGCGTGCCACCTCACATTTCATTCTTCGGTTCCTTCCCGGCTTTGGCTCCCTCTCCCAGCTGACGAATGTGAGGCAAGCAGCAGCTTCACCCACTTGGGAGAGGGCGGGGGGTGAGGGCAGGCAGGGGCGGTGGGCTGGATTCGCGGTGTGGTGGGTTGGATGAAAGGAGGACTTCCCATTCTTAGCCCCGAATGGGGCGGTAGTCCCATAGCCCAGCAGCGCAAGCCCTGGGAACATCGCGCACACCAACACCCCACAGCCCCGA
>JAEUSP010000002.1 GCA_016788565.1 Chlorobiota bacterium | reverse complement strand
GCACAATTACGGGGAGCAATATAGCCCCAGCAATGCGGGAGCGCAAGGGGGGATGAAAAATAATTTTGCAATTCCCCACAATTATTTTTCTAACCGGTCATCCCAGCTAATCGGCTCCACCTCGCACAGCACCGACTCTAGATCGTTGAGGATTACCTCTTTCGGTTTTTCTGGGAGGAGTGGAAAGTCAAATTCGGTCACCTCACCTTGCACCGCCATTCGGGTTCGTACCACCCCGTCGTTGTTGAACACCACACGAATCGGCAAGTACATTTTGAAGGTTGGGCTAACATCCTTTGCCCGAATGTGGCAGCGGATTTTGTACATCTTTTTGTTGGGCGCGTCCGGCTCGTTTATCACGGTGTCGGAGACCGTGTAGGCAAATTGGTAGGTGGGGATTTCGGTCCCATACACCCACTGCTGGAAGAACCAATCCATGCTGGCCCCAACGTGTTTTTCCACAACCCGCTGGAAATCTTCGGTGGTGGCTTCTTTCCCGGCGTAGCTTTGGAAAAAGTCGCGCATGATTGCCATGAACTTTTCATCCTTCATGGCCATCGGATCCATCACAAGGTTGCGAAGCATGTGCAGAATCCACGCCCCTTTCTGGTAGATAATCAGGTCGTAGTCGCCTGCGGTAAGGCTGGATTGCGTGCGGTATCCCAGCCAGATCGGCCCTCCTTCGGTTCCCTTCCCAAGCAACGATTTCCGGTTCCCCATCAACTTCTTGCGGAATTTTTCCATCCAGCTTAGGAAGAGTTTATTATCCTTCAATGCAGCTTGCAGGTAGATCAGCCCAGAGTATTCGGCGAAGCCTTCGCTAAGCCACTGGTCGTGGTAGCTGGCAAAATCCACGCCGATTCCCCACCACTGGTGGGCAACTTCGTGGGCGCGGAAAATATGGTCGAACCCTTCTTCTTCGTTCCGCAGAAATGTGGTCCACGCAAGGTGCAGCATCCCGGGGAAGGCCTCCCCGTGCGAGTCGTAAATCTCGGTGGCGTAAAACCGTTTCACCGGAAGCTCACCGAACACGCGGGTGAACATCAAGAAGCTGTTTCCAACATCCTCGGCCACTTGCTCGTGCATATTCGATCCAAGCGTGTAGCCTTGCCGGATTAACTGTGCCGCGGCATCCTTGTGCCCCGATCTGGACATCAGAATGGTAATCGGCGGCAGCTTATCCATCTTGATGTCGTACTCCTTGAACAAGCCGATGTTGAACGAGGCGTTCCGTATCGGGCGGTCGGGAACCCAACGGGTGGTGGTGATGTCGTTGTTCTCTTCCGCCATCACCCGCTCCCCAACGCTTGCAAGAAGATAGTTGGAGGGATAGTGGAAGGTGAGGTCGAAGTAGGATTTCTGCTTGTAGCCATGCTGCGGATACCAGCCGATGGAGGAGAGGGGGATGAACCAATCTTGCTGGCGAACAATCAGCTTCCCCTGGTAGTAAATGCGTATCGGAATCGCCGCGCCCACGGCCGGGTTTGGGGTGTTCCGCACCCACAGATTTCCTTCGTTGCTCCAGTAAAATTCCGCAGGGGTTCCGTCGCCCCACCGCACCGAATCAACATGAAGGTTGCCGAACAGATCGAACACCAACCACTTCTGGTTGGGGTGCATCACCCGGAAGCTGAGTCTGGAGGCTATCTGAACCGCAAGGTCATCCTGGAAACGGCAATCCACCACGCAGGAATCAACCGCAAGATCATCCCGCTCGGTTAGCGGCTGCACCCCTTCCTCGTACTCACGAAGGGTGTGGAACTGATTGACCCCTTCCAAAAATTTTCCGCCAAGGCTTGGGTTGTCGTCGCTGCGGAACAGCATCACTTCCTCATCCTCGAACGGGTTCACCGCAAAAACCACCGGGCGTTGCTTCGGTGGATTGACGCAGGCAACGAACATCTCCTTCGGCTTGTTTGCTGTCAGCAGCTTCAAGCACTCGTAGTTGAACGTGTAGCCCGCACTGGCAAACAGCCACCGGTGCGATGCTTGAAAAATTTTGGCAACATCATCGGGGATTGCTCCCTGGCGGAACGTCAGCCCGGGGCTAATCTCCTGCGCGGCGGAATCGCTGAACACCATCAGAGCCGAGGTGAAGGGTTGCTGCATCATCTCCGCGCCGAAAAAGCGTTTCAACTGCCCTTTCTCCACGGTGGTTGGCGGTGCAAAAATGAACTCACCCTGCCCCACAAACAGCACCGCGCCGATCGTCCCTTTCAGCGAGGTGCAGAAGTAGAATGTTCCTTGTTCAAAGGAGAAAGTGCCAACCTCACGTTGCAGAATCATGCCGGAGACATCGGCGATGCGGGCGGGGTCAAGCCGTAGGCTATCAACAAGAGTGCGAAGGGATTGGACTTCGGTCGGTTTTGTGCTGCGGCTGGCCTGCGCCAGAAGCAGAGGCGAAGTTGCCACGAAGAACAGCAGCCAGCAGAAGAAGGAGCGCAAGGGTAGCATAACAGAACAAATGATTATGGTGGAAGGGATGCTTGATAACGGAAGCATCAAGCGGTGAGTGCGGCGCAAAAATGCTGCGCCGCTCAAACGGAAACAACAGTTTTTTTAGAGGGGGGAGAAAAGGGGGGAAGCGAGGTGGCCGCAACATCACCGAAATATCACTGCAATATCACCTCACTCCAGCATTGCAGCCCAGGCCTACTCCCCTTCCTTCAGATGGAAGCCACGGATCACCCATTGGCCTTCTTGCTTCTGGAGAATGATATTCGCCGACCCCTTTTTCCCGCTCGTAAACGTCACACTTCCCACTATCACCCCTTGCTGCCCGCCGCTTTGGCTAACTGAGTTTGTGGTGCTGCTTAAGGACCACTGCGCCGGCTGGATATTCTGGCCAAGAATCACCGTCGAAAGCGCGTCGGGGGTTGGAACATCAGCCCGCACCTCGGGGCTGCATTGGTTCCAAGCGGAAGCAAAATCACCTTCTTTCAAGGCGTTCAGGAAGCGGTTGGCAACGGTATCAAGCTCGGCAACGGATTCAGTGGTAAGCTCCCGTTCTAAGCGGAACATCTGGATTTTCCAGATGTCACCCTGTTTTTTTACCAACATCGCAAGTGATCCTTTGGCACTGTCGGCAAAGGTTGCTTCCCCATTGACCGCGCCTTCGTCTTGGCCCGATTTGGCAATTTCGTAGGACCAGAAGATCGGCTCAACTTCTAACGAACGGATCATGGTTGAAAGCGCGGCGGGGGATGAAATATCGTTGCGGACCGGCTGGCCGCACAGGTTCCAAGCGGCGGAGTAGTCGCGCGATTTCAGCGCGCCCAGAAATTGCTCGGCAACCGCGTTCACTTCGGTTGCAAACGCCGACCGCAACCGGAAGCCACGGATCATCCACTCCCCTTCCACCTTCCGAAGCACAAGGCTTAGCGACCCCGTTTCCTTGTTGGCAAAGGTGACGTTTCCGGCAAGCTCACCCTCGCCGTTCTCCATGCTGCGCGAGCTGTAGGACCATTCCACCGGCTCAACCTGTTGCCCGCTGATTAATTCTTCCAAGCCTTTGGCGGTGGGGATGTCGGCATGAACTTCTTGGGTGCAAAGATTCCACGCAGTGGTGTAATCGCGCGCTTTCAGTGCGTTCATAAACTTGTCGCCAGCATCGGCCACGCCGGAAGTAGCAAACATGGCAACGCCAAAAATGCCACCGATGAACAGCACAACGCCAAGCAGGACAAACAGGATAATGCGAAGTGGTTTTGGCATGGTTGATTTCTCCGATACGTTGATGAAGTTCGTGTTATGCAGCCCGTTGTAGCGGGTACGACTGAATTAAAATCTCGGCAGGGATAGCAAGATGATAATGGAGATTTCGGATCATTTCAATAGTTAGGGGATAATGGCGCGATAAAATATCATTGGCACTGTCAACCCCTAAAATTGCTGCCAGTTCTTCTTTGCTTATGCCCCGCTGTTCAACAAAAAATTGAATTGCTTCGATAGGATCATCAGGAAGAGGAACCGAATAATGGCGCAACTCATAGGCTTCAATAAGTGTCGTCAGCACTTCTAATTGATCTCCTTCTGCTGTACCCATCAAAGCATCCATAAGCAAAGCAGCAGCAGCCAAAGATTCGTGATATTCTTCGTTGGTGTGAATAGGCTTGATGTTCATAAGTACTTCAGTAGAATTATACTCCAAACAGAATGGTTTGCGAAAAACCTAGCCGTTGTCATTCCCGCGAAAGCGGGAATCCATACCATACCTAGTTGAGTAGAGTTTCGCAAACCAATTTCATCTGAGTATAATTGAGGTTCTCGTTTGGTAGTCGCAGGCTAAAGACCTGCGCCTATCCGGGGCGGATGCTCCCCGGCTATGCCGATCAACGCCTTTAACCTACTTCAATTTCAATGAGGTACTCAGCCCCGAATGGGGCGGTAGTCACATAGCCCAGCGGCGCAAGCCCTGGGAACAGCGTACCCAACACTATCCATAGCCCCGAATGGGGCGACAGAGTTCATCGGCACCAGCCATTCTTCCGCCCGCTACGGGGCTATCCAACCGAAATGTTCCCGCAATCACCCAAGGCTTACGCCATTGGGCTATGCTGGCTGTCGCCCCATTCGGGGCTTTGGTGGCTTCTATGTTCGGTGGCTCCGCTCATACTTCGACTGGGGCTCAGCATGAGCGGGGACGATATTCGGCAGATCAGATCATAATTCGCACGCTAACCGTAGATCAGCCGCTCCTGCCACCTACTTCTTCCAAGCCACCCCCACCCCAAACGCCCCTGCCGATAAAGCGTTGCGCCCAGAAAATGTGTGGCCGTAGCCTACCGTCAGGTCCGTATCGGGTGAGAGTGAGTAGATGAAGTTGGCATTCCACCGCGCAAACGATTGGTCGCTGCTGGCGGTGCTGACCATCCCGCCGATTGCACTGGTTGCGGCATCAAAATCGGCAAAAGAATGGACACCATCAACCACCCCTTGCAGCATCAACGTTTCGGCAATGGTTACTCCAATTTCGGCTTGGTAGGTTAGCTCGTTCGCGCCACGATTCCGCAATCGGTAGCCGCCGCTCGATTGCCAATATCCTAGAAGCTCCGCCAGCGCAAATGGGCCGCCAAATGCCACCGCGCCTTCGTAATCAATCACCCCAGTTCCCAGCGGGATTTCCTGGTTTGGGCTGCCGGTTGGCAACTTCAGCCCCAGCGTTACGGCCCCAACAACGGAGCCGCCATCCGGCAACAACCGGACCCGCCCGCCAAGCCAAATATCCCCCAACCCGCTTGCCGATTGTGAGGTGTCCACGCCGTTCGGCAAGGTGGCCTCGCGGACGGCAACGGAGTACTGGGTGGAAAGGGTTCCGGTCAGCCAATCGGTCAGGCCAAGCTCGGCATAAAAACCGATGTTGGTAATCCCGAACGAAGGGTTGCGGAAGTTGACGGGGTCGTTGAAGATGTCGCGCAAGCTCCCCTGCAAATCGTATTCCTGATTCGCCGTCAGAAACGTGGGGCCAAGTTTGATGTAGTACCCATCCGGCTTCTGGTTCCACGCGCCACGCGCCAGCAACGGCAGGGGGAGCAAAACCAGAATGGAGAGAAGCAGGAAAAAAAGAAGGTTTGCAAGGATTGTGTTCACAGCGGCGAACCTACTCACCCGCAGCAAATTTTGCGAGGGAAGAAATGGTGGGGGATTAGTTTTTTTTTGCGGTTGGGTTGCCTCTGTCATTTTCCGGCTGGCCCCACCACTCCTTCCGTTCGTTTCGTTCGGTTCATTTCCTACCTTTGCGGCATGGAGTATTGGGAACGCCGCCCGGCGGCAATCAACGTTCTTGGAATTGGCCTGTTCGTCGCCGCCACGATTGCCGCAACCTGGGTTGCTGCTTGGTGTGGCTTGATAGATGATTCCTTTGCCGGAACGTCGCGGCTGATCTGGTACGCCTTGCTGTGCGCCACCACACTGCTCACCGTCCGCTACCACGACCGCCGCTCAGCCACGTGGGTGGGATTGGGCCGCCACCGCTGGCTTCTGCGCGAGCTTGCAACCGGCCTGCTGCTTGGGTTCGGGATGGCGTTGCTTGCATGGATACCTTGCGCGCTGCTGGGCACGGTCTCCACCAACGGCGCGATTGCTTGGAACCAGCTGCTGGTTGGAACCGGCTACATGGCTCTGTCGGCAGCGGGTGAGGAGTTGCTGTTCCGTGGCTACTTCTACCAGCGTTTGAATGAGTTGCTTGGGGTTACTACCGCCACCATCGTGATGGCTCTGTTGTTTGGGTTGGCGCATCTGCAGAACCCGGAAGTAACGGCAATGGCGTTGGTGAATGTATCGCTGGCCAGCATCTTCTTTTCACTCTGCTATCTTCGCACCGGCTCGCTGTGGCTTCCGATGGCGGCCCACGCAGCTTGGAATGTGACGGTTGCACGGGTGGTGGGAATGCCGGTCAGCGGGATCAATTTTGGGGAAGGGCTGTTGCAAACCAGCAGCAATGCAGCCCCAGTTTTTACTGGCGGCACGTTTGGCCCGGAAGGGGGACTGGTTGCAACAATAGCATTGGTGGTTGGCAGTGCAGTCCTTTTTTCGCCGCTGGTGAAACGCTCGCCGTACATCTATGCAGCCCGTTTTTGGGAGGGTTCGGGAATGAAGGCAAGCGTGTCATCAAAACAGTGATGAAGACGGTGATGCAGAATGTGAGGCTGGGGTTGGGTGCAACCTTCGCCTGGGTGGATTGGTCACAGCCGCCGTTCCGTTTCCCGGAAACGCGACACAAGTGCGCTGCGGAAACGCTCAACTAATTTTCTTCGGAGAACCTGACGATGAACCAGATAGCTCGTATCACTCTTCTCACTGTTACCCTGGCTGCGCTGCTGTTCCCCAACCGGGCGCAATCCCAGTGGGCGCTGCTGGATGCCCGCGCCGATACGATCGTTCGGCATGGCCTTGATGCCACCTACAACCTTCGCTACCAGCAGGCCGATAGCATCTTCAACTCCATGATAAAACTCTATCCCGACCACCCCGCCGGCTACTTCCTGCTGGCGTTGGTGGATTGGTGGCGGATTGTTCCGAACATTGACGTTGATTCCAAAGTGGACCGCTACTCCGAATCCTTCAACAAGCGGATTGACCGGACGTTGGAAATCTGCGAGAAGCGATTGGACAAAAACCCGATTGACATTGTGGGATTGTTCTTCAAAGGAAGCGCGCTGGGATACCGCGCACGGCTGAACGTCAGCAAAAGTTTTAGCCCAACAACCATCGCAGCAATCACCGACGGGAAGGAGGCCTACGACATCATCCTGCAATGCCAGCGAATGGCCCCCAGCAACAGCGATGTTCTGCTTGGTTCCGGCCTGTACAACTACATGGCGGCGTACATCCCCGAGCAGTATCCCTGGGCAAAAAGTTTTATCAGTTTTTTGGGCCCCGGCGACCGCCAGCTTGGCATCCAGATGCTCCGTATTTCCGGCAAGCGCGCCGCCTACGCCAACGTGGAAGCACGCTACTCGCTGATGGAAATTCTTTCCAACTTCGAGAAGGATTATCCAGCGGGTCTAGAGGTGGCAAAGGAGTTGTACGCCCAGTATCCCTTCAACCCGGTGTTCCATAAATACTTAGCCAAGAACTACTACATGACCAGCGATTTCACCAATGCCGACTCAGCTTGGACCGAGATTTTACGGCGGGTGAAACGGCGGACATCGGGGTACGAAATCACGCTGGCGCGCCAGGGATTGTACTACTTGGGGGACATCCGCCTGCGCCAGGGGAAGCTGGACGACGCACGCCGTTTCTTTGAAGAAGCCGCAAAGCAAAGCGGGCGAATCGGCGAGGACGAGACAAGCTGGATTGTGCAGGCCACGCTAAAATTGGGGAACGTGTATGATGCCCTGGGCGACCGCAAAAAAGCAATCGCCCAGTATGAAGACGTGTTGGATATGGAGGAGTACAGCGGCTCGTACAGCAAAGCCAAAGGGTTTCTGGCAACGCCCTATCGGTAACGCCCGCTGAAGTGGGAACAGGGAGGGAGAGAACAACGGAGATGACGGTTGCGCTGAATGGCTTGCAGTCTTTTCCTCCCACTTCCGGTTTTTGGCTAACGGCTAAAAAAGCTGCGAAACAGAAGCAACGCCCCGCCAATGGTGACAACAAAAAAGAGCATCCCCCACAGGATAAGCCGCCACGGGGAGTTGGAGTTGGGAGAGTTGTTCGACGGTGAGTTCATGCTTGATTGCAAGGTTGATATTTGCTTTGCGCTGCTCCATCCACCACTCTAAAACCCAACTGTCACGCCATTGCTGATCGTTAGGTCGTAGGGCTTTACCGCTGGCGGAGGCTGGTGGTCGTAGCGGTAGTTCAACGCTACGTTGAAGCTGAGAAGATCGGTGATGGAGAACGTACCGGTGAGGTTGCTGAGAAGGCGAAAATCGCGGGGAGTGCCGAACGCTGGCTGGTAGTAGGTGGTGGTTGTCACCGAGAACGTTTTCCGAACCCGCCACGCAAACGTGAGATAGTTGGTGGAACGGATCAGGCGTTGCCGTTCATCGGTTGGTTCAAGGTTCAATAACTCCCGTTCGTGCATCGCTCCAATTCCGCAATGGATCACCAGCATGAAGCTGTCGGTGTTGGTTTCGGCAAGGGTAAGCCGCGCCCCGGCTCCAAGCAATGTCCGATCCTTCAGCTTAATGAAATCGTTGAACTCCTTCTGCGCAAACCCCTCGGCTTTCACTGTTGGGGTCACGGTATATACAACGCGGCCATGCAGGAATCCATCATGTTGCTTCAGGGTTCCGGCATCGGTTCGCCGCTGCCAGTTTGCCACAAGAAAGGTGTAGAAGGGGTTTGCCAGATAATCAATCCGCGCCCCCAACCCCAACCGCAGATAGGGTGAGTTCCCCTGCTGCAACGCAAGGTTCGCCCCGGCTTGCCCATGCACCCCTTCGCCACCCCATTCCCGCCGCATGGATTCAGTGTTCACCTGTGCTTGGGTGCTTCCGGCCAGCAACAAAGCCACCGCCATTACTTGCGCCATGCCGCGCCACCATTGCCATGCCTGTGAAGTTCGTATCGTTGATTGCATCATGGAACTAAGCTACGCGATTGCCTGCCACTGGTGCAACTATCTTCCCAATCTACCCCTTGCGTATCTGTTCAGTTCTGGTAATCTTACCGGTGGTTATCCTTTTCGCATCACACACGTTTTTTTTCTGGAGGAGCATCATGATTCGCTGGTTGTTGGCTACTGCTCTGTTCCTGTCCGCCGCCGCAGTTGGCAGCGCGCAGGATCTACTTTCCGAAGTGCCATCCACGCCCGAGCAGGATAGCTTGATCGCTATCGGAATCCGCTGGCACGACCGCAAGGATTTCGATCAGGCGATTGAGTTCTACCAAAAAGCACTGCAGAAAAATCCTGCTAACACCAGAGCACTGTACGAGCTTGCTTTCTCGCACTATGCACAAGGGGAACTGGAGGAAGCCTTGCAAACTGCAATGGAAGGGGCACGCTACAACTCCGCCATTTTACCAGAGCTGTACATGATTATCGCCAGTGTCTACGACGACCAGGAGGCATCGGAGCAAGCCATTGAGACATACCATAAGGCCATTGCAATCAGCCCAAAATTCTTTCTTCTTCACTTCAACCTTGCCTTGGCGTTGACGCGAGCCGAGCAAGGGAGAGAAGCCGAAGCAAGTCTTCAAGAAGCATTGCGGCTCAATCCTTTTCATCCTTCCAGCCACCTTCTGCTTGCCCAGCACTGGGTGGCGCGCAACTTGCGGGTGCCGGCGCTGATGGCCTACACCCACTTCCTGATCCTTGAAGGGGGAACCCAGCGGGCGCAGGATGCGGCAGCAGTGGTGGTGGAAATTCTTGAAGGGGGAACCGACAAGCAATCAAGCAAGGAAAAGAATGTGATCAATCTGAGTTTCTCTTCCGACACCAGCGAGGGAAATTTCACGATGCAGGAGACAACGCTATCGTTGTTTGCAGCAACCAACAGGATAGTAGAATCGGCATTGGTGGACAGCTTGGGGGCATACCGCACAAACTTGGATCAGTACATACAACAACTGAGGTCGGCAGTGCGGTTGATTACAGATGCAACGCAGAAGAACACCCCTGCGGTCAGTTTCACCCAGCAATTCTACCTCCCCTGGTATTCCGAAATCGTTCGCTTGAATCATCTGGATGTCTTCTGCCACTTGGTGGCGGCTAACTGCATGATACCCGGGGCGGAGTCGTGGTTAACGGAACATCAGGAAGAGAAAAAAGCCTTCACCAGTTGGATAAAGGAGTACCGAACACCGAAATAATCTCAAGCATGGTGGTGGATTCCAACGGAGCACCACGCCATGCCAGTGAAGTTTCAGCGACGCAGGTTGGCCAAGGCTACGACCCCATAAGGATACATGCGCTGCTTCAGGAATGGCGGAAATAATGCTTATGCTGGTAGATCAATGCAGGAATTCCGAACCTATCCCTTTCTCTTCTTCTCCCGATACTCCACCGTCTTCAAAATGTACGATTCCGCATCCGGAGTTTTGCAGCTGGTTTGGCCGTGGTCAACCTCCACTTTGCCGATTGCCCGCGCGGTGGCAATGGCTTGCTGGCGCAAACCGGGGCGAAGGCCAATGGAGATCAGCGTTGTATTCATGGCATCGCGCGTCCGGTTTTTTGCTTTGTGGATTGTGGCTTCGATTGTGGGAAGCAGTTCGGCAAAGTAGCCATCGGCAATGGCCGGGTCCCCGGCGCGTTGGGCGGCCAGCAGCCACCCGGCTCGGCTTATCCACTCCCCTTTCGCCTTCCTCCACTTCTCCGATTTTTTAACCCACTCCGCTGACCCCACGGCAAGTTTTGCAAACGCATCGGTAAGCAGGTAGTTGCCCAGATCGGCAGCCCAGACATCAAGGGTTTTGCCGTCAAGCTGTGCGGGGTCGGCAATCATGGTGGCCAGCACCCGTGCATCGTGGTTGCCGCTGGCCCACAACTCCAACGCCAGCGGGTGGTTTGTTTTCAGCTTCTTCTTCAAGGCCCCAAGATTGGCGTAACTGACCCCGTACATCGTCTCCCCAACTCCATGCTTCCGGTAGATGTTCCGGTTTTGTTCGGTTCCAAACGATTCTAACTGCTGAAGGACTTCTTCTGTGGTCATGGCGGTTGTCTGTTGATTGTGAATAAACAGTGAGTGGGCGCAGACACCCCCGAAAATACAAACGCGGGATTGCATTGCTGCATCCCGCGTTTGCTGTTGTGTGATCGGTGTGTTTTTCTGACGAACAATCCGGCTTACTCTAAACTCATCACGTGCCACTTGCCGCTGTTGCCACGCACAAACGTTGCCGTCTGGTTTTTGGCAATGCTGACCGTCTTGTTCACGCTTGTGCCGCTGATGGTGATGGTGCGGAACGCGGTGTCGTTGTAGGCATTGATCACAACCAGGGTGCTTCCCACCGGCAAATCGGCTGGCGTTGGCAACGTTACCGATAGCGTGTCGAGCGGTGTGATCTCGTGGACGGTATAAGCTGGGTCCAACGTGATTGCCGTGCTTGAGCTGTAGGTTTTCAGCGAGAAGGCGGCCGTGCCGCGAGTAATGGTTAAGGCCGGAGCTTTGGTTCCGGTTCCATCGTGGTTCAGCTGCATGGCTTCGTTGGTGGTGGTAACGTCGGCGATGTTGACGTTCACCCCAATGCCTTTGTTCGTCACGTTCAGGTCGTTCGGCACGCTTACATCAATGCCGGTTCCGGTGGCGCGTCCGTTCATGTTCACTTGCAATCCAACGCCGGCGGTGGATGCGGAAGTTCCCGACTTGTCAATCTGGATCACGTTTCCGGTTGCTGCGTTTGCGCTGGCGGCTGCCAAAATCACATTCCCCGTTCCGCTGTTGCTGGCATCAATGGTTGCGCCGCTGCCGTTGTTGCGGGCGCGCAGTGTGCTTGCTGTGCTGCTTTCAGCATCCAACGCCACGCCGCTGGTGACGGCCGATGAAGTGTTCTGCGAGCGGACACGAATGCCGGAGCCGCTGCCATTGCTGTTGGTCACATCGAACACCGCCGCTGGCGACGAGCTTGCTGATCCGCTGAATGGAAGGATTAGGCCGTTATCGGCGCTTGGTGTCCAGTTGGCACCGTCAAATTTCAGCACTTGGCCGGTGCTTGGCCCAACGTTGGCAACGTTCACTCCGCGCAGTTTCGTCACCGATGGGTTTGGATATGTTCCACCCAAATCACCACCGGCTGTGCCGCCCGGGGTAATCGAGCTGGTTGGTGTCCAGCTTGCGCCGTCGAACACTAACGCTTGGCCAGTGCTTGGCCCAACGTTGGCAACGTTCACTCCACGCAGTTTCGTCACCGATGGGCTCGGGTATGTTCCACCCAAATCGCCACCGGCTGTGCCACCCGGGGTAATCGAGCTGGTTGGTGTCCAGCTTGCGCCGTCGAACACTAACGCTTGGCCAGTGCTTGGCCCAACGTTGGCAACGTTCACTCCGCGCAGTTTCGTCACCGATGGGTTTGGATACGTTCCGCCCAAATCGCCACCGGCTGTGCCGCCCGGAACTACCGAACTGCTTGGTGCCCAATCGGTTCCGTTGAATGCCAGAACCTGCCCAGTGGTTGGTGTGGTGCTGGTAACGTTTGTCCCGCGAATCCGCGCAGTTGTGAGGTTGTTGATTGGGCCGGTGACATCACCCGCTGCATTTGGCAAATCGCCAGCAACAAGGCCACGGAATGTTGGTGCACCTGCGCTCCCGTTCGGCGAGGCAAACACCATGTTCGCCGTCTGGCTGGCAAGCGTTGTCGTAAACGTTCCGCTGGTCGTCACTGGGCTTCCGCTGACGTTGAAAATGGAGGGCATCGCAAGCCCGACTGAAGTCACCGTTCCGGTCCCTGCGTTGTCGGCTGCTGGTGTCCAGTTTGTGCCGTCAAATTTCAGCACTTGGCCGTTGGTTGGTGTGGTTGCTGCAACTCCCGTCCCTTGCAGTTTCACCACCGATGGGTTCGGATACGTCCCGCCCAAATCGCCACCCGCACCGCCGCTTGGCGGCAACGTTGTGGGGATCACTCCGGCGGCCATGTCTATCGCCAAAATTGTCCCGTCCAATATCTCCGTCGTCGTTACTCCACCCGTGGCTATTTCACTTGAACCGACCGCGTCGGCAGCAATTTTGCTGGCGGTCACCGCATCGTCGGCCAAATCCCCGTTCCCCACTGCTCCGTCGGCAATCTTCCCGCTGGTGATGGCGTTGGCTTTCACCGTGGGGTTCGGATACGTCCCCTCCAAATCGCCACCCGCCGCGCCACCCGGTGTCACCCCGCTGATCGTCGCGTTCCCCGCTGCCGTCAATCGCCCTTTCTCATCTACCGTGAACGTTGCTACCTGCGTCGCGCTCCCGTAGCTCCCAGGCGTTACCCCCGTCGTGGCCAACTGCAAGTCGTCGTACGTTCCTGTCACATCTCCATCGGCATCCGGTAGGTCATTCGACGTGATCCCACGGAATGCTGGTGTTCCCGTTGATCCATCCGGCGAGGCAAAAAACATGTTCCCCGATTGGCTGGCAAGCGTTGCCGTCAGCGTTCCACTGGTCGTCACTGGGCTTCCACTGACGTTGAAAATGGTGGGCATCGCAAGCCCGACTGAGGTCACCGTTCCGGTTCCTGCGTTGTCGGCTGCTGGTGTCCAGTTCGTGCCGTCAAATTTCAGCACTTGGCCGTTGGCTGGCGTGGTTGCCGCAACGTTCGTCCCGCGAATCCGTGCGGTCGTTAGGTTGGTGATTGGGCCGGTCACA
>JAEUSP010000017.1 GCA_016788565.1 Chlorobiota bacterium | reverse complement strand
AACAGCACCATGCCCCACGCATGGTGCTGTTTTGTTGAGTAGGGTGAGGGATTGCCGCAAAAAAGTGGGAAAGCCGTGCGTAACCTTCCTGCGGCGATTTGGTTCATAACTCAAGTAACCTCACCTACCCAAAACAGAGTGCTTGCATCTCTGCGGTTTTTGTGGTAGTCTGCACCTGTTCCCACACCCCCGATTCCCGACATCCGACTCCCGATACCCGATTACTGACTCCCGATTATGCGCCGATTGCTCCAGTTTGCTTTTCCACTGCTGATGCTACTTCTTCCCGCACCGCTGCTTGCCCAGCGGGAAACCAACGTGTGGGCGTTTGGCGAGAACGCACTGGTGGATTTTAACAGCGGCACACCGGTCTCCGTTGGTGGCTCGGCGATTGTTCAAAACGAAGGCTGCGCCAGCATTGCCGACCGCCGCACTGGGGCACTGTTATTTTACACTGACGGAGTAACTGTCTGGGACAGGACGCACCAGCCAATGCCAAACGGGACGGGGCTGCGTGGGCATCCTTCAAGCACCCAAAGCGCACTTATCATCCCTGTTCCACTGAACAATTTTCGCTACTACGTTTTTACTTCCGATGCGGGCGATTTTGGAGCCAGCATCGGCATCCATTACTCCGTGGTGGATATGGCAACCAACGGGGGAATGGGAAGCGTCATCACAAAAAACGTCTTCCTGATGCGCCCAGCCTCCGAGAAACTTACCGCCGCCCGCCACTGCAATGGCCGCGATTATTGGGTGATTGCTCACCGGTGGGAGTCGAACCAATTTTATGCGTGGTTGGTGTCGCCAAATGGAGTTTCGCAGCCGGTGATTTCGGCGGTCGGTACGGTGCATCGTGATCTTACCGGTTTATCGAATGGAGCAAACAGTTTGGGCTACATGAAGGCCTCGCCAAATGGAAAAAAAATTGCCGTTGCCCTTGCCGAAAGTGGGATTGTGGAGTTGTTCGATTTCGACAATCTTACCGGGGCAATCTCCAACCCCATGACTCTTACCGGGGTTCGCAACGCCTATGGGCTTACCTTCTCACCCGACAACACAAAGCTCTATTCCGTTTCCAGCAACTATAACCCTGGCTTTCCTCCTTCCGATACTCTTATTCAGTTCGATCTCACCAGTGGCGTAGCTTCCACCATTCAAAGCTCACGGGTGAATCTCTACATCAACAACAATCACCATTTTGGTGCGCTGCAGATAGCCTCCGACGGGAAGATTTATGTGGGGCATGGTTTTTTCCCAATGCTTGGCATTATTCAGTTGCCAAACACCGCAGGGCTGGGGTGCAACTTCATCAACAACGGCCTAAGCCTGGGCGCGTCAACTTGCCGCGATGGCCTTCCGAATCACTTCGATGGATTCTTCCACACACCCACCGCTGCCGACTCCGTCCCCTGCGAACGCCCAGAAGCAAAATTCCGCCCAAAGGACACCACCATTTGCGTGGGAACGTGCATCAATTTCCGGGATGAAAGTGATGGAGTTATCACCAAGTGGGAATGGACGTTTGGCGGAGCGAACCCGCCATTTTCCAACGATCAGCATCCTGAAAATATCTGCTATCCCTCAACGGGCGATTACCAAGTTCGGTTGATTGTTGGCAACAGCGTGGGGGATGACACGGCCTACGGGATGGTCCATGTTGTTCCGCCACCCACCGCCAATGCCGGACGCGACACCACAATCTGCGTTGGCGATGCTGCGCAGCTTTCGGCAACCGGAGCGGGAACCTACTCCTGGAGTCCCGGCCCAACGCTCAGCTGCACCGATTGCCCCAACCCGGTGGCGCGCCCTACGCAAACCACAACCTACCGTGTGGTTGTGATGGATAAAAACGGCTGTTTTGATTTTGATGATGTCACCATCAGCGTTGCCACCTTCCCGGGCGTTGATGCTGGCCCGCCCGCCACCGTCTGCGTTGGCGATAGCGCGCAGCTTCGCGCGGCCGGTGGCCGCCGCTACCAGTGGACCCCAGCAACCGGACTAAGCTGCGCCGATTGTCCGAACCCAATCGCCAAGCCAACCGAAACCACACTCTACACGGTAATTGCCCTGAGCGACAGCGGTTGCAGCGCGTCCGACACCGTTAGCGTGACGGTGTTGCCCCGCGCAACCGCTTCGGCAGCCACTGCCGACACCGCGATTTGCCGTGGCGGCAGCACACAACTGACGGCATCGGGGGGAACGATTTTCCGCTGGTCGCCAGCCGCCGGGTTAAGCTGCACCGATTGCCCCAACCCAACGGCAACACCTGCCGTGACCACTACCTACAAGGTGGTGGTAAGCAACTCAACCGGCTGCTCCGATTCCGCGGCCATCCGCGTGGTGGTGAACGATCTTCCAGTACTCAGCCTTGCAACTCCGGCAGCGTTTTGCGTGGGGGATAGTGTGCAACTTCGCGCAACCGGCGGTGAGTTCTACCAGTGGTCGCCAGCAGTTGGGTTAAGCTGTGCCGATTGCTCCAACCCCTGGGCCAGCCCAACCGACACCACCACCTACACCGTAATCGCCACCAACGCCAGCGGCTGTGCCGACACTGCGCAGGTGGTGGTGGCGGTAAACTCGGTTCCAACGGCAACCATTTCTGGCGACCGTGAGATTTGCGAGGGGGATACGGTGCACCTTGCCGGGGGGGGCGGTAGCAGCTACCAGTGGAGTCCATCAACCGGACTAAGCTGCACCGATTGCCCGAACCCTGTTGCCCAGCCAAATTCCGCCACCCGATACATGATGGTTGTTGGGAACGGAACCGGCTGCTTCGATACAGCCTTCACCACCGTGACGGCTTATCCAATGCCGAAGCCAGATGCGGGTGCAGATGTTGAGCTTTGCGTGGGGGATAGTGTGCTGCTGCAAGGGAGCGGAGGCGCGCGCTACCGGTGGAGTCCATCGGCGGGGTTGGCCTGCGACACCTGCGCCACAACAATGGCGCGGCCAACAACCTCCACCAACTATCGCTTGCAAGTCTGGAGCGATTTCGGCTGCAACGATAGCGATGACGTGTTCGTGACGGTGAACCCGCCCCGTCCGGTTGCTGCCCACATTGATGTTGATTGGCGCACCACCCCGGGCTGGCTGATGAAAATTCCGGTAATCTTGGATGATGCTCTGGATGAGCAGGGGGTGGATGAGTTTACCTTCCAACTAACGTGGGACAGCACGTTGATGAGACTGGAAAACAGCACGCCGCAACGGATACCCACAATGGTGGCCGGAACCCTTGCCGACGGGTGGAACATCGTTGCCGAAGAAACCACGCCGGGACGATTAACTGCGCGGGTAACGGCCCCAGCCGGAATCACCCTGCGTGGCACAGGAATGTTGCTGAACCTCTACTGCCGGATGTACTTGGGTAGCCGTGCCGATTGCCCTCTGCCGTTTACGATCACTCTGAAGGAGCAGGCTTGTGCCTACGTTGTCCCAAGCGCGGGGCTGGTGAGCATTGATTCGGTCTGCGGATTAAATCAGCGATTAATCACCCTGAATCCAACTGATTACGCCTTGCAGCCAAACGTACCGAACCCGTTCAACCCAGCAACCGAAATTCAATTTTCGCTGGGGCTGGATGGGCCAACGCAATTAACAATTTTGGACGTTGCAGGGCGGGAAGTGGCCACCTTGCTCGATCAACATCTGCAGGCAGGGGAGTATTCGCTGGTGTGGAATGCAGCGGCGTATCCATCGGGTTTATATTACTACCGCCTAACATCGGGCCACTGGAGCAAAACAAACCGGATGGTGTTGGTGAAATAAAAATCCAATAAACGGCAAAAAAACAGCAATGCGGTTGATGCAGAATAATTCTCAACATCAACCGCATCGCTGTTTTAGTTGCTTGCTATCGCCTCACGCAATTTTATCTGCACCCGCTGCGCCTGCACCCGCTTTCCGTTTTGGATTAGCGTGTTGCAGAGTAGTGCGGCTATCTCTTCGTCATCGGGCATTGCATGAAATCCACGTTGCAAAATTTCTTCGGCATTGCGTGGGTCAGCTTCGTTCAGCAGAGCTTGCGAGACGCGCAGAATTAAATCCCGCCGCGCATTTTCAATGTCATCCCGCAGTGCCTCAAAAAACGTGTCATACAGTTCTGGAAAAATTATTCTTGTCCCAAATTTATCTAATGCTGAAATCAAAAAATGGTGTGCCGCAGGCAGCGTACCTTGCCGCAATGCCGTGTCGCTTTGGCGCAGCAATCGGGTTGCCTCCAGAAGGTCAATCGTTACGTTTTCCACATTCAGCCGTGGGACTTCTTGGTCGGTAAGAATAGAGTGATGTCCAATAACATCACGCAAACGGAACACCGTGCTATTAAGCAATTTTCTGGAGCGGTCAACATCATGCAAATGTTCATTTCCGGCAATAATGTAGCTGAACTCTATCATCGTCATTGGCTGATCCATCAACTGATTCGCAACCATTAACGCTATCAACGTCCGTGCGCGCTGGCCTCGCACAGGGGTGATGTTATCTGGGCTGCTCCCCACAGCAATTTCGCCAATAACTACCACCTCAATGTGCTCTCCACTGCTTTTCGTTATTTCCGCAAGGTCATTTTTTATTACCCCCTTCCACTGGTTTTGAACTTGCGGGCTAACGTGGTGTTGAGTCTGCTCAAATACCCCTTTCGCCATATCAAGCAAACCGCGCTCCTGTAACCAAGATAAGGCTTGGTGAACACTACTATCAATTTCTGCCTGCAAATAGTGGCTTGGTGGGGGGAGTATCCCACGATTATGAGCATCCAATAAAAAATCAAGAATTATGCAGCGTTCGGAAATGTTGTAGATCCGCAATAATTCGGCATTGAGTAAGCTGGCTGATAACGCATGAATTTGCGCAATATCGGGCGAACATCCATCATCCACAAATTGCAGAAGCTGCCAGAGCGAACTTTCTGCCAACGGAATATTTGTTGGATGCGACTGGCATAATTGCTGCAACGATTTGGACGACAGCCCAATAAAAATGCGAAGATAGAGCGGAAGATTTTCCGGAGCGCGAAGCCAACTCAGTTGCTGCATCGCTACATCTGGACGGTTAAGCAAAATGCTGAAATTCATCACCAATAATGCTGCGTGTCGTTGCAAACCACTATGATAGTCATCAGGCACACGTGAAAAAAGTGACTCTACTTTGCCGGCAGCTTCTTCCCATTGATTTGTTTTAAGCAGTTGAAAGCAGAGTTGGTGAAGTTGGCAATTCGCCAACGAGCGAATTAATCCACGGTTCACCAAGCTGGGGAGTAATTCTTCGACGATTGCCTCAGCTTTTTCAAAATGCCCTATCTCAGTGTAAAAAATGACAAACCTACTCCGGTCAATAAATCGATTTTCGGCGCGGCAAATTTCTTCATAATCGTTCAAAAAAACCATTCTTCGCTCCAGCTGTTCCGGTGTGGAAAAACCGAGCAGAAATGTGGGAAGCACTTGCAACTGAAGCTCTTGCCGAAATTCGTCCGGTGCGGTTGGGTCTAATAATAATTCTTCCGCATTTTGCTCAACTTCTTGCATCACCGTTGCACTATTGGAGTAGGTGTGAGCAAGGTGACTTAAATAAAATAAATATCCATTTGTATGGCGTAACTGAGGGTGGCGTTGTAGTAATTCTTCTACTTTTTCGCGCACGGATAGGCTGCCGCGCTGCTCAATTCGCGAGCGGTAAATATCTTGATAAATAATCGTCAGAAGGCGATAGCGAAGCAGGTTTTCTGGCAGCTGTTCGCTGCTTGTAAGTTCCACCAGTCGCTCCACTCCTAACCGGTAGTCATCGCCTTGCTCATTCCGCCGCAGCAACGCCATTTTGTTTATCAGTAATTCCAGTTCCAGCGACAATCGTTCGTCGGGGTTCCAGCGGTCGTGATGCTTTTTCCAAAGTGCCGCTGCGGCATCCCATATTGGTAGTGCCCATTGCCAATCGGCGGTTCGGTCCAGCGCACGTGATAGCTTAATCAAGCGCGTGATGACTGTACGGATTTCCACTAATGGGATGGTGAGATTTACAGCCACCGTTGCCAACAACCGGAACGGCAACACTGTACAAATTGGGGCATCCGAACAAGCGAGCATCACTATCTGGTGCTCGCTGATGGTGGAATTTTGAATAAATCGTTGGTGCAGAAGGGTGTGAGTAAACGATAGCGCAGCGAACGTTGCAGCGGTTTGAGGCAAAACCGCTGGTGGGTGCCCAACCGAGACCAATACCCCCTTGAAAACAAGCTGGTCGAGCACAGTATCCGCATTCCGAAGCAACAGACGCGCAGCTTCCACAGAAAAAACCTCACCCAATCCAGCTACCATCTCGGCTGCGGCGCGCTCGGTTGGGGAAAGGTGAGCCGACATCCCATCCAGCAGTGTCATCATCTGGCGGCGGAGCGAGGCGTGGAATGTGGGGAGCGGGACGTTAATCTTCCATTGTTGGGAGGTGTGTGCCGGGGCAATTTCCCCCGATTTTAACGAACCACGCAGGATTGCCCGAATCGCCAGCGGATTTCCACCAGTGGTTTCTTCTATCAGTGTTGCGGCATCGGTGGCCAGCTTGGTGTTGAACAGCTTAGCCCAGATTTGCTGGATTTCTTGAAGCGTTAAGCGGGGCAGCTCAATTTCATCGCTCAGATACCGGTCAATGGTTGCGCGCAGGGTGGGGGGTAGCGGGCGTGCGGTGGCCAGCACCAGCATTGGAGCGGACGAAAGGTGTTCCAGCAGTTCGGCAAATTCCCGCGTTGTTTCGCCGGAAAGCAGGTGGATATCCTCAACCAGAAGCAGCAGAGGGCGGGTTTGCGTAAGCCGCCGGATTGTTTCGGCAACTCCACGGACGGTTTCGGTGGGGTCGTCCAGGGTAAGGCTACGCCGCAGTTTCAGGAACCGGAGAGCACGCACAAGCAGCGGGGCGATGGAGTTCGTGGCTTCAGGATAGAGTTTGGCATGAAGAATCAGGCCGCCAGCCTGCACAATTGCTGGCTCGATTTCCTCCACAAACCGGCTTTTCCCCGTTCCCAGCTCACCACTTACCAGGCTTAGCTGCAACGATGGCGTTTTGGCAATGGTTCCCCAGCGTGCCAGCAGTGCATTGCGCGCGGCATCACGCCCCACAAACGGGAGTATTCCGTGGTTGATAAAATCAATGTAGCAAGACCGCATGGCTGATTGAGCAGAGATTAAGTGGTATTGGCATACAGGAATGGGGCCAATATCACCGCTGTACAGGATTCGGCGTGGGCAAGCTGATAGCCGCAATCCCTCCATAATTCAGTGGTCAATCTGGCGATAGATCAACCCGAAATTTCACAGCCACAACGCACGCCGATGCCCCCCAGAAGGGAAGCCGTGCGAATATAGGAGAAGGGGGCGGTTATCGTGAATCATTAGCAGACAACATACCCCAATCGTGGATTTTTTTACAAAAATCGGACAATCCATTCCGCTGAACGAGCTTGGTGAGCTGATAGAAAGATGTGCTGCAAACCGCCAGTTGGCGATAGGTCATCGGGGGTTGCTAAGCACCGAAACAGCCTTGATTAGCCAAAAAGTGTGAGGAAATGAAGGATGAAAATTTGTTGCTTCCAATTATATAAGGATGCAAACCGCCAGATGGCGCAAGATTGAACCAACAAATGTGAAAATTGAAATCGGGTTTGGAAAACGGAGCAACCGGAATGGTGGGGGAGCGGAATTGGGGGGGGGTATCTTTGGAGCGGCTGAAAAAGCGGCCGAACCTTTCGACAGAGCTTACGCCCAACTACGGGCCAATCGGGAGTCCTTGCGCATGGTGCATCCTGCCACTTTACATCCAGTGTCGGCTGAGGCGACGAAGTTCGTACGGACTTCGACAGTGATAGTCCAATGCGGGCATTGCAGCGCGCTTGGCTATCAGCACGACAAATTTTGCGCAAGCTGCGGTCACGAGCTTACCCGCTCCTGCAGTTTGTGTGGCCAGCCAATCCAGCATCCGGTTGCTAATTACTGCACGCAGTGCGGCACACCATTAAGTGCCGGAACCTTCCAGTCGGAGCACCATTCAGACTGATGCTCAATTCAGAGCAACAAACAAACTTTATTCGCTAACGATTCTGAAACCTCTAACACATACTCAATCGGCTACTTGGAGGGCAATGATGACAACACTGTTACGACGTGCGCTGTGGCTTACCGGGGTGATCGTAATGCTATTCGGCATTGGGGAGTTGCAGGCGCAATCCACCATCCAAAAATCGTACGTTATTGGGGCGGGTGGGGCACCGGCCACCGATGGCATGGTGGTGCTGAACGGCACATTCGGGCAAACGGCTATCGGGCCAGTTGCCAGCATTGCCTCAATCAACCAGCAGGGCTTCTGGTATAACCTTCCTACTAGCACCAGTGGTGTGGAGGAATCGCCAATTACCGGAGCGGTAACCGGCAGTGGGGTGCGGTTGCTGCAAAACATCCCCAATCCTTTCACAGAATCCACCGACATCCGATTCGAGATTCCCCGTTCCACTTTTGTCAGCCTGAAGCTCTATGATGGCATCGGGCGCGAAGCCATGACGTTAGTGGAAGGAAATCGCGAAGCCGGAGCCTACTCAGTTCGCGTTGGCGCAGCCGATCTAGAATCGGGGCAATACGTTGCCCAGCTGGTTGCCGACGGAACACGCCGAACCATTGTGATGATCGTTGTGAAGTAGCCCGGTCCGGCAGCTTCACCGAACGATTTTTACAGCACGCATCGCCCGGCCTCTGCCGGGTTTCGATGCGAAAAAAAGAAAACGTTTCTCACAACAAACCATAATCTCTCTCACAAAGCACAGGGATAGTACAATGCGACGTAAACTGTTCCTCAGTACCCTACCATTGCTCGGCGTTGTGGCAGCTGTCAATACAGCACAAGCCCAGATCCCGCGCACGATGAACTATCAAGGGCGACTGACAAGCACCAGCGGCCAACCGGTTCCCGATGGCTCCTACACGATGACCATTTCCGTGTATGATGTCCAGAATGGTGGCGTAGCTCTCTGGAGTGAAACCCAATCATTAGCGGTAAGTGGTGGCATTTTCAACGCGATTCTCGGCGCCATTTCTCCGCTGAATCTGCCGTTCGACAAACAGTACTATGTGGGCATCACGCTTGGTACCGGTACCGAGCTTGTGCCACGCACACAATTGACCTCCGTTCCCTATGCTTTGAATGCATGGACGGTTTCCGATGGTGCGATCACCACAGCCAAAATCGCTGATGGTGCGATCACCTTACCGAAAATCAGCCCAGCAGGCGGAACAAACGGCCAGGTCCTGACCATCAACTCCAGCGGGAACGTTACTTGGGCAAACCCAAGCGGCGGGAATATCAATCAAATCCAAGGCGGCCCCGGCATTGACGTTGATGTCAACAACGGACGCGCCACGGTCTCGATTGCCAATGGCGGTGTCAACAACGTGATGCTGGCCAACGGCGCGGTGACCACCACCAAAATTGCCAACGATGCTGTTGGAACCAACCAACTGAGCAACGGCGCAGTGAGCACCGATAAAATTGCTAACGGTGCCGTCACCACCGGAAAGATTAGCACGCTTGGCGCGCTTAGCGGACAAGTGCTGATGGCAACCGGTGCCGGCGCGCAATGGCAGACCCTGAACACAACGCCAACCGGAACCGCCGGTGGCGATCTGACAGGAACCTATCCAAACCCACAAATCCGCCCGGGAGCAGTTGGCGCAGCCGAACTTTCCGGAAACTCAGTTGGGACCTCCAATATCATTGATGGCTCGATCACCCAAAGCAAACTGGCTGCGGGGATTACTGCCATGCCAAGCGGCCCAGCCGGTGGCGACCTGATTGGAACCTATCCAAACCCAGAAATCCGCTCCGGCGCGGTTGGAACAGGTGAGATTGCCGATGGCGCGATCACCAACCCGAAGATGGGGCCGAACTCCGTCAACAGCAGCAACATCATTGATGGAACGGTAAGCACCGGCGACCTTGCCGATGGTTCTGTCACCAACATCAAGTTGGCCAATAACTCGGTAAACACGCTGAACATCGTTGATGGTGGCGTGACCAGTGCCGACATTGCCGATGGTGCAGTTGGCACCGGCGACATCGCCGATGGCGCAATCACCAACGCCAAGATGGGGCCGAACTCCGTCAACAGCAGCAACATCGTTGATGGAACCGTCGGCAGTGCCGACATCGCCAACGGCGCGGTTGGCACCGATGACTTGGCCGATGGTGCCGTCACCAACGCCAAGATGGCTCCGAACTCCGTCAATGGAAGCAATATCATTGATGGTTCGGTGAACACATCCGACATTGCTGACCTGGCCGTCACCACCGGCAAACTTGCCGACGGGGCAGTCACCAGCGTCAAGATGGCTCCGAACTCCGTTGGCTCGAACAACATCATTGATGGCGCGGTCAACACGGTTGATCTTGCCGATGGTGCAGTCACCACTGGCAAGTTGGCCGATGGTGCAGTCACCAACGCAAAGCTGGCTCCGAACTCCGTCAACAGCACGAACATCATTGATGGCTCCATCATCACCGCCGACCTTGCCGACAACTCGGTGACAAGCGCGAAGATTGTTGATGGAACCATCACTACAGTTGATCTTGCCGACGAATCCGTCACAACGCAGAAAATCCGCAACTTCACAATCCTGCCGGAAGACATCGCCGACTTCGCAATCACTCGCCAGAAGATTGCTGAAGACGCTGTCAACGCAGAAATCATCGCCGACAACGCTGTCCGCAGCAACCACATTGCTACCGGTGCAATCACCTCGGACAAAATTGCTCCGGGTGTATCGTTGCCACCAAGTGGCGCAGCCGGCGGCGATCTGATTGGAACCTATCCAAACCCATTGATTGGCCCCGGCACCGTCAGCAACGCAAAAATTGCTGACAACGCCGTCAATACCGCAAAGCTGGCCGATGGCTCGGTGACGCAAAGCAAGTTGGCCGCAGGCGTGACGCTACCCCCAGGTGGCCCAGCCGGTGGCGATCTGACCGGAACCTATCCGAACCCAACGATCTTGACCGGTGCAGTCACCGGCAGCAAGATTGCTGAGAACGCAGTGACCGGCGGAAAAATCCTTGATGGTTCGATCTCGCAAAGCAAACTGGCCCCGGGCCTTTCGCTTCCGCCAAACGGCCCAGCCGGTGGCGACCTGAGCGGAACGTATCCGAACCCATCTATCCTGAGCGGTGCAGTCACCAGCACAAAGATTGCTGACAATGCAGTGACAAGCTCCAAGCTGTCCGATGGATCAGTTTCTGGCATCAAGATTCAAGATCAAGCCGTCACCAATTCAAAAATTCAAGATGCAGCGGTAACGCAAAGCAAAATTGCTCCGGGCGTATCGTTGCCACCGAACGGCCCAGCAAGCGGCGATCTGACAGGGAATTATCCAAACCCGCAAATCGCACTTGGTGCGGTGACGCAAACCAAAATTCAAGATGGAGCCGTCACCAGCAGCAAAATTGCTGATGGATCCATCACGCAAGCCAAACTGGCTGCTAACGTAACGATGCCTCCGGGCGGAGTTGCCGGTGGCGATCTGACCGGAAGCTATCCAAACCCAACAATCGCGCTGGGTGTTGTGACCTCCAACAAAATTGCCAACGACGCTGTCACCAGCTCGAAAATCATGGACGGCGGCGTGATGAACGCCGACCTTGCCGATGGCGTTGTCACCAGCGCAAAGCTGGCCAACGATGCCGTCACCAGCTCGCGCATCCTTGATGGTTCGGTTGCCGGAAGCGACCTTGCTGATGGCTCGGTTGGTGCCAGCAAACTGGCCGACCTTGCCGTAGGCACCAACAAAATTGCCGATGCAGCGGTCAACACCGATAAAATTCTGGACGGAACAGTCCAGAATGCTGACCTTGCAAACGGCTCGATCACCGGGCTGAAGCTGGCCGATGCCACCATCACGCAAGCCAAGTTGGCTCCAGGGTTGTCGTTGCCACCAAACGGCCCGGCAAGCGGTGATCTGGCAGGGAACTATCCAAACCCAACGATTGCTCTGGGCGCGGTTACCAACGATAAAATTGCTGCCGGTGCAATCACCAGCACCAAGATTGCCGATGGCGCGATTACCCAAGCAAAATTGGATGCCAGTCTGACGATTCCGCCAGGCGGCGCAGCCGGCGGCGATCTGAGCGGAACGTATCCGAACCCAACGGTTGCCAACAACGCCATCAACTCCAACAAGCTGGCCGACAACGCCGTCACCAGCGCGAAGATTGCTGATGGTGCTGTCCAGAGTGGCGATATCCAAGATGGTGCTATCCTCACAGCAAAAATTGCTGCCGACGCTGTCACCACTTCCCGTATCGCCGATGGAACTGTGGGGCAGAACGACCTTGCCGATAACTCCATCTCCACCGCAAAACTTCAAGATGGATCCATCACGCAAGTGAAATTTGCGGCTGGCGTCTATCTGCCACCAGGTGGTCCGGCAGGTGGCGATCTCAGCGGCACCTTCCCGAATCCAAACATCGCCAACAGTGCCGTCACCAACGGCAAAATTGCCAACGATGCTGTCACCAGCGCAAAGATTCTGGATGGAACAATCCTGACAGCCGACTTGGCGGATCTTTCCGTCACGAACGCAAAGCTGGCCGACAACGCTGTTACTACCGACAAAATCCTTGATGGAACTGTTGGCACTGGTGATCTTGCCGACGATGCCGTCACCAGCCAAAAAATTGCTGATGCCGCAGTTGGCACAACCGAGCTGGCCGATGGTTCGGTGACGCAAGCTAAACTGGCTCCAGGCTTTGGTTTGCCGCCAGTTGGTGCAGCCGGTGGCGATCTTTCGGGAACCTATCCGAACCCACAAATCGCTTCCGATGCAGTGGGCAGCACCGAAATCGCCAACGGTGCAGTGGGCAACACTGAAATCGCCAACGATGCCGTCACAACGGCAAAAATTGCCGATGGTAGCGTTGGCACAACCGACCTTGCTGACCTTTCGGTCACGGAAGGCAAGCTGGCCGCAGATGCCGTCACCAGCGGGAAGATTCTTGATGGAACGGTTGGCACGGCTGATGTTGCCGACGATGCCATCACAAGCCAGAAAATTGCTGATGGTGGAGTCGGTACAACCGACATCGCCGACAATTCAATCACGCAAGCCAAGATTGCTCCAGGAGTGTTCCTGCCACCAGGCGGCCCTGCTGGCGGCGACTTGGCCGGAACGTATCCGAACCCAACGCT
>JAEUSP010000093.1 GCA_016788565.1 Chlorobiota bacterium | reverse complement strand
TTCGCTTCTGCGGTGGGTTCTTTGGCTTGTTTGGCAAGGGTGTGGGCGCGCTCGGCGGCGGCAAGGCTTTCGGCGTATTGGCCCTGTTTTTCCAACTCTTCGGCAAGTTGATTTAGGGCGTTGGCGCGTTCGGCCGGGGTGGCAGCGGCTTCGGCGGCGGCGCGGAGTTTGGCAAGGGTTGGGTCGGGATTGGCCATGGTGTTGGATTGGAGAAGAGAAACTTCTTTTTTTTCTTTTGTGGCCGGCAAAATAAGGAGGGGGAGTTGAAGAGTGAAGAGTGAGATGAGAAGAGTGAAATGAAGACAAAGCCGGGAACTGACTACTGACCACCACACCACGAACTCAGCCCGCCGCTGCCTGCCCTCACCCCCCGCCCTCTCCCAAGTGGGTGAAGCTGCTGGTTGCCTCACATTCGTCGGGTGGGAGAGGGGGCCAAAGCGAAGAGTGAAGAGTGAAATGAAGACAAAGCCGGGAACTCACTACTCACTACTGACCACTGACCACCCACGAACCCAACCCTCCGCTCATGCTGAGTTCCGTCGAAGTATGAAGCGGAGCCACCGAACCCAGCCACCTTCACTGCCTGCCCTCACCCCCCGCCCTCTCCCAAATGGGTGAAGCTGCTGGTTGCCTCACATTTGTGGGGTGGGAGAGGGGGCCAAAGCCGAGAAGGAACCGAAGAAGAGTGAAAGTGAGGTGGCACGCAAGCTCCGCGCTGAAGCACGGAGTAATGCAAAACAGAAACCACCAGCGAACGGCCCGCTGACCACCATCTACCAACCACTGACTAATGACTAATGACTAATGACTAATGACCAATGACTAATGACTAATGACTACCGATAGTTCACCTACGCCGAATCTTGCTGAGCAACGCTTTCGATTCGGCGATGCCAAGCCCGGCGGTGGCCACCAGATACACCCCGCCAAACGGAATCAACACCACAGCCGCCGCAAGCGCAGGGTGCAGTGCCGGGATCAACAGCTTGGCTCCCCAGCCACCACCAGCGGCAACAATTCCAGATCCCCACAACCGCAGCAGCACCGATGGAGGAAGCCCCGATTGCCCAATGCGGCGGTTCAGTTTGCGGCGCAGCAGGAAGAACTCAACCCACCCAGCAATCCCCGCCGATACGGTCAGCCCAGCAACGCCCCACCGCTCCTGCAAACCAAGCATTGAAGGGAGGTAGAGCGCGAAGGCAATTCCCAACATGGATGTGAGCGCCACCCGTGTGATTGCATACTTCAGCGGGTTGCGTGTGTCGCGCAGGGCGTAGAAGGTGGAGCTGTAGAGCCGCCCCATCGTGGAGGCCAGCAATCCCACCGAGGAACCGGCAAGGATTCCCCACACGTAGGTTGCGTCCTGGGCAGTGAATTTTCCCGACTGGAACAGTGCCGCCGCAATCAGGTCGCCAAATGCTAAAAAGGCAATCGCCGAAGGGACAATAAAGAATGCCACCCGGGCAAGCCCTGCGTTCAGCCGCGTGCGCAGCGTGTGGTGAATCTGCTGGTCGCTTCCGGTTGTGCGCGACATCTCGGCCAGCTCCGTGGCAGAAATTGACATCCCAAACAAACTGACCGGAAGGGTATAAAGAAGCTGGGCATAGCTTAACCCCGTCACCGCGCCGGTTCCCAGCAAGCTGGCGATCATGGCATCCACGTACGCGCTGATTTGAACCACGCCACGGCTGATAAACGCGGGGGTGAAATTCCGCAGAATGGTGCGGACGCTGCTATCGCGGAAACCAAGCCACAACTGCAAATCGCTGGCAAGCCGCAGCACCATCGGAAGCTGAACAAGGAACTGCAACGCGCTTCCGGCAACCGATCCCCACGCCAAAATTTCCGCCAGCTCGAACTCACCAACATGGCCGCCCCAGCCAAGCAGTGCGGCAATCATCGCCACATTCCAGATCACCGGCGCGCTGTAACTCAGGAAAAAACGGCGGTGGCTGTTCAGCACCCCCAAGCACCAGGCCGAGATCACCAGCAGCCCCGCGCCCGGGAACAGGATGCGAACAAGGCTGATCGTCAGCGTCCGTTTTTCGCCGGTGAAGCCGGGGGCGATAAGGTCAATCAGCAGTGGCGTGGCCAGCAGCCCAACCAGCACGATGATGGAAACAACCAGCGAAAGGATGCAGACAATCGCCCCGGCAATGCGCCCCGCTTCCTCCTTTTTTCCTTGCCCCAGCAAGTTGGCATACACCGGAATAAACGATGCCGACAGCGCACCTTCGCCGAACAGGTTCTGCAGAAAATTTGGGATGCGGAAGGCTGCGTTGAAGGCATCGGCAGCATCGCTGGTCGCGCCAAAGTAGTGGGCAAACACGCGGGTGCGAACAAGCCCGATCAATCGGCTTAGCAGAATCCCCAACCCAACCAACAGTGCCGAACGCCCGCCACTGCTGGGCGGCGCAACCGTTGGCGGCGTTTGGTCGCGAAGCCTTGTGGCTGTGCGGTTTGGCATGGGGGAAATGGATAATTGATAATTGATAATGAGTTGGCGGCTGGTCCCGCTTTCCGTGCTTTACCTTTCTTCGGTGCAAAAATGGATAGGGGGGATTGAACAGGGGGTAAAATTCTTTCTTCAGAAGCGAAGAAGAGGAAGAACCACAGAGACACAGAGGGGACAGAGGGAAGAAAGAGAGAGTGTGTGTGAGAGATAGAGATGCTTCAGCAAACAAGGGCATGACCCCGCTCTGTTGGGAATCATGCCCTTTGCAAACATTGCGTTGGCGGCGTGCCTCGGCTTACTGCTTCGGTGGCATCCCAATGGACTCCACCGCCACGAACTGCCCGCCGTTGTAGCGGCCTTCCGTTGGGCCGTTTTCCAGACTGAGTACGCCGCGTGGGCAGACCGCCGCGCAGATGCCGCAGCCAACGCACGAAGCACGGATGATGTTTTCGCCACGCTGGGCGTAGCCGCGCACATCAATTCCCATTTCGCAGTAGGTCGAGCAGTTCCCGCAGGAGATGCACTGCCCGCCGTTGGTGGTGATGCGGAACCGCGAGAGTTTCTTCTGGAGTATTCCCAGCACTGCGGCCATCGGGCAGCCAAACCGGCACCAAACTCGGGTTCCCATAATTGGGTAAAATCCAACACCAATCACCCCGCTGAACATTGCACCGATAGCAAACCCATACACCGACGCAAACCCCTGCGACACGCTCCCCAACAGCGCGCCCTGGCTGGCGGAGTTAATCCAGAGCAAGGCGGTGGTGAGGGTGATAAACAGCAGAACGGAGTGGATCATCCAGCGTTCAATCTTCCATGCCGTCAGCGATTTATCGGAAAGTTGCCGCCATTGGTCGCCGGCGGTTTCGGCAAGGCCGCCGCAGCCGCACACCCACGAGCAGTACCACCGCTTGCCAAAAAAGTAGGTGAGTACAGGGGTTCCGATAAATGTCATAATTGCGGCCCAGCGGATCATAAACGGAGCCAAGCCTCCGCCTTCCGCAAACTCCTGGTAGCCGCTGGGGAACAGGTAGTAGTATTTCAGCGGCCAGAAGTAGGTGAAGTAAAATTCTTTCTGCTGGAACATCACCAGAAGCGCAGGAATCAGGAAGGCAAAGAAGAGTTGGAAGAACATCACGCTTGCGGTGCGGATCATCTGGTAGCGGCTGTGGCGATATTTCAGGATTGCCCGGTAGCCCATCACCACAATTGCCAACGTGTAGAACGTCCCGTACATGAACCACTGATCCGAAGGTTGCCCGCGCAGTGTGTAGCTAAGCGGGTCCATCATCCGAATCAATCCTTCCAACGTTTCCGGAAACCAGTAGAGCAGCACGTAGAACCCGGTGATGACAATCGCCAGAACCCATCCAACGCTTCCCCGTGCGGTGCTGCTGGAGAAGGTGAGTCCGTTGTTCTTGATTCCAGCAATCCCGCCGCTGTACTGCTTGGCGATGTACAGCAACCCGCCGCCAACCAGCAGCGCCATGCTCAGCGATAGCATCACGATTGGCTGCGCGGCCCCCGCGCCGAAGGTTGCCACAAGCAAGGCCAACACCCCAAGCCCTATCAGCATCAATGCTGTTCGTTGCGCCTTGCCAGTGTGTCCGGCGGGATTGGAGGTCAGCTGAAAACTTGGAGAGTAGTTCATGTCGGGAATCGGGAATCGGGAATCGGGAGTCGGTTGTCGGGGATCGGGAGTCGGTTGTCGGGGATCGGGGGATTGGTTCTACTGGATAGTAGCAATCAACCCGCGTTTGCGTTGCAAGGTTACGGGGGTGGCGGGGTTTTGCTGGTTGTAGAGCTTGACGACCTGGGACTCATACTGCCGGAAAAACTCGGGGTCGAAGTTGGCCTCACCTAAATGCTGAACCACATACTCCAACGTGCGTCCTTCGCGAATCCAACGGGAGCACACTTCCTGGCGGTAGCGGATCCCGAACAGGTTGAACCCGTTCACGGCGCGGCTTGCTGCGTCGTAGTTGATGCGGATGCAGTAGCGGCCATTGGGGTGTTCCCAGTAGAGCGTTGATTCGCCGTTGCGCAGCCGGTTGCCAACGTAGCCGTAGGTCTGATACTCAATGTCGAAAAACTTGGCGGAGTTGAACCACACGCCACGGTTGTACGGGGTTCGGTTTCCGCAGATGGTGTGCGCCACCACCTCGCCGTGCATTTTTCCGGTGTACCACAGTTGCTCAACGTTTGGTGCCAACGGTTTCGGTTCGTGGAACTCGGCACAATCGCCAATCGCGTAGATGTTCGGGATATTCGTCTGGAAATACTCATCCACCAGCACGCCCCGCCCGATTGCAATGTTCGAGCCTTTCACCACCTCAATGTTCGGGCCAACGCCTGCGGTCAGCGCCACAAATTGGCAGGGGATTTCCTCCCCGGTTCCGGTAATCACCCCACGCACCCGCTGGTTGCTATCGGCAAGTATCTCCTTCAATTCGCTTCCCAGCCGAAGATCAATCTGCTGTTGCTGGATATGCCGCCCAATCATCTGGGCTTCCTCAACCGGAAGGACGTTGTTCCAATACTGCTGCTCGCGGACCAGAAGGGTGGCAGGTATCCGGCGCGAGTGAAGCATCTCGGCAACCTCGATGCCAATCAACCCGCCGCCAACAATCACCCCACGGCTGATCCCTTTGGTGTTCCGCTCCATGGCTTGCAGGTCCTGCCAGCTGTACAATCCCTGGACCCCTTCAAGGTCTTGGCCGGGCCAGCCGAATTTGTTCGGTTTGGAGCCAGTGGCCAGAATCAGCGCATCGTAGCCGAGGGTCCGCCCGCCGCTGATGGAGAGTTTCTGGTTGGCGGTATCAATCGCTTCCACGTAGCCATGCACCAAATCAATGCTGTTCTTCTGCCAGAACCAATCTTCGTATGGCTTGATATTCTGGTAGGTCATGTGGCCCAT
>JAEUSP010000078.1 GCA_016788565.1 Chlorobiota bacterium | reverse complement strand
TCCTTGCCGTAGGGCTGGAAATCAAGGCTTCCATCAAGGGCGTGGATCATCCGGCCCGGCATTCGGATTGCGTCGGCAAGCACCTGATCCTGCAGCCCCACTTCCGCCAACGCCCGCAGCCCACGTGTGGAAAGCGCAAGGTTGATGGAGCGTCCGCCGCCAACATCCTGCACTCGCATATCGGGGCGGCGTTCGTACAGGTCAACAGTGTGGCCACGGCGTGCCAGATAGACCGCAAGAAGCGGTCCGGTAAGGCCTGCGCCAAGAAGTGAAATGCGGTTGGACATCGGTAGAAATTTGGTAGAGGTTTGGATTCGGGAAGGGATCGCTATCGGCTGCGCGTGGCGAATATGGCGTTTGTTTGCGGAACCAACCAAACCTTTGGCCAGCAACTACACCCGTTCACAAAATTCTTGGCTGCGGGGGCTTGACCCTGACGCGACGTCAGCCTGTATCTTGTTTCCACAACAACGCCATGGAACGCTGATGAACAATCGCACATATCGCGTACGCCAGTTCGCCACGTTGGCCGGGGTGACGGTCCGGACGCTTCACCATTACGACCACTTGGGGCTGCTGAAACCACGCGCCCACACCGAATCGGGCTATCGTTTGTACACCGATTCCGACTTGGTGCGGTTGCAGCAGATCATCACGCTGAAATTCATTGGCGTTCCGTTGCAACAGATTCGGGACCTGATAGAGGGCCACGCCGTGGACCTTGCCGAACTGCTTAGGATGCAGCGGATGATGCTGGAAGAACAACAGCGAAACATCACCCGGGCAATCACGGCAATTCAGCAAGCGGAAAACCTTGCGTTGGCCGGAACAGAACCCGACTCGGAAACGATCATCAACATCATTGAGGTCATCAACATGGCAACAAACAACGAATGGGTGAAGGGCTACTACACCCAAGAACAACAAGACGCAATTGCCGCACGCGCCACCCCAGAAACCATTGCCCACGGGCAACAAGCATGGGCGCAGCTGATTGCGGACATCGAGCAAGCCGCAACCAACGGCACTGACCCCGCCAGCCCAGAAGCACAAACGCTAATCCAGCGGCAGGAGGAGTTGATTGGAGGATTCACCGGAGGGGACCCCGGAATCCGGGAAAACTTGAACAAGCTCTGGAGCGACAAGGGGAACTGGCCAACAACCTTCAAAAGCCCGTACAGCCCGTCCGCCGAAGCCTTTCTGGAACAAGCGCGTGGGAATCGCAAACAGGGGTAAAAAAAACAAGCCAGGTGGTGCAGCTGCGCACCACCTGGCTGTTGAATACTCTTGCACTTCTACAACCGTATTTTCCCCAACACCCGCACTGGCACAAACTGGTTGCTGATGACCCCATCGGAACCCAGCCCGTAGCCCGCTTCGATTGCCGCGCCAAGCTGATAGTTGATGCGGTACTCAATCCCAATCACCCCCGCCACATACTCATTCGTCACCGAGGCGGCCGGGGCGTACATTGCCATTCCTTCGGCCATGCCGTTCATGCTGTAGGTTGCTTTGCTGCGCGACATCTCCGTCAGCCCAGCATCCACCGAAGCATACAGCCGGTAGTGGGCTAATTCGTAGAGTTCGCCACGCAGGGTCATGCCGAAGGAGAAGAACGATTTTGTGCCACCATCAATACAACGCACCAAGCGATCCTTGAACGACAACGCTTTGCCGGTGTGGGGGAACTGCATGTAGCTAACAAACAGCCCTGCCGAAAGCCATTTGTTCACCAAACCCGCCACCGACCCGTTCAAAGAAAACCCGGTGATGTGGAAGCCCTCGAATTTCAGCGGCGCAATCGGGATCACCGTCCCCCCGCCAACCGAAGCGTGCCATTCGCTGGTCTCGGCATCTTGCGCCGACACTGCCGATGGATACAAGCCGAGAAGAGGAAGCGCGAAAAGGGTAGCCAGAAGCAAACGATTCATAAGCCGATCCCTCCGGAAAAAATGGAGTTTGTGGGAAGCACCAGTAACATTTTGGCTGCTGGAGCGGTCATTGTTTGCAATCGCACTATCAACCATTGTGCCACATTCATTAACACAATCGGGAATCGCTTGTTCCCGTGCTCAAAAAAAATCTCATCTTCCTGAATCTTCTTCCCCCCTCTCCGTTGCGCTGCGATGCTGAAAAATGTTAGGTTCCCGTTCCCCAATGCTGCAACTCTCCAAACGCACAGAATCTTCATCAGAATCTTCATGCCCGTTGCTCCCGATTGTTTGTTCCACTTTCCACACTCTTCCGGCCTTCACGCAAGCGCCGGGGCGGTGGCGTGCGAAGCTGGCCACACAAGCCGCAGCATGAATCCAAACGGGGAATTTCTTCACGTTGCGGGAACAAGCGGCTGCGCACCGCACCAACGATGCTCCCGTGTGAGCCACGGTGCTAACCACAGTGCAATCCAGACAGTTCGGCTGCTTCCGCTTTGCCTTGCGTTGTTGCTTGCCACGTTGTTCCCGGGAATATCCCAAACCACCAACACCGCCAGCAGTGGCAGCCAATTTTTTGTGACGCTTCCGGCCACCTACCCTGCCAGCAACCACTACCTGCGGGCAAGTATTGTGGCGGTTGGGCAATGCACCGTGACGGTGCTGCAAACCGAGACTGGGCAATCCGAGACGCGAACGCTGATGCCGGGGGAAGTTTGGGATTACCTGATTTCCCGCACCAGAATCATGCTGCTGCCGGGGGAGGGGAAGTCAAGAAGGTCCTTGCAGATTACCAGCAACGGATTGGTGACGGTGAACCTTACCAGCGATGGCGATTTCGTCACCGATAACTTCATGGCATTCCCCATTTACGACTACGGCCATGAGTACTACACGCTGTCGGTGCCAAGCGCGACCAGCTTGGGGGGGATGTTTGCTGTGGTTGCTACCGAGGATAACACCCAGGTTCGCATCACCCCTTCGGTGATGACTGCCAACGGGAACCTTCCAGAATTCACCTACGCCGTCACGCTGAACCGTGGCGAGGTCTATCAGGTGACACCGAAAAATTTGGAGGGGACCGATATCACTGGCTCGCGCATTACCAGCGATAAACCAGTGGTGGTCTATTCCGGGCACGCCGGCGCGTTTTTGCCGGAAGGGGCTGGCGGTGCGCAAAACGCCATGATGGAGCAGATGATCCCGGTGGTGGATTGGGGCCGCCGTTTCTACGCCCGCCCGTTGCCCGGGCAATCGCGTGGATTCTACAAAGTGGTGGCTTCGCAGAACGGAACCGTGGTGCGGCGAAACGGCTTGCCGCTTGCCACGCTGAAAGCGGGTGAGTCGCATACGTTCATGTTTGAAGAGCCGGTGATGATCGAGGGGAGCTTGCCGATTATGGCGGCGCAGTTCACCACACACTTCATCGCCGATTCCGCCCGCCCCAACAGCGACCCCTCCATGATGCTGCTGAACCCGATTGACCTGTTCAGCACCAGCTACCAGTGGATGACCCCATATCTGCTCCCCCGCTATTTCTTGCGCTCCAACCCTTCCGGCGGGCCCGAACCTGATACCGTCTTTGTTCCCTTCGATCATTATCTGATGGTGACGGCCCCCAAAACCGGGCGCACCAGTGTGCGGCTTGATAACAGGCCGATTGACTTCGACAACTATGGGCTTCCGCATGGCGATGGGAAGTATGTGACGGCCATTGTGAAGATATTGGCGGGGGTTCACCAGATCACATCAGCCGTCCCGGTGAACGCACAAACCTTTGGCTACAGCCACTACGATGCCTACTCTAGCCCAGCAGGAACGTTGGTCCGCGACGCGCTTCGGGCCGATGAACTGACGGCCCGCACCTGCAACGACTATCTGGATACTGTCATCCAGTTGCGGAACATTGGCGGGCGGGAGTTGGAGGTAATCAACGGGGAGTTTAGCGGCATTGAGGGCCAGGTGGTAACGCCCGGAAGCTACCCCTTCTTCATGGCCAAATTTGCCAACCGCTGGATGCGCTTGCGGATTCCGCTGCCCCGTTACGGAACCTACGACGGCACACTGACGCTGACCACCAAAACCAGCGCAGGCCGCCCGCTGCAAATCCCGATTTCCATCCAGCGGGATAGCATGGGGGTGCAGTTGCTATCAACCACCGTGGCGTTCCCAACCGTGGATGCTGGGGGAACGCCAAAAACTGAGCAGATAATGTTAATCAACACCGGGACCGGCCCGGCTACGCTCACAAAAGCAGATTTCACCGGAGCCTTCACCCTTACCGACCCTGCGCTTCCGGCAACGGTTCAGCCGGGGGACACGCTTCGGCTTACCATCCGTTTTGCCCCGGGAAGCTCAGGGATGTACAACGGGGTCGGCACCTTCTCCATCGGCCCGTGCCTTGCTCCGATTACCCTTGCCGTGCGTGGCGAACGGTTGCGGGGGGCGCGTATCGAGGCGTATGCCCAGGATATTCCCCCGTTGGCTTGCCCAACGTCGGTTTCGCAACCATTCATGCTCGGCATCCGCAACACAGGGCAGGATTTGTTGCGGGTGGATAGTGTTCGGGTGCAAGGGGCGTATGCCAGCGATTTCATTCTTGATGGAACGTTCAGCCCCACAACTATTCTTCCCGATTCCACGATTCTTGTGCCAATGCAGTTTGTCCCGACCGGGGTCGGAATCCGGATGGCAACGGCACGGATTCACAGCAACGCGCCGGGTAGCCCCGTGGCCGAGGTGTCGCTGTCGGCGCGGAAAGATTCGGTTGGCATTAGCCTTTCGGATCAATCGCTTAATCTGGGGACCCTTATCGGCTGCGACCCGCCAACGGCCCGCACACTCCAAATTTTTTGCGGTGGGACTCTTCCAGTTCAGTTCGATTCGGCCACGGTTTCCGGCAGCAGTTTTACGCTGTCGGGGTTTAGCGTGCCAAGCATTGGCGTGGGGGAATCGGCAACGGTGACCGTGACCTTCCAGCCAACAGGGCCGGGCATCCATTCCGACACGCTGCGGCTGTACGCAGGGCCATGCGGCGTTGTGAAAACAATCCCGCTGTGGGGCCAGCAACGAAGCGCGGGAATCGGATTCAGTGCCGATACTCTAGAGTTCGGCACAATCGCCCAGTGCCAAGCTCCATTCACCAAAACCTTCCGCATCGTCAACACCGGTGCGGTCCGCGACACCATCACCAGCCTGACACTCACCGGTGGCGTGTTTACGGCGGGGACGTTGCCAACGGGATTGACGTTGGGGCCGGGTGAGCAAAGCCCGCCAATCACCGTTAGCTTCCAGCCAAGCGGAGTTGGGGAATTTGCGGGAAGCATTGAGCTGCGCGCCCAACCATGCGGCTTGGTGCAAACGCTTCATCTGCGCGGGGCCATGCTTCCGCAATCCATTTCAGTGGCAGGTGATATTAATCTTGGGAGAGTGCGAAGCGATTCGCTATCGGTGGGGGGGGCGTTGCTTAGCAACAGCGGCGGGGTTCCGGTTGTGGTTCGCTCCATTTCCTTCTATCCGTCGGTTCCTGGGTTGCGGGTGGTGTCGCCGCAGTTCCCCATTAAAATTGATGCAGGCCAGCAAATTCCCATTCAGGTAGAGTATCTCTCCTCGACTGCGGCAAGTTTTACAACCAATGGAGTTGCCGTTGCCGACCTGCCATGCGTTGCTGTGGACACGTTTACCGTTCGTGGCGAATGGCGGCGTGACCTTTGGCTGCAACTTCGGCTCAGTTTCCCAGACACCAGCGCGCAAGTGGGGGATTGGGGGGTATTACCGCTTCGGTACTCTGCCAACGCCCCTTCCGACGCGGTGGTGACGGTGGACGGAGAGCTTCGGTGGGATGCCGGATTATTCTTCCCGGAATCCTTCACTACTCAGCTTCCTGGGGCCCTAACCGCACGGCTCGACTCAATCAGCGGTGGGGAGCGGATCGTGACGTTCCGGTATTCTGGGACGTTATCGGGAGCGGGGGTACTGGGTAGGCTTGCCGGGCGGGTGTTGTTGGGGAGCGTGGAGCAGACCCCGCTGCAGATTGCCAGCCCGGCTGCCAGGGCCAGCATTGCAATCCCGCGTGATAGCATTGATGGGGAAGTAGCCGTAACCAATGGGTCGCTGAAAATCATTGACTTCTGCGGCCCCGTTGGAAATCGCTTGTTGGAGTTTTCCCCGCTGTTCCGAATTTCCAGCCTTGTTCCAAACCCGGCCAACCACCAGGTCAATCTGGGGCTTGAACTACCCGGCCCGGGGCGCGTGGTGGTGTCGGTTCTGAACCCAATAACCGATGAGGTTGCCCGCCCCTTTGATGGTGATCTTCCGTCCGGGGCGCAGCAGTTGCCACTACCAATTCAGGGAGTTGCAACCGGAACCTACTATCTGCAGGTTCGCTTCGGCGGGGAAGCACGAATCGTCCGGTTGGTGATTGTTCGTTAACTCACTCTACCAGAATAACCCAAAGGAGCCGGGCGGTTGTAACCTTCTGGCGGTTGGGTGGTTCTGCCTCTATCTTCAACAGCCTGTTTCTTCCCCTTCCTAATCTCCCCGCAGGGTATATCTTTGCGCGCAAAACTGTAGCAATATCAACGTAAGGTCAACGATGACTCGACTTCGCCTTCTTGCTTCACTCTGGTTCTTTGCTCTGGTGGCAATGGTGCCGATTGGCAGCAACGCACAAACGCCAACGGGAAAAGAATATCTGGTGGTGCTTCCGCCATTTATCCACTACACCGAAGCCCAAAAGAACATTGCTTCCTACAGTGTGGAGGTGATGTGTTCCCGCAAAACCAAGCTGAACCTGCGTTGGGGGACCACCAACTACTTCCCGAACGGGATGACCGTCAATGCTGGGGATCGGGCCATCTTCAAGCCGAACTACCCGCTTCCTCCGTTGTCGGCATTTATGCAGCCAACCAACCAGTTGTTCAACGATTCGGTGAACAGCCGCGTGCTGGTGGTGACGGGGGATCAGCCAATCACCGTGCAAGTAACCTTCGACACGCTGAACCGGATGGAAACCTACGCGGCGATGCCGGTGACCGCTTTCGACACCATCTTCACCGTCAGCACCTACGCTGGCTACAGCCAGTATGCCGACCGTGGCGGCTTCACGATTGTTGCCTCGCAGGATAACACCAGCATCACCGTCACCCCGCGTGTGGACACTTGGCGGCCCGATCTTGGCGCGCCCAACCACCCGGCTGGCGTTCCCTTCACCTTCACGCTGAACAAGTATCAAGCAATCAGCTTCCGAACGCAGTCAAACCAGGAAGGCTACCTTTCGGATCAGACTGGCTCCACTGTCCAATCCAACAAACCGATTAGCGTTATCGGCTACGGGCGTGCCAACACCCCGTCGGCAAAACTTCCCCCGCCCAACCCACCGGTTCCTCCCGATAAACCAATCCCCTTCCCCGAACTGAACTGGTACGCAAAACCGGTGATGGAAGCCCAACTGAGCGATAACCAAGCAGGTGTCCTTTTTTACTCAGCCCCGTTTGCACGCCAGGATACATCGCTGGTGCGGATTGTTGCCACAAAAAATGGAACCACCCTTGACACCAACGGCGTGCGGCTGAAGAAACCGGGATCAGCTACCGACACGATTCTGAATCGGGGCGAGTGGGTGGATTTGCGGATGCGGCAACCGATGAAAATCGAATCGTCGCTGCCGGTGATCGCCACACAATTTGGATACAGCGGCGGTGCCTGCAAGAACGACACGATCTACAGCGATGCCAACCCGCCAAACCCTGATACCGTGGACATCCCCTACGGTGCGCCGATGATGACGCAGCTGCTTCCGGTGAACCGATTTGCCCGCGCCGTGCAGTGGATTAGCCCCGACCCTCCAGGTCGCCCAACCATGCCGGCGCGCCCCCTGGGCAACCATTTCTGGGAACACTACGCGCTGGTGACGGTTCCGGTTGGGGTGAAAGATTCGGTGCTGTTGGATGGGAACAAAATTCACCCGGCCATTTTTAACAAGCCAAGCAGCGATGGCAAGTACGTCTCCGGCATCCTGAAGCTGATTCCCCGCCAGCACGTGGTGGAAGCCGAAGAGCCGTTAAGCGTGATCCCCTACGGGTTCGAATGGGACGATGCCTACGGATTCAATGCCGGCGAAGCTCTCCGCTCCCGCGCAAAATTTGGGATTGACACACTGAACATCATCAGCTGTGATAACGAGACCGATACCACAATCTCCGTCGAAAATCTTGGGAACAATCCGTTCTTGATTGATAGCATCAAGGCCACCGGATTTGGCATTGACGTGCTGAAGCCAAATCCAACTCCGTTCAACTACCTGCCCGGCCTGAAAAACCAAATTGTGCTTGTGGTGAAAACACCCACGCCAGGTGTCTATACCGGAAAGCTCATCATCTACACCGATGCCAACAACAAGAAGGTGTGGGAAATTCCGGTGACGGCAATCCGCGACAGCGCGAAGCTGCGGGTGCCGGGGACTACGCTGGATTTGGGGGTGCTGAAATCCACCGAGACCACCCGCGACACCTGCGTGATTGTGCAGAACGACGGAATCCGCCCGCTGACGCTGGACGGCATCACCTTCAACGGGCCTGGCTTCCAGGTGATTGATCCCGCACAGTTCCCGGTGGCAATCCAGCCCGGCAAGGCCGACACCATCTGCGTCCGCTTCACACCAAGCAGCGACGGCGTAACCGAGCGCACCATGCGGATTGTCGGCAGCCCGTGCCTGACCCCGATTGATATCACGATTCGGGCATTCAAAGGTGCGGGGGCATCGCTCAGCGTTAGCCGTTCGATGGATTACTCCAGCTACCTCTGCAGCGCGCCGGCCTACGTGGATTCGGTGATTGTGCTGAAAAGCGTGGGGGATGAACCGGTGCAGATTAAAACTGCCGGAATCAGTGGAACTCATGCTGGCGATTTTGCAATCACCGGAGCTTCCCCAGCCGGGCAAACAATCCCGCCAGGGGGAAGCCTTTCCTTCACGGTTCGCTTTGCCCCGCAAGGGAACGGCGCGCGCGTGGCACAAGTTGATTTGACAACAACCGCCGTAAACGCGCCAACGCTGGCCATTGATCTGCGTGCCCGCAAGGACACCACAACGCTTACTCCATCGGTTGCCTCGCTTCCGTTCCCACGGGTTCTGGAGTGCGATGACACCGTTCGGTTGCCGGTCACCTTCAGCAACGACGGCAGCATCCCCGACACGATTACCTCCATTGATTTTGGCGCGGCAACCGCCTACGGAGTTGATGACCAACTGCCGATCATCATCTACCCGGGCATTCCCAAAACAATCACTGTTCGGTTCGCTCCATCGTCCGATGGCAGCTTCCCCGCAACGCTGGCTGCGGTGGGCGCGCCCTGCAATCTGCGGGCAACGGTGGGGCTAACCGGCGAACGGATTTCCCCGTCGCTGGCGGCCAACAAACCGACCGTCAATTTCGGCACGGTCTATCTGTGCGATGGCGACACCACCGCCCAAGTGACCATCACCAACGATGGCCAGGTTGCCGACACGATCAACCGCGCATTCTTTACCGGGAACCCTGCATTCTTCATGCAGGAGAACTACCCGATTGTGCTGGAGCCAGGCGCAAGCCGAACCTTCACGATGACCTTTACTCCATCCGCAGCGGGGACGTTCAACGGCCAGTTGAACATTGAGTGGGGGCCATGCGAGCGGACTACAACAGTTGAGGTCACAGGGGAAGGGGTGCAGCCTTCGGCACAGCTTAGCGCGACCGGGGTAGATTTTGGGCAGGTGAACATCAAGACCACCGGAACCGGAACAATCCGGCTCCGGAACACCGGAACGGTGGACCGGACGGTGACATCGCTTGACTTGGGCGGATTGGGTGAGGTAAGCATCACCAAGCCAGCACAGTTCCCAGCAACAATCCCCCCCGGTGGCGAGCTGGAGATTGAGTTTGAGTATGCGCCGCAAGCAAAAGGAAAGTTGGCAGGAACAGGGACCCTTACGGTGGGCGCACCCTGTGGCCAGCAACTCACCTTTGCGGTTGCCGGCGAAGCGGTTGGCGAGGACGTTGTGATTGCACAACTGACCGTCGGTGCCCAGAACAATGTGATTGGAAGGGTGAACCAGAACGTGCAGATACCGCTTTCAATCACCGGATCGGACAACCTGACGGCGGCTGGAATCAGCACCATGCGGATTTATCTCCGCTACCGCTACACGCTGCTGGCTCCGTTGCGCGCGCTATCGCAGCTTCCCGGAATGACCGCTACCATTGCCGACAGCCGCATTGTTGGAAACGACCGTGTGCTGGCCATTGACCTAAGCGGCGGAACGTTCCCAACCACCGGCGAGATTGCACGGTTGGAGTGCTTGGCGTTGCTTGGCGACAGTGCCTCCACCATTATCACGATTGACTCGGCAACGGTGACAACGCCGCCAAACCGCCAGGTAACGGTCAATCGCCAGAACGGCAGTTTCCTGACCGATGGCATCTGCCGCGTGGATGGCGACCGGTTTATTCTGCTGAACGAAGGGGCTGCGCTGAAGGCACTCTATCCAAACCCGTTCAGCGGAAGTGCCACCATCGAATTCAGTTTGGATCAGCCCGGGAACATCCAGCTTGTAGTCACCGACCTTCGTGGCGTTCCGGTGCGGACGTTGGTGAACAGCCAGCTTCCGGTTGGCGGTTACTCCGTCTTCTTCGATGCCAACAACCTTCCGGCCGGGCTCTACTTCTGCGAACTTCACTACGGCGAAACAACGCTTCGCCAGCCGCTGGTGCTGGTCAAGTAATTCAGGCAAATGGGGGGGGGAAGGTGCGCTGCATCTTCTCCTCCTTCTGCTCCCTTGTTTCGGAAGCCTTCTGAACAAACAAATCTTTCGATAACCCAACACAGACATTCTAAAAAAAGTCCTTGCGACTTTATTTCAGCGATATGCACGAACGTTACATCACATACACAGCACAGTGTGGCAAGCTGCTTTCACTGATGCTGCTTTGTACCACTGCTTTGCTTGCCCAACCGCAAGGCGCGCGCGAAGCCATTCCGGTTCCATTGTTGCAATTTGGCGGATATGGTGGGGTAGTGCTTGGAAGCGGGTCCGGCTCGTTTGCCAACCTTCCGGGAATCAACAACTGCAAGGGGGATACCGCACTGTTTGATGGTGGTTCCGGCAACGGTTTTGCCGCAAGCGCGATTGTGGGAATGCGCCCAGCAATGGGCAGCAGCGATTTTAGTGCCAGTATCGGGTGGCAAGCCAGGGTTGGGCTTACTTCCGTTAGCACCACATTCCAGGCCACCGAAGTGATTGGCCCAGCAATAAACCCGATGGGAATGGTGCTGCCGGTCACCAGTAAATATGTGGTGGAGACAAGCCTTTCGGAGCTTCGCTTGGAGCCAATGGCCACCTACCAGGTGAGCCGAACCACCCCCCTTGTGATTAGCTTGGGGGCAAGGCTTGGGTTCTTGATGGGGAAAACATTTACTCATCACGAAGAGGTTGCCGCGCCAACTGGGGCGCGCTACGGCGATGGCACAACCGAACGGAACAACAGCAGTGGCGACCTTCAGGAAACCAGCGGTTTTTTAGCCGGGCTAAAAGCTGCGGTTGGGTTCGACTTTAACCTCTCCCCAAATTTCGCGCTACGTCCAGAAGTTGGAACAATGCTCGGTTTTACCTCACCTGTGGCCGATACCGATTGGAGTCAAACAGAAATTCATGCAGGCATCGCGCTGATATTTACTGTGGACGCGCCGCGCAGTTCGCCGCTGGGACAGTAATTCATAAAAAAAATAGACCGAACAGCAGAGGGGCGAGAATATCTTTCTCGCCCCTCTGCTGTTCGGTCTATTTAAGACTCCCTCTATTTCTGGATTTTGGATCACCTATAGTTATTGTGCAACGTATAATCCAAGCTACCGAACATCGCCCCCGCTCATGCTGAGCCCCGTCGAAGTATGAGCGGAGCCACCGAACCGAGAAGCCAACGATTTCCCGCCCACCGGTTTTTCCCTTTCGCACACGAATCTGAGATAAGCCTATATCTTTTCACTGCACCACCACAGGCTTGGTGTCGGCCCATGCGCCACTGCTCAATCGGCAGAAATAAATTCCGGCGGGAAGCGTGCTGGTGTCGAAAGCAATTTCATGGCTACCGGCTTCGCGGGTTCCGTCAAAAATTGATTGCACCTTGCGCCCGATGTCATCAAACAGCGTGATGGAAATCGGTGCTGGGCTTCCCAGAGAAAAAGGGATAATAACTTGCCCGCTTGCGGCAGGGTTCGGCTTGGGTTGTTGAAGCAGAAATTCAGCATCGCCGGAAACATGGGCGGCATCGCTATTCGGCGATGGATGGAGGCGATAAACACGGCCATTGTAGGAAGTAAGCAGCAATTCATTGTTGTCATCTACCCCAAACGAAGAAAGGGAAAGTGTGCGCTGCTGAAATAATTCCTTGCTGGTGGGGGAAGGCTGGCCGTAGTAGTCTAACGCCCAATAACCGCCACTGGTAAAATCCCCATAAATATACTTTCCGAACAACTCAGGCATTGCCGTGCCACGGTAAACATATCCGCCAATAACTGTGCGCCCAACGTCGCGAGGGTACGCCCATATTGGCTTCGTAAGGTTGGAGGTGTCACACGGCATCGTCGTGTTAAAGCACTGCCTCCCTTCCATGATATTCCAGCCATAATTCTTCCCTTTTTCTACAATGTTGATTTCCTCCCAAGTATAAAGCCCAACATCACCTACCCATAAATCGTGCGTTAGCGGGTCAAAGCTAAATCGCCACGGATTCCGAAAACCCCAGGCCCAAATTTCTTCGGCATAGCCCTGTGAGTTCCCGTAGAATGGGTTGTCGGTAGGGATTGAGTAATTCTTTCCGTTGGAAACATGGTTGACATCAATCCGAAGAATTTTGCCGAGAAGCAACGTTAAATTTTGGGCGCGATTTTCAGGATCGCCAGTTCCGCCGCCATCGCCAACGGAAATAAAGAGGCGGCCATCGGGGCCAAAAGCAATTTTACCCGCTTTGTTGTTTTTCTGTGGCTGAGGAATTTCTAAAAGGATGACTTCGCTTGCGGTATCGCACTGTTTTGGGTTGTTCGGATCAACATGATAGCGGGCGATGATGGTTCGTAGTGGATTGGGGGCGGTGTAGTTCACATACAGGAAACCATTCTGCTGGTAATTCGGGTGAAATGCAAGCCCAAGCAATCCCGTCTCGCTTCCAACACTCACCTTCCGTTTGATATTTAAAAACGTGTCGGCAATTGCGGCCTGCGGGTCGTTTGGAACAACCCGAATAATTCCCCCTTGCTCAACCACAAACAACCGATTGCTGCCATCGCGTGCGCTTGTGATTTCCACCGGAGTTTGGAACAATAGCGTGTTGGAAAATGCTGGGGCTACTTCGTATTGATATTGCGCGTTCAGTTTGGCGACTGTGATAAGCAGAAGGAGGGGAAGCAGTAGTGCAAGCCAGAGATGTTGGTTTTTCATGCGGCAACAAAAAAAATGTGGTGCGGTGTGGAACTCACCACACCGCACCATAATAAGAGAATAATTCGCTGAAAAATGTTACCGATGGAACAGTATCAAATCTTGTGTTGCCGACATTGCCCCGCTGCTCATGCGGCAGAAATACGTTCCGACGGGAAGGGAGTTGGCCTCGAAGGCAATTTCGTGGTGGCCAGCTTCGCGGGTTCCGTCAAAAATTGATTGCACCTTGCGCCCGGCCGCATCGAACAGCGCGATGGAAATGGAGGTTGTATTTCCCAAAGTGAAGGGAATCACAACCCGCCCGCTTGCAGGGTTGGGCTTGGGCGCACCAAGCAAGAAGGCATCATTATCGGAAGAACTACCAACGCTGCTGCCAAGTTGACGGATGCGGTAGATGCTGCCATTGAAGCTGCTGAACATGATCTCATTATTCTGATCAACGCCAAAGGAGGCAACGGAAGGCTGATCCTGCAAAATTTGTGTATTGATTGGGGAGGATTCGCCATCGTATTCCAATGCCCATATTCGCCCGCTACCAAAATCACCGTAAATATATTTCCCGTTCAATCCCGGCAACGCTGTGCCACGGTAAACATATCCTCCAGTAACGGATACCCCCAAGCTATGTGAGTATTCCCAAATTGGTTGCACTAATCCGGTGGTATCGCAGTTTGTTGAGGGGTTGTAGCAGTGCTTTCCTTCCATAATTCTCCAGCCATAATTTCTCCCTTTTTCTATCAAGCTAATTTCTTCCCACTTCCCTTGTCCAACATCCGCAGCCCACAGCCAACCTGTTTCTGGGTCGAAGCTAAATTTCCAGGCGTTGCGTAAACCCCACGCATAGATTTCTTCTGAATATCCGTTTTGGTTGCCAACAAATGGGTTATCGGCAGGGAGGGCGTAATTTTTTCCGTTGGCTGTGTTGTTCACATCAATACGGAGCATTTTCCCAAGGAGTGAGCTGCGGTTTTGCGCTCGGTTTTCTGGATCACCACCGCTTCCGCCATCCCCCATGGAAATGTAAAGGTAGCCATCAGGCCCAAAAGCAATTTTGCCACCGTTGTGGTTCGTGTAGGGTTGGTTTATTTCCAGCAATACTTGCTCGCTGGCTGCATCCCCTTTATTCGGGTTGTTGGGGTCAACTTGGTATCGGGCAATAATTGTTCTGCGTGGGTTGTCGGCGGTATAATCCAAGTAGAAATAGCCGTTGTTTTTGTAATCAGGATGAAACGCAATGCCAAGCAAACCCAGCTCACCGCCGGAAAGAACTTTGCTTTTGATATTCATAAACGTGTCAGCTTTTGCCACGTTGGGGTTGTTCGGAAACACCCGAATAATTCCAGATTGCTCAAGGACAAACAACCGATTTGACCCATCACCAGCATGAACAATTTCAACAGGATTCTGGAAATAGAGTGCTGGGAATGCTTTGACTGCCTCGTAGCTTTGCCCTTGGACGCAGGCGGTGCAGAGGATAGCAAGAAGAGTAGAAAGAATGGAGTAGCGCATAGTTGTTGAATTAGTAGTAGCTGGTTGTTGAACTATCCTGACCCGAAAGCCGCTTTGTTGTTGCAGTTACGCTGCCGCGCAGTGGGCCGCTTGGATGCTTCTGCTCAATGCCCCATAAACTTCGCTGGCCGTTTTTCCAGAAACGCTCCGGTTCCTTCTTTGAAGTCGCCAGTGTCGCAGCATTCGCCGAATAGTTTGGCCTCCAGTGCAAGGCCTTCGTCAATCGTAAGGTCGGTTGCGCGGCGTGTGGCTTCAAGGGTGGATTGCACGGCTTGCGGACCTTTCGAGAGGATTTTCAGCATCATCTCTTCGGCTTTGGGCATCAATTCATCGGCAGGGTAGATGTGGTTCACCAACCCAATTTTTTCGGCGGTGACGGCATCAATCATATCCCCGGTTAGGTTGTACTCGATTGCGCGCGCGGGGCCAACCAGCCGTGCCATCCGCTGTGTTCCGCCAAAGCCGGGGATGATTCCCAAGTTCACTTCTGGTTGCCCAAACTTTGCTTTTTCGCTTGCCAGCCGGATGTGGCAGGCCATGGCCAGCTCGCAGCCGCCCCCCAGCGCAAACCCGTTCACCGCAGCAATCACCGGGCAGGCCATCCGCTCAATGATGTTGAAGACTTTCTGCCCGCGCTGGCTGTATTCTTGCCCGGTGTAGCCGTCCAACTGGTTCAACTCAGCAATGTCGGCCCCGGCAGCAAAGGCTTTCGCGCCGGACCCGGTGATGATGATGCCGCGCATCGGTTCGTCGCGGGTAAGCTCGGCAAGTGCGCTGTGAAGTTCCCCCAGCAATTTGATATTTAAGGCGTTCAACTTATCGGGGCGGTTCAGCGTGATGACTGCATAGCCTTCATGCTTCCGCTCGATCAGCAAGGTTTCGTAGTTCTGCATGGTATGATGTATGATTGTCGGTCGTTCGGTTCAATGTGGAATGTTTTGCGTGCAAATTGCGCTGCAAGATAGCAAAGCAAGGGTTGCTGCAACGGATGATTCAAGATGAATTGCTCACAAACACTTTACCAGAAAGTCCTGGGGGAAGAGTATCAACAGTTACCGAAGATCCTTCAAGAATTTCACGCACGGCCCCAGGGGGGAAGTGCTGTTGGAAGGATTGAGGTTCGGCATGGTAAAGGCGTTGTGCGGAAAATGCTTGCACGGTTGCTACGGCTGCCCAGTGAAGGCAAAGATATTCCGCTCCGGTTGCAGGTGGTTGTTCGGGATAATCAGGAGGAGTGGGTTCGCTATTTTGGCGAGCAGCGATTGGCCACGCTGCAATGGGATCAGCAAGGCTATCTGGTTGAGAAAGGGGGGCCGCTGAAACTGCTGTTCCAACTCACAGCCGATCCCGCAGGGATGACGTTCAATATCCAGAAAAATAGAGTTGGAATAATTTCCGTTCCAACGTGGCTGATGATGCGGGTTCACGCCAGGGCAACCGCAACGGATTGTGGGTGGAAATTGAGCGTGGCGGTAGCGCTTCCGTTGTTTGGAGTAATCACAGCATATTCTGGCACAATCACACCGATATAAAACAATCATGCTAACGGCACTCTACCTTCTCACATTTCTTGGACTATTAGGGGCTTTCGATACGCTCTGGTATCACGAGTACAAACAGCAGCTTCCGCGCAACGCAACAGCAAAAGTGGAGCTACGCCTGCACGCAGCACGCGATTTTGCTTATGCCATCGTGTTCGCCGCATTGGCGTGGGGAAGCTGGCATGGGGGACTGGCTTGGATTTTATTTGGGATATTATCCTTCGAAATCGGAATTACGTTGTGGGATTTTATTGAAGAAGACCTTAGCCGACGATTGCCAGCAGGGGAGCGGGTGATGCACACGATTATGGCAATCGTGTATGGAGCTTTCCTTGCGAACCTTCTGCCAGAAATTTTTCGCTGGTCATCGCTTCCAACATCCGTTGTGCCAGCCGACTACGGGATGTTGTCGTGGATATTAAGCGGGTTTGCAGTTGGTGTCTTCTTTTCTGGAATACGTGATGTTGTGGCCAGTTTTCGATTTCCAAAAATTTTAGATGCTGCGTTGTAGGAATACTATTGCGCGATATTGGTATATTAAAAAACGAACAACAACAACCAATCCAACACCAATGAAGTACAAAGTTCTACTACAAAAAACCGAAGAAGGCTACAGCGTGTCATGTCCTGAATTACCCGGGTGCTGGTCACAAGGGGAGACAGACCAAGAAGCCTTGCAGAATATACGTGAGGCTATTCAGGAGTATTTGGCGGTAATTGAAGAGATGATCTAGGCTCAAGGTGGATATATTCGCGAAGTTGATATCGCTGCATAAAATTATAATCGGAACAAAGTGGTTTGCGAGAATCAAGAGATCGTTTTCCCAAACTCACCCACCGTCATCGCGAGGAGTCTTCGACGAAGCGATCTCGCGGATTTCTGAGAGAGCATTGGACACCGTACTGGACGCGAGGTCGCCACGTCGCTATCGCTCCTTGTCGAAGACCCCGACCCGTCGGGGCGATGACGAAGGGATAACATGTTCAGCTATCCCCTTCTGAAGTTCGCAAACCGCTTTCATTGGAGTATAATCCACCTCACCGAATCACCTCCACCAACTCCAACAACCCCCGGTCAATCTCCGATTTTTTCTCCCATGTTTCCCGCATCGGTGTTAAGCTGATTTCTCCGTTAATTTCGCCGGCCATCATGCAATTTTTTCCATCCAACAATGCTTGCACTGCTGCCGCACCAAGCCGTGTGGCAAGGATTCGGTCGCGTGCGGTGGGTGATCCGCCACGTTGGATGTGCCCAAGAATTGCCACCCGCGCCTCAACATCAAATCGCTTCTTAAAATCCTCGGCAAATTTGAACGCCCCGCCGTAATCGTCACCTTCACTGATGATAAAAATGTGCCGCCTATCTTGATCTACTTTTTCGATATACTGGCATAAATCTTCAAAACTGGTGACGACTTCGGGAACGGCAACATATTCCGCGCCAACGGCTGTGCCAACGTCCAACGCAATAAATCCAGCATGGCGGCCCATCACCTCCACAAAAAATGTGCGACCGTGGCTTTCGGCGGTGTCACGAAGGCGATCCACGGCCTCCATGGCAATGTTCACGGCGGTGTCGTAGCCGATGGTGAAATCGGTTCCGTACAGGTCGTTGTCAATCGTTCCCGGGGTTCCAATTACCGGCAATCCATGCTCCTCGAAAAAAATGGTTGCCCCGCAGAATGTTCCATTCCCGCCACACGCCACCAAACCTTCAATTCCATGTTTTTGCAGGTTTGCCAGCGCCTGTTTCCGCCCTTCTGCGGTTGTGAACTCTGGGCAGCGGTCGGTCCCCAGAATCGTTCCGCCACGCCCGATAATTCCGCTAACGCTGTAGCGATCCATCGGGATAATGGCATCATCAATCATCCCTTTGTAGCCATGCTTTATTCCAAACATTTCCACCCCTTTCGCTATCCCGTAGCGGGTGGCGGCGCGGATGCAAGCGTTCATTCCCGGGGCATCGCCTCCGCTGGTAAAAATGCCAATACGTTTCATGGATGTTGATACTGCTGAGTTGTTGTTGCTGTGCCGGATTCTACTCTCTGCGGCAGGAAGATGCCGAAAAATTTTACTCTGCTCCCCCTTTCCGCAAGTTGCGAAATGTTCGGGATGCAGCCGATTGCAGCCGTGAGTTCGCTTCCCCGATTATCTTTGCCGCAACCAAACTATTTGGCGAACTCCATTATCAAGGAAACAGAACCATGCGTGGCTACAACACTACTGCCCAGTTTATTCAAGCGCTGGAAAAAGCTGGCGAACTTGTCCGAATCACAGCGGAAGTAGATGCTGAGTTGGAGGTGAGTGAAATCGCTTGCCGGGTGATGCGGCACTACGGCCCTGCGCTGTTGTTCGAGAATGTTCGCGGGTCAAAAATTCCGCTGCTGATTAACGCCTACGGCAGCAATCGCCGGATGTGCATGGCGTTGGGGGTGGATTCGTTGGATGACATTGCCGAGCGGATTACGTCGCTGATTGAAATCAAGCCGCCAACATCGTTCAAAGAATCGCTGAAGATGCTGCCACACGTTGCGCAGGTACGGAATTTCCCGCCACGCACAGTAAAAAAAGCTGATTGCCAGGAAATTATCTACCGTGGCGATCAGGTTGATTTGGGGATGTTCCCGATTATTAAATGTTGGCCCGAAGATGGTGGGAAATTTATCACACTTCCGCAGGTGATCACCCGCAACCCGGAAACCGGCGCGCCAAATGTTGGGATGTACCGGTTGCAGGTAATTGACCGGAACACCACCTTCCTGCACGCACAAACGCACCACGGAACGGCGGGGCATTTGCGGATGTACCGCGAGCGCGGAATCACCAAAGTGCCGTGCGCTGTGGCGATTGGCGGGCCATCGGTTGCCACCTACGCCGCCACCGCCCCAATGCCTCCCGAGCTTGACGAGTGGTTGCTTGCCGGATTTCTGCGCGATGAGCCGGTGGAGATGGTGAAGACGCTGGAACACGACCTGAAAGTCCCTGCCGAATCGGACATTGTGTTGGAGGGCTACATTGATCTTGAGGATTTCCGCACCGAGGGGCCGTTTGGCGACCACACCGGTTTTTACACGCTGAAGGATGAGTACCCAACATTCCACATCACCACAATTACCACGCGAAAAAATCCGGTGTATTGGACCACCATTGTTGGCCAACCACCAAAGGAAGATTATTTTTTGGGAAAAGCCACCGAGCGAATTTTCCTGAGCATCCTGAAAAAAACCGTCCCGGAAATTGTGGATATGAATCTGCCAATTTTTGGAGTGTTCCATAATTTCTGTTTCGTCTCCATCCGCAAGGAATATCCGCACCACGCGCGGAAGGTGATGTATGCGTTGTGGGGGTTGGGGCAGATGTCGTTAAGCAAATACATTGTGGTGGTGGATTCCGACATTGACGTGCAGAACACCGACACGGTGATGTTCCATGTTGGCGCAAACGTTGATCCGCAGCGGGACATCCAAATTGTGCGCGGCCCCATTGATGTGCTGGATCACGCAAGCGACATGAGCGGCTGGGGCGGAAAAATGGGAATTGACGCAACCCGAAAATGGAAAAGCGAAGGATTCCCACGCGAATGGCCAAAGGAGTTGGAAATGACCCCCGAAACCATTGATAAAGTTTCCGCACGGTGGAAAGAATATGGGCTGCCGATGGCATTAAAAGGGGAACCCAGCATGGCACGGCGCGGCGTTCTGTTAGAATCACAAGCCAACAGTGGCGGCGGAAAAATCGGAACGATTGAAAGCGGCGGCGCGCAGATGGGAGGGTGAGGGAAAAATATACTCCGAACAAAATGGTTTGCGAAAAATCTAGTCGTTGTCATTCCCGCGAAAGCGGGAATCCATACCACACCTAGCTGAGTAGAGTTTCGCAAACCAATTTCATCCGAGTATACCATGCCAAAAAAACCAAAACAGCCTTCCCATTTTTTTGTGGGGAGGCTGTTTTGTTTGGTGCGAAAGCAGCAGCAACACAACTCACTCACTCAAACCGAATCTCATACTCGGGAATTGTTGGCTCGTTCGGAGCGTCCAGGCCGACGCGGGGATAGTGGAAATTGGAGTAACCAGCATCGCGGGCAAGCAGGGCGGCGTTGACGAAAGTAATTTCAACGATGGATGGAAAATCATTGGCGTGATCGTACGCGCCGCAATTATTCCCGTGAATGTGAACCACGCGAAAATACCGCGATAATTCCTCCATCATCCGATTGAACTCCGCCGTCCGCGAATCCAGATCATGGAACTCACCCGTGATGAAACTGATGCGGCTTTGGTAGCGGTTAATATCGGCCACGGTGTCGTACTCACCCCCTTCAATATCCATTTTCAGAACAACATCGTGCGTTGCCGCCCCGGTTGGCGGGCAGTGGCGTTCGATAATTTCCGCAAGGCGAATATCCAACGCGCCACCGCTGTTGGAAACACGCTTTTTTAGATGAAGATGTGGCGCGGTAAAAAAGGAAAAATAGTTGATGTAGTTGCGCAGCTTAGATGTGTATTTGCGAAGCCGGGCCCGATCCAGAAGCAGCAGGTAGGCGGGGATTTTCCAGAGGCAGCGGATAATTTTGCGAACAAACCACCACGGCCCCACCGAGTGATCCACCGCAATAATTCGGATGGAGGGGTTCATCACTAGGCAGGCTGCGTCGAACGTCCAATTATCGAACAGGCCCAACGAAACCAGATACGCGCCACGGGCAAGGTGATCCCCCGGAACCACATACCCACCATCGTTCGGCGCGCCAACCCGAACCAGATTCGGGCACACGAACGGCTTCAGCAGAGTTTTGTTGAGCAATGCCATTTTTTCTGGTGATGTTTTGGAGGGGGTTGCTAAAATTTTCAGCATCATCAATCCGATGCCAGATCATCCAAGAACTCTGATTTCGGTGACACCGCTGTGAGCATCAGGTGATCGCGGGCGCGGGTGCAGGCCACATACAGCAAGTGCCGCTCGGTGTTGTAGATTTCTTCCAAGTCTGCCTCGTCGGTGATGGCCTCAAGGCGGCTCTGCAGGGGAATGACCTCCTCGTCGCAGGCCATGACCGCAACCGCACGGAACTCCAATCCCTTCGCCATGTGCATGCTCAGGATGCAGGCGATGCCGGAAACTTGCTCGCCCGTATCATCAATGATGGTGCTCTTCAACGTTGCTTCCTGCGCGGCCGCCTGCGCGCGCGGAATCTGATCGGTGGTGCGCACGATAATCCCGATTTCGTGTGGGGCAACCCCCGCCGATAATTGCTTGGATAACCACACGGCAACTGCGGTTATTTCCTCCTTCTGGTCGCCGAAGGTGCGGATTAGCGGCGGCGGCCCGTTGAACACCGAGACAGTGCCGCGCCGGTCTTCGGGATTGCCATCCACGTCGGTAAGCTGTTGCGACAGTAGGCGGTCGGCCTGGGAACGGATTTGATGCGATGTCCGGTAGTTCACACGCAGCGTTCGCGAACGGCCCCGAATATCCACGCCAAGCGACCGCCAGGAAAAGGGGACTTGGAATATCCGTTGGCCCAGGTCTCCGGCAAAAAATAATGCGTTCGGCTGCGCGGGGCTTATGGCGGCCAGGAACTTCAGTTGGCTGATTGAAATATCCTGCGACTCATCCACAATAATGAAATCGTAGGGGGGATGCTCCAGGTCTTTCATGGCGGCTGCAAGCGCGGCGAACATCTGCGAGCGGGTGAGTATTCCGGAATCGGCAAGCCGCTGGTTTGTGTCCGCAAAAATGGCCCACAGCAGTCCCCGCTGCCCTTCCGATAACCGTGTCTTCCGCCCAAGCCTCGGAACGGTTCGGTACTCTTCCCACGTCCCGATCTGCCACGCATCCACCACATCGGCCCACTCCTGCTGAAGGAATCCACGGCTGAATTTCCCTGCATCCCCTGCGGCAATGGCGGCATCAATCGCATGGCCGATTGACCCGGGGGAAGAGAGATGGACTTTGCTGCCCCCCTTGCCGACATGGATTGCATACAGCCTGGCCCCCACCGAATCCAACGATGCCACATCTATCCGCTCCCCCAGCCGTGGCTCGGCACTGATTAATCGCCTAAGCCTTGTGTGCAGCTGCTTGGCCAGCGCGTCGGTGAAGGTTGTGAGAAGCACGCGCGATTCCGGGTTTTTTTGCGCAAGAGCAACCGCGCGGTGAAGGGCCACAATGGTTTTGCCGGTGCCGGCGGATCCGGAAACACGCGACGGCCCAGCGAAGTCGCGCTGCACCCACTCGCGCTGTGAAGGGTGCAGAAAAATTGTCCATTTGTCCCAGGGGGATTCCAGCGCGGCCTTCAGTTCCTCCGCATCGGTCATCAACCGGAAGCGGCGTTGCGCATCGGGATGGTCGAATGGATTAACCGAAGCTGGCCCAGCCGTTGGCGTGCGCGGCTTCCCGCCGGTTGCCAGTTCCAGCAACGCCTCGGCGGCTTCTTGTGGCAGGTGGCCAACAAGGTCCAGGATGCTATCCTCGGTCGCGCCCTGGACTTCGGCAATCCACTCGGCTGGCACGCCGTATTCCAGCAGTGATTCCTCGGCAATCCCCGCAAACAACGGCTGCTTGGCGCGGCGCGGCGCAGGTGCATCCACGTAGTGCGGCACAACAATCTGCTCCACCCGCTCCCGTATTTCAACAAGCTGGGCGGCACCGGTTTTGGGGTGCGCTTCCAGCTTGCGCCGCTCGGCCCAGTCGTAGGCTTTGTCGTGGTGGTTCACGTAGCATAGCAGGATGCTGTCGTCGGTTCTGTGGACGATCAGCCGCAGGTCGCTGCCGGCGCGCACGCTCCAGAAATTTTTGTCGCGGGCGCGGTCCAGCCTGTGGAAGCTCATGCCCGGGCTGGCAGGGTTCATCTGCAAGTCGAAGGCCGTTGTCTTCACGGCCTTTTGCTCATCAGCAGTCAGCCGGGCAAGGCTGTCGGTGAAGGTGTCGGCAATTCGGAAGTGCATGGTATGTACTTGAGTAGAATGAGTTGAGGCCTCTTTCTGCGGCTGCCTTGCTGCCCCTTGCCCCAACCCTCTCCCGGGGCAGGGCTGTTACGTTCTCACAAGGGGATGAAGCCGGAGGATGTTGTTGGCGAAGGTGAGCGTTGCATTCTTGATCGCATCATCGCCTCGATTCCCCTCCAGTGGAGGGGTGCCCGCCAGGGCGGGGTGGTTTTTTGGCAGTGATGTTGGAGTATCCTCCTGCGTAGCCCCACCACCCCGTCAGGCTTCGCCTGCCACCCCTCCGGGGGAGGGGAATTTTTTCTTTCTCTGTCAGGCTTCGCCTGACATTCGTCGAAGCAGTTCCATGCGTTCCAAAACTCTTAACAGCCCTGCCTCCCTGCCCTGCTTCTCACAGGGGGAGAACTCAACACCAGCCAACACCCACAGCCCCAACGGGGCGACCCACCCCAGCCCAGGGCAACGCCCTGGGTCCCATCCAGCCATTGAATCCAAGCCCTGAAGGGGCGACCCAACGCCAACCACCGCCAACATCCACCCACAGAGGATGATCCCTTCGGTCGCCCTTTCAGGGCTTTCCAACCATTGCGGTCATGGTTCCCAGGGCGCTGCCCTGGGCTGGAATAGGCTGCCCCGTTGGGGCGAAGAGCAATACCCCGCAACCCAAGCCTGTGATGGTGTGCTGGTGTGCTGCCAACGGCTGTTCCATGAGTTGTGTCCTTCAAGCCACTCCTTCTTCGATCTCTTATACTCGGCGCAAATTGGTTTGCGAAATTCTACTCAGCCAGGTGTGGTATGGATTCCCGCTTTCGCGGGAATGACAGTGATGAAGTTTTTCGCAAACCACTCTGTTTGGAGTATAACAGCCCTGCGGGGGGAGAGGGAGCCAAGAGGGAGAACGTAATAGCACGGCTCTTTCAGCGGGAGTATCGCAGGCTAAAGACCTGTCATTGATCCCGACTCAGTCGGGATGCCTACCGGGGAATGGGTGCTTATACCTTCATCACCTTCATCACCTCATCCCCAAGGTGGTTGATTACTTTTATGGCTATTCGTCCCGATTCCGGCCTGATGAACGGCCGCGAGGTGTCGCTGTTCAGTGTCCCCCAGGCTTCCTCGTTGATCTCCGCTTTCAGCGTTGTCTTCAATGATTTGTACGGGTCGTTCTGCCCAAGAAAATACGCATGGCGCACAAAGAAACTCTCCTCGTTGTAGTCGCTGTCCAAAAACCAACAGGCGATTCCCGATGCCGAATCGCTCCGGACTTCCCCGGTGTTGGGGTCGAATACGTCCACGCCGTGGATGGTGACTTGAACCCAGTGGTCGCTGGTGAGCGCTAACGGGAAGTCGGCTTCGGTCAGCTTCTGCAGCGCGGCAATCGCTTCCCCACGTCGCGCTCCGCCGGAATCTTTGCCGCCAGATGTTTTCCCAACTGCCGCCGCCAGCCCGCCCCTGCCTGCATGGTTCATCTGCTCCAAACTCCCAAATCCCGATACCTCTTTCACCTGCTCAAAACTTGCAATCGGGTTGCCATTTCTGTTCACCAACCACTGGCCACTGGCCACCTCCACGTCCGGCTCCCCAAAAATCACAAACAGGTTCCCCTTGCCGGTGTTTTTTAGGTCGGCGGCCATGTGCAAGTCGGCGTTCATCCGCGCTTTCAGCACGGGGATGCGCCCAAGCTTTGTGAACTCCGCCGCGTGCGCTTCGTAGTTGAAGGCGCAGGCAATCAGCAGATCGAAACCGCCGTCGCCCGATTCGCGCGCGGCCGCAACAAGGTCCGCACGCTGCACGGTCCCGAACTCCGGCCCAATAAAAATCGCGGCCCGCCGCTGGGTGGCCCCTTCCTGGTATCGCCCTTCGGCACACACCAAGTCCCCCGGCCACGGCGTAAGCGTGGTGAAGCTGATCCGGTCCTCCTTGTGGGCTTGCTGCACCCCCGCGGTCCGCAGGTTCTCCAGTATCATCTGCTCGAAACTTGGCCGCGGCGCGTAGTCCGGCTGGCTGTGATCCCCAATTTTGAAGGGGTCTAACATCTCGCCGTTTTCGTCCACCCCCAACATCCTGTGGGGGCTAAGGCTTTCCACGGTGAAGGGGCCGGCAACCCGCACGCTCTTCTTGTTCTCGTACGGCTTGTCGTACAGGTATTCGAACTCCGCTTTGGCCGCAATTGATTTGTCAATCTCCTGCTGCCGCCCAATCCGCGCTTTCCACCAGTCGGCGTGCAGTTTCTGGGCTGGCTGGGGCCACCCTTGCTCCGCTTCGCGCGGGATTTCCCACTCCTGCCACTCCCGTTTCAGCGCGCTGTTCAGCTTCTGGCGCAACGGCTCCAACGTCTGCTGCCACTTCTCCCAAATCACATCTATCTCCGCGTTGTTGGCAATGGATTTTAGGGTGATGTGCGGAACCCGCTCATACACAAACCCATGCCGGATGTCCCGATAGGCGGGCTGGCTGCTTGGTACGCCCCGGGTGATCTCCGCCTCCTTCAGCTGCCCCTCGATAGAGTCGGCCAGAAGGTAGTAGGGGTAGCGCGCCCCCATGATTCGCGCACGCGCTAACGCCAACGCCACTCGGCTGGTGTCAATCGTAATCCAACGCCGGCCCCATTGCTCCGCCACATGCGCCGTGGTCCCGCTCCCACACGTCGGGTCCAATACTAAATCGCCGGGGTCGGTGGTCATTAGGAGGCAACGCTCGATGATACGAGTGGTTGTCTGAACGACGTAAATAATGTCCATATCTCCGCGTGTATCGTTCCAGAGATTGGAAATTGGGACCGCAGCGAAGTCATCGAAATAGCGTTTATAACCGATTCGTTTTGGGCTCGCTTCGATTCTTCCAGCGGTAGCAAGACGCTTCATTCCTTCTGGGTACTGAGCCTTCCAATGTTCGTTCTTTTTAGGGTCCCAAATGATGCCATTAAATTCGAATGGCTGAGGTTCGTTAGCCGAACCTGAGCTGGTAATTGCGTGAACTCCATAGTGCCGTAATCCAACAGAAATGAGCGACGGATCGCTTAATTCATCGCGTGTTAGTGGTCGAGTTACGCCGTGTTCTAATTCGAGGATTGAATAGTTTTTGACACCACTTTTTGAACTCTCCTTTGGCCCGAAGAGTTGCCGAAATTTCAGATTTTCTTTGCGCTTCGCATAGCAGACAATGAAATCGAGAACATTATCCAAGCTGCTACTTGAGAACCCGCCAGTTTTTTGAAATGCGATAACCGACACAAAATTCTCCTCCCCAAAAACCTCATCCAACACCGCCCTAACGCGGTGGACATTTTCGTCGCCGATTTGCACAAAGATGGAGCCGGAGTCAGCCAGTAAATCGCGTGCAACGGTCAGGCGGTCGCGGAGGTAGGTCAGGTAGCTGTGGATGCCGTCGCGCCAGGTGTCGCGGAAGGCTTTCACCTGTTCGGGTTCGCGGGTGATGTGGCTGGCGTTGCCATCTTTCACGTCGCGGCTGGTGGTGGACCACTGGAAATTGCTGTTGAATTTGATGCCGTAGGGGGGGTCCAGATAGATGCACTGGACCTTGCCGCGCAGCCCTTCGCGTTCGGCCAGGCTTGCCATCACCTGAAGGGAATCGCCCAGGATCATCCGGTTGGTCCAGTTCTGTTCGTGCTTGTAGAACTCCGTTTTATCCACCCCCGGCGCAATGCCGTTGAAGTCGGCAAACAGGTCAGCCTGGGCCCCCGGTGCCTGCGCTGTGGATTGCTTGGTAAGGCGCAGCAGGTCATCAATCAGCACCTTCGGCTTCACTTTTTCTTGGATATAGAGCGGCGGGGCGTGCACCACCAGATCGGACCAATCTTGTTCGTCCTTGCCGCGCCACACAAGCTGTGGGTCCAGGTCGGTGTTGCGCTGGTAGCGGATTGGCTTGGCATCTTTTTCCTGGGGTGTCATCACCGACTCGTGTTCGGCGGTGGGGATGTTCTTCCGCTTGTCGGCGGTGTGCGTAAGGGTCTGGACCGTTTTTTGGGGAGCGGTTTTTGGGGAAGCAGTTTTCTTTGAAGAAGTTTTTTGCGGAGCGGTTTTTTTGGTACGGGCCATGGCGTGTTAGGCAACCTCCAGAGAGTTGTTGTTTTCGGTTGAGGTGGTGGCGGCGGCGGGCGCAGGTGCAGTTGCGGGTGCAGTTGCGGGCGCGATTGCGGTTGCAATCATGGAGTCGAAGGTCTGGGCCAGCTTGGCTTCGAAGTCGGCTTCCATCTGGAAGAGATCGCCGAACTGAGCAAAGGCCCAGCGTCCGTAGTTGGCAAGGTTGTTCACGCCGGGAATCCAGTAGGTGTTCATGGTTTCTTCTTTTTCGATTGCGTCCTGGCGGCGGTAGCCTTTTATTTCGACGATCAGATGGAGCAGGCCGCCGTGGCCGTCATCCACCAGCAAGATAAAATCGGGAAGGTAGCGGCGGGTTTGCGAGCCGTAGCGGTAGGGGACCTCTAGGCCCAAGCTGTGGTTTTTGGCGTAGGCGCGCACCCGTGGGTGCGATTCGGCAATGCGGCAGAACTCCGCTTCCCAATCGCTATCCAGCACAACAAAATTGACGTGGGATTTTGGGGGCGGGCCGGCGGTGTCCCAAAGGTCGGTGCGGGAAGTTGCAAACCGGACGTGGTTGGTTGAGCCGGTGGGGTTGTAGGGGTCCAGCAGCGCTTTCATGGGGCGGGTGTCGGCAAACTTGCGGGTGATAGCTGCGGTGATTTTGTTGCAGGCCATATCGGCCAACTCCAGATAGAGCAGCTGGGCCGGCTTGGTGTTTCCCTTGCAGATCAGGTAGTTCTCCAGCCACTGCTTGGCAATGGATTTCAGCTGAACGAACAGGTGGGTGGAGAACTGTTCGCCGGAATCGCGCCAGTGGGTTGTGGCCAATCGCCTGGCAAGGTGCATCAGGATGGAGGAATGCCTGGTGGTGTCCAGATGCTCCAGATTCATATCCACCCCTTCGCCAATAATCCCCTGGTTGTGGGTGATGGAAGGGCCAACCAGATCGGGGGTAAGCACAAGGGTGGAGTCGGGGGTGAACGTTGCCGACAGGCGTTCGTTGGGAAGTTCGACGCGGTAGCCCTGGACCCGTGGGAACCGGATTTCCAGGTGGTCGCGTTCGGGGCGGAGTGCCTTCACCAGGGTGGTGTGTGGTGGTGGCTGTGGCGGGCAAATGGTTGGCCGTGCGGTGAAATCGAACGGGATGCCGAAGACATCGGCGTACTCCACATTGAACAGGTTTTCCTGGTTCAGTTCGTAGGACTGGCGGCGGAGTGCGCGGCCAATCACCTGCTCGCACAGCAGTTGGGTGCCAAACGCGCGGATGCCCAGGATGTGGGTGACGTTGTTCGCGTCCCAGCCTTCGGTCAGCATCGAGACGGAGACAACGCAGCGGATACCCTGGCCCAGCTGTCCGGCTTTGCCAACGGTGTTCATCACCTCGCGGAGCAAGTCCTGGTCGGTGATGGTATCGGCGGCGCGCGGGTTGCCGGTGCGTTCGGTGATGTCGCGGCGGAATCGTTCGATTTCGTCGCTGGCCATTGCGCGGAAATTGGCATCCAGCGCGTTCCCCGATTCCAATTGTTCGCTGTCAATCAGCAGTGTGTTGGGCCGGGGCAGTGGGTTTCCGGTGGTTTCGTCGAAGTTGCGGAACAGTTCCAGACGGCCGTTTTGCAGGGTGGTGCTCCCGTCGGCATTGGCTTGGTGGAAGCCGGAGATGAAGTCATAGACCAGCTTGGAAATGGCGGTGTTCTGGCAAACGATGATGAAGCAGGGGGGGACGGCCATGCCATGTTCCTCCCAGAGCTGGAAGGTCTGTTTGTAGTGGCCGTACAGTGCTTCCAGCGCGGTTTGCAAACGGGTCGGCAGCTTCAGCGGATCAAGTTCGCCGGCGGTTCCGCGCCCTTTTTTGGGCATATCCTTGCGGATGTTTTCCCACAGGTTGCGGAACATCGGCATTTCGCTTCCGGGGATGTTTTCGGCAACCGGCACGCGTGGCAGCTTCACGATGCCGCACTCGATGGCATCCATCAGCGAGAAGTCGCTCATGGTCCAGGGGAAAAGGGTCCCTTCGGCGTAGCCGGAACCGCGCAGAAAGAATGGCGTGGCAGAAAGGTCCATCACCCGGTTGACCCCCAGAGTACGGCTGATGATTTCCAGCCCGGAAATCCAAAGCCGTGCGGCTTCGTTGTTCTGTTCGGCCTCCTTTTTTTCGTCCCCTTTCAATTCCGCGTCATCATCTTCGGGCGGTTTTTCGCGGTAGCAGTGGTGGGCCTCGTCGTTCAGCACCATGATGTTCTTCATCCCCATCATATCGGGCAAAACGCGCTGAAGCATCTGGCCTTCGGTCTCCTTGGTGTTCAGTGGTTCGCCGGTGCGTCCCTGAAGCAGCGCGCGCCCACCGGCCGAAAGCTCAACACGTTCGCGCAGCTTAAAAGCGTGGTAGTTGGTGATAACGATTTTGGCGCGGCGGACCTCCTCCAGCATATCGGCGGGGATCAGTTCGCGGGTGGTGAAGTAGCTGTCGGGATCGTTCGGCTGCAACACGCGAAGTCGGTCGCGGATGGTAAGGCCCGGGGTGACGATCAGGAAACCGCGAGTGAATCGCTTGCTGGCGGGGTGGCGCACGGCGTTGATGGTTTGCCAGGCAATCAGCATCGCCATCACGGTGGTCTTTCCGGCGCCGGTGGCCAACTTCAGCGCAAGGCGGTTCAGTCCGGGGTTGGCCTCGGCGTTGGCATCCTGCAGCCGCTGGGTGAATCGCTCGCCCGATTTGCCTAACTGCGGCGCAACCTCCGTCAGCCAAATCGCCGTCTCGACCGCCTCGATCTGGCAGAAGAAGGGGCGAATGGCAGCAAAAGGGTGATGCCGCCAATGCTGAAGCAGTCGTGCAGTTTCGGGGGTGACATTCCAGTCGTTCGGGTTGGAAATCTCCCGCCAGCGGTCCACCTTCTGGCGTAGTTCTTGGATGACGGCGGTGTGTTCGTACTGCTGCTCGGCGGTGGCAAGGTTCTCCACTTCGTCGAAAACCAGCGCGCCTTGATTGTTCCCCGTTCGCTTCTTCGGCTTGGGAATGGGCGTGATGAAATCGGCACGCCGGCGGCTGGCGATGATGTTCTGGGTGGGCTGTCCGGTTGGGTCTAATTCCCAGTGGCGCGCCGGGTAATCGTACGGCGAGTTTAGAATCGGTTTTTCGAAGAATTGGTCGCTCACGGGTGTCCTTTCAATCAAGTGCGGCGCGCCGATCCGTGTGGATCAGTCAGCGCCAGAGATATGGTTTGTTGATAGTGTGTGGGCTGTGCCCCTGCCCTCACCCAAACGTGTGAAGGTGTTGGTTGCCTCACATTGGTCGTGTGGGGGAGAGAGGGGCAAAGCGAAGAGTGAAGAGTGAGATGGAAAGAGTGAAATGAAGCCAAAGCCAGCAACTCACTAATGACTATACTCCAAACAGAGTGGTTTGCGAAAAACTCAATCACTGTCATTCCCAGTTCACCCCGACCAGTCGGGGCGAAAGCGGGAGCCGAAGGCCTGCGAAGCGCATCCATAGCGAACCTAGCTGAGTAGAGTTTCGCAAACCAATGTGCGCCGAGTATAATGACTATTGACCACCCGTGAACCCAGCCCTCCGCTCATGCTGAGCCCCCGTCGAAGTATGAGCCGAGCCACCGAACCCCGAAGTCAACAACAGCCCCGAATGGGGCGGAAGAATTGCGGGTGCGGATAAACTCTGTCGGCCCCATTCGGGGCTATGGGTTGTTGGCGTGGGCGATGTTCCCAGGGCTTACGCCGCTGGGCTACATGACTACCGCCCCATTTAAGAATGGGAACCCCTCCTTGTGTCCAACCCGTCACTGTTGCGAACCCAGCCCTCCGCTCATGCTGAGTCACCAATCCGCCCCCCCTGCTGCGCTCTGGCGAACTTCGCGTCACCCCCAAATTTTTGGGGAAAGGTGAGCATCTGGTAGGCACCCCGACTCAGTCGGGGCACCTACCGGGGAGAGTTACTTCACCGCTACTGGCCGTTGGCTTTTGCCAGAAGGTCATATCGGTCAAGGCTCATCACCTTGTTCCAGGCGGCCACAAAATCTTGCACGAACTTCCCGTGCGCGTCGTCGCTGGCATAGACTTCGGCCAGCGACCGCAACTGGGAGTGCGCGCCGAAGATCAGATCGGCCGAGGTGGCCGTCCACTTCAACTCACCCGTGCCACGGTCGCGCCCTTCATAGACGTTCGGCTCCGATGCCGACGGCCGCCACGCCGTGCCGATATCGAGCAGGTTGGCGAAGAAGTCGTTGGTGAGCGATTCGGGACGGTTGGTGAACACACCATGCGTGGCTCCGCCGAAATTGGCGTTCAGCATCCGCATCCCGCCAACCAGAACGGTCATCTCGGGAGCGGTGAGTTTCAGCAGGCTGGCGCGCTCCACCATTCGGGCTTCTGGCGATTGCGGGTCGCCCAAGCGCATGTAGTTGCGGAAGCCATCGGCAACCGGCTCAAGCATCTCGAACGTGCTTGCGTCGGTCTGCTCCTGGGAAGCATCTGCGCGCCCGGCAGTGAACGGGACGGCCACCGGGTGGCCAGCGTTCTTGGCGGCTTGCTCCACGGCGGCGCATCCACCCAACACAATCAAATCGGCCAGCGAAACCTTCACTCCACCACTCTGCGCGCTGTTGAAATCGTGCTGAATTTTCTCAAGCTCACTCAGCACCTTCGCCAGCTGCTCCGGCTCGTTTGCTTCCCAACCGTTCTGCGGTGCAAGCCGGATTCGCGCCCCGTTTGCCCCGCCACGTTTGTCGGTTCCCCGGAAGCTGGCGGCTGCGTTCCACGCGGTGGAGATCAGTTGCGGGATGGTGAGCCCGGAATCAAGAATGGCTTGTTTGAGTTGAGCAATCTCGGGCTGGCCAATCAACGGGTGGTCAACTGTGGGGATGGGGTCCTGCCACAGTTGCTCTTCCGGAACCCAGGGGCCAAGATAGCGCGAGCGTGGCCCCATGTCGCGGTGAAGCAGCTTGAACCAGGCTTTTGCGAACGCCTGGGCCAACTGGTCGGGGTTCTCGTAAAAGCGTTTGGAGATTGGGCCGTAAATCGGGTCCATCCGCAGTGAAAGGTCGGTGGTGAGCATCATCGGCGCGTGCCGTTTTGCTGGATCGTGGGCATCCGGCACCGTCCCCTGGGCTTCTGGATTTTTTGGCCGCCACTGCTTTGCTCCGGCAGGGCTTTCGGTCAGCTCCCACTCGTAGTTGAACAGGTTCTCCAGGAAGCCGTTGTCCCACTTGATCGGGTTGTTTGCCCATGCCCCTTCCAAGCCGCTGGTGATGGTGTCGCCCCCTTTTCCGCTGCCGTGGCGGCTTGTCCAACCAAGCCCTTGCTCTTCCATCGTTGCGGCCTCGGGTGCGGGGCCAACGTTGCCGCTGGGGGGGGCCGCGCCGTGGGCCTTGCCGAAGGTGTGTCCACCAATAATCAGCGCGACGGTTTCCTCATCGTTCATTGACATGCGGCCAAAGGTTTGGCGGATGTCGTGGGCGGCAGAAAGGGGGTCGGGATTGCCGGCGGGGCCTTCGGGGTTCACGTAAATCAACCCCATCTGCACCGCGCCAAGCGGGTTGCTCAGTTCGCGGTTTCCGCTGTGGCGTTGGTCCCCCAGCCAGGTATCTTCCGGCCCCCAAAACATCTCCTCTGGCTCCCAGACATCGGCGCGCCCAAAACCGAATCCGAACGTTTTGAAGCCCATGGACTCCAGTGCAACATCGCCAACCAGCACCAGCAGATCGGCCCAAGAAAGTTGCTGGCCATATTTCTTTTTGATTGGCCAAAGCAGGCGGCGGGCTTTGTCAAGGTTGGCGTTGTCGGGCCAACTGTTCAGCGGGGCAAAACGTTGCTGGCCGTCGCCGCCGCCGCCGCGTCCGTCGGCAGCGCGGTAGGTTCCCGCCGCGTGCCAGCTCATGCGGATGAACAGGGGGCCGTAGTGGCCGTAGTCGGCTGGCCACCAGGGTTGCGATGTTGTCAGCATCTCCATCAAATCTTTCTTCAGCGCGTCAAGGTCCAGCGACTTGAACCGCTCTGCGTAGCTGAAATCTTCCTCCAGTGGATTGGAGAGGTTCGAGTGGCGATGAAGCACCGAAAGATCGAGTTGGTTCGGCCACCATTCTTTGTTGGTCATTGGCCGGGTTGGCGTGGGGGAAGGGGGCGGGTTTCCGTTTCCGCCGTTGGTTGCGGTTGTTTCCTGATCGGGCATTTCACTACTCCTTGCCGGTTAAATAGTACTGTGTGGTTTTGACGTTGGTTCTGTGAGCAAAACGCCATGTTCTGCCGGTGTCTATCGGCGGCACACGGTGGCGTGATGCGAATGCCCCTAACGTCCGAAAAAAAATTGGAACTCAGCGTTGGTTGCGGCGGTTTCAGCGTGTGACTTTTGCGGGGCACTCCGAAGGTGTACCGAGAGCGGGGCACCACTTTGGGTGAGGTAGGCTACGACAAGAATGATGTAAGAGACAATCGGGAGCGCGGTTTTATGCATTGTTCGATTTGTAGTTGGAGCAATGACTGGAACCACAGAGGCACAGAGAACACAGAGGAAGAGAGGGAAAGACCTTCTCTTCCTCTCTGTGGAATACTTGGAACAAAATGGCTCACGAGAATCAAGAGATTGTTCGCCCAAACTCACGCACCGTCATCGCGAGGAGTCTTCGACGAAGCACCGCGAAGCAGCGGCGCAAGCCCATCTCGCGGGTTTCTGGAAAATCATCTTGTCGTTGGAGGAATGACTGGAACCACAGAGGCACAGAGAACACAGAGGAAGAGGGAGAGACGCTCTCTTCTCTTCCTCTCTGTGCCCTCTGTGTCTCTGTGGTATATCTCTTCAGCGGCAGTTGAAGATACAGCCACTCAATCAACGACACCCCTTCCTTAAAAATCCTTCCTCCGAAAACGCCAAACTGCCACGGCGGACATCACAAGGATGAAAATCCCACCTTGAATAAATGGCGCGTAACTGCTCACCATTCCGGAAAAAACCAGTGAGCGGTTTGCTTCCACTAAATCAAACGGTTGTGGCAGTATCCAGTACAATCCATCAATAATTGCTTGGGCAACCGGGCTGGTGATAAATAGGTATAGCGTGTCCTCGCGGTTGCTAAGAAATGAGGAGAATAAGAAAATATGGATGTAGGAAAGGCTCATTGGCAACACCCAACTTTCCGACAAGATATTCATGCAGACAACGAAGCTGTAAAAAACCAAAAAACCGAAAAAAGAAATGAGGAAGGTCCAGACGACAAAGGAGGTGAGCCACACGCCGGAGAAAATTCCGTAAATCGCAAAAATTCCCAGAACGAACAGCAGTAGGTTTGCGCCAACGGCAATAATTCCTCCTAACGTTCGGCCAAGCAGCAGCATGGCGCGGTCAACGGGTTTGGAAATCAGCACGTCAATGGTCCCTTTTTCCATCATGGAGGGGACAATTCCGGCGGTTGCAAAAATTGCCAGCAAAAAAACCGCTACTCCAACTAACGTGCTGTACGCGGCAAGCTGCCCGCGAACCATCTCCGTCACCAAACTTTCTTGGCTGCTTGCTGAACGTAGTTGAACGCTGTCGGCTGGGGTTATTTCCAGAATTTTGCTGGGGGTGGTGGTGTCGGTTGTGGCACCCATTGCGGAGTCTTCGGGAAAATCCAGCAGCCGGTCGGCAACGGTGTCGGCCATTTCGGTGGAATCATATTCGACAGCGGTAATTACCGATGATGACGTTGTCACACGGGCGTTCTCGTAGCTGTCAGAAATCATCCCAACCACCAAGCCAGTGATAACCAACGTCAGCACCTCGATTACCACAATTCCCAGAATCACTTTCTTGGCGTAAATCTCCCGAAAAGTGTCGGCGATTAATGCGCGTAATTTCATTTTGCACCTCCTTCGGTGATAATGTCAATAAATAGGTCTTCCAAACTTTGCCGTTCGGGACGAACCGTGGAGATTAAAATTCCGGCGGAGCGGATAGCGTCAATCGCGTGGTTCAGGTCGTTCAATGTTTCGGCGGTAAAAAGTATGCTGTTCCCGGTGGCCGTTGCGGTTGGGATGCGCGCCAGCAGTTGATGAAGTTGCGGCTGCTGCGGTTGCTCAACCTCAATTCGCCATAATTTTTGCATGGCGGTTAATTCTTTCACCGTCCCCATTGTCACCAACGTCCCTTTATTCATAATTGCCACGCGGTCGCAAATTAACTCCACTTCCGAAAGGAGGTGGCTGTTCAGAAAAACGGTTTTCCCTTGCTGTTTTAATTCCGCAATTACCTCCCGAATTTCTCGCCTTCCAACCGGATCAACGCCGTCGGTTGGTTCATCAAGAAAAATCACCTCTGGGTTGTTCAGCATTGCTTGTGCAAGTCCGATTCGTTGCATCATCCCTTTGGAGTACTGCTTGATGCGTGTGTCGGCCCACTGGCTCATCTGCACTATTTCCAATAATTCAGCACTTCGGCGTTGGATGGTTTGGTTATCCATCCCGCTCAGTTGCCCGAAATAGCGAAGCACACCGAAGCCGGTGAGGTAATTGGGGTAGCGGTGATTTTCCGGCAGGTAGCCGATAATTTGCTTTGCAGTGGTGGTTCCGGCGGCGCGGCCCCTGATTGTTGCGGTCCCGCTGGTGGGGAAGACGATCCCCAGCAGCAGTTTCACCAGCGTGGTTTTCCCGGCTCCGTTCGGCCCCAGCAAGCCAAAAATTTGGCCGTTGGGAATTTCTAAATCCAGCGGCTTCAGCGCGTGGATTGGTTGGCTTTTTCGCCCCGACCCCTTGTAGATTTTTTCGAGGCCGTTGATCTGGATTGCAGTGTTGGCCATTGGATTGGTTGAGTGAGTGTGTGCTGTGTGAGTAAACGGTGTGAGTAAACTGCCTGAGTAAACAGTGTGAGTTGCCCAATGTGAGTTGCCCAGCCTGAGTGAATTGCTGGGCGATTACCTTGTTAGCCAAACGATGTTGCAGCATCGGGAAGAAAAAGCTGCTGAAGCTGGGGATGTTGCAATCGGCACCATTGGCCCGGTTGCAACCCAGCCGCTTCAATGTTCAGGTTTCCGATTGCTTGGCGGAACAGGCGCAGCGTTGGGCAGCCAACCGCAGCGGTCATCCGGCGGATTTGGCGGTTGCGCCCTTCGGTGATGGTGATCCGCAACCAGCTTGTGGGGATTGCAGCCCGGTAGCGGATTGCCCGATGCTCAAGTTCTGGCGGCTCAATCCGCTGGACTGTTGCCGGAAGTGTCCGCTTCGATTGAATCATCACCCCGCTGGAGAGTTGGCCAAGCGCGTCGTCGTCGGGAATTCCTTCCACCAACACCAGATATGACTTTGTGTGGCGGCGCGTCGGGTGCAGCAATGCGTGGTTCAGCGTTGCGTCATCGGTCAGCAACAGCAAACCTTCGCTGTCCTGATCCAACCGCCCCACCGGATAGACCTCTGGCGGGAATCCAAACTCGGCTAAGGTTCGCGCACCCTCGTGCGGCGGCGTAAACTGGCTCACAACGTTGTACGGCTTGTTGAAAGCGATGTAGGTTTTCTCCGTTTGGGGAACGAATTGCGGGAGCGATTGCTGGGATGATTTCCCTGATGATTTCCGGGGCGATTGCCCCCGTGCTGCGTGGGATGATGTTGGGCGATGCCGCCCGGTGTGCCGTTTCATATTGCAGCAAAAGTAGTGGGGATGGGGGGAAGTACGGCGTAACCATAAGTGGGGGGTTCCGTGTAAGTTGCAATCCCTTCCCGGCCATCCCATCATTGCTACTCAGGGGTTCCATCCTGAAAAAAGAATTGCGCCAAAAGAACAACCGCGCTACGTAAACAACTACACAGTAGTCATCAATCATACACATGTCTATGCTTCATCACATCGGAAAACGGTGCGCCGCGATTGCTGGCGTGTCGCTTGCGGCCACGGCGTTGGCCGTGAACACTGGCATCGCAGCTGGGGATTTGCCCAAGCTGGCCTACGAAAAATTCACCCTGCCAAACGGCTTGCGGGTGATCCTCTCGGTAGATAAAAGCGCGCCGGTGGTCTCCACCTTCGTCCACTATCACGTTGGTTCAAAGAACGAACGCCCCGACCGCACCGGCTTTGCGCACTTCTTTGAACACTTGATGTTTGAAGGCACGGCCAATATCCAACGCCACACGCTGGATAAACTTGTCCAGTCGGCTGGGGGGAACCTGAACGCCTTCACCAGCAACGATGAAACCGGCTACCAGATCAACCTGCCATCGAACCAACTGAAGCTGGCGTTGTGGATCGAGTCGGAGCGGATGATGCACGCACGGGTGGAAGAAATCGGGGTGGAAACACAGCGCGGCGTGGTGAAAGAGGAGCGCAAAAACCGCTACGACAACACCCCCTATGGCTCGCTGCTGGCGAACATTTTTGCCAACGTTGCCAAAGGGACCCCGTACGAATGGACCCCAATCGGCGAGGCCCAGTACATTGACCAAGCCGGCATCGAGGAGTTCCGCGACTTCTACAAGAAGTACTACGTCCCGAACAATGCTGTTCTGGCAATCGTTGGCGACATTGACCTTGCCAAAACCAAGCAGTGGGTGATGGAGTACTTCAGCGACATCCCACGCGGTGCCGACATTGAACGCCCAAAAGTGACCTTGCAAACCGGACAGGGGGAGCGCACCGTGGACGTTCGCGAGCCACACACGCCGTTGCCTGCGTTGGTGTATGCCTACCCCGGTGCCCAAAAAGGGGACCCAGATGCTTACGCTTTGGAGATACTTTCCACGGTGCTGGCTTCCGGGCAAAGCTCGCGGTTGTATAAGGATATGGTGGATGAAAAACGGCTTGCTGTTGGCGCGCAATCGTTGGTGTTCGATATGGAGAGCGCGGGGGTGATCGGCTTTTTTGCGGTTGCTCACCCAACCACCACCATGGACGCTTTGGGGGAAGAGTTCGACCGCCAAATTGAATTGGTGAAAGAGAACGGCGTTACCGAGAAGGAATTCCAGAAAGCACGAAACCAGATTGAGACTCAGTTTGCTGGGCGATTCAACGAGCCGTTAGATAAGGCAATGGCGCTTGCCAGCTACGAGACCTACTTCAACAATCCCGAGCTGGTGAACACCGAGATTGACAAGTACATGGCCGTCACGCGCGAGGACCTTCAGCGCGTGGCACGCAAGTACTTTGCAAAAGAGAATCGAGTAATCATCCAATACTACCCGGGAGCACAAGGGGGATAGCCCCGAAGCAACCGCTTCCCGACAACCGACAACCGATTCCCGATAACCGACAACCGACAACCGATCTCCGATCTCCGATACAATGTCCATATTCAAAACCGTGGCAGCCGCTTTCTCAGCCTGCCTTCTGATACTTGCAAGCATGACCCAACCATTGCCGGCCCAGGTCAATCGTGCCAAACAGCCCGACCCCGAACCACCACCAAAAGCGGCCTTCCCCCCGTACGAAACCTTCACGCTGAAGAACGGGCTGAAGGTGTTTTTGGTGAAGAACGATAAGCCCATCGTCACCTTCCGAATGCTGATCCGTGGCGGAAAAAGCGCCGAAGGGAACCAAACCTACATCGCCGATGTTGCCGCCGACTTGTTAGACAAAGGAACCACAACCGTTAGCGCGAAGGAGTTCGCCGAGCGGATTGATTTTGTTGGTGGCACAATCGGTGCCACCAGCTCCGATGAGCTTATCAGCGTCTCGGCTCGTGGCCTGAAGAAGCACATCGAGGTGATCCTGAACCTCTACTCCGATGCCATCATCAACCCTGCCTACTCGCAGGAGGAATTGGAGAAGTACGTCCAAGATCAGATTACCGGGCTGGCATCGGCAAAGGCACGATCCGAGTTCCTTGCCGATTACGCCACCCGCAAACTGATGTTTGGGAACACACCGCTTGGCAGAATGCCGAACGAAGAAGATATGCGGAACATCACCCGCCAGAAAGTTGTGGACTTTCACCACACCTGGTTTGTGCCAAGCAACGCAACGCTGGCAGTGGTGGGGAACATCACCAAAGCCGACCTGATGACCCGCTTGGAGAGCGCGTTCGCCAACTGGAAAGGGGGGAAACAACCAACCGTTGCCGCGCTGAAACTTCCCGAGCGCAAAGGCCGCCGATTGATTGTGGTGGACCGCGATGCCGCAGTGCAAAGCACCATCCGCGTGATCGGCTCCGGCCCAACCATGACCGACCCCGACCGCCCAAAATCATCAATCCTGAACAACGTGCTTGGTGGGGGAACCGGCTTGGGAAATCGCCTGACAATGAACCTGCGGGAAACCCACTCCTACACCTACAGCCCGTACAGCTACTTCGACCCCAACCCCTTCCGCCCGATGTTTATTGCCACGGCGGATGTTCGCAATTCCGTCACCGATTCGGCGGTGAAGGAGATGTTGTATGAGATAGGGCGGATGCGCAACCAGCCGGTGCCGGGCGATGAGCTCAATCGGAATATCCAATCCGCCATTGGCTCCTTCCTGATGTCGGTTTCGGACCCCGCCGTCACCGCTTCGCGCGTGCAATCCATTGACTTTTTTAAGCTGCCGAAGGACTACTTCGCCAAGCTGCCAACCATCTACAACGCCACCACCGCTGCCGACGTGCAACGCTTGGCAAAAAAGTATTTGGCCGAAGATCAGCTGGCGATTGTGATTGTTGGCAAGGCCAGCGAGATTGCCGATAAACTGAAGCAGTTCGGAACGGTGGAGGTGTGGGATGCCGACCTGAACCCAGTTGGCGGCGGCGATGCCAGCGCTGACATTGGAATGACCGCACAGCAAGTCTGGGATAAGATGCTGGCCGCAATGGGGGGGGAAGCAAAAATGCGGAGCGTGACCTCGCGCAAGATGCAGGCCGAGATTGGAGCCAACGCCGGAAACTCCGTGCTGAAAGGGAAGTTCGAGATGATTGAGGAAGCCCCCAACAAGAACTACCAGATGATGGATATGGGGATTGCCAAAACCGAGCAGTACAGCAACGGCGCAAACGTGGCGATGCTGATTAGCCGTGGCGGCGCGCCCCCACAAACCCAAAAAATTGAAGGGGAAGCTGCCGAGAAATACTACGAATCTACCCACATCATGCCGGAAGCCTACGTCAAGGATTTGGGGGTCACGTTGCGGGTGAAAGGGAAGAAGTCGGTCAATAATGTGGAGTGCATCCAGATTGCCGTGACCTACCCAAAATCTGGCGAAGGAACCTACTCGATTGATGCCAAAACCTTCCTGCCTGTTCGGATTGACCCCGCCATGGGGATGCCCTCCATCCTGAGCGATTGGAAGAGCGTGGATGGAGTGATGTTCCCCTTTGCCATCACCCTGATCCCCATGCCCGGCCAGGAGATGCACCTGAAAGATATTCAGTACAAACTGAACGACCCGATCTCGCCAGCAGTCTTCACTAAAATCCAGTAAGCCGTTGCCCGCACGCCATCGCTGGCAGTGCTGCTTGCAAAACCAGTGCAGCCCATTCGATACTTGTCGAATGGGCTGCGCTCGTTTTTCTACTCCAATTTTCTACTCCAATTTTCTACTCCACTGCTCCCCCGCTTTTTCCCCTTCTGGCCCGCACGATTGCGGCGGCGGCCACGATTGCTTCGGTGCTGCTTCGCTCATCGGCTTGGTTGGTTCCGGCAATCGGGTAGGCGGTTCCGTGGTCGGGTGAGGTTCGGACAATCGGCAATCCGGCGGTGATATTCACCCCGCCGCCACGCGCCATCATTTTCAGCGGGATCAATCCCTGGTCGTGGTACATGGCCAGCACTCCGTCGTAATCGCCCGGGCGGTAGCGGGCAAAAAAACCATCGGCGGGGAAGGGGCCGTTTACGGCAATTCCCGATGCTTGAAGCGTTGCCACCGCCGGAATAATGACCTCCAATTCTTCGGTTCCAATCGTCCCTTCTTCGCCGGCGTGAGGGTTCAGCCCAAGCAGGGCAACCCGTGGGTTCGCAATCCCAAAATCACCCCGCAGGCTTTCGGAAAAAATGGTTGCATGGTGGGTGATTCGCTCACGGGTCAGCAACCCCGGCACGCGGGAAATCGGTTGGTGGATGGTGGCAAGCGCAACCCGCAATCCTTCGGTTGCAAGAATCATCAGCGGTGTTCCGCCAGCGCGTTCGGCAAGCATTTCGGTGTGGCCGGGGAAGGGATATCCGCCTGCGTTCAGCCCAACTTTGCTAATTGGCATGGTGACGATTGCATCAATCAACCCCTGCTGGATCCAGCCAACTCCATGCTCGATCATCTCCCCCGATAGCTTCCCCGCATCGGCAGCGTTGGGGCGGCCGGGGAAGTGAGCAACAGAGGTGAAATTTCCGGAAAGAATTGGGGGAAGCTGAAGCTGCGGCGCGAACAGATCGCGCAGTTGTTGGATCAACATTTCGGGGCCAATAATCAGCGGCTGGCAAACATCCCAAACCTCAGTTTTGCGAAGCGATTTCAGCATCACCTCCGGCCCAATGCCGTTCACATCACCAAGTGTGATTCCGATGCGTGGTTTCATTGCTGAATCAGTGCATCACGTTCGGCGCGGTCATCGGCCAAAAATCGGAGGGCATCTTCAACATCCAAACGGCTTCCGCAAATCAGCGGGACCCGTTGGTGAAGGCTGGTTGGTTGGGTCTCCATCACGCGGCTCCAACCATCGGTGGCCATTCCGCCAGCTTGCTCAATCAGCATTGCCAGCGGGTTCACTTCGTACATCAGCCGCAGCTTTCCGTTCGGCGATTTCCGGTCGGCAGGGTACAGGAACAACCCACCGTACAGCAGCGTGCGGTGGATGTCGGCAACGGCGGTGCCGATGTAGCGCAAGCTGTATGGCCGCCCGGTCGCGCTATCCTCCTGCTTCAGATACTCAACAAACCGCCGTGTCCCGCCAAACCAGTTGATGGAGTTCCCTTCGTTGATGGAGTAGTATTTGCCCCGCTCCGGCATCCGCAGCCCGCTTGCGCTCAGGAAAAAATCCCCCAGAGTGTGGTCGTAGGTGAAGGCATCAACGCCGTCGCCGGTGGTATAAACCAGCATGGTGCTCGATCCATACAGCGCGTATCCGGCGGCAACTTGGCGGTATCCGGCTTGCAGCAAGTCCTCCATCGTTCCAACCGTCCCGTCGCTTGGCGTGACGCGGTGAAGGACCGAGAAAATGGTGCCGATGGTGACGTTCACATCAATGTTCGATGACCCATCCAGCGGGTCGAACAGCAGAACATACGCCCCTTTTTCGGCGCGCTCCGGAATCTGAATCAGCCCCTCGGATTCCTCCGAGGCCATCGCACACAGGTGGCCGCCGTAGCGCATTGCGCGGATGATCGTCTCGTTGCTGAGCGCGTCCAATTTCTTCACCGCTTCGCCATGCACGTTCTCCTCGCCGGCCAACCCCAAAATATCTGCCAACCCGGCCCGCCGCACCTCGCGCTGGATCACCCGAACCGCCAACGTAAGGTCCCGCAGCAGCCGGCTGAACTCGCCGCTGGCTTCCGGGTGAAGATGCTGCTGGTCGGCAATGTGCCGCTCAATCGTGATCAGTTTTGAAGTTGGCATGGTTGGAAAATGGAGATTGGAGAAGCGAGAATGGAAAATTGGCAACTGACAACTGACAACTGACAACTGACAACTGGCAACTGGCAACTGAGAGAAGGAAGACGAAGATTCTGTGAATTGCGAATCCCCGTCCCGCCCCTTTTTTACTTCTTCCTGTCCGGGTCGCGGATTGTCAGCACTGGGCAGGGGCATTCGCGGATGACGCGCTCGGCAGTGGAGCCAAAGATCAGATGCTCCAGCCCTGTGCGTCCGTGGGTGGCAATCACCACAAGGTCAATGCCATGTTCGGCGGCGTAGTCAATGATTGCGTTGCTGGCGCGACCATGCACCGTTGCCGTCACAATTTTCACTCCGGAAAGTTCGGGGTGCTTTGCCAACTCCTCGATGGAGTGCTGCGATGCGTCGGTAAGCTCGGTGTCAAGGTTCATCAGCCCCATCGGCGCAAGTCCACCTTCGGTTGGGAAGACGGTTGGCTCAACCACATTCAGCAGGTGAAGCTCGGCACCCCACTGTTCGGCAAGGGTGCGGGCGTAGCCCAGGGCTTTGTTGCTGTGCTGCGAGAAGTCCGTTGGAGCAAGGATTTTATGGATGTTGACAAGCTGCATAGTTCTTCAAGTTGGTTCAGTTGAGGTTCAATAAGCGTCTGTTGGAAACGAGCCGCCAACATAGCGAATGGGGGGGAATGTGGCAATTCAGGGAAAAAAAGATTCACCAGAAATAGCCCAGAGTTGCTCTGCTGCACAGCAATGCTGGGTGGCAAGCATCCAAACAACGTTGTCACAAAATCAACAGAAGCCATGTTTCCGCGAAAACTCCGTTGCCGCAACCTCTTCCATCCCCTATTTTCACCGCATGGAACAACACCAACTTGAACGCATTCAAACAAGCCTGCAAGCGTTGGGGATTCCCGCTTGGCTGCTCTGCTCATTCCGTGAGTCGAACCCGATTGCCGCCCGCATCCTGGGGCTTACTCCCGATGTCCACCAATCGCGCCGCTGGGCCGTGATGATCCCCGCCGCCGGCCAGCCGGTTGGTTTGGCACACCGCATCGAACCTCACATCGGGAAGCTGATGCCCGGGCATGTTGTGGAGTACTCTAGCCAAACGGAGTTCATCGAAGGGCTGCAAAAAATTCTTGCTGGCTGCAAGGTTGTGGCCATGGAGTATTCGCCAAACAACGCCATTCCTGTCATCGCAAAAGTGGATGCTGGGACGGTGGAGCTTGTCCGCTCGTTCGGCATTGAAGTGATCCCTTCCGGCGATCTGATTGCCAGCTTGGAAGCGGTGCTGACGCAAGAGCAGTTGGATTCCGCAGCCCGCGCCGGGGCAAGCTGCCGCCAAGTGATGATGGGGGCGTTCGACCTGATTGGCCAGGCAATCGGCAGCGGCCAGCCGATTACCGAGTTCGACGTGCAGGAATGGATTCTGCGCCAGTTCGCCATACGTGGGCTTGTCACCGACCACTCACCAAATTGCAGCGTGGGGCCAAACGGAGCCAACCCGCATTACCAGCCAACGGCGGAATCCACCGCAACCATCAACCGTGGCGATTTCGTGCTGATTGACCTGTGGGCGCGCGAGCGAACCGGCGACGGAATTTATGGCGACATCACCTGGGTGGGATATGTGGGGGAGGAAATCCCAGAGGAGTTTACCGAAGTTTTTGAGGTTGTGCGCGCCGCCCGCGATGCCGCGTTCGATGCCGTTGCCGCCGCCGTTGCTTCCGGCCAAAAAATTGATGGAGCCACGCTGGACGATGCTGCACGGAAGGTGATTGCTGACGCTGGATATGGCGAGCATTTCATCCACCGCACCGGCCACAGCATCACCACCGAGCTTCACGGGGCCGGCGCAAATTTGGACAACTACGAAACCAACGACACACGCACAATCCTCCCCGGAACCTCCTTCTCGATAGAACCAGGAATTTACCTTCCCGGCCGTTTTGGAATCCGTAGCGAGCTTGATGTTATCATCACCCACGACGGCCAAGCAATCGCCACCAGCGAACCCCGGCAGATGGAGGTGGTGAAGATTTTGGGAAGAAAATAGGAAGTAGGAGGTAGGAAATAGGATCAAGAGCGGAAGCCACTGAAAGCAGCCCTCCGCTCATGCTGAAGTATGAGCGGAAGCCACCGAATGCCAACCTCTCTCTTGGCTCCCTCTCCCCACGGGAGAGGGTTGGGGTGAGGGGGCGCAAGGCCGCCCCTGAAAGAAAACGAACCCATCTCCAAAAAACACTCTTCCCCGGCAGAGGCAGGATTGGTTCAACGTAGAGTGAATGAACAACGGAAGACACCATGAAGCATACATTCATCCAGTATCTGTTCGGCGTGGCCATTGCCGCTACGCTGGCCAACGCCACGCTGGTTGCCCAACCCCGCGAGGAAGACCGCCGCTACAAGCTGGCGCAGGGATATGAAGAGAGCGGCGATTTGAAAAACGCTGCGCGAGTCTATCTGGAGCTTCACGAGGCCGACCTGCAATCGAACATCTATTTTGAAGGAGTTCGGCGGACGCTGATGGCGATGCTTCAGTTCAAAGAACTGCTGCCGATTGTGGCCGAACGGACAAAATCTCACCCGAACGATATTGACATCCTAACCCTTCACGCCGAACTTCTTCACCGCACCGGCGAACGGGAGCAGGCGCGAACCGAGTGGGCAACAACGATTGACCTTCGCCCCCAGGACCCGATGACCTACCTGATTGTTGGCCAAAGCCAAACCGATGTTCGCGAGTTCGCGCTGGCGATTGCCACCTACAAGCAAGGCCGCGAAACCATTGGCGGCGCAAGCACCTTTGCCGACCAACTTGCCGAGCTTTTTGGGATCACCGGACGGTTCCAGGATGCCGCCGAGGAGTACCTGCGGTTGCTTGCCGAAAACCCAGAGCGGCTGAGTATGGCGATGGCTGGGCTTTCCGCAATCACTGCCACCCCGGAAGGTGTGCGCGATGCAATCACCGTTGCCAAACGCTACGCCGATTCTCGTCCCGATCACGTCCCCTACATGGAGCTTCTTTCCTGGCTTTACACCGAAGCCGGCGATGATGAAGGTGCGTTCGAGGTTGCCAAAAAGTTGGACGAAGCCCGCCGCGCCAACGGCTCCAACATCTACTCCTTTGCCGACCGCGCCTTCCGGACCTCACGCTATCAAACAGCGATCACCGCATTGGATTATTTCCTTGCCAAGTTCAATCGGAACAACCCGCTCTATCTCAGCGCCCTTTATACCTACGCCCGCGCGTTGGACGCACGCTACCACGAAGCTGGGGCCAGCAGCCCGAAGCAGGCGGCTGAGTTGGTGGAGCGGTATCGCGTCATCGTGAAAGAAACGCCGAACGGGCCGTTGGTGGGGGAAGCGTTGCTGCAGATTGCGCGGCTGCAAGCCAACGATCTTGGCCAGCCGGAATCGGCGCTTGCCACGCTGCAAGAATTGATGGCCACGCGGAACAATGCCGCCAAAGCCGAAGGGCTGCTGCTGGAAGGTGAGTTGCTGATGCAAACAGGAAAATTGGAGGAAGCGCAAAAGATTTTTCTGCAAGGCCGCGACGCGCCCGGCGTTGGCCGCGATGCCGAACGGCTGCGGGACCTTCACGCCTTGCGGTATGCCGAATCGCTCTTCTATTCCGGCCAGTTCAAGCCGGCGGTGGAAGCCTTCACGCAGCTTACCCAAAACACCAGAAGCGATGCCGCCAACGATGCCCTGGATTACTTGCTGATCCTTCAGGAGAATTTTGAAAAGCACGACAGCGCGTTGAAGCTGTTTGCCGAAGGGAAGTACGCAATGCTGCAGAAACATCACCAGCAAGCAATCACAGCCATGGATGGTGTAATTGCACAAGCACCGCAAAGCACCATTGCCGACGATGCTTTGTTGCTCCGTTCGCAAGCCCAGGAATCGCTTGGCGACAGCGCGGCCGCGCTGGAAACACTGCTGCAAATCGTCGCCCGCTATCCCGATGGAGCCGTGGCCGACCGCGCGTTGTTCCGTGCCGCCCAGCTAACCGAGCAAGCCCTGCACGACCCAGCCAAAGCCACCGAACTCTACACCCGCCTGCTGAACGATTATCCCCGCTCCCGCTGGGTAGTTCAAGCCCGCGCAAACATTCGGGCGTTGCGGGGGGGGACGTAAGAAATAGGAAATAGGAAGTAGGAGCAAGAGTGAGTATCCACCGGAAATCGTTCACTGTCATACCCGCGAAAGCGGGTATCCATACCGAGGGAAGGTGGAGGAATGAGAACAGGGGATTGCGAAAAACTCAATCACTGTCATACCCGCGAAAGCGGGTATCCATACCGTCGGTAGATGCTGCATCTGTCGCTGGTATTCCACGCCCCCCTGCTCCGCTCTATCGAGCTTCGCGTCCCCCAAATTTTTGGGGAAAAGGGGAGAGGAAGGAAGTAGATAGGAAGTAGAAAATAGGAGCAAGAGTCGGGTGGCAACGAATGCAGCCCTCCGCTCATGCTGAGCATCGTCGAAGTATGAGCGGAGTCACCGAATATCAACCTCACTCTCTTAGCTCCCTCATCTCCCCGAGACCGGGCTGGGGTGAGGGGAAAACCAAGTTTCTCAGTGAGTTAGCTGGACCCTTTTTGTCAGCAGAGTAAAACCATGCAAACCGAAGCAACCAACGGAACAATTACCATCCGCCGCTACCGCAGCGAGGATGCCGAAGCATTATTTCAGGCGGCCACAGAATCCATTGCAGAAATCTGGCCCTGGATGCCCTGGTGCCACCCACAATATGCGCTGGAAGAAAGCACCGCATGGATTGCCCACTGCCAAGAAGCGTGGGAAACCGGAACGGAGTATAATTTTTTGATTGAGGATGCGGCCACAGGCCAGTATTTGGGCGGGGTGGGGATCAACCAAATTCATCGCGCGAATCGCTTTGCCAATTTGGGATATTGGGTGCGAAGCTCCGCCGCCCGGCGCGGCATTGCCACCGCCGCAACCTTGCTGTTGGCACGCTTGGCCTTTGCGGAAGGACTAAATCGGGTGGATATTGTGATGGTTGTTGGCAACGCCGCAAGCTATCGTGTTGCCGAAAAATCTGGAGCAACGTTGGAAGGTGTTCTGCGCAATCGTATTTGGCTCCATGGCCGCTCGTGCGACCTCCATATTTTCTCGCTGATACCGGAAGATGTCGGGATGAAATCGGCAATAATCCCCGAAGATGAACACGCGGCGCGGATGTACCACATCACCACCCCGGAAGCCTGGAAAACAGCAGTAGCCAACGGAGAATACACTGCGCCTTCGCTCCAAACCGAAGGATTTATTCACTGCTCATTATCGCGCCAGCTTGAGCGTTCGTTGAATAAATTTTACGGTGAAATCCCGGAGGTTTTGGTGTTGCGGATTGACCCTTTCAAACTCACTCACCGATTGCTGTACGAGCCTGCCGATAACGACCGCTTCCCTCATATTTATGGAGTACTTAACCTTGATGCAGTGGTCGAGAAAATTTCGCTGAAAAAAGGGGACGGTGGGTATGAATGGAAGGGTATTTGAATAAAACTCGGATTGCTGTGAAGAGAGTAGGCTGTGGTGATTACCCCGTGCTTCAGCACGGGGATTGCGTGCAATTTTTTTTCTGAATAAAACACCCGTGCTTATACTCCAAATAAATTGGAATGCGAAACTGGAGAGGTTAGGGGAGAAAATATTTGAGACGGTAGAGGTAGTATGAAGATAGGGATAATCACCATAGATTAGCGTCATGGAATTACCACTGAGCGACGAGTTGCGGCAACA
>JAEUSP010000053.1 GCA_016788565.1 Chlorobiota bacterium | reverse complement strand
CTCCCGCTCTCTACCATTGGGTTCGGTGCTACTGCTACACTTACTCCTACCACACCCTCAGCACTGACCTTCACTTGACGCTGGTCGTTCACTTCTACGCTCCCATCGACGTTCACCGTCACTAACCGGTAAATGTACGTCCGGCCACCTTCTACGCTCACGTCCACTGTCCGGTACTCTGCTCCGCTCGTCACCGTTCCGCGTCCGGCTTGACGGTCTATCGCTGAGAACTCCCCTACCACATCGCCCGTCACCCCTTCCTTCACCTCGGCACGCTGGATCTCCATCGCGCTCACGTTCTCTTCCCCTGCCGTCAACCATTCCACCGTCACTTGACGACGACCCGTCTGCTTCGCCTCGAACGATGCTAACTTGATTGGCAATACCTCTGCGGTGTTGTACCCGAAGAAGTCCAATCCCGCCAACACCAACCGCTTCACTCCGCTCTGCGTTGGCTCCGGCCAGAACCGTCCGGCGTGTCGCCAGTCAATCGCGTAATACACCACCTGCTTCTTCACTCCCTTCGATGCCACGCCTGCTGTCGTGTCCTGACGAACCGTTGGATCCGGCACTGGTGGCAAGTCTATGTACTGGTGCGATGGCTTCGCGATGCCGTCCGAGTTCACTGTCACCTTCAAAATCGCTGGCATCGGTGGCATATCGTTCACCACGCCGGTCCCCTGCACCATCTCGTACTTCTTCGGTGTGATCGCGATCCCCTGTATCCGCAACCCGCTGTAGTTCGCTGGCTGCGTTGGCTTCGAATACGTTGCGCGTAGGTAGTTGTTCACGAACTCTTTGTCCGCAATCTGGCCGTTCGATGCTGTCAACAGCACGTCGTGCTTCCGGGCTACCTCTTGGCCGGCCATCAGCAGGTTCGTTTTGTCTTTCATCGTACGGCTTTCCAACGCTCCCTTCAACGCTGCTCGCTCTTCGGCTTCCAGACCCTGGGCTTCCTCACCTTGTGACCAGATGATTGTCTTCCACGGACGGAAGTCCAAGTTCTCCTTTGGCCACATGTCGCGCTGGAAGATGTCGAAGTCTTCCGTGCTCAATCCGTTCGTCCGATCCCAGGCGATCTGGTTCAACGCACTCACTACCGAGTCCGCGTTCAGCTTGTTCCCCAATACCACCGGATCGCTGATCCCGCTGTTTGTTGGGTTCGTTGGCATGTAACTCTCGACCGACACCAACACCCGACGCGTGGCGCGCAACACGTAGAACCGCACGATCTTCTCGTACCGGTTGTTCGTGATGTTGTCATCCGTCCCGCTACGCAACTGCAAGCGGTACAATGGACTCACGTTTGCGTCCAAGCCGTAATATGGATCGCTTTGGCCCAACTCACGTAGCGTCTGTGGCATGAACATCCCAAACGCGATGTTCCGCTGTTCGCTCACATCTACGCCCGCGCTCTTGTTCATTGTTGCAACCGTCACCCATGTTGTTCCGGTCCAACGCTGAACTGTCATCGTTGCCGCGTTCGATGCCACCGGCTGGCCACCCACGTTCCGCAGGCGACCAACGAGGCTCACCGACGTATCCACCATGATGTACTCGGCATCGCCAAACTGGCCGCTGCTTGCGCGGTAGCCAACTGGGCCAAGAATGTCCTCGGCCATCACGTCGTTGTTCCGGATGTGACCCGTGAACTCGTCGGCACCGATGTCGTACCGTCCGTTCAATGCTGCCGAACCCCGTGGCTCCATGTCAATGTCGTTGCTGAGGCCTGCGACCTTCGTCCCACGATTGTTCGCGATTGAGCCGCGGTACATCGGTTGGATGTGAAGATCAACATTCCCTGGCCACGTCGAGACGAACTCTTGCGTGATGTCCCCTTGCATTGAGTTCATGTCCATTCCCGTCAGATACCGCCATTGGTTCAGGCTGGTTGCCGCTGGCGGCGATGGGATCTTGTACCCTTGCACTGACAGGTTCTGCAACGATCCCGTCATCCCGCTTGGTGCCCACAAAATGTTGTGGTTCGAGGTCAGTTTCGTTTTCAAATCTGGACCCACCAAACCAAGTGTTGTCGGGTTGTTGTTCCCTGTCAATGCCACGATGTTGTTCTGCACCGAGCCTTGGGCACGGTTCATCCAGATCCCGATTTCCATCGCTTGCGATTGGCACCCGTTCGTGTTGTAGATCGTGTTGTTGTTGACTTGGTTGCCCGTCATCACGAAGTCTATCCGGCTGCTGGCTTCTGGCGTGATCGCGATACCGAAGCGGTTTTGGCCGCTGCAGTAGTTCCAGATCATGTTGTTCGCCAGCTTCAGGTTCGATGCTCCGTTGGCCGGGAACCGGTACGTCCGGTTCGATGGCGAGACGAACACGTTCTCGTTGATGTCTGCGACGATACCGCCGCTGACGCCCGCAACCGTGCTGATGTTCGCTATCCGGTTCCGCTCAATCGTGATGTCGCTGGAGTATCCACGGTTGTTCGAGGCGTTCCCACCGCTGGTGATCGAGATACCAACACCGTGTTGAACCGTCTGCGAGCTGTTCGTCACTCCGTTGATCCAGTTGTCGCTCACCACCGAGTTCTTCTCATACACCAACGCCACACCCGCACGACCCGAGTTCCAAATCTGGTTGCCGGTGTATTGGTTGTTCTGGTTGTTGTACTCAATGTAGGCACCCGGACCCACCACATACAATGGGCCTGCTCCGATCGAGGCGATGCCAACACCGAAGTCGCGGATCACGTTCCCGCTCACCACGTTGTTCTGGTTCCGCAACGTGTCGCGGTGCAGCGAGTTGGTTCCCGTTGCGCCGTCCACCGGTGCCGAGTTCCGGATCATCACCCCTGCCGACATCACTTGTGCCAGGTCATCCACAAACGTGAACGTGTTGAACGACTGGTTGTAGCTTGGCAATGTGATCGTGCTGGCCGTGTTCTTCAGGCTTAGCGTGTTGCCGCTCCACGGCTCGATCCGGCTGTTAAGAATCTTGTAGTTCGACGCGCCCTGGCCCAAGTAGAACGGAATTGCAATCCGCTTGTAGCCGCTGACGTTCGTGGCCGTGGTGTTCTCCACAACGAAGCGGAACACCTTATTTGCGCCACCATCCCACGTGATGTAGCCGCTTGGGTTCGAGGTGTCTTTCTGGCCGTACCAGATGCCAACACCCGATGGCGACTTCAGGTTAATCGTCACGTTCGTCTTGCCGGCAACTGGCCGCCACGTGATTGGGTTCTTATCGCCCAAACCGACGACATCGCCACGCATATCCAACGCTGGCTGCGATGGGTCGTTGTTACCTGGCTGGACGGTGTAGCTGTCGTCCACCAGTTCAAACGTCACCGGGCCGCCAACACCGTAGGTGCTGACCGAATCCCATGCTTCGCTGATCGTGCGGAAGTGTTCGCCAAATCCAACGCGGTACGTCCCTGCGTACCGGGCTTTCACGTTAAAGCACCATGTCGTTGAGTTGTTCTCCGTCACAGGGTCTTGTGGGTCGCTGACGGTGACGGTCAGGCAATACTGCCCCGATCCATTTGGAATGAAGTCAGGGAACTCCTGGCGGACGATGCCACCGTTGCTTGGAACGCTGAGGATGGTTGCTTGGCGTGTGTACACGGTTTGCCCAGCAGCGTTTTTAATCACCACGGTTGCCGGGACGTTGGTCGCATCGGCGATGCCGTTGTTGTTGATGTTCGCAAACACCGGAATCCGGCGGCCATCTGGATAGGACTGGAACTCCTGTGGCGAGTGTGGGCCAGCACCGGCAGGCAATGCCATCAACTCAATCTCGTAGTTGGCATCGAATGGGAAGCCAAGAGATTTCCAGTTTGGCAGTGTATCGTTCAGACGGTTTTCGTCTTTATCCAAATTGGTGTAGATCTTGACGTAGTAGCGACCTGGCTTGGTTGGAGTCCAGGTTGGCATGTTGATGTCGCGGAAGCTGGACGGGTCCCAGGTTCCTGGGACGATGGTTTGTCCTTCGCCGACTTTGTTGCCGTTCTCGTCAAAGATCCAATAGCCAACCGGAACATCTTTGACGGCGTTAAAGCCGATGTTCAGGAAGCGAGCTTCGATTGGGACACCGATACCGAGCGGATACTGATACTTCAGCGGCAGCTTGTTCTCGTACGGCTGCAGCAAGCTCCAAGAAGCCACATCGAACGGCTTGGAGATGAAGAACTGGCCGGTGAGGGTATCGTTGGAGATGTCTTGGTCAATGTCCAACATCGAGATCACCTTAATGGTGTAGATGCCGGAAATATCAGTGAGTGGAGCAGTTAAGGTTGGTGTCAGCGTCACCTGTGATTTTCCAAGCTGGGCTGTTGCCACTGGGAACGCTGTGCCAGTCACGGTAGCAACCGGGTTGGTCAGGTCTTGGTCACGGTAAACAAGTGCCTTCACCGGAACATTCTGGCGAATGTTCTTGCCTTGATTGAGGAACTGAGCATTAATGGTAATCGTCGAACCAGCCAGATAGACGTTCGCTTTCCGCTCTGGCGTAAACCAGACTGAATCTGGGGTTACGTCATCAATGATTGGAACCAGACGATAGCCGATCTGTTGCCCATCAAGCGTTGGGAAGCCATAATGGAAGTATGGCGAAGCACGGTAGTAGGTGGTTGGCAAGGCATACGAGAATTGGTATGCGTAATTCTCTGGATAGTAATTCCACTGCCCTTGCCAAGAGAACGTGCGGAGCGTTGTGATTGCAACCGTGTCCGGAACCTGTGCCGGATCAAGCAGCATCAGCAACTTCGACTCATCATTCACCGGCAATGTTCCGCCGCCAGTGTTCGCTGTTTGACCAAGGTTTTTAATACCAACTGCGGCACCATAGCCGAAGGTGAACTGTGGGTTATCGCTTGGTTTGGTTTTGTTGATGGAGTTCGGTCCGTAGAAGAACTCAGCCTTGCCGGATGGTGTCTCGTACAGCTTTGCTTGGAAGTTGCCAGGATTGCCAGCTGGATAGAAGTAGCTACGTGCGCGCCATTCAAAGATCATGACACGGTTAGGAGCCGTTCCTTCAACCCGGTAATAGACACCGCCGGTTGGGCTGCTGACACCGCTGGTGTACAAGTCAGTCCAATAGACCATGAGCACACGGTCATCGTAGGAATACCATGATGGATTCCAGATCGGTGCTTGGCGATCCAAATTTGCGGGATAGCTTCCCCAGCCCCAACCGTAGCCAGCGTAGTTAGCTCCGTTGAAACCGATGAAACCTTGTGTGGAGACCTGAACAGTTGTGTAGAAGTTGTTCAGAAAGAAGAAGGGAAATCCGACGTTACCGCCATTGTTCGCCGTCAGTGTGAACGGGAACATTTGGTAGTAGTTCGTAGTGTTGGTACCCGGAATCATGTAGGTACCAGCTGTGCCAATGATCGTGTTGAAGTTGTTTGGTATCCGCTGTGGAAGATAGTTGTTCCACGGAATTTTCACCATTGGCGGTGAAAATCCTACCGGATTTTGGGCCATTAGCCCGGTTCCGACCAGTAAGGCCAGAACTAGTGTGGTAAGGACTTTACGCATTACCGATGCTCCTGTGGGTTTGTTAGTACAAGCGCGTTTATGCTTTGTAATGCAGACTGTTAAGCGTCAAAGAACAAGGCTCATTTCCCGCCAAAAAAAAATGGTTCGGGTAGTCCAAGCCCTCTAGTTCTGCCCTTCCCCTTCTTCGGTTCAAGAAGTTTTTTTCGCAAGGACACTACTATGAGGAGACTGGTCGAATGAGCAATCGAGGAGGGGAAAACGCGATTTTCGGTTCAAAATCGCCAACAACAAGGTCAGAGCGGTTCTTTCTGATGTTGTCGTCAATGGGCAAGAACACAAGCCTTCACCCAAAGGTTTCCGCCAAACATAAAGTTTTTTTTTGCGCGCAAAACCAAAATTTTTAGGCCATTTCCCTCACAATGGCTTCTACCTGGCCCAGCGCGCTTTCTAAATTCTCAACTTGCCGCCCTCCTGCGGTAGCCAAATGTGCTTTCCCGCCACCGCCGCCGCCAACCAGCTTGGCAACCGTTCCAACGATTTTGCCAGCCGATAAAGTTGCCGTCAGATCATCCGTGACAACGCAGACGAATTGAGCTTTCCCTTCCACTTCTGCCCCAAGCAACCCAACCCCACTGTCTCCCAAACGATTCCGCAGGTCATCGCCCAACGATTTCAGGGCTTCAAGATCGGCGACCGCGACCTGCCCACTGGCGACACGGACACCGTTGATGGTTGCTGCGCCATTAATAATACCGTCAAGCAAACCAGCCGCCGAAGCCAGTCGCGCTCCGGCTAACTCCTTTTCCAGCCCCTTTTTCTCTTCAAGAAGCAACTCTACTTTCTGGTATAACTCACGGTCAGCAACCCCAAGCCGTTTCGATAACCGCTCAATTTCCTGGTAACGCCCCAACAGCAAGGCATCGGCATCAGCCCCGGTGATCGCCTCGATACGGCGCACTCCAGCTTGAATGCTGCTTTCGGTGGTGAGCTTGAAGAAGCCGATGTCGGCGGTGTTCCGCACGTGAGTCCCGCCGCAGAACTCGACCGAGAACGTTGGGTCAATCGTGACCACCCGCACCCGCGACCCGTATTTGTCGCCGAAGAACATCTTGACGCTCGGGATTTTTCGAGCCTCCTCAATCGCCACCTCTTCAGTCCGCACAGCAATCCCCTCCCGAATTTTTGCGTTGACCATCGCCTCAATCGCTCGCAAATCCTCTTCCCCCACTTTGCTGAAATGGTTGAAATCGAACCGGAGATGATTGGGCGCGACCAGCGAACCCGCCTGCTGAACGTGCGAACCCAACACCCGGCGCAACGCCTCGTGAAGGATGTGAGTAGCCGAGTGATTCCGTTGGATGCGGGCGCGGTAGTCAGTGGCCAACTGCACAACGGCATTGTCGCCAACGCTGATTCCGGCTGGCTCGGCCTCCAACGTGTGCAAAAACAAGCTGCCAATTTTGTGAACATCACTCACCCGGTAGGTTTCTCCGCCAGCGGTGATGATTCCGTGGTCACTCATTTGCCCACCCATCTCGGCATACAACGGTGTTCGGTCCAGCACCACACCATGCTCGGTCACGGCAAGAACGGTTGCTTCGGCGGTGGATTGGTCGTAGCCAACAAACTCTGTGCTCCCCTCAACATTCAGGCTCACGGCCTCCTGCGAAACGTTTTTGCGGGCTTCGCGGGCGCGGCGGCGTTGCTCATCCATCAGCAGATTGAACCCGGCAACATCCACCTCCAGCCCCCGCTCGCGTGCAAGAAGCTCGGTAAGATCAAGCGGGAAGCCGCACGTGTCGTAGAGGAAGAAGGCATCGGCGGCATTCACAATGGTTGCTTCGGCAGTGCGCAGTTCAAACTCGGCAACCCCCTTCTCAATCGTCGTCCCAAACTGCTCTTCTTCAGCGCGGATAATTTTCTGGATGTACTCCTGCTGCCGAGCGATTTCTGAGAAGATGTCCCCCATCGTCTGGACCAGCACCGCAACAAGGCGGCACAGGATCGGCTCCTTCACATCCAACTCAATGAACGCATATTTCACGGCGCGGCGAAGCAGGCGGCGAAGCACGTAGCCACGCCCGGCATTCCCCGGCGCGGCACCGTCGGCAATGGCAAAAGCAACGGTGCGAACGTGGTCGGCCAGCACACGCATGGCAATGCTGGGGCGGTCGTCCAATCCGCCGGAGTATGGCTTGCCGGAGATGCGGGAAATCTCCTGCAACAGCGGCATGAACACGTCGGTGTCGTAGTTGCTTGACTTCCCCTGAACTAACGCGCAAATCCGCTCGAACCCCATTCCGGTATCAACGTGCTTGGCGGGAAGCTCTTCCAAGCTGCCATCGGCCTTGCGGTTGTACTGGATGAACACAAGGTTCCAGAACTCAATCACCTCCTGCACCCCGGCATTCACCAGCGGGCCGCCGTTGCCGTCGGGGGTGCGGTCGAAATGGATTTCGGAGCAGGGGCCGCAAGGGCCGGTCTCCCCCATCTCCCAGAAATTATCTTTTGCCCCAAACCAATGGATATGTTCGGGGTTGATGTCCGTTTCGTTCCGCCAGATGTCGTAGGCTTCCTGGTCTTGTTCGCTTCCATCTTCGGCGCGGTAAACGCTCACGTGAATCCGCTCCTTCGGCAATCCCCACACGGTCGTCACAAGCTCCCACGCCCAAGTAATCGCCTGGCGCTTGTAGTAATCCCCGAACGACCAGTTCCCCAGCATCTCAAAAAAGGTGTGGTGGTAGGTGTCGTGTCCAACCTCCTCAAGGTCGTTATGCTTGCCGCTGACACGAATGCACTTCTGGGTATCCACCGCGCGTGAGTAATCGCGGGTTCCGGTTCCCAGAAAGACATCTTTGAACTGGTTCATTCCGGCATTGGTGAACAGCAATGTGGGGTCGCCGTGCGGAACCACCGGAGCCGAGGGGACAATCAAATGCCCACGTTCGCGGAAAAAATCAAGAAACGATTGCCGGAGTTCGCGTGAAGTCATTGGGTTTTGGTCGGTTGTCAGTGGTCAGTTGTCAGTGGTCAGTGGTCAGTTGCAAGCCAAGCGGGTTTGCTGTCAAGTATCATTCCCCTACAAACAGCGGGTAATCGGCTTCAACATCTCCCCGTTTGATGTCCATCAGGCGGCGTTTCAGCAGTGCGCGGCGGATCGGTTTCAGGTGGTCGAAGAAGTAGATACCGTTCAAGTGGTCAACCTCATGCTGGATCACGCGGGCAAGGATACGGTCGGCCTCGATGATCTGCTCGTGCATTTCCACATCGTAGAACCGGACTTGCACCTGGGCCGGGCGGACCACATCGGCCCGAAGATCGGGAAGGCTAAGGCAGCCTTCCTCCATCGGGATTTCTTCGTCGGAGAACGCCTCGATCACCGGGTTAATCAGCACCAACGTTTTTTGCTGCTCGAACCCTTCGTAGGAGCTAACATCAATCACCGTCATGGCCACGTTTTTCCCCACTTGATTTGCCGCCAACCCAATGCCATCGGCGTTGTGCATTGTGGCAATCATCTGTTCGGCAAGCTCTGCTATCTCGGCATTAATCTCCTCCACGGCCTTCAATTTCTTCCGCAGAATCGGATGATCGAAGGTGTAGATTGGAAGGATGTTGCTCATCGGAATCCCCTGTTGATCGCAAAAAAAGCGTGTTCGTGATATTACGCGATGCTGAAAGCCGACCGCCACCAGCCAAAATGGAAACCGGCCAATGGGAAGCAAGCAAGAACAGCAACAACGCAGCAAAGAAGTTGATAGAAACAACAATGCCGACCTTGTGGGAAGGTCGGCATTGCGTTAGGGAAGCGGGACGGACGAGACTTGAACTCGCGACCTCCTGCGTGACAGGCAGGCATTCTAACCAACTGAACTACCGCCCCTGAGAAAAAATTGTCGGTTCCTTTTGGTGTGGACCTGAGCGGGATCGAACCGCTGACCTCTTGAATGCCATTCAAGCGCTCTCCCAACTGAGCTACAGGCCCTTGTTGATCCCCGTGTGTTCCGAAAGGGAGCGCAAAGATAGGGGTGCGGCTAAGGCGTGCGCAAGCATTTTTTTTCTCACTAAAACCTTTTAACGACTTCGCAAACCGTGAACGATTTCGGCAAGCGATTTCGGCTTGTTGAAGTCTGTCATCTTTTCCTCGGTTACGCCAGTGTTATGTTTGCTGCAATCCGATCCCTTTCCAATCCTTCCGAACAGACGCATGAACAACTCCGCGCCAACCGGTTCGCCGGAGCAACTCCATATCGGCATTCCAGGGTTTAGCTACCACGATCTGTACGACCCCATACGGCTGCGCGACCTTGCCCAGCATTTCTACACCGCACTGCAATCCACCGATGACCACCTTTGGATCAAGTACAATCACCTTCGCCACACGTTTGGCGAAGGGATGAAGCCGGAGGAACGGTCGGAAGTGTTGATTGCCGTCGCGCCCCACGTTTCCGCGTTTCTCACCGAACTGTTCCAAGTTCAGGATGAGCACGGACGGCTGCGCCGGATTGTGGAAGATGACACCGTGGTGCTGACCTTCAAGCGGGAGTTTGTGGTGCGGCGCGCGTTGAAGCAAGCCGCAAAGTTGGAGGGAGTTGATACCGCCGAAGTGGTTGCCGCCACCGAAGTGCTGAACAGCGCGCTCTTTCTGGAAACGTTTACCCAAGCCGACCCCGAGCGCGCGCTGGCGCTGTCGGTGATTCGGCTGATGGATCTGGAGAAATCGTTCAAGCACGCCGAGCTTCACGATGAGCAACCATCGCCAGAACTGACCGCCGAAGTTGCGGAGATTCGCCAGCGTGTGGCCGAATCAATCCAGCGTTCCCCCGCCGTTGCCGCACAGCTTGCCGAGACGGCATCGCTCACCAGCGATCACGCATTCATCACCGGGGTGCTTGGCTTGTACGAGCGGTGGATTGCCGTACAGCATCGTGGGCACCTTCCCGAAACCAGCGGGTGGGCATCGCTTCGGATTCCCCACAACGTCAATTTTGCTCACCTTGTTCATCTGGAATCAGCAGCCGACAAACCGGAAGGCGCTTACGTTGGCCCACGCCAGCACTACCGTTTCCGCGATGGCTTTAAGCTGACCGACCACCGCGCAACCGCACGCGAAATTTTGGGTGAGGTGGAGTACTGCATCTACTGCCACAACCGCGACAAGGATTCTTGCAGCAAAGGCCTTCGGGCAAAAGATGGAACCATTCAGAAAAACCCGCTTGGCGTTACGCTGAACGGCTGCCCGCTGCACGAAAAAATATCTGAAGCACACACCCTGAAAGGTGGCGGCGATGGCCTTGCAGCCCTGGCAATGGTGATGGTAGATAACCCCATGTGCCCCGGAACCGGCCACCGCATCTGCAACGACTGCATGAAAGCCTGCATCTACCAAAAGCAGGAACCGGTGAACATCCCACAAGTGGAAACCAGCTTGCTCACCGAAGTGCTGAACTACCCCTTCGGCTTCGAGATTTACTCACTTCTCACCCGTTGGAATCCGCTGAACATCAATCGCCCCTACGCGCTGCCGTACAACGGGAAGAAGGTGTTAGTGGTGGGATTGGGGCCGGCTGGCTACACCCTTTCGCACTACCTGATTAACGAGGGCTTTGGTGTGGTGGGGGTGGACGGCTTAAAAATTGAGCCGCTGCCGGAACGCTGGGTTGGAAGCAAGCAAAACCCGCCAACGCCCATCTACGATTACCACGAATTAGTTGACCAACTTGACGAACGCATCCTGCTCGGTTTTGGCGGCGTGTCGGAGTACGGCATCACTGTTCGGTGGGATAAAAATTTCCTGAAAGTGATCTACATCGCCCTAGCGCGGCGGCGGAATTTCCGCATCTACGGGGGTATCCGTTTTGGCGGAACCATCACGATTGATGATGCCTGGAAAATGGGATTCGACCATATCGCCATTGCCACCGGAGCCGGGAAACCAACGATGGTCCCGATGAAAAACAACCTGCTGCGCGGAATCCGCCAAGCCAGCGATTTTCTGATGGCCTTGCAGCTAACCGGCGCGTTCAAACGGGACGCGTTGGCAAACCTTGAGGTCCGGCTGCCAGCAGTGGTTATTGGCGGCGGCCTAACCGGAATTGACACCGCCACCGAGGTGATGGCCTACTATCCAATTCAGGTGGAACGCCTTGCACGCCGAGTGGACACCTTAGTTTCCGAGCTTGGCGAAACACAATTCTGGAGCGGATTTAACGAGGAAGAGCGGGAGGCGCTGCACGAGATGTTAGCCCACGGCCACGCGCTGCAACAGGAGCGGGAAACGGCGGCGCAAGAGGGGCGCGACCCGAATTTCATTGACTTGATTCGTTCGTGGGGTGGTGTGTCGCTGGTCTATCGCAAATCTGTCAGCGACTCCCCCGCCTACCGGTTGAACCACGAAGAAATTGCCGAAGCGTTGGAGGAAGGGATTTACTTCATCGAAAACATGTCCCCCACCGCCGCCGTTGCCGACAAGCATGGAGCAGTGGCGGGGATGGTGTTCGAGCAGCAAGGGGTGGATGAAAACGGAAAATGGCGAAGCACCGGAAAGCAGTTCACCATCCCCGCCCGCACCGTACTGATTGCCGCCGGAACCGCGCCGAACACCATTATCGAGCGGGAAAATCCCGGGGCGTTCGCCTACGATGAGTGGCGGCAATACTTTGCGCCACACCGGGTGGAAGTTGCAGCTACAATAGCAGAAGCACCAGAGGGAGTCGCATAAAAAGGCGTTACTTCAGAAACATATCCCATACGCGCGGTGTTGTTGGCCGTGGGAAAATTCCTAGCACCACACTCGCCGCCGCACTGATGCAGTAAGACACTCTGATTTATGAACACAACCAACAATAATAGCGGTAACAATCACCAAAGCATCAGCCAAGTCCTCCTTCGCCAAGCGGCAAAGGGGGAAGCAGGGTTTTTCACTTCTTACAACAACGACGGGCGGTTTATCAGCTACTACGGCGATAACCACCCACGCTACGCAGGGAATGTGGTGAAAGCAATGGCTTCGGCAAAGGATGGATACCCGCACGTTGCGCGCCTGTTCCACGACCACGCCGCCACGCTGAACCTTTCCGACCAACCCGCCCGCGATGCCGAATGGGAAGCATTTGGCGCAATGCTCGATGGCCAGTTCATTGCAACCGTCCACCAAGTGATCCGGCTAACGCCAACCATTGTGGAGGTTATCATCCACGCCCCAGCGGCAACCCAACATTTTCACCCCGGGCAGTTTTATCGGCTGCAGAATTACGAAACCACCGCCACGGTGATTGATGGAACCCCCTTGCTGATGGAAGGCATTGCCCTGACCGGCGCTTGGGTGGATAAAGAGCAAGGATTGATGAGCACCATCGCCCTTGAAATGGGGGTAAGCTCGCGGCTGTGTGCCATGCTGAAGCCAGGCCAACAAGTGGTGCTGATGGGCCCCACCGGAACCGCCACCGAGATTGAGCCGAACGAGAACGTGATCCTGTGCGGGGGCGGTTTGGGGAACGCTGTTTTGTTCTCAATCGGGAAGGAGATGCGCCGCCAGGGATGCCGCGTGATCTACTTTGCTGGCTATCGAAAAGGGGAAGATTTATTCCACCAGACTGATGTTGAAGAATCAGCCGACCAAGTGATCTGGAGCAGCGACACCGGGGCCGAAATCGCGCCGCGCCGCCCGCAAGATTCCTACAAACGTGGGAATATCTTGGAGTCCATGATGGCATACGCCACCGGCGAGCTTGGCCCACAGATTGTGCCGATGAACAGCGCACAACGGATTGTGGTGATTGGCTCCGACAGAATGATGAACGCTGTTCGGCAGGCGCGGTTTGGAATGCTGGCCCCCCACCTTGGTCCCCATGCTGCGATTGGCTCCATCAACTCGCCAATGCAGTGCATGATGAAAGAGGTCTGCGCCCAGTGTATCCAACGCCATGTGGACCCAGTCACCGGCGAGGAGAAAGGCTACGTCTTCAGTTGCTTCAACCAGGATCAGCCGCTGGATAGCGTGGATTTCCATTTTCTGGAATCGCGGCTGCGGGCAAACAGCCTTTCGGAAAAAGTATCGAACTTGTGGCTGAATCACCTGCTGAAAAAGCAGCCAATGGAGATGGTGTAAAGCGGAGCAACACCGCTACACGAACCACGATGACACGTTCTTCAACTCACATACAACCATGAACAAATCGTTTTCATCAATGCTTGCAACACTTCTTTCCGGAATGATGGTTGTTGCGGCCACGGCCTGTGGCGACGGCAAAGCCGACGACGCACCACAGCAATCGAACGCAGCCCCCGACACCACGGCAAAGGCACCGGTCCCGGTGGCCAACATTGACAAAATGCCAATGGCCGACATTGACACATCACGCCCTTCTTCAAAAATGCCGCCAGCCCCTGCTGTGGATCAGGCCGTACCGATCCGCACCCCAGAAGGGCAGCCGGCACGCTACGCCGTAAAATCTGGCCGGCTGACGTTCCGCTATGATGGCGATTTGCGCGGCGAGCGGGTTATCACCTTCGACGATTACGGCCTGAAAGAATTCACCGAAGATCGCTTCATCCAGTTCCCGATGGATGCCACCGCAGGCATCCGCGAAGGGACCTCAATCGCCACACCAACCGAGCGTATCTCGCTGCAAACGCCAACGAAAATTGCCTACAAGCTCCCGAACCTTGCCATGCAGCAATACCTCAGCTCCGATTCCACCAACACAATGTCCCTGACCGATTTCATCCTTGCACGCAGCGGGGCAAAAAAGGTGAAGGAAGAAAACTTGCAAGGGTATGCCGCCACGCTGTACGAGATCGCCTCACAAGGGGGGCCGGTTCGTTGGTGGTACTGGAAGGGAATCGTTATCCGTGAAGAAGGGGAATACACCCAGATGAACAAGCACCATACCTTGATGCTGCAAAAAATTGAACTCAACATCCCCATTGCCGACTCGCTGTTCCAAGTTCCGGCAGGCTACAAGGTGCAAACACCACCACCGCCGCCATCCCCAAACGCACCGGGTGCCGCACCCAGCGGAACGCCGGGCGGAGCACCGCAGAAATAATCGCCTACTTTTCAGCAAACTGACTATCCATGCGCCAACGTTCATTGATGATGCTTGCGGGGCTGCTGCTAATCGGCAGCTCCGCCTGCAATCGGGATACCGCAGCACCGCCCCCGAACGACTCCACAAAAACCGCAGCACAACAACCACCTACGCCCGGAAACGTGCTGAACATTGACACGACCTCACCCGGCGACAATCTGGCGATGGCCCCCAAACAGTGGGCCGCCGATTCCTTGCTGTTGCGCTCGCCAAGCGGCGGCACGGCGCGGTATGGCGTGAAATCGGGGCGGCTGGTGCTGCGCTATGGCGACCAGTTGCGCGGGGAACGGATTGTGATGTTCGACGACTACGGATTGAAGGAGCGGATTGAAGATAAGTTCGCAACCTATCCGCCCGGGGCAAAGGGGCCACTCCGCAACACCATGACGATCGTCACGCCCGACTACTACTACGCGATTGACCCCGACAGCCGCACCGCCCAACGAGTCCCCAACCGGATTGACGACGACTACATGGCATCACCCGAATCCAAAACCACCCCTTTTGCCGAGTGGTTGATGCAGCGGCAAAAAGCGCAGCGTGTTGGCGATACCGTCATCAGCGGCTACCATTGCCGAATTATTGAAATGCAGGCATTGGGCGGGCCAGTGCGGTGGTATGCGTGGCGCGGAATAATTCTGCGCGAAGTGGGTGAGTTCACCCAAGCAAAAACGCGGCATATTTTGAAAGCGCAAGAAATCGCGCTCAACGTCTCGATTCCTGATTCTGCGTTTGCGCCACCAGCCGGCTACAAAATCACGGAACCGCAAATGCCAAAACGCCCCCAAATGCCAACGCAAGGGAAGTAGCGGCTAATCGAATAAAAAGAACAGCCCGATAGCGGAAACGACTATCGGGCTGTTCTTTTTTTTGAGTCTGCTTTTTTTTACCGCAGCCACGCAATTCCGGCTTGGAGTAGCAAGTAGAGATAAATCCATGGCGCAACAAACAGCAGGCTATCGAACCGGTCCAAAATGCCGCCGTGACCGGGGATAAGTTGGGACGAATCTTTCACCCCCGCATCACGCTTCAGGTGCGATTCCGCAAGGTCCCCAAGCTGGCCGAACACACCGCAAATTATCCCCAAAATAATTGCATCCGTCACCGAAAACCAATCGGCTGCCAACGCACGAATCAGTAGCATTGCCCCCACCGCACCAACCACTCCACAGATCGCTCCCTCCCACGTTTTCTTCGGCGAAACCCGCTCGAATAATTTATGCTTGCCAAACAAACGCCCACCGTAATAAGCAAAAGAATCACAAGTCCAAATGGAGATTAAAATGGCCATAATTGAGTAGAAGGAAAATTTCTCAACCGGCCAAAACAGCGGTTCTAACCAGAGTATGCCGATTAACGCCGGAAGGCAAACTCCGACGTACGTAATCCCCGCAATCGTGGCACCGATGTTTAGCATTGCCCCTTCTGTGCGCCGGAACATCTCCAACAACAGCACCACCACTGGGGTGAGAAAAACAAAAAATGGAATGGCCTGCGGAAGCACTTCCCAAAAGGGAACTCTATTCATAAAAATGGCAATCAACACAGGAATTAATTGAGTATAAAGGAAGCAAAGGAGTATCACTGCCACAACCCCAAGCACTTTATTTGGGCGCGCTCCTTTCTTTTCGGCCATCCAATAAAATTCCAACAATGCGCCAACGGTTGCGGCGGTAATCAGTGTAAAAAATGCCCATCCGCCAATCCATAACGCCCCCAGCACAACCGGTATCCCGATTATTGCTGTCACCACTCGCATCGTTCCGTTGCCGTGGCGTTGCTCAAATGTTGTTGGGCCGTGTGGCCATGCTTGTGTGGTTGCCGAGGGCTGCTCAGAATGCATCTAGAATTATGGTTTGATCGTGATTATGATTGTGACGGATTTGAAAAGTAGAATGGAGTAATTGCTCCAACTTGCCTTTACACCTACTCTTCCGCTTCAGTCTGAAGGATTTGTTCGGCTTCATCAAGAAGATGTTCGGGGACAAAAACTTTGGCAACCGCAAGCGCACCAACCGTGAAACCGCGACTGGTATCCACCTGCGAAAGCACAAATGCTGGAATACCTTCGGCACGCAACCGCCCGGCAAGGATTCGCGCTTCAATGTCGGTGCTGACGGTTCGGATAATCGTCCACTCAATCTCTTGATCCACCGGAAGCGGCTCGTCAAGCTCAAGATTGCTGCCACAAAATGGGCAATGCGCCACGTGGTCAGGAATAAGATTCAGGCAAATAGCGCAGGATTGCATGACCGGTTTTTGAAGGATGGAGAATTGCTGTGCACAGCGTATTCCGGTGAACGATCATTAATATCCAAAACTCCGCAATCGGCTTGCGCTTCCGCGCCAATTTTCGCGCACCTTCACGAATAATTCCAGATAAACACCTTGCCCCAAAAACTCTTCGATTTCGGTTCGCGCACGCTGTCCCAGCCGTTTCAGTGCCTCCCCTTTGTTCCCGATGATAATCCCTTTTTGGGTGTCGCGCTCCACAATAATTTCGGCACTGATGAACAACTTTTCCGGCTGTGGCCGCTCCTTGAATTGCACGATATTCACCTCCACCGAGTACGGGATTTCTTGCTTGTACAGCTCCATCACTTTTTCCCGAATGAACTCACTCACAAAAAACCGCTCCGGCTGCTCGCTGATAATTTCTGGGTCGTACAAGGGTTGGCCAATCGGCAGATATTTCTCCAAAACTTCCACCAGCCTATCGGTGTTTTGGGCGTACAGCCCCGATGCCGGAATAACTTCGGCAAACGCTTCCATGTTCAGAAATTTCTCCATGATTGGAAGCGCTTCTTTTTTATCCTTCAGCGCGTCCATTTTGTTCAGCAGAAGGATGACTGGCTTGCGCAGCTTCGTGAGGTCGCCGATGGGCGTGCTGGTGATGCGCTCAAGGTTAGGATCGTTCACATCCAACATCAGCAAAATCAGGTCGGCATCGGCAAGCGCGCCCGCCACGTAGCCAACCATTTTTTCCTGAAGCAAGTAGCGCGGCGTTAGCACCCCCGGAGTGTCCTGGAAAATAATCTGGGCGCGTTCGGTTGTGGAAATTCCCAGCACACTTTTGCGTGTGGTTTGCGGTTTTTTTGTGACGATGGAGAGCTTGGTGCCAAGCAGTGTGTTCAGCAGCGTTGATTTGCCAACGTTTGGCTCGCCAACGATAGCCACATACCCTGTGCGGAACTGGTCGGATGTTGGTGCGGTCATAAAAAAAGATGTGAGTTGTTTTGGTTATCGTTGGGAAGGAATTGCGCGTTATCGCAGCAGTGTCATCGGGTTCATCCGTTGCCGTTCTTTCCAGAGTTGGAAGTGGAGGTACCTCCCTTCTTTCGATTTCCCGGCGGTGCCGATTCGGTCGCCACGCTGAAGCTGGCTTCCACGCTTGACCACCGCCGATGAGAGGTTTGCATAGACGGTGCGGAACCCACCGCCGTGATCCACAATTACCACGGTGCGGTAGCTGGGCATCCATGTCACCATCGAGACTTTTCCGGATTCAGCACTGCGTACTTCGCCATCGCTGTCCACCCGAATGTTGATTCCCGGGTTGAGCGTCACGGTGTTGGTTTGGGGGTTGTAGCGTTCGCCATACTCTATCAACACCGTTCGCGAGTCCACCGGCCAGCGCAAAACTGTTGGGGCTTCGGAATTTCTGGCTGCTGGCGGCTGGGGCGTTGCCGCAATCTTTTTTTGCGGCGTTGCTGCCGGCTTGCGTGGCGGCCCGGTTGTTGGCTGGTTGGCCGCCGCGCTGCGCTGTTCTTTGTCGCTTAGCCTGCTGATGATTTGCTCAATTTTATCCTTCTTTTTACCCTGCTTGCCTGCTGCGGATTTTTTTGGCGGGACGGTAGCTGGCTTTGCCGATGCAGGTTTTTTCCCAGGCGTTGTGCCTTGCTTGCTGGAAGCCGCCTTGCTGGATGATTTGCTGGATGATTGCCCCCCTCCACTTTTCAGCAACTGCCTGATCTTGTTTGCAAGCAAATCCCGCTCGGCCTGAAGTTTGGCAAGTTTTTTCCGGTTGCTGCTGGTTGATTTCTGTTTTTCTACCGTGCCGATAAGCTGGTTCAGGGAATCGCGCTGGGCACGCAGCCGCCGAAGTTTCTGCTTGTTGGCCGCTACGGCTGCCGTGCCTTTGCCGGGCTGTTGGAACCGCAGTTGATCTTGCTTCCCCGCAACCGCATTACTCACCCTGATTAGGGTGATGCTGAAGTGTGGTTTTGGAGCTTCCCCCCAACGCTCGGCTGCCACAAGATTGGACACCTCACCAATGGTCAATAGCAACAAAACCAGTAGCAGAGAAGGGAACCGCTTCATGGCTTCCAGCGTGGGTTGCAAGCCATCATAACTGATCGGTTTTTACGCGGCGGATGCTGGCTCCAAGTGCTTCCAATTTCAACTCAAGCGATTCGTAGCCACGGTCAAGGTGGTAGATGCGAAGCACTTCGGTTTGCCCCTGGGCCACAAGCCCGGCAAGCACCATCGCCACGGAAGCGCGAAGGTCGGTGCTCATCACGGTGGCGCCGGTCAGCCCCTTTCCGCCGCGGATTGTGGCAACGTTCTCACTGACGTGGATATCGCAACCAAGCCGTGCAAGCTCGGGCACGTGGCTGAAGCGATCTTTGTAGATCGTCTCCTGCACGGTGCTGGTTCCGGCGGCGCAGGTCATCAGCGACATCCATTGGGCCTGCATATCGGTTGGGAAGCCGGGATAGACTGCGGTGACAACATCCACCGGCTTCAGTTGGTCGGGAGCGGTCAGGGTGATTTCGTCGGCGCGGATATCCAGCTCGCACCCGGCTTCCTCTAATTTTTCCAGCACCACTGCAAGGTGGTAGGGGTTGGTGTTGGTCAGCGTTGCTTTGCCGCCGGTCATGGCCACCGCCACCAGAAGTGTTCCGGTTTCCACACGGTCGGGGATGGTTTCGATGTTGGCAGGTTTTAGGTTGTCGCACCCTTCGATGGTGATTGTTGGAGTCCCCAGGCCTTCAATCTGCGCCCCCATTTTTTGCAGCAATCGGCCTGCGGCGGTCACCTCTGGCTCAATCGCTGCGTTGTTGATAACGGTGCGGCCATGCGCCAGCGTTGCCGCAGCCATCAGGTTGAACGTTGCGCCAACCGAGGCGATGTCGAACGTGATGTTTGCCCCGCGAAGCCGCTTGGCGCGGGCAATGATGTAGCCGCCATCCAGGGTGATTTCGGCCCCCAATTTCTCCAATCCTTTCAGGTGGAAATCCACCGGACGCGGCCCCCACGCGCAGCCCCCCGGAAGCGAGACTTTTGCGTAGCCGTACCGGGCAACTAACGGCCCCAGCACGTGGATGCTTGCACGCATCTGCTTGACGTAGGAGTAGGGGGCTTCCTGCGAGGTGATGTTGGCGGTGTTGATATGCAGGATGTTATCGTTCAGTTCGCAATGCACCCCCATGCTGGCCATCAATCGGGACATCGTCCAGACATCGCGGATGTTGGGGGTGTTGGTGAACTGATACGCCCCCGGCGCAAGCAGCGCGGCGGGCATCAGCTCAAGGGTGGCATTTTTCGCACCGGAGATCGCTACGGTTCCGTTCAGGGGTGTTCCCCCTTGCACAATGAATTTGTCCATACGCCGGCAAGTTTACTGATTTCTGTTGAGAGCGTTAGCCACAGGCATTGTGAGGTTTCGCGTAAGATTTTTTTGCAGGGTCGGTAATCCTTTCACCAGGGGCTGGGTCACAGCCGCCACTTCACTGCATTTCCTCTCGGCTTCCCGCTCTTTTCAACACAATCGCTGCAAGGCTTCGCGCTAACTACTGCGGCCCGTTTATCGTTACTGGCGATGAACGGATGCCACAGGGAATGCAGCAATGAACAGGTAACCGATACACTGAACATACTCTTGGAGGTATCCATGAAAAACTTCTGCTTGGCCCGCATACACAGCGGGCTGATGATGCTTGCCATTGCCCTAACCGGGCTGCTTGCCAGTTGCTCCAACACCGCAACCTCACCCGATGACATCTCCACTTCCGGCTACTCCGGAACCGTAATCACCAGCGACCCCGTCAGCAAACAAGAAGCCGATAGCGTCAGGGCCAATGCCGCGCGGTTCTGGAGCGATAGCACCTTGTTCACGATTGACCAGATCATCCAGATCATTCGTGCGCGTTATCCCAACTGTGAAATTTTGGGGATCAATCTTAACACCGACCAAGACCAACGGGCCTATGAGGTTGTGGTGCGGACAGGGGGGCAAGTAATCGTTGTGGTGATGAACAGCCGCAATGGCCAGGTGATTGAAACCAAGCCAATCACCAACTACTACTACACCTCGGTGATTGTTATCAACCAGACGTTTGTTGATTGCCGCATTATCCGCCACCGGGTAAAGGTGCAGTTTGAGGGTGAGGTGGTGGAATGCAACATGGAGGAGATAGAGAACCGCCCAACGTATGTTATCGTCATCATCACCCGCGAAAACCGCTACGTCACCATCTACATTGATGCCGGAACTGGGAAAGAACGGAAAGTAAACGATGACGATGATTGCGACGACCACAACGGCAAACACAAGCACAAAAAAGGGCGCGGCCACTACCGCCACGGCAAAGGGCACGGCTACGGCCACCACTACCATTGCCACTGCGACTGCGATAACGACCACGATGGCGACGACCACGATGATGACGACAACCACCACAGCGATTCCACAGCTGTTGGCATCGCCATCATCACCCGCGATTCGGCGCAGACGATTGCGGCCACAATGTTGGATAGCGCGCAAGCCACCAACGCAAAACTGCGGGTTCAGAGCGACTCCGTCATCTGGTACATTGTTCAGATGAAGCGCGACTCCAACACCTACGAACTCACGATTGATGCCCGCACAGGAATGTTGGTGGAAGCCGAACAAGAGTCCGGAGATTTCAACAACAGTGAATTCAAACCAACCAACACTAACGTTGCGCTGATCGCACTTTCCCAGGCACGCGCTGCGGCAACGGCCAACATCCCGGGCAACGTTACTGGCTGGGAGCTGGAGCAGGAATCAGGCAAGTGGGTCTATCAGATTGCCATCGTCCCAACCGGTGGCGGCGGAATAAAACACGTTGTGGTTGATGCTCAATCGGGCCAGATTGTGCGCGTCACCTAAGCCATTGTGTCTTCTCTCCTCTCCTTCGGAAAGAGCCGTTTGGGAAATTCCCAAACGGCTTTTTCATGGGGAGCAATCGTGCACGGGAAAAGAGGTTCTACCTCCACTTCCTTCCGTATCTTGGCGCGGCATTACGTGTGCTGGGATTTACTGCGCAAGGCTGGCGCGCCTTGCGGTTGCAACATCGCTTATGAGAAACCTTTTGCTTGCGTTTGGATTGTGGGTTGCTGTGGCTTCATCGCTTGCCGGGCAATCGCTGGATCGGGAAGCTATTTTCTTTGATGCTATCTCCTTTGCCGGAGCAACCCGCGACTCCTCACGGATGGACCTCTATCTTGCCCTCCCCTACGCCGCGCTAAAATTTGACCGAAACAGTGGTGAGTATCAGGCTCGCTACCAAGTCACGTTCACGGTGCAAGGGGAAGGGAAGAAGTGGCTGGACACCACCTACACCCGAGACTTATCCACCGCCCTGTACGATGTCACCGCTGGACGGCCAGCACGCTACGAATACTTCCAACGGAAAGTCTTTCTTCCGCCGGGAAACTACACTGCCACTGCCGAGATTTTGGACATCAAAGCGAACCTTACCGGAACAATCCGCCGGAACGTCACCGTGCGCGATTACCTTGCCGAACGATTCGCCTTCAGCGGGCTGATGCTGGTCTCGAAAATTCGCGAAGAAGGGGGCGGGCACAGCATCACCCCGATGTTCACCGAAAACATCAGCGCCCTTCCCGAGGGCTACTTTCTTTTTTTTGAAGCCTACAACAACACCAGCGACACCGCCTTCCGGCTGACCGCCACCTACCGCACCACAAAGGGGGAGGCAATCGCAACTCAATTTTTCCCAAAATCATTCCCGCCGGGGCGTTCGCAAGCGTGGGTGAGGTTGCAATCGAAGAACCTTGCAAAAGGGTTGTTCAACGTGGAGCTAAAAGCCACAACCGCAGCCGACACCAACAAAACGTTGGCCACAATCGAACGGTTGATTCGCGTTGCCGAGTCGCTGGACGGGCTGCCGCTAACCGAGGCCGATCTTGATGAAAAAATCGTCCAACTCCGCTACGTGGGAACGCAAAGTGAGGTGGATGGCATCCGGAACGCGGCAAGTTTTGATGAGAAGAAACGGCGGTACGGCGCGTTTTGGGAACGCTTAGACCCAACCCAGGGAACGCCAAAAAACGAGGCGATGCTGGAATACTTCCGGCGGGTTGAGTATGCCAACGAGAAGTTCCGCAGCTACGCGGCTGGTTGGCTTACCGACATGGGGCGGGTGTATATCATCTACGGCCAACCGGACAACGTTCAGCGCGACCCCTTCCGCCGCGACGGACGCGCGGTGGAGGTGTGGCAATACTTCGGCCAGCGAAACCTGCGGCTAACCTTTGTGGACGACAACGGCTTTGGCGACTACCGATTAGCCACACCAATTCCGCTTGGGGACAAATACCAGTATGGAAGATAAAAGCGAAGAGTGAAGAGTGAAGAGTGAGATGAGAAGAGTGAAATGAAGCCAAAATCGGCAACTCACTAATGACTAATGACCACACTACGAACTCAGCCCGCCGCTGCCTGCCCTCACCCCCCGCCCTCTCCCAAATGGATGGTGGTGCTGATTGCCTCACATTTGTCCGGTGCAAGAAGGAGCCAAAGCGAAGAGTGAAGAGTGAGATGGGAAGAGTGAAATGAAGCCAAAATCGGCAACTCACTAATGACCACTGACTACTGACCACTGCCCACCACAAACCCAGCCCACCAATCCTATGCCTTTACTCTATCAACCACACATCTTCAAACCACACCCAGCCGTTCGCGCCGGGGTGACGCTGCGGAGCGTTTCCGGGAGCGATCCGTTTGGGAACAACATGTCGCTCACTGTTGGCGATGACGAGCCGCGAGTGTGGCGAAACCGTGAGCGCGCTGCGGCAGCGTTGGGCTTTGCGCAGATGGCAACCCAACGCCAAGTTCATGGCAGCAACTGCCGCATTGTTGCCGAAGGCTACGCCCCCGCCGAAAGCGACGCGCTGATGACCGACCAACCCGGCTGGCTGCTTGCCGTCAGCATTGCCGATTGCATACCGGTGCTGCTGTTTGCGCGGCAGCGGAAGGTGGTTGCGGCCATCCACTCCGGCTGGCGCGGAAGCCAGCAGAACATTGCCGGAACAGCGGTTGCCCAGATGATGCAAGGCTACGGCGTTGCGCCGGAAGAAGTAGTTGCCTACATCGGCCCGGCCGCAAGCCAATGCTGCTACGAAGTTGGAAGCGATGTGGCGTTGCAGTTCCCGAAACAGCACAGCCGCCCGCTTGGCAAGGGGAAATTTTTGTTTGATAACAAAGGAGTGGTGGTAGAACAACTGCTTGCTGCGGGAATCGCCTCACACCAGATTGAGCTTGACCCACGCTGCACCATCTGCGATCCCAACTTCCACAGCTACCGCCGCGATGGAAGCCGAAGCGGGAGGATGTTTGGGGTGATTGGGATGGTGGAGTAATTAGCCGGAAATTGAGTGGTTTGCAAAAACCTTTATTGTTTTCATTCCCACAAAAGCAGCAGCTGGTTGGCCTTAGCAGCGAATCTATAGAGTCTTGTATAGAGTTTGGCAAACTGCTTTGTTCCGAGTTTACATTCAATCCTCTATCTGAAAAAACTGTGTTGGCTTCTCACCTACACATGCTTCCCATGTATCGGTACATACCTCAGAAGCAATTAAAAATGCTACGGGGTTATGCTTTGCTCCCCATAAATAAAAGGGTTGACCTATATAACCAATTAGCTTAGTATATCCATATATATCTTTATTTGTAGGTCTTTCATCAAAGTGTCCTCCCCAATGTGCAAAATACTTGTTATAAATATAAGGACATGGACCAGATGGGATGTCCCATGGTGGAAATTGATTTAACGATGATTGAAAAGCAAATGCTACCCCTATCCACCAATGTTGTACGGATGCTGAATCATGGTAGGAAATCCAAAATAAAATTCCATTTAAATATCTATGATTCACATAATATGCAGAATCATACTTTTTAGCTTGAAACCACGACAAGATTCGAACCGAGTCGCGATGAAAATTTACAGAGTCCAGTGTATATTTAATTATTGCTATTGAATCAATCATGGCTTCATAATCCCACGGAAGTGTACAATCCGACGAACGACTAAGTGTTCTACAGCTTATAAGACTTAGAGTCAATATCAGAACAAAAAATATGTTTTTCATGGCAGCACCTCTTATCTTTTAAATGGAGATGGTTCATTGTCGCGTGGATATATCTTCTTTTTTGGAGGAAACGGAAGTAAGTTCGGATTAATTGCAGGATTATCACGCACCCACACTTCACCTGTCGCAGGATCCCAGATAAAAAATGTGCTGTAATATAGCGTTCTTGTTGGGTTACCTACTTTCATTTCAAATATCTGATACTTCCCTAATTTAGGTATTTTACCTTCTGCATAAAACCAATCGGATAAATAGCCACTTTTTTCTGGCGACAATGCCCCTGTGCCGCCACAATAATTTTCTATTACAGAAGCATCAAGCTCTGAGTATGCTTTATCTATGTTTATATTATTTCTTATTATCCCACATGCGTGAACAAGTTCATGTAATAATTGAGCCTGTATTTCTTCAACGGTTAGATTAGGAGTGTCTTTGCAAAATAAAATATATAATTGATATGGGTCTTCACGATAAGCTACGGTTGCTGTAGCATTTAGTTCGTTTCCTTTAAGACATGAACTTTCGTCTCTATCATAAGATATATCTGCCATTGCATAAGCTTTTTTAATACAATCTCCTAATCCTGGTATTAAATCATTCAGGCAATCAATGTTTTGTAAAATTCTTGAGCAAGCTGCTTTAATTTTTTCTTGAAAAGATTTATCCGGTTTACTTGATGCTGCTCCATATAATCCCCACTTGTGTGGCTCGCATTCATTTTCACAGGGTTGAATTTTAATAATAGTACTTTTATTGCCGCCCTTGAATCCTATCCCCTTACTTTTCCCGCTTGTGTCTATCCACGTCTCCTGGCAATTCCATTTATCGCTTCCACAAGGCTTCGTGTAGTCTCTAATAATTCGAACCCCCTTTCCTTTCCTCAACCTCTTTACGTTTTTCTACACAAGGATGTTCATCCTCTTGGCTCGTAGTATTCCCTGACCCTCCACCTGATCCAAACCTCATCCCCGGTGGAGGTGGGTCTGGCAACCGAATATCTTTTTCTACTGGCCAACCAAGTACGGGCTTCCAATAGCCACCTGGCTCAAGCGGACTACTGGTAGATACCCATTCCCAACCAACGACCTCAAAACCTCCAATAACATCAATGTCAGGTTTTGGTGTACCACCAGGGGTTCGCAGCTTTTGTAGTTTAGGACTACTCTCTTTTTCACCTTTATTTTTATCAATCTCTAGACCTGCTTCTTTCTTACTTGGATTGACCGTCACCGAAAACAACGGTCCAAAATTTATCCCCAACGATTTCTTGAACGGATCCATGAGTATTGCCCAGATTAGTGGTTTCGGTTGTTGTGAGATTTTTCCCTTATTCTGTTTCCTCACCGAACAGCAGCACCTTACTGCTGTTCGGTTGGAAATCTCTGTTGTATCACGCATCAGATGATGAACAACTCTATCTCGAACGCGCTCCAATCTCCCGCAGCAGTAATCGCCCGCAACATCAACGATACATGCCCTTCTGTTTTCAACACCAATCCTAATTGCTGGTTCCCAGTAAATGAGCCTGTCCAACTAATCACCGGGATTGTTCCCTGGGCATCGCCCCGCGTTCCCGCGTTGTCACGGAAACTGAGTTGTAGGTCGTTGTACGTTACCCCACCAAACGCTAACGTAATCAAATTCTCCCAT
>JAEUSP010000012.1 GCA_016788565.1 Chlorobiota bacterium | reverse complement strand
TTCACCTCCCACTCCTCGGGAATCACCCCCACTTCAGTCAATGTATATCCAGGTTTCAGTTTCATGTTGGTTGCGTAGTTGTTATTGGGATTGGTTGAGTTTCCAGACCCCCCAGCCCCCTCGGGAGGGGGAGCAAGAGGGGGGAGCGGAATGGGACGGAACAGAATTCTGCAGCGTGAGGTTGCTGGGTTCGGTTGTGTTGCCCTGCCCTCCAATGACCCCCCAGCCCCCTCGGGAGGCAGGGCTGTTATACTTGAAGCAAATTGGTTTGCGAAATTCTACTCAGCTATGTGTGCTATGGATTCCCGCTTTCGCGGGAATGACAGCGACTAGATTTTTCGCAAACCACTTTGTTTGGAGTATAAGTGTTGACCCAGCGATGGAGGCGGAGACGTTTCTGGCCAAGCCGATCGTCGCGGTGTGGACGGCACGGTTCAGCGCATCGAACTACGTTCCTGTCCTGACTCTGCACAGACGGAGAACCCAACAACGAGCCAACGATCATAGCCCCAACGGGGCGGCTCACGCCAGCCCAGGGCAGCGCCCTGGGTAGCGTTCCAGCCATTGAATCCAAGCCCTGAAGGGGCGACCCAAGGTCAACCACCGCCAACATTCACCCACACAGGATGCTCCCTTCGGTCGCCCTTTCAGGGCTTTCCAAGCATTGCGGTCATGGTTCCCAGGGCGATGCCTGGGCTGGAATAGGCTGCCCCGTTGGGGCGAAGACCGATACCCCACAACCCCAAGCCTGTGATGGTGTGCCGGTGTTCTGCCAACGGCTGTTCCATGAGTTTTGTCCTTCAAGCCACTCCTTCGTTGATCTCTTAACAGCCCTGCCCTCGGGAGGGGGAGCGGAATTGAGCAAGAAAATTGGGCGGGAGGATGTGCGGGATAAACTTTCATTTTCCGCCCCCCGATCCCCGACCTCCGCCCCCCGATCCCCGACTCACATTCCCATTTTTTTTAGGTGTTGCGCCACGTTGGCGGCAAGGGTTTCCACTTCTTCGGTGAGTTCGGGAAGCGGCTTGGCGTAGCGTTCGGCAAGCTGGCGGATGCGCCCGGTCAGCGTCTGCGAGACGCGGTCAAGCTCCGATTGCAGGGCGGCAGCAATGGTTGCCAGCCATTTGTCCTCAACCACCAGCGTCACAATCTCCGGCTGGGGCAATGTGGTGGTGGTGGCGGTGTCCATCATCAGCCGGTCGGCATCTTGGCGTGGTTGCGGGTATTTGGCCAGCAGCTTTGCGGTAAGCGTTTCCTGGGCGGTTTTCAGTTGTGCGGTTGCGGCTGTTTCTTGTTCGTTCAGGGCAATCCATTGGCGTAGCAGTTGTTGCTCGTCGGCGGCATCGGGGTCCTGTTTGATTTCCTTCAGGCGAGCGGTTACGTTGGGTTTTGTGAGTTTTCCTTTGTCGTTCAGCGCGTCGGCCAGCAGCCCGTCGTCGCCGCCATGTTCTTCGGCAAGCTCCTCCATCTGCTGGGCCAGTGTGGAAAGGGTTGCCTCAAGGTGTTGGATGCGGGATTGCTCGGCCCGGAAGTAGCGTGCAGCAATCAGCGCGGGGGGAATCAGTTCGGTGCGGAGCTTTTTGCGTCCCTGCAGAAGGTCCGGTTTTTCCTTCCCTTTGTTTTTTTTCTCCTCGATCATCACCCGTGGGCGTGCGCTGTTGGTCCAGCCGTCGGCGGCAATCATGTAGCAATCGTCCTGCATGGTTTGTTCCCAGTAGTTCATCAGGTGCTGGTAGATGTCGTAGGGGTCAATCAGCGGCGCGGCGGCAACGGTGTGCAGAAGGTCCTGGGCCAGGGTTTCAATCAACATTTTTGGGTGGCTGTTCTGGTCAAATTTTTTCATCAGCGGCTTGGCCCGGCCTTTCCACTTGTTGAAAAGCGCGACCACGTGTTGATTGAACGCGGTGAACTCGGGGTGGCCAAGGATTGCCGGTTTCACATCGGCGATTGGCAGCCGCAGTGCGGAGTATCCGGCGCGCCCGGCGCGTTTCAGCAAGGCGGTGCGCAGGCCGGGAAGCACCTGCCAGAAATCATCAAGGGCATCAAGGTCGCGGTTGGGAATGCCGCCGCGCAGGTGTGCATCAATGTCGTGAAGGTCCTCCGGTTCGGTGCTGTCAATGTAGCGTGGGAGGTTAAGGTTGAAATCGTTTTTGGGGTCGGCAATTTCGTGGACGGAAACCATGCGGGCGTAGCGGGGAACATCGGCCAACTTGGTGAAGGTGTCCACAATCCTGTGGATGTCCTGCTCGCGAAGGCGATTTTTTGGGCCATCTTTGATGAAGCCTTTAGCGGCATCAATCATAAAAATGCCTTTGCGTGCGCTGGCGTTGTCCTTATCCAGCACAAGGATGCAGGCGGGGATACCGGTTCCGTAGAAGAGGTTTGGGGGAAGGCCGATAATCCCTTTCAGGATACCGGATTGCACCAACTGCTTGCGGATGACGGCCTCGGCATTCCCCCGGAACAGCACGCCATGCGGAAGGATGCACGCGGCCTTGCCGGTGCTGTTCATGCTGCGGATGATATGGAGCAGATAGGCGTAATCTCCCTGTTTTTTCGGCGGCTCGCCCCAGGAAAATCGTTGGAAGGGATCGCTGGCGGGAATCAGCCCGGTGCTCCATGTCTTATCGGAGAATGGGGGGTTAGCCACCACGTAGTCGTAGGTTCTGAGTTGTTCGCCATTCTTGAATTTTGGAGTTGTGAGGGTGTTGCCGGTTTGGATAATGGCGGTGGGGAAATCGTGCAGGATCATGTTCATCCGTGCAAGGCCAGCGGTGGAGACATCTTTTTCCTGGCCTTCAAGGGTGATCTGCTTTCCGGCCTGTGCGGCCACCTTCAGCAACAACGAACCGGAGCCGCAGGTGGGGTCGTAGGCGGTGGTGCTGGCTTTGGAGTTTTTTGGGGAGATGCCGATCACCGTTGCCATCACGCGGCTGACCTCGGAGGGGGTGTAGAACTGCCCTTTGCTTTTGCCGCTTTGGGTGGCGAAGTAGCGCATCAGATACTCGTAAGCATCGCCCAGGATGTCGTCGTTTTCGGCGCGGTTGTTGGCAAAGTTCAGCGCGGGATTTTCGAAGATGGCGATGAGGTTGGTGAGTTTATCCACCATCTCCTTCCCATCCCCCAGCTTATTGGGGTCGTTGAAGTTGGGGAAATCGCTACGGGCAAGAAGCGGGTTGGCCTCAATCAGCGGCTGGATCACCTGCTTGTTGATTGCATCACCAATGCCGCTCTTTCCTTTCATGGCAACCATGTCGCTGAAGCTGGCTCCGCGGGGAATCACGACAGCTGGCCGGTACTCCTTGGAGTTGGCATATTTATCGGAGATATACTTGATGAAGAGCATGAACAGGACATAGTCCTTGTATTGGCTGGCATCCATGCCCCCGCGCAGCTCGTCGCAGGAAGCCCAGAGTGAGGAGTAGAGGTCAGATTTTTTAATGGCCACGAGCGTGGTACTGGATAAGTGGATAGGGATACTGTGAAGGGGCGCGAAAATAACACATTACCAAAGCGGGCAGGAAGTTTTGGGGGAATTTTTGCCCAACCGACCGCAAAAAAAAGCCCTCTCCTGCAAGGCGCGGGGAGGGCTTGGTGAGGGTAACACCAACGCTAAAAATCTACGCCGTCTCTGCCGATACTCCTTCCATCAATCCCACAATCTCCTGCACCGTTGTGCGGCCTTTGTCGCGGGCGTACCAGGCGCGGATGTGGCGGTAGCGTTCATCTTTCTCCATTGTTAGGCCAACCTCTTTCACCCACTTCTGCAGCTCGGTTGGGCGCGGCCCCCACCACCCTATTTCATTGAAATTTTGGTCGTAGATAATCACCACTGGGATCGAGCGTGAGCTTCCCGTAAGGTGGGCATCCATCAGGTCCGGGTTGGCATCGCGGCCAAGCACCCGCAGCTGGACGTTTGGCACGGCTTCGGCAAAGCGGGCAACCACTGGCAGAAGGTTCACCGCGTCGCCGCACCAATCTTCGGATAGTGCCAGAAGGTGGTAATTCTGGCCTAACTCCATGGCCTGCTGAACCAAATCCAGCGGAACCGATGCGCGTTGATAAATCCCGTGCCACAACTCTTGGTTCTTCTCTGCTGTGGCCAAAAACTCAGGGAAGGTTGCTGCTGCCTGATACCGTTCACGTGTCATCATGGTAGGTTTGGATAGAAGTTGATTGTAGAGAGAGAAAGCTGGCAGCAATCCAACAGACGAAGCAACAGCCCCGCATCGTGCCGAACCCCACGGTAACGCAGTGCATCAGCAGCAAGGCAAAAAATCTTGAAATGCTTCGCTTGGTGGCAATATCTATTTGCGCCGTTGCGTCAATGGGCGTATGTTTGCCGCAGCTTAACCAAATGTTCCGCCCGATTACCATAGCACTGACGCTTCTGGCGTTTCTGTTCCACACGCTTGGCGTGCCGGTGACGCTTCATGCCTGCCGGATGGAACGCGAAGCCGCAGCGCGTGGTGAAGTTGATGGAACCGCCTGCTCCGCCTGCCGGGTTTCCGCCAAACCAGCAACACAACACAGCGACCAGAAATCGTTCCGCTCGCTCCCCTGTTGCAGCTACAAAACTATCACCCCCGACAAAGTAGATTCCGCGCTTCCAAAAGTTCCGTTGCTTGAGCTTTCCGCCGTGCAGCTGTTTCCCCCTGCGGCGGATGCTCTTCTGCCCGATCCCCTTGCTTCTCTCTATCGCCACGCCGCCGACCTTCCCCCACCCGCCGACGGCATGGTTGCCCTTGCCCGCACCGCCTATCTCCGCAACGCCACACTGCTGATTTAATCCCACACGCTTCTGGCCGGAACTCCGTTCTGGTCCGCCGGGGCGTGCCTTGCTTGTTCTGAACAGCCCGAACAGTAACCGCCCGCTCCCTCCCTCGTCTCTCTTCTTGCATTGCACAAACGCTGATCCAACCGTTGCTGCGCCCACACTGCGCGCGATACCGTTTTCACGGGATACCGCCCGGCAGCATCCGCCAACGGAATCCGTTCATTCCTTTTTCAACAATCGTTTTTCACGGCTATGAGTGATTCCTTCCGATGGAACGCTGCGATGATTGCCGCTGCGGTGCTGGCAATGCCGGCGGCTGCTGCGGCGCAACCGCTTGACTCCCTTGTTGCCACGGCTCTTCGGGTTCATCCAAACGTGCGGGCTGCCCAGCGTGCAATCGCCGCTGCCGACCACCGCGCACGTGCGGCTTCGGCATGGGATCCCCCCAGCGTCGGGATTGAGTTCCGCGACCTTGTGGTGGATAATCCAACCCCCTGGAACAACGGCGAAACAATGCTGATGGCCGAACAAATGATCCCGCTGTTCGGACAGAACCGAGCAATGGCCAACGCAATGGCCGCCGAACGCCCCGTTGCCGAAGCATCGCTGGAAGCTGTGCAGCGGAAGATTCGGTTGCGGGTTCAGGAGGAATATCTATCGGCCTGGCTGGCCGACCGCACGTTGGAGCAGAACGCCGAGGAGCAACGGCTAACGGAGTTGATCCACCGCTCGGCCACCATCAGTTTTGAAGCGGGAAAAACAGCAAGCTCGGACTTGCTGCGGATTGAGTCGGAGCTTGCGCGGCTGGCCAACCAAGCCACCACCATTTCCACCGAGCGCGCCGAATCGGTTGGGCGGCTGAACACACTGCTTGCTCGCCCCGCCAACTCACCCATTCAGATTGCGGCGGAGCTTCCACCAGCATCACTCCCTCCGTTCGATTCCGCACGCGCTGCAATCGCCAACCACCCCGCGCTACGCCAGATGGAGGCGATGGCGCAGATGTCCCGTTTGCAAGCCGAAGCCGCCACCGCAATGGGCCGCCCGATGCTGATGCTGCGCGGCGGAATCGGCTACATGCCGGAAGGGCATCCACTGCGAGAAGCAAGCGTGGGTGAGCATGGCGCAACCACAACATCCGAGCCGATGAACTGGGGCCTGACCGTGGGGGCAATGATGACGATTCCATCAATCGGCTGGAGCCGCGACCGCGCCGAAGGGGAAACGCTGGCCTGGGAAACCGAGGCCGAAAAAAATCTGGAAGAAGGCGCAGGGATGAAGTTGGAAATGGAGGGAATGCTGCGCGCTGCCTACGCCCGCGCCGAACGCGCCGCATCAACAATCCGCTCCCTGCGCCAGACCCAAACCCCACTGCTGGAGCGGACGCTGCAAGCCCTCCGCAACGACTACGCCGCCAACCGCACCTCACTCTCCGCTCTTCTCGACGGCATGAAAATGCTTGCCATGACCCGCATGGAGTTGCTGATGGCGCAGATGGAGCAAGCGATGGGAGCGGCGATGGTGGGGGAGTTGGTGGTGGTGAGTCAGTAGTCAGTGGTCAGTGGTGAGTGGTCAGTGGTGAGTTTCCGGCTTTGTCTTCATTTCACTCTTCCCATTTCACTCTTCACTCTTCGCTTCGGCTCCCTCTCCCAGCCGACGAACGTGAGGCAACCAGCACCTTCACACGTTTGGGAGAGGGCGGGGGGTGAGGGCAGGCAGCGAAGCGGTGAGCAGTGGTCAGTTCCCCATTTCCCCTTGCTTCAGCAGGGGGATTGCGCGGCCACTTTTGCCTGATCCCTTTTCCCCCCAGAATTGGGGGGAGGCGAAGCTCGCCAGAGCGCAGCAGGGGGGCGCGGCAAACTCAGCATCAGCAATCAGCATTCAACAACCAAAATGAATACAACAATGAACTCTACTCCAACGCAACCAACCTGGCGTCGCAGGCCGCTGATTGTGGCGGTTGGCCTTCTGATTCTTGTGGCGGGTGGATTAGCCTTGTGGCACTTTCAACCCTGGATCAGCGCGGAGCCAAGCGAGAAAAAGGGAGCCAGCACGGCCACCAAATACACCTGCCCGATGCACCCGCAAGTGGTGCGCGACGGCCCCGACATCTGCCCAATCTGCCACATGGATCTTGTGCCGGAAGGGAGCGGCCAAACGCACGACGAATCCCACAGCCATGATGACCACGCCAACATGATTCACCTAACCGAACGTGGGCGCGTTCTGGCGCAGGTCAGCACCGTTGTGGTGGAGTCGCGGGCGGTGGGGGCTGGCGTGCAAGTTCCGGCAACCGTGGAGCTGAACGAATCCACCCAACGTGCGGTTGCCGCCCGCGTTGCCGGGCGCATCGAACGCCTGTACGCAACGCAAACTTGGCAACCGATCCGCAAGGGGGAGCCGCTGTTGGAGCTGTTCAGCCGCGAGCTGATTGCGGCGCAGCAGGAGTATCTGCTTGCCCGCGAATCGGCAACCACCGATGCGCTCGGCTTCCGCTCGGTTGGCGAAGATGCAAACGGGGCCAACCGCGCCGGCCGCGTTGTTGCTGCGGCCCGCGCACGGCTGCTGCAATCGGGGATGACCGAGGCGCAAATCAAGGCGTTGGAGGAGCGTGGCTCCGTCACGCAAACCATCATCATGTATGCTCCTATCTCCGGCATGGTATCCCGCCGCGCCGCCGTGGAAGGGGCGTATGTGAACGAAGGAACACTGCTGTTGGAGTTGGTGGATTTATCCAGCGTTTGGGTGAAAGCCAACGTGTTCGAGTCGGACCTTCCGCGCATCCGTTCTGGGATGGAAATGGAGCTTAGCGGCCCGGCAATCGGCGGCCAGAAATTGGTGGGGCGTGTGGATTTCATCTATCCAACAATTGACCCCACAACCCGCACCGCACAAGTGCGCGGGGTGTTCAGCAACGGCGGCGGCATGCTGAAACCGGGGATGTACCTAACCGCTTCGCTTGCCCCCGATGCCGTCCGCTCCCTTGCCGTCCCGGTGGGTGCGGTGGTCCGAACAGGGGCGATGGATATGGTGTATGTGGAGGTGGAAAAAAATATGTTCCAAGCCCGCCAAGTTACCGTTGGCACAAGCGATGGAACGTGGTACGCAATCACCGGAGGCCAGCTAAAAACTGGCGATAAGGTTGCCGCCGAAGGTGGCTACTTGATAGATAGCGAAGCACGGCTGACAGGTGGCTCGGCGGCCACTGGGCATCAGGGGCATTAGTTGGGCAACATCCAGATAAAGGTGTGGGTATCAAGCAGGTAGTTGCTCATTCAATATGCTCCTGAAATTCATCTGGAGTTTTATCGAAATCATCGGCCATGTACACCAGCAACCCTTTACCCGTGCCAAGCCTGCGGGGCGATGATTCCGTAGCGATAGGCTGCAACAGAACATGATGGTTGCCATCATCCGAGATGATGATCTGTTCCCCCTGCATAGCAAGGGATATTAATCGCTGAAGATCAGCTTGGGCATCGGCGACGGTAATGTTTAGCATAGTGCGTACCTGAAGTAATCTCGGCAATCAAAATAGGATGCTTCGCCGCGCAAATCAAGCTCCATGAGAGAACTTCACAAGCAAAAATTTGATCTTCGACATCCGAAAAACACGACCCTTCTCATGATTGAACGCATTATTGATTGGAGCGCACACAACCGCGCATTGGTGATCCTTCTGTTCCTCCTCCTTTCTGGGGCCGGGGTTTGGGGGGTGATGACCACGCCGGTGGATGCCATCCCCGACCTTTCCGAACATCAAGTGATCGTCTTCACCGAGTGGATGGGCCGCTCGCCACAAATCGTTGAAGACCAAGTCACCTACCCCATTTCCACCGCGCTGCAAGGGCTGGCCGATGTGAAAGCGGTCCGCGCCAACAGCATGTTCGGCATGAGCTTCATCTTCGTGATCTTCGAGGATGGAACCGACCTGACCCAAGCCCGCAACCGCGTGCAGGAACGGCTGCAAGTTGCCCAAGCAAAACTCCCCGCCGGTGTTACCGCAACGCTTGGCCCCGACGGAACCGGCGTTGGCCATGTCTTCTGGTACACCGTCGAAGGGGACGGCTACGACCTTGCAACCTTGCGCTCAATCCAAGATTGGTTCATCCGCTACCGGCTGGCTGCGGTGGATGGCGTTGCCGAGGTGGCCTCCATCGGCGGCTTCGTCCGCCAGTACCAGGTGGATGTTGATGAAGAAAAAATGCGCTCGTTCGGCATCACCTTCGATGCGGTGGTGGCCGCGGTGCAACGCTCCAACAACGAAGTTGGCGGCAAGCTGATCGAGGTCTCCGGCGCAGAGTTTTTTGTTCGCGGCCAGGGCTACCTGGCTGGCCGCCAGGACCTTGCACGAATCCCCGTTGCAACGCTTCCCGGCGGCATTCCACTGCGGCTGGAGCAAGTGGCCACCGTGCAGCTTGGTGCCGACTTGCGGCGTGGCTCGCTGGAGAAAGATGGGAAGGGGGAAGCCGTCGGCGGCATTGTGGTGATGCGCCAGGGGGAGAACGCCAGCCAAGTGATTGAGCGGGTGAAAGCCAAAATTGCCGAGCTTGCCCCGGGCTTGCCAAACGGGGTCCACATTGTGGAAAGCTACGACCGCACACCGCTGATCCAGGAAGCAATCGGGACGCTGGAGCGCGCGCTGGTTGAGGAAGCCTTGATCGTCACGTTGGTGGTGCTGCTCTTCATCTTCCACGTCCGCAGTGCGGTTCGCATTCTGATTGAGATTCCGGTGTCGGTGCTGCTGGCGTTTCTGCTGATGCGGGCATTCGGAATCACCTCCAACATCATGTCGCTTGGGGGGATTGCGCTGGCCATTGGGGTGGTGGTGGATTCCTCCATCGTCCTTGTGGAAAACGCCTACCGGAACATCGCCGAAGCACAACGCACCAATCCGAACCTCCCCCCTTCTGAGTACGTCCGGCTGGCGATTTTTTCGGCCAAGCAAGTTGGGCGCGCAATTTTCTTCAGCGAAGCAATCATGGTGCTCTCCTTCCTTCCGGTCTTCCTGCTGGAAGGGCAGGAAGGGAAGCTGTTCCACCCGCTTGCCTGGACCAAAACGTTTGTGATTGCGGCCTCGGCGGTGGTGGCCATCACCCTTGTTCCGGTGCTGATGACGCTCTTCATGCGGGGGCGTTTTCGGTTAGAATCGGAGAACCCCATCATGCGATTTTTTCACCGGCTGTACGGGCCGATTCTTCGCTGGTGCCTTCGCTGGCGCAAAACCACCATCGTGCTGAATCTGCTTGCCCTTGCCGTTGCCGTGCCGATGATGATGAACACCGGCTCGGAGTTCATGCCAACGCTGGACGAAGGCTCCATCCTCTTCATGCCGGTTCTGCTCCCGAACGCCTCCATGCCGGAAGTGAACCGAACAATGGCAGCGCAAGATCAAATCATTGCCGCCTATCCAGAAGTTGACCACGTTCTGGGGAAAGCTGGCCGCGCCGAAACCGCAACCGACAACGCCCCGGTCTCGATGATTGAAACGATTGTGCTGCTGAAACCCCGCAGCCAGTGGCGGCCCGGAATCACAAAGCAAAGAATCATTGAGGAGCTAGACCGGCAACTGCAGATACCCGGCGTGCGCAACGGGTGGACCCAGCCCATTATCAACCGGATCAACATGCTGGCAACCGGGGTCCGCACCGAGCTTGGGTTGAAAATCTACGGGACCAGTTTGGACACGCTGGAGCGGCTGGCAATCCGTGCCGAAGAAATCCTGAAAAAAATCCCCGGCGCGGCGGATGTTGCTGCCGACCGCGTGCAAGGGGGAAGTTTCCTGGACATCACCCTGCGCGACGACCAAATTGCCCGCTACGGGCTGCGCCGTGCCGATGTCCAGATGTTGATTGAAACCGCAATCGGCGGCGAAAATATCGGCCAGATACTGGATGGCCGCGCCCGCTATCCCGTGCGGGTTCGCTACGCCCGCAGCCTGCGCAGCACCCCCGAAGCCATGTCGGAAATTCTGGTTCCGGTTGGGATGGTCCCAACGGCTTCATCCCCGGCCAACGCAACCTCCGCCGAAGCCGCTCCGCAGCAGATGGAGTCCGGTTCGCAGGCGGGGGGAATGGGTGGAATGAGCGGCGGCGCAGGCGGCGGCAGCACCAGCTCTACCGGCGCGATTTCCACCGTTGCGGCGTTGACCCCGGCCGCCAACTACGTCCGGCTGGGGGACCTTGCCACAATCCGCCTTGCCGACGGCCCGGCGATGATCGCTAGCGAGAACGGCCAGCTTCGGTCGGTGGTGTTCCTGAACGTCCGTGGCCGCGACATGGGGGGATTTGTGAAAGAAGCAAAGGAGCAGCTGGCCAGCCAGCTGAAATTGAGCACCGGCTACAGCGTGGAATGGAGCGGCCAGTACGAAAACAAGCAGCGCGCCGAGTCGCGGTTGATTGTGGTGATGCCGGTGGTCTTCCTGGTGATCTTTCTGATGCTGTACATGACGATGAAGGATTGGAAAGAAGCTGGCGTGGTGATGCTTTCGGTTCCGTTTGCGCTGGTTGGGGGAATCTACCTTCTGTACGGGTTGGGCTACAACCTGTCGGTGGCGGTGTGGGTGGGGTTCATTGCATTGTACGGCGTTGCGGTGCAAACGGGGGTGGTGATGGTGGTCTATCTGCACCACGCGCTGGATGCAAAACTTGCGGCGGGCCACCCGGTGACCGCTGACGATCTTCACGATGCCACCATCGAAGGCGCGGTGCAACGGCTTCGCCCCAAGCTGATGACGGTTGCCACCTCCATGCTTGGCCTGGTCCCGATTATGTTTGCCGATGGCGCAGGAAGCGACGTGATGAAACCGCTGGTGACACCAATGATTGGCGGATTGCTAACTTCCGCCGTCCACGTTCTGATTATGACCCCGGTCCTGTTCATTATGATGAAAGAGCGCGCACTGCGGAAAGGGAAACTAAGCAAAAGCCAAATGGCGGATTGGATGGCCTAATCGGCTGTAACACCACCTGCCAACTGGTGTCCTGAAAACCCCCGACGGAAAACTTCATAACCAGTACCAACAACACAATGAAAGCGGTCGTATTGGCGGCATTGTTGCTTGCAACAATCGCTGAGTTGCCGGCACAAGATTTTGCCGCCGGAAAGCGAGTAGATGATGACGGCGGAACGGCGTTGCAGGCTTCGCCGCAGCTATCCATTGACCGGCAAGGGAACATCTACGTTCTCTGGACCGACTACCGCTCCAACAACGAAGGGGATGTTCGGCTAAGCCGCTCAACCGATGGTGGAGCTTCCTTCGGCCCAAGCCGCACGGTGCTGTCGGCTGCGGCAACCGTCAGTGGGATGCAGCGCGGGGCGCGCATTGCCGTGGATAGCAACGGCACGCTCCACATCCTCTCGCAAGTTTCCAAAAAAGGGGGAAGCGGGTTCGATGTTTTCTACCAACGCTCAGCCGATGGTGGCGGCACGTTCACCGCTCCAATCTCGCTAACGAACTCCACTTCAAAGGAGCATCAAGATTTCCCCAGCATTGCCGTTGATGGCCGCAACAACATCTACGTTGCATGGGTTGATGACCGCGACGTTGTGGCAAAAACTTCATCGAACACTCACATCTACGCCACACACTCCACCGATGGCGGGGCCAGCTTTTCAACGCCAATCCGTGCCGACCTGATGCCCGATGGAGTTGGGGGATCGTGCGAGTGTTGCAACACCGACATTGCCGCCAGCGGCGATGGATACGTGGTGATTGCCTTCCGCAGCAACATCAACAACCGCAGGGATATTTTTCTTGCCCGCTCGGTGGATGGGGCCAACTCATTCCAAACGGCAATCCCGGTGCAATCGGAACCGTGGATGATAAACGCTTGCCCAATGGCAGGCCCAACGGTCACGATGGACTGGGAAGGAACCGCCCACCTTGCTTGGCGCGACATGCGTGCTTCGGCAAAAGGGAAAGCCTACCTTTATTACGCCACCGTGCGCCGCCGGGACTTCACCGCTTCCCCCGACATGGCGATTTCTGATTCGCCAAAAGGGAGCAGTTACCCGTCCGTTTCGGTAACGCCAAACGGCACTATTCTTTGCGCATTTCAAGACAACCGGAACGATCTTGCCGATCTGTTCATCACCGCCTCGCACGATGGCGGGAACACGTTTTCGGCGAACAAGCAGCTTCTGCAATCGCCGGCCAACACTTCGCAGTTGTACCCCGTTGGGGCGGTCGCGCCCGATGGCAAATACTACGTGGCATGGCAAGAAACAAGCAAGGACGCTGGCGACATCATGGTGAGCCGCGCCACCTCCATTCCCCCAGCAGTTGCGCCAAACGCGCCGTTGCTGAACCTTCCGAAAGGGATCGTATCTCCCGATCAATTCAGCGGATTTTCTTGGAACACTCCATCCGGCTTGGGGCGCGCTTTGCATCTGCACTATCAACTCAATCTGGAATCTTCGGCGGGCTGGGGGCAAACCGATGACATTGCTTCATCATGGTGGCCAAGCACGCTTCCGGCGGGCCAATACCGCTGGTTTGTGCGCGCCAAAACGCTCACCGGCCTGTCGGCTTCCAGCGATACGCTTTCCTTCACGGTAGCAGCTACTTCTGGGGTGAGCAACGCCGCGCCGCTGGCGAACACAGGGGCAATGCAGCTGCTTCCCAATCATTGTCCCGCGCAATCTTCCACACAGCTTCGCATTATTCTTCCCCCAAACTACAGCCTTGCCCAGCAGGTAGAGATTGCGCTGTTTGATATGGCCGGGACTTGTGTGGCGCGGCTGTTTGATGGCCAGCTCCAGCAGAATGATCTTCGGCTATCGCTGCCATTGCTTCCGGCTGGGGTCTATCGTTGCCAAGCCCGAAGCAGCTCCAACCGGAGCAGTGCTGCACTGGTAGTAGAGTAGGGAAGAACCAAGCAAGAAATTTTTCGGCGCGCTGCCCATTTCCAAAACCTAACCGGACTAACTCCCATGAACCGTCGCCGTTTTCTTCACACACTTGCCTTGTCGGGCATTGCTGCCACGGCCTCCCGCGTTCCCGCCATTGCTGCTGCGGGGAAACCATTTCGTACCCCTTCCAAACTGTTGGCTGGGGCTGGCACCCCATTGCGATTTCCGGCAGATTGGGATGGCGGCCCAATAGTTGCCGCCGCCACCAAACAGAACGTCTGGCCCGACACACAAACGGATGTTTGGACGTATGGCGGAAGCTGGCCCGGGCCAACCATTCGCGTAAAGCGTGGCGATACGTTCAAAGCACGCATGGTGAATATGCTGGACGAGCCAACCATCATCCACTGGCATGGGATGATCGTTCCTCACGAAATGGATGGCCACCCATCGCAAGCGGTGGGGACCAAGGAGTCATATAACTATTCGTTCCCAATCCTGAACCGTGCAGGGATGTACTGGTACCACCCCCACCCCCACCACCGCACGGCCATTCAGGCATATCGTGGAATGGCGGGGCTGTTTATTGTGGAGGACGATGCCGAAAAAGACTTGGGGCTGCCCGATGGCGGTCACGATATTCCGCTGGTGTTGCAGGATCGCCGCATCCGTGATTCGCGCAGTGAGTTCCGCTACGAAATCGTCACCGACGACGACCACATCCAGGGATTTCTTGGCGATGCCGTCTTCGTAAACGGAACCCCCGACCCCTACCTTGAGGTTGCCAAAGGGCTGTACCGGTTCCGCCTCCTGAACGGCGCGAACGCACGGATATTCTATCTGTCATTCACCGATGACCGCCCGTTCCACATCATTGCCAGCGATGGCGGGCTGCTGGACAAGCCCTACAAGGTCTCACTCCTCTCAATATCCCCCGGCGAACGCTTCGAGATTTTAGTTGATTTCTCCGGCGACGACATCGGCACCTCGGTGATGCTTCGCAGCGAAGAGACTGGCGGCGGTGCCGGGTATCCGCCACCCCAGGGGGCCGCGTTTCCGGTCATCCGGTTTGACGTGGTGAAGGAAGCCACCAAAACGTTCACCATCCCGCAAACACTTGTCCCCTACGAACAGTACCGCGCAGAAGACGCTGTTCGCGAACGCGATTTCATTCTCTCAATCAAGCATGAAGGGAGCGTTGGGAATTTAGATGTGGGGCATTTTATCAACGGGTTAGAGTTTGAGATGGATCGTGTAGATGGAACCATACCGATCAATGAGTTAGAGATTTGGAACTTCCGCAACACCAGCCTTGCGCCCCACCCGATGCACGCTCACGGCGTGCAATTCCAAGTGCTGGATCGCGCCGGAAACACCAACCTTGCCGCGCGCGACCGTGGCTGGAAGGACACCATCCTGGTGCTCCCCTACCAAACGGTGCGGGTGCTTGTTCGCTTCAATCCCTACCCGGGCATCTACCTTGTCCACTGCCACAACCTTGAGCACGAGAGCCACGGGATGATGCTGAATTTTGAGGTAACAGGGGAACCAACCGGGGTGGAGTCCGCCGCTGCGCAGATAGAGAAATTGGACTTGAAGTAAAAGAAGTCCAACCGCTGTTCCACAGAGTTGTTCCGAAATCCAAAAAAAACTCCATTTCGGAACAACTCTATCATTCACTCATAACCAAAATGCCCAATACACTAACCTTTCTTCTGGGTCTGTTGCTTGCTGGTTTTCTTGGGGCCTGCAACACCGCAGCAACGGACAACGACCACGCCGACCACGACCACACCGAAGCCCCGCTTCCCGAAACGGTTTCCATCCCAGCCATCACGTTCGATGCGTTGTATGTGGTGAACGGGGGGGATAGCAGTATCAGCGTCATCAACACCGAAACCAATCAGGTGGAGCGGATCATTCATCTGAAAAACATTGCCTATCCCCACCACCTTTCGCTTACTGCCGACCGCGGCAAGCTGCTGGTTGCGGTGCCGGGCCAGGACCTTAGCGGCGGACACTCGCACGGCAGCCACAGCGGCGGGTCGGCTTCGTACATCCTGATGATAGATGCCACCACCGGAACACTTCGCGAGGTGCGGAAACTGGACCACCCAGCACACAATGCGGTGATGGATCCGGCGGGAAACGGTATCTGGGCAGCACAAACCGCAACCCCCGGAACGGTGCTGATGCTGGACCCAGTCTTTCTTGGAACCCGCAACACGGTATCGGTGGGGGCAATGCCGTTGGAGGTATCGCTTACTCCAAACGGACAATACGTTTTTGTGGCAAACAGCGGGTCCGACAACGTCACGGTGATTGATGCAGCAACCAAAGCCGTGGTGAAAACCATTGCCGTGGGCGATGGCCCCGTTGGCGCGTGGCCCGGCAGCAACGGCGTGATGTACGTGGATAACGAAACCGGAAAAAGCCTAACAGCAATCAACGCCACAACGCTGGAAAATATCCGGACGTACAACCTGGGATTCACCCCCGCAATGGCCGCCGTCGCCCCCGATGGAACCTTGTGGGTGACCGATACCGACAACGGGAAAGTAGCGATCTACCGAACCGAGGGCCAGGAAAAAATTGCGGAAATTACCGTCGGTTCCGGGGCGCACGCCATTGCCTTCAACGGCAACGGAACAACCGGATACGTCAGCAACCAAAACGCCGGAACCGTCTCGGTGATTGATGTTGCAGGCCGAACCGTCGAAAAAAACATCACCGTTGGTGCCAAGCCAAACGGGATCGTGTGGAGGAAACAGTAGAAGGTGTGTGATCCCCCCCCCCGCCTCAATCTTGGAGGAGGTTGGGGAGGCATAGCCAGAGTTCAATTTTCATCCATCAACCAATTCCCAACCATGACTGAAATTCTAAAAATCAACGGCATGAGCTGCCAGGGCTGCGTGGCAAGCGTGCAGAAAGCTATCTCGCGATTGCCAGTGGAGAAAACCGAAGTGGAGATCGGCAAAGCAATTGTGGAGTTCAACGAAACAAGCGTTACTCACCAGCAGATTGTGGAGGCGATTGAAGATGCCGGATTTGAGGTTGCCGCAACGTGGTAGCCTTGCGCCACAACCGCGCCCGCTCCTGCCGGAATCACCGTTGGTGGCTGATACTGCCGCTGATCCTTCTGCTGCTTGCTGCCGATTTCCATCCGGCCGAAGCGCAATCGCGCAAACGGAGGCGGAAACGTCCTGCTGCCGCAAAAACTCTATCCATAGTCGAGCTGCGGTTGCGGATATACATTGACTGGGTGGCCGCGCCGCTCGATCCCCGAATCACCAACGCGCTGCGGCGAATCCCCGCAACCCCGCGCCGGTTGCTGGCACTGAAATACTACTTGGGTCGGCTTCCCGAGGTGGACTCCATCTGGGCCTGGACCGCCGTGCAAGCGCGGGCATACCGAACAACCGATGAGTACCGCCAAGCGATTGCCGAAGTGACCCACGTGCGCCACGTGTTCGACTCACTCTATCCCGGCTACACCCTTTTGGCACCAATGGAAATACGGAGCCTTGAGGCGCAGTTACGCAACTGGAACAGCGTCCGCTCGGTGGCGGTGGTTGCCGATTCGTTGTTCGATAGCTGCATAGCCATGATGGCCGACACAACCTCACCGTTTGGCAGAAGTGACACAATCCACGCTGCGTTATTCGGTGATTTTTTGGCCGCGTGGGAAACGCCGGTCGCGCCAACGGTGGCGGTTCCGGGGTTGTCGCAGCATGGGCAGTTGCGGGCGTTTGATTTCCGCATCTACCGGGGGCGGCGGTTGATTGCTGGGGCAACCGCCGCAACAATCGAACGGGCCTGGGATTCTTCCGGCTGGACCGCAAAGCTGAACGCAGCAATCACCCTTGCCAGCAGCCGTTTTGTTGGCCCCCTTCCGAACCCGTACGAACCCTGGCATTACACCTACATCCCAGCCAACCCGCTGCAGATAGAAGATGTGGCCAAACCCGAACCGCAGGGGGAAACACCCAGCCCAACTCCATTTACTCCAAAGGGGATTCCGCAGGGGGAGGATGAGTAAGCTGACGGCCCGCCACCACAGGCCAGTTGGTCGCCTCGCGGTGATGCAAATCAATGCTGGCTCCCAAAGCCTCATCCCGGAAATGCTTGGCCAACCGCTCGGCAAAATATACCGACCGATGCTGCCCGCCGGTGCAGCCAAAGGCAACGCTGATGTGGCTAAAACCACGCTCCAAATATCTGCCCACCGCACGCTCGGCCAAATCACGAACATCATCCCAGAACCGCTCCACTTCCTCCTCGCGCTCCAAAAATTCGATCACCGGTTGATCCTGCCCGGTTAGCTGGCGGTACTCTGGATACCGCCCCGGGTTGTGCAGGCTGCGGCAATCGAACACGAAGCCGCCGCCGTGCCCGGTATCATCCGCCGGATAGCCGCCACGCTTGTAGCTGAAACTGGTGATGTGAACCGTAAGAGCGGGGGGACGGGGATCGGGGATCGGGAATCGGGGATCGGGAAGTCGGGGAGTCGGGGATTGGGCGGCTGCTTCGCTCCCCTGCGTGCTTGGTGCGGAATTGGCAACGCCATTTCTTTCACCGCCATTTCTTTCACCGCTATTTTCTTCACTTCTATTTTCTTCATCCTGACTCACCACGTGGCTCAAGGCTTCCACGGCTTTTTTCAGCTCTGGTAACTCCACCGGCAAGCCGTCGGCAAAAAGCTGAGTGAGGTTGGCCAGGGCGTAGGGGATGCTGCTGAGAAAATGCTCCTTCCGTTGGAACCAGCCACGGTAGCCGTAGGCCCCCATCGCCTGAAGAATCCGCACCAACGCGAAGCCGCGAAACTGATGCCGAAATTTTTCCCGCTCCACCGGAATTATTTCTTCCAAAGCATCCAGATAGCACTCCAAGAATTGCTGGCGAACGGCTTGCGGAATTGCTGCTTTGGCATCGTACAGCAACGACGCAACGTCATACTGCAACGCGCCGCGCCGCCCCCCCTGATAATCAATCAGCCAGGGCTTTCCGCCGCGCACCATGATGTTCCGCGACTGGAAATCACGGTACAAAAAATGGGAACGGTCGGCCCCGAGAAGGAAGTCGCACAATCGCTCAAAATCTTCCTCCAACCTCCCTTCGTGAAATGGAGTTTGGGCCAATTTCAGGGAGTGATATTTGAAGTAGTTCAGGTCCCACATCATGGCGCGGCGGTCGAACTCTGGGTAGGGCCACGCAACGGAGTAATCAACCGCTTCCCCGCCACGAATTTGAATTTGCGGAAGCAACCGAATCACTTGGTGGTACAACGGAATGATGCTTTCTGGGAAGTCATCACCAGCCCGCATCTGGCATAGCAGATCATACAACGTGGTGTCGCCTAAATCTTCTTCCAGATAGATGCCGGCCGCTTCGTGGGCCGCATAGATTTCCGGAACCGGAAGCCCAGCCGAGCGGAGCGAACGTGAGTAGGAAAGGAATGCGCGGTTCTCCTCCGGCTCGGGGCCGAACACGCCAACGGCGGTGGCGGCATCGTGGCCAACAAGGCGGTAGAGTTTGCGGTCCGATCCATCGGCGCGAAAGTCGTGGATGAACGCTGGGGGGGCACCAAACGCAGCGGCGAACAACGCCGAAAGCTGCAAGCGAAGCTGTGCGGAATCAGTTGTGGATTGCATGGTGAGGAATCTACGGCGGCGCGGCTGGATGAGCAACGGGTTGTGGCCGAAGTGCTCCGGTTGCTGGTGATGATTGCGTTGGATGATGACAAAATTCTACACGGCAACCAGATGCCTGCACGCCCTATATTGCCTTTGGGAAACTCTCCGTTCAACTCTCTTGCTCCAAACATTTGCTGTGTCCCTAACCCGTGTCACATCTGTTTCGCTGGCAACCAACGCGCTGCTGTTTGCTTTGAAGCTGTGGGGCTTTCTGATCAGCGGTTCGGTGGCCCTTTTCTCCGATGCCATGAACTCACTGCTGGATGTCGCCTCCTCGGCGGCCGTGCTGGTCTCCGTCCGTGTTGGGCGCAAGGCTCCCGACCGCGAACATCCCTTTGGCCACAGCCGTGCCGAACCGATTGCAGGGTTTGTGTTGGCGGTGATTGCTTGCGTGTTGGCGGTGGAGGTGTTGCAGGAATCCATCGTGAAATTTCTGACCAAGCACGACCACGAAGTAAGCCCGTTGCTGTTTGCGATTCTTGGGGTTGCAATCGTGAGCAAGCTGGCAATGGCGGCGTGGCAACGGCGCGTTGGGCGCGCGGCCAACAGTCCTGCGGTGCTGGCAATGGCGGTGGATTCCCGCAACGATGTCCTTTCCTCGCTTGCCGCGCTTGCTGGCGTAACCGGTGCGGCGTTCGGGTTCGATCAAGCCGATGAAATCGCAGGGTTAATTGTTGGCATTATCATTCTGGTTGGTGGGATTCGGATTGTGCGGGACAATCTTGATTTGCTGTTGGGGCGTTCCCCTTCCGATTCGGTGATGGATGCTGTGCGGCGTGTGGTTGTGGCGGTTCCTGGGGTTCAGGAAATTCGGTTCTGCCGGGCCCATTATTTGGGAAGCGAACTCCATTTTGAAATCATCATTGCCTGCCACGGCGAGTTATCAACAACCGAATCGGCCCAGATTGCCGACAACGTTCGCGTTGCTGCCGAGCAAGTCCCGGAAGTAAACGTCGCCTTCATCCACGTGGACACCGTGGAAGGACCGCACCACTATCCTGAGTTGTTGAATGTGTTGGAATCGAAGAGTGAAATGTGAAGAGTGAAGGATGGCGACTCCATCACCGAACCGAGCCGCCGTCGCTGCCTGCCCTCACCCCCCGCCCTCTCCCAAATGGGTGAAGCTGCTGGTTGCCTCGCATTCATCGGGTGGGAGAGGGAGCCAAAGCGAAGAGTGAAGAGTGAGATGGGAAGAGTGAAATGGAGCCAAAGCCGGAAACTCACCAATGACCACTGATTAATGACCACCCCACTGCGAACCCCGCCCTCCGCTCATGCTGAAGCCCCGTCAAAAAAAAACCTTCGGCCAGCAACGCCTGATTGATTGCTGGCCGGAGGTCTGCTATTCCCTATTTCCTATCTCCTATTTCCTGATTCCCCTCTATCCCCCCACTACTTCCCCGTAATCACAACGCGCCGCCGCAACACCCTGTCTGCCGACTCCAACTGCACGGTGTAGGTTCCGGGCGGGCAGAGTGAGAGATCAATTTGCATCACCCCGTGGGCGCGTGCGCGGAATGGGGCGGAATAGACTTCCTCACCCAGGATCGAAATCACCCGCAGCGTCACCGCTGGATCGTTGTTCAGCGATTGCATATTGGCGGCAATCATCACGCGGCCATCGGTAGGGTTGGGGTAGAGTGTGAAGTACTCTTCATCGGCTGGTGCGTCCGGTTCCGCAGGGGCATCGGTGGTGGTGGCAACGGTGAAAAATAGCTCATCGTAGCTCCCGAAATCGGCCCGCAAATCGGTGGCGTTAATCAGCACTTTTCCCTTGTTGTCGCGCAGGTTGTAGCTCCCCTTGGTTGCGCTTTGGGAGAAGAAGAACCACAGCCCATCAGCAAAGCCTTCGTCCTTGATACGGAACCGATAACCGCCGTTGGGAAGCGTTACGGTGTCGCGGTAGCTGACGTTGTCATCCAGCCCGGAACGGTCTAAAAACACTGTTCCATCCAACCCGGTAATGGTGTAGCTGATGCCGTTGGTGGTTTCGCCCGGATAGTCTGGGATGTCGTCGGTTCGCACCGTCACGTACATGGTGTTTGCGAAGGTTCGGGCCGGGGTAAAATTTGTGACGCTGGTGCTGTTGCCGGCGTACTGGTCGGGAACGCCGTTCACTTGGCTGATGGTTGCATGGAAGGTCCCGGCCGCCGTGCCAAGATCAATCCCCGGCAAAGCAATTTCGGCCGACTCCAAAAACTTCAAATCCCCCGTCCAGTTGAAGCTGTTGCTTGTGGAGCCGTTGATCCCGTAGTTGATTGTCAGCCGCGTGAGCGTTGCGTTTCCTGTGTTCCTAACCACCACAACCGGTGGCGCACCGCTGCAAATCGGATTTATCCGGCGGAAGCGGTAGTCGTTGGTTGGGGCTTTCACATCCACAATCTCGGCATCATTCTGGAAGTTTGGCCCGCCGGCGTACATCACGTAGGCGTAGATGTAGTAGGAGGCAGGCTTATCGGGAACAGCGTTGGTGTAAGGCTCCATGTTGTAGTCAATCACTATCGAATCTTTGCCTTGAATCAGCGGCGTAAGATCGTAGGTGTAGGGTGTCACCTCCAGCCCCGGGCACCACCCCGCCCGCGACAGCCACCAGGTTCCACCTTGCGGGAATGTTGGGTTCCGTCCGCAGTCGTCGCGCCACAGGTAGTGGCTGAAGGCTTGCTTGCCGTTGATGTCCACGGTGTGAGTTTTCGGGGAAAACTCGGCAGCGTTATCGGTCCCGCCGAAGCCGTGTCCGGTGGTGGTGATTTTCAGCGTTGTGACCCCGCCGTTCGGATCAACCGGGAAGGTCTTCGGCACCAGCGAATTTTCGATGGAGTTGTTCGGGTCGCCGTAGCGGAAACCGCCGGCATAGACTTTCTCCACACGGTGAACATCCATTGGCGGTATCCCCTCGGTCATCTCGAACCACAGCGTCAGCAGCGGCCCGCGTTTCCAGCCATCGTAGAACGTTTGGATTTCCACCGAATCGCGGAACAGCGGAGCAAAGTCGGTGACATCGGCCTGCCACTCAAGCTCGGTCCCTGCGCTAAAAAAATTTCCGTAGGCGGTGATCCCCCGCGAAATCTCAATCGCTTCTTTGATTGGATTCCCCGCCGTATCCTGCTTCCCGGTTGGGCGCAGCGCGAAGACTTGCGTGGTGTAATCGTAGTAATCATCCCCGGTTTGGAATCCGGTATAGCGCATCTTGTAGCGCAGGATGATTTTGCGGTAGCGGTGGGTGCTGTCGGGGAATCCCACCTTGACGGTTTTTCGGTCTTGAACATCCCAACGATGTTCGGTCAGCACGGTGTCGCGGATGATGTTCCCTTCTTGGGCGTGTGTGGTTGCCAGCGGAATTACCAGCATCAGAATCGCCAACAACGGCATTGCCAAAGGCATTGCCAGCAAAAGCCGAGGCCGCAGAGGTCGCAAAGGTACCATGGTATTTGATGGAAGGTAGAGTTGCAGGGAACAGAATCGGCAGAACCGGATGCTGTTCCAGAATGGATTGGGGGCAATATAGGAATTGGAGGAAGTAGAGAGCCGAAGGCCGCCGAAAACTACTCCGCCAAGTTGATCGGTGTCACCGAAATCACCGGGGTGATTTCCCAGACGGTGAGTGGGCGGCTGGGGTCACGTTGTGCGTCGTTGCGGATTCCGGGGTCGCGCAACCCGTTGAAAAACAGCCCTCCTTCCACGGCAACTTGGCGCGGCGTAATCCAGCGCCATTGCGGCGCGGGGCGTTCCCCCACCACGTCGGCCAACTGCTCGCGGGCGATGGTGAATTCATCCTGCAACGCCGCGCCAACCCCGCGCAGCGGGCCGGGGATTCGGGCAAACATGATCGTTGCGGTTGCGGTGTCGGCAGTGGTCCCGATCAGCAGTTGCACCTCACGGTCGTTGTCGTCGGCCGACGCGCTGTCGTAGCGCACCCCGTGCAGCCAGCACGTGACCGTGACGTTGCGCCGTTCCTGGTCAAATCGTTTTGCCAGTGCATGATCTTTCACCCCCGGATAAATCCCGTAGCGAACGCGAACCTCACCCTGATCCGGCAGCGTCCGAAGCAGCCCACCAAGCGTGGGGAACGCCTCGAACGGAGCAACCGTTCCGGCAGTTGTTGTGGCAACGGTGCGCCGAACATTTGCCCGCCATCCGGCGGGCGCGGGGAGCGTTAATTTCGCGGACAATTTTGGATGTGTTTTCGCTCCCTTCTGCTTCTTGCTCAGTTCCGTCACTGATGCCGTTGGTGAGTCAGCTTTGGAAGCCGCAGGCCTGGCCGCTGCAACCGCAGGCCGCGCCGCCACTGCCGAACGCCGCGCCACCGGACGCAATCCACGCTTCGGTTTTTTGCTGACATACTTTTTTCGGTAGCTCTTCTTTGGGGATTTCTTCCGGAGCTTTTTGCGCGGTTTCTTTTGGGATTTTTTCCGGAGCTTTTTGCGCGGTTTCTTCTGGTAGGATTTATGCTTCTTTCGTTTCTGCGAGAGGTTCTGTGCGGATTGAGGAGTACGGCGTGGTGCAGAAGTCCCTTCCTGTGCGGCAGTAATCAGCGGCACAAGCGCGAACAACAACGTGAGAAACCAGATGAACCGTCGCTTCAGCATTCCGCAACCAGTAAAAGGAAAGTGGGCTGCCAACTTATGCAAGCAGCCCACAACAACCAAGCGAAATGATGAATGAGGAATGTTGGAGTTTCTGCCGAATCCCACCCTCCGCTCATGCTGAAGCCCCGTCGAAGTATGAAGCGGAGGGCGGGGTTCGCAGTGGGGTGGTCATTAGTCAGTGGGCATTAGTCATTAGTCAGTGGTCATTAGTCAGTGGTCATTGGTGAGTTTCCGGCTTTGGCTCCATTTCACTCTTCCCATCTCACTCTTCACTCTTCGCTTTGGCTCCCTCTCCCACCCGATGAATGCGAGGCAACCAGCAGCATCACACGTTTGGGAGAGGGCGGGGGGTGAGGGCAGGCGGCGGCGCTATTCGGTGGCTCACGCTCATACTTTGATGATAGTAGTCAGTAGTCAGTAGTCAGTGGTCAGTGGCAAAAAACAATTCGGCATTTGGCATTCGCCATTCTCACAGCCCCACCACCAACCGGAAGTACAAATCCCGCCGCGGCTTCTGGATCATCTCGAAGGCAATCCCAAACGTGGCAACGTAGCTGTTCAGGAATGGGAGCCGGAGTTCCGCGCCGTAGCCGGCCAGCAGTGGAACATCCTTCAACGCCGTTTGCTGGCCGAACCATGCCGCGCCAGCTTCGGCAAAAATCAATGTGGATAATCCCAGGGATGGCTCACCAAACGGTTGCAGCAATCCAATGCTTCCAACAGCAACACGGTCGCCGTAGGTGTAGCGCGTTACCCCGCGCACGCGGTGGTTGGGTTGGATGTTGAAAAGGCTGAAGCCTTGCTGGAACTGGTCGAACTCATCCAACCCCACAAACTCCTGCGGCAGTTGCGCCCCCCACTGCGCCTCCCCTTCCACCCGCACCAGCAACGATTGGTCGCTCCAATCGCCAAACGGAATTTCCCACGCCGTTAGCCCCGATGCCCGGTTGTACTGGATGCTGCTTCCCATCGCTGGCTCGGCACGGAGAAAGTTTGTGGTGAAAAAAAACTTGGGTGAGGTCAGCGTGTACTTGGCCCCAACTTCCACCAACTCTGCCGCCGCTGGGGTTGGTCCGGCTGTCCCAAATTCCCCAAGATTCCACGGCTCCAATTTCCGGTAGCCACCGCTTACGCTAAGTTGATGAACAGTGGTGAGCGAGTTCGGCGGGCGAAGCGTCCATCCCAGCGACGCGCCGCCGGAAGTTATCCGCTGGTAGGCTGCGGTTCCGCCAACAACCCGCGCAAAACCAAGCTGATACGCCCCTTCCACCATGACCGTGAACGGCAGTGAGTTGTTGATGTACGAAGCCCCCCCGCCAAACTCCTTCGATGCTGTCCCATAATCGGCAAAGGCTTGCAGCAGGTGAATCGCCATTGGGTCGTTCATCACGGTGAACAGGCCCCAGCGCGAACCGTTCTCCCCGGCCGGGCTGCGGTCGGTTCCGTAGATGGGGAGGTAGGCCAGCGGTGTGATGTGCGCCAGCGAATGGTAGCTTCCCTCCTCAACAATGTGTGCTTCGGGGATGCTGTCGGCTGGCGGGGTTTGCCGGGGAAGCCGCGCAAACAGCCAGCCGGAATACTTCACGTTGATCAGGGCCGGGGGCGTTAGCGACATCTGGCGCGAGGCCGGAATCAGGTGCGGGATGATGCGGTCGCGGGTGTCGAAACTGATGGCCAGCACGGAGTCGCTGTTCGGGACCCACTGCACGCAGTACAACCCGCCAGCAACGTCGGTGATGTAGCGGCGGTCGCTTCCGTCCGGCTTCATTGTGAGAAGGTTCGGCACACCGCCGGAGTGAGTGGTGATGGCGATTCGGGAGCCGTCGGGCGACCACACCGGATAGCGGTCGCGGGCGGAATCGGAAGGGAGAACCGCCAAGCCGCTGCCGTCGCGGTTGATGATTGCAATGGCCCGCCCCCCCGCCGAATCAAACAGGCTGAAGGCAATCCGCTTGCTGTCGGGCGACCAGTTGGGGGTGTAGGCTTGCGCGTCGCCACGCAGCGCGCCAAGCTGCTGCACCGCGCCGCTGGCCGGATCAACCGCTACTAACTGATCGCGCCCCATTCGTTTTTGCACGGCCACAATGGTGCTTCCGTCGGGGGACCACGCGGGGTCGTACAGCGCGGCGTTGTTGGTTAGGCGGCGCAGGTTTCCGCTTGGCACCTCAAGCAGGTACAGGTCGTGCAGCAAGGCATCATGCCGGCCAAACCGCTGCTTGGATAAAACAATCTGCCGGCCATCGGGGCTCCAAGAAAATTCTGGATCGAACCCAGGCTCATCGCTGAGAATAGTTGGCAATTCACCGGTGTCGCTGAAGGCTTTCCCGTTGTTCTGGAACAGGTACAGCCGCTGCGGGCGCAACCCTGAAGCGGCCATCATCGCCACCTGTTTCCCGTCGGGCGAGATACGGATTCCGGTGACGAAATCGAAGCGTTTGGTGAGCGGTGGATTGATATCCTCGGCCTCTTGGCGCACACCATATTGCGCGCTGTACATCACCGTTAGGGTGCGCCGCCAGTCGGCATAAATTTCCCCCATGCTTTCGCCAGTTGCCTTTTTTACGGCAAGCTCAAAGTCATAAAAACCGAGGCCATCGCGCCCACCGTTCAGAATGTTGGCAATGGCACTGTCGCCAAACCGCCAGGTGATGTAGCGGACGATGGAGTGCCCGGTCTCGTACAGCATCACGCCATCAAGCCGGCCCAGCCCGTCGTATCCCAACCGTGCGTTCACCGCAGCCACCCGCAGCACTTGGTCAATATCGGGGGTCCAGCCGTCCGGCTCCATAAACCGTGCGGTTCCTTCGTTGAACCAACGTGGGACGCTGGCCGAAGGGAAGATTGCGCTTGCCCACTCCTTGGTTGCGTGGGCAATCACGATGTGGGTGAACTCGTGAGTAATCACCGCACGGAACCACTTCGCGCTGCCAGAAGAACGGATCCCGCCAAGCGTCAAATCATCCAGAATGCCCCGAAGCCAGATGTACATGTGGTCGTCGTTGAAAGCGAAGGCGTTCTGAACGTCGTCAAGGTCCGAAAGGTAGAGTTTGACGCGGTGGGGAAGTGTGGTTTTTAGGTTGCCAGTCACCACCGGATAGACTGCTTCGGCAACGCTGGCCGCCTTGCGTGCGATGCTGTCCAAACCGTCGTGGTAGATCACCACAAAGTGATCGGTGCTGAACTGATGCCAGGAAACATCGGGGCGGTTTGCGCCAAGCGGGAAGGTGAGTATCTGGGCCGAAAGTGGAGTAGCCACAAGCAGCAGCAAGAACAAGCGGAAGAACATGAAAAAATGGAAGTTATGTGAACGTTGCCAACCACTGGTTGGCAGCCCCAGTGCGATGAGCAGGAACTGGGACGAAGATGGGGCTTCATGCGGGAATCGCCAAAGGGAAAATGGTGGTGGGCAGGGGATTGGGAGCAAGAGAGTGGAGTGGAACTCTGCAGAGTGAGTTGCTGGGGTTGGTGGTCTCCTCGATTCTCGCAGCACTCGCAGCCCCCACCCCAGCCCCCTCGGGAGGGAGCAAGAGGGCAAGGGGGAGGGGGACTGCTACTGCTTCACAAATTTCTCGGTGATGCTTTCTCCATCGGCTGTTAGCCGGTAGAACCACACGCCTGAGGGCAACGTGCTGGCATCCAGCAGCACGGCATGATCGCCCGCATCAACATCCCCTTCAAACAACGTTGTGATGACTTCGCCAAGTGGGGTAAGAAGCTGGATCACAACATGGCTTGGGCGTTCGGTTGTGAAGTGAATTCGGGCCTCGTTGCTGACGGGGTTGGGATAGGCCAACAGCTTGAAGGCATTGATAGAATGACCCGGCACGGCGCTGGTTCCGCCAAGCACTTCGGCGGTTGCGGCGCGCCACACTCCGCTTCCCCACGTCCCCACAAACAATCGCTCGCCAGCGCCCAGGATGTTCATCAGCCAGGTTCTTTCCGGCAATCGCTGGGTGAAATTTTCCCATGCTTCGTTGCGCCAAATCCACCCTTGTGTTGGATTTCCGGTGAACCCAATCAGCGATTCGGAAAGCACAACAGCTGATCCGCCGATGAAGGTGATATCGACGATTACCGACTCACCATCCATGATGATCGGCTCGATGCTCCAGTTCTTTCCATCATCGGCCGAGCTGTACAGCGTGTCCATGTTGCCGATGTAGAAACGCCCCGCCGCCGCCGCCACAACAGGGCGGTAGAACATGCCCCCCATCTGCAGATTGCTTGCCTGCCACGTGGCCCCCGCATCGCCGGACCAGTAAGCCCCGGACGGAGTGACCGCAAGCACGTTTGCCCCGTGGGCAGCAATCGCGTTGATAGCAATCGGGAATTGGCCATCGGGCATTGGCAGGCCTGCCGAAGCGCGCTGCCATGTTGCGCAGCTGTCGGTGGAGCGCCACACGCCCACGCTTTCGCCGTTGCCAACCGAAAGGTAGAAGACACCGTTTGCGGCGGCAATGCCGGTAAGATCAATCAGCGGTTCGGGCAAGTTGGTGGTGGCGCGATGCCAAGTACGGCCGGCATTGGTGGAACGGGATAATCCTGGGTTGCCGTAGTTGTCGTGCAGTGCCAGCAGGGTGTTGCCGTCGGCAACTACCTGAAGAACGGGGATTGCAAGCGGGTGATCCCACGTCATCCCCTGGTTGCTGCTGCGGAAAATTCCGCCAGGCGTTGCGGCAACGACGTTATCCCCAACGGTTATCATATCCTTGATGGAATGCACGTTCAACCCTGCGTTCACTTCTTCCCACTGCTCCCCATCCACGCCCCCGCTAAAAACACCGCTGGGGGTGGCCGCCCACAGTTCCGCCATGTCGGTGCTGTTGGTGGTGGTAAGCAATGCGTCGCGCTGGGGCAGCACTACTTGCCAGGTCCCTCCTTTCAGCTTGTACACCCCCTGCGAGGTGGAAGCGAACAACCCTTTGTAGTTGGAGGTCAGGTCGTTGAGGATAATCCCATCAATTGATAATCCACTGTTCAGTTGCTCCCATGTTTTCCCGCCGTCGGCAGTGCGGAAGATGCCGTCGTTGTAGTAGTAAAGGGTGATGATGCCGTCGGCAACATCAATCCGTGTGGCGATGTTGGCCGATGGGAGCGTGGCAACGGCGTTGCTCCATTGTGTGCTGCCGGCGTGCATCCGCCGCAGCCGGCTTCCCCCACCTTCGCCAGTGGTGAGCGCGTAGAGGTACTCTTCATCGGCATCCATATCCATCAGGTAGTTGGATACGCCAAATGCGGCAACGGAATCCCAGCTGAGCCCGTTATCGGCTGAGCGGAACAGCGCTGTGCGGTCGTAGGCAATCAGCACGGCGGCTTGCAACTTCAGGATATTCACGATTGCACGATTCAGCCCGGTTGGCTGCCACGTTTGGCCGTTGGTTGTTGAGCGGAGCAGGTGGCCGAAGTCATCGGCATAGTACACGCCGCCAACGCAGAACACCTGCGCGGCGTTCATCTCGGGAAGCGGGCTCCAGTTTGCGCCGTCGCTGCGGAACATCTTCCCCTGGTCGTTAATGGCGATTGCGCTGACGCCGCGCACCGCAAGCGAGCGGATTTCCCCCCCTGATGGCCCCGGCAGTTGCGTCCATTGGCCCCATGCCGGGGCAGCGGCACCAAGAAGAATGAGTAGTCGGAAAAAAATGCGTGTGAACATGGTGGTTGTTGAGTTTTATACTTGGAGCAAAGTGGTTTGCGAAAACACTCGCGTTGTCATTCCCGCGAAAGTGGGAATCCATGCGGGGTAGCACTGGACCCGGCTGAGTAGGTTCTCGCAAACCATTTTTGTTGGAGTATAGGTGATTGATTTGGAGTGCTGTGTGTTGATTGTTGCGTAAAAATCCAGCCCGTTATTTGCTTGCCATTGGCCCGGCGGGCGGCATGTATTCTGGGACCTTGTTTTTC
>JAEUSP010000110.1 GCA_016788565.1 Chlorobiota bacterium | reverse complement strand
AGATTCCGTGCCACCTCACTTCCACTCTTCCGTTCCTTCTCGGCTTTGGCCCCCTCTCCCAGCTGACGAATGTGAGGCAACCAGCACTACCACCCATTTGGGAGAGGGCGGGGGGTGAGGGCAGGCAGGGGCGGCTTCTCGGTTCGGTGGCTCACACTCATACTTCGACGAAGCTCAGCATGAGCGGAGGGCTGGATTCGCGGTGAACAGCATGAATCAAAAGAGAGGGGATGCCGCAATGGCATCCCCTCTCTCCGTTTTGTTCAAACGATTGTGAAGCGTTGGTTAGAAATTTGGGTTGGCATCCCGCTCGGTTTTGCTGAGCGGGATGTAATGCCAGAATCCCGCCGGCAACGCCGCGCTCCAAATATCAAATCGGTTCTGGTCAATCAGCCGATTTCCGGTGAAGGATAACTCCTTATCGCGCTCGATAATCAATCCCTCCTTGCTCAGCGACTCCAACGACGCAAGGTTATGGCTGCCACGCACGGCATTCACGTAATCCAGCGCGGCGTTGGGATTGTTGTTCCCCAGCAACTCCACCTCGGCCAGAATCAAGCTGTTCTCCTGCCAGGAGACCAACGGGATTGGCGAGTTTTGCGCCGGATACCGCCCCTGGATATTCACGCTGGTATCCTTTGGCGACAGCATCAATTTCACCCGGTTGGCCTCGGCTGGGTTTTCGGTCACGTAGTCTGTGAACCGCTGCGCCGGGATCATCTGCGTGCGGCCAATTCCGGCGTAGAAATACCAGTAGCCGTTGCTTCCATTATCGGTTGTGGTAAACAGCGATTGGAAATCGGGGTCGCCGGTGGTCAATCCTGCGGCGGCATGGGTTCCGGCCATCGCGTAGTTGGCGTTGATAAGATATGCGCGCGCAATCAACGTGTTCAGCACCCGTTTCTGGTAGTCGTCTGTGGTGTGCTGCAAGGCCAATTTCCATTGTTCAATCGCCAGATCGTACATCTGCGCCGATGGGATAAACGGCCCGGCATCAATCGCCCCTCCCCCTTTTGTTGGCTCCAACCCCAAGTAGGCTGCTGTCCAGAATCGGGCAACACCGCCGTAGAAATATCCCGTGAACAACGCCGATTCTTTCAGCGCAGCATCTTCTGGTAAAACCTTACCACTGTCGGGGTTGGTGAAATCAATTTTGGTGCTGACCCGCTCCACCAACAGATCGGAAAGCAGCCGAAGCTGGCCGATGGTGGCGTTGAAATCCTCAACCTCAGCGTTCAAAACTGACGTTATTTTCCGGTCAATTTCTAGATACTGTGGGAAGGTGGCATCGGGTCCGCCAAATCGTAGCTCGTCCGACACCAAGCCGCTGATGGTGGTGACGACCGAGTGGGACATCGCGAATTTGGATTGCACCCCAGTAATCTGGAACTGGACTTGCGATTTGCTGTTGAGCAACGCCTCGTCAATGGTGTTGTTAGGTTCTTGGATATCCCCGACGTAGCTGTCGCATCCGCCAAGGATCGTGGCCGCAGCAACCACCGCAGCAAAGGCGCGTGCCGAAAGTATTCTTCGTGTATGCTTCATTGTTTTTTTCTCCTGCTCTGTTGATGTGGTTTAGAATCCCAGGGTTAAGCTCATGGTCAGCGTCCGTGGCGATTGCAGTGTTAGGAAGTCGGTTCCTTGCTCAATTCCGCTGGTGCCGGAGTTGTTCAGCTCCACATCTTTTCCGCTGTAGGTTGTGAACAACGCAACGTTCCGAACCGAAAAAGCAAGGCTGGCTTGCTTGATGGTGTTCTCCGAAACATCGGCCACAAAACTGGAGGCATCGAACGCAACGGAAATCTCGCGAACCCGGAAGTAGTCGGCTTCTTCAAGCCAGTTTCCACGGTCGTCATCCAGCACCCCGGTGCGCACAAACCGCTCGGCTGCGGCAACGTATTCCGGCGTGTTTGGCGTTAGCGGTGTTACTCCAATATCCCCATAGGCATCGGGGGGAACTTGGCCAAGCTGCACCTCTAACCGCCGGCGTTCCAGCGAGTTCGGGCCGTCGAACAATGCGGTGTTGGCAAACTGGTTGGTTTGATTGAAGATGCTTCCCCCAAGCCCCCACTCGGCAAGGCCGTAGATGCGGAAGTAGGAAAGGAAGTCCAGCGTAAGGCTGAACGAGCCGGAGTGTGTTGGGTCGGGGCGGCCTTTGTACTCCAGCATCGGCAGGCCGTTGCTGTCCAGCTTGTAGCGGGTTCCGGAAAACACCCCCACCGAATCGAACTGGGCGCCCAGCACTGTTGGCAGATAAAACGAGCCACGCGGCAGCCCAACTTGGATAACGTTGGCATTGCCAAACAGCGGCGAGGCTCCCCCCAAATCTTTCACTTCGTTGTCGGCAAAGGTCCAGTTCAGGTTCACCTCCAACCCAACGTCGGTGGTGCGCAGAAGCGTTGCGTAGGCTTGGGCCTCGAAGCCCCACCCATCAATCGAACCAACGTTTGTTGGGACTGCAGTGGCGGTTTGCCCGGTGGAAGGCGCGCTCTGGAATCCGATGATGGAGTTGGTTGCCGATTGCATGAAGTAGGTGAAATCCAACCCGTAGGATTCGTTGATTTCGAACTCCAACCCAACCTCAAATTCCCCCACCCGCTCCGGCTCAATTTTGGTATTGCCAATGGCGGCAATATCGGCACCGATTCCAAACCCAGATTCGATTTTTCCCCAACGGCGCAGCACTCCATCATCCCCGCTGGGCAACTGCCCGCTTTGCCCGTACCCAAAACGGAACTTGGCAAAATTGAACATCCCCGGAAGCACGTCCAGCTTATCCAACCGAACCGCAGCACTCACGCGAGGGTAGAAGATGCTTGGCGCGTCGGCCCCGTACGAGCTTGCAAAATCGTTGCGAACACCGAAGGAGAGGGAGTAGATGTTATCCAGCGAGAATTCTTGCTGGAAGAACAGCCCGGCTTCGCGCGCTTCGGTCTGCGTTTCGGCTCCGTCCTTGAACTCGGTTGCGGCATCCACCGCCGTGAGGAGGTTGCTGGATAGCCCTTCTTTGGTGATAAAAAAGCTCCGCAACATTGAGCGGAACAGCTGCATTCCAACGATGGAGTTTGCAGCAAGTCCCTCGGCCACGGAGTAGCCGTAGCCAGCACTCACATCAATGTTCATGTTGGTTCGGGTGCGGTTGTACAGGCTGCGCTTCCCCTGCAAAATCCCGACGCTGCTGTAATTGCTGGTTGGTGGAAACAACTCATCGTCGCTTCCATCAAGCCCATCAAAGCCAAGCACGCCGCGAAGCTCAAGGCCCTCAATCGGTTGGTAGGTGGCTTCTGCCGAGCCGATAAACCGGTGGTTGCGGGTGCGGTTCTGGATGGAGTCCATTGCCCCTTTGCTGGCAAAGAAGAAGGAGTTGGAAATTTCCTCCCCATTTGGGCCAACCGAAGGGCCGAACAGCAACACATTCCCCAAGTAGCCCAGCAGATAGTTATCGTTGGCGGGGCGGTTCAGCTCAACACCGGCGTAGCGTCCGGTAAGGCGCAAGGTCATGTTGGCCACCGGCTGAACCTCGAACGAAGTTTTAACCCCTTGGCGTTCGGCGTGGTTGTTGTTCAGGATGCCGTTATCCACGCGGCTGCTAAGGTTGACATCGTAGTTGAATTGGCTGTTGGACCCGGCCAGCGTCAGCGAATGCTGGTTGAAGTAGCCTTTGTGGAAGATGTCGTTGGCATCTTCGTAGGTCAGCAGTTCATCACGGGTGTATTTGCTTTGTGGTTCGTTGTAGCCAGCCGAGCCACGGTACTGCACGGCGATTGCTTCGCCGCTGGAACCCACCCCGCCGCGTGTGCTAAACATCATCACACCGTTCGATCCACCAGTGCCGTACAACGCTGCCGATGCTGGCCCTTTCAGCACCTCCACGTTCGTGATGCTTTCGGGGTTGATATCGAACAACGACGACGAGGCTTGCCCGCCAGCGGTGAAAAATCCCAGGTCGGTATTGATCACCCGCGTTCCATCCAAGTAGATCACAGGATCGCCATTCCCCCGCAACCCGCCGCCGGAGCGCACCCGGAATCGTGTGCTGCCGCCAATGTTCCCGCTGGAAGGAGCAATCGAAACCCCGGGGATTTTTCCCGCCAGCAGTTGGTTCACATCGGTGTAGGTGAACCCTTTCTGAAGCTCGACAGCATCCACCCGCGAGACCGCAACTTCGGCCCGTGATTTCTGCGTGCGTGATGCCGCGCCAACCACCACCACTTCCTCCAGCTTCACCACATCGGGGTTCAAGCTGATGTCCTTTGGCGTGATCTGGCCGGCGGCAACCGTTGCCTCGGTCTGGAATGGCTTGTAGCCAACGTAGGTGGTTTTCAGCAGGTATTCCCCTGCGGGAATATCCTTGATTTCATACATCCCCGACGAGCGTGTGATCGCCCCGGCAATCACGTTGTTGGGCGTTCCCTTTGTGCTCACGGTGACGGTGGCTCCGCTTAGGGCCTTTCCCGTCCCTTCCTCTGTCACTTTCCCCTTGATGCTTCCGGTTTGTGCAAGCATTGGGGAGGCTGCAACCATCATCAACAGCAGCCGCAGTAGTTGTGGTTTCATAATCACTCCAGTGTGGAAGTTGTGAAAGCTGCGGTGGCTGGATATATCCCCCCCCCGCTGCCAGCCCAAAGTGAGCTTCGGCAGAGAGGAACAATGCACCCGGCCACACAGCAAGTATTGTGCGCGGTATCGGCAGAGTAGCCCCGGTGACGCTTGGCGGTTTTTCAATCCGCCAAAGTGCGTTCGTGAGAGGGCTAACGCGCCAATGCAGCGGCCACCCCCAGCAGGTTGCCGAAACATCAGTGGCACAACACTGATGTTGGCGGTTTGCCGGCGACTGAGCAAGACGCTGCAAGTTCAATGGAGCTTCCGTTGGGAAGCGTGGATTGCTGATGATGAGCCGGGTGCAGGTGGCCCAAAGGGTATCAAGCAAGGCAATGTTGTTGATTGCCGTTGTGAATCTATGCAGATAGATTCAAGAAGTGCTAACAGAAACTGCTGTTTTGGCCAAGAGTTGTTGAGAATAGCAATTTTGGAGAAGCTGGACTTACTCGGTGAGCATTGAGTGAGTTTTCCCCAAGTAGAGTTGGTCGGTGGTGGTCATTAGTCAGTCGTCATTGGTCATTAGTTGGTGGAGGATTCTCTTCTGCATTACTCCGTGCTTCAGCGCGGTTATTCCGTGCCACCTCACTTCCACTCTTCCGTTCCTTCTCGGCTTTGGCTCCCTCTCCCACCCGACCAATGTGAGGCAACCAGCACCGCCACCCATTTGGGAGAGGGCGGGGGGTGAGGGCAGGCAGCGAAGGCGGCTCGGTCCGGTGGCTCCGCTTCATACTTCGACGGAGCTCAGCATGAGCGGAGGGCGGGGTTCGCGGTGGTCAGTGGTCAGTGGTCAGTAGTCAGTAGTGATCCTCCCCCGAAAAAGTGGAGAAGGAGATAAGTGGGTATTTTACAAACATCAGGAGGCACTATCCATGGGACAACAACGCAGGACGTTTACCAAAGAGTTTAAACTCGAAGCACTTCGTATGCTGGATGAAGCCAAG
>JAEUSP010000109.1 GCA_016788565.1 Chlorobiota bacterium | reverse complement strand
AGATTCCGTGCCACCTCACTTCCACTCTTCCGTTCCTTCTCGGCTTTGGCCCCCTCTCCCAGCTGACGAATGTGAGGCAACCAGCACTACCACCCATTTGGGAGAGGGCGGGGGGTGAGGGCAGGCAGGGGCGGCTTCTCGTTTCGGTGGCTCCACTCATACTTCGACGAAGCTCAGCATGAGCGGAGGGTTGGGTTCGGTGGTGGGCGCAAGTTTTTTTTTCGGAACTCACCCGCCCGTCATCGCCCCGACGAGTCGGGGTCCTTGACAAGGAGTCTTCGACGAAGCATCGCGCAGCAGCGGCGCAAGCCAATCTCGATGACGCTGCTTCGCCGTTCGGTGGCTCCGCCCCCCGGTTGCTGTTCCCGTAACTCTTTCTACCTTTGGCTGTTTCTTTGCCAATCGCGGCTGCCGCGCCGGTTTGCCGAAGAATAGGGGTCCAAAATTTCCGCTTCGGATTGTTTTTTTCAGGATGCCTGAATGATTGCTCCTTCCAGCCTACTCCGCCGATTGTTCCCTGTTGTCGTGCTGCTTTGCCTTCTGGCCGAGCTTGGCATGGCGCAGCGCAATCCGCTTCCGTACGGGCGACGGTTTATCATCGGCTTCCCCGACACGCTGGAGACACACGCGCCGATGCTGAGCACGCCAATCCGTGGCGAAGCGGAGATTATCCTGTTTGCCGAAGAGACCGCCAACGTCACCATCACCGGGCCCAACTACCAACGGAAGATTACCGTGCGCCCCGATGCCGCGTCCGTTGTTTCGCTGATGGATCCGGCGGCGCGCCCCAGCAAAATTTTCTTCGACCAAACCAACACCCCAGCCTCCGACCTGTTCACGATCACTGCCGACCGGAATATCTCCGCCTACTGCTACTTCGCCACCAAGGATGGCTCCGAAGCCTTCGCGCCGATGCCGGTGGAAACTTGGGGGGTGGAGTACTACGTGATGCAAACCGAAAACGTGAGGGTCCAGAACGTGCGGCTGACCGGGGATGAGGAGCTAACGATTTCCCGCCTTCAAGCCCCCGGCCAAGCGTTGATTATCGCCGCCGAGGATAGCACCCGGGTCACGATTGACGGAACCGCCACCATCTACAACAACTCCCTGATGCCCCCCTACCGCACCGTTGTGCTGAACGCTGGCCAGGCGTATCTGCTGCACACCCGCAGCGACGAAGCCGGAAGCGCGGCAACATGGAACAGCGCCGGAACCCGCATCACCGCAACAAAACCGATTGGCGTTATCGCTGGCAACACCCGCGGGGTGATCCGCAAGGACAACAACGACATGCTGAGCGGCAACACCGAAAAAAACTGCTTGGTGGAGTGGCTGCTTCCTGCCGATGCCGGCGGCTACACCTTTGCGTATCGGCAACTGCTTGCGCCCGGGTTGGGGTTTGGGAAACCGTCCGGGACTATCCAGGAGAACCTCCGGTTGTTTGGAACCCGCAGCGGAAGCACACGTGTAAACTCCTCCCTCCTTTCCGGCGGACTCACGACCATTGCGCAAGGGCAGTACCTGTCGTTCATGCGTGATGACAACCAGCTTCCCTTTGCCGTCACCACCGATAAGCCAGCCCAAGCAATGATCATTACCGGCGGGTTCCATCTGACCAACACCATCAACGATACCGCCCAGGGGGATTTCAGCGGGCTGCGCACCTGGCGTTCGGCAATGGTGCGGGCAATCCCGCAGGAGCAATGGATTGTTAGCGGAAGATTTCACTCCCCCCGCTACCCTGCCAAGCTGGAACACGCGGTGGCGATCATTGCCGAGCAAAACGCGCAGGTTCAGATAGATGGAGTTCCCGTTGCCTTCCCATCCGGTGCCGATGGCCGGGTAAGCGATGCCACCTTCCGCCACGCTTGGGTGAAGATGCCCCCTGGCGACCACCGCATCACCGCCACCAACGGACGATTCACCGCCATTGCCTTTGGGTGGATGGAAGGGGTGGAAACCTACCGCCCAGTGAAAATCAAAAAAGAGCAAGGCCCGGCGTTGCAGCACCCGTCCGAGTATGACGAACTTGCCGGAGCCAGCTACGCCTACCCGGTGCTGGGGAAACCGGAAGCGGTGGAGGGCGTTGGCGAGGCCACCATCTGCAGCGGCGCGCCGAAATTCCTTCCGCTTACCAACACCGGCCCCGATACCATGATCGTCACGAACATCACGTTGATTGATCCAACGGGCCGCTTCAAGCTCAACAAACCGAAGCTCCCCGACACGCTGGGGTTTGGGGAAATACTGAGTACGTCGGTGGAGTTCACCACCGCAACCGCTGGCGAGTACCGCGCTACGCTTCAGTACACCGTAACGCCGCGCAACGGCTCGCGCCCCCCCTCCACGATTGATGCCCGGCTGGTTGGGCTGATGCCCGCCGCCACGCTGCGTGCCCACATCGGCACGGTCCTGGGAGCGCCGGGGGATACGCTGGTGGTTCCGGTGGTGTTGGATGACTCGCTGGACGCGCTGACGATTACCGGCTTGCAACTCTACATCCGCTACGATACCGGCATGGTGGCCGCGCTGAAACCAACACCGCAGGAGATAGCCACCATGGTGAAAGGGACGCTGCTGGAGCAATGGGATGTGAACGTGGTTGGAACCGAGCGCGGGGAAATTGTTGTGGCGGCAACCGCAAAACCGGGGGCATTCCTGACCGACACAGGGCGGCTGCTGAACGTCCGTTTCTGGTCCTTCATGCGGCTGGTTGATCCGGAAAATTTGGTGTGGCAGGACACCTCATCGCTCAAGTTCGACATCACCGTTTCCGGGCCAACGTGTGCGCAGGTGAAAGGGGAACCGGGGAAGGTACAACTGCTGTTATGCGGCTTGCGGCATCGGGCGTTTGTGATGAACCCGCAGCAGTACGCGCTGCTGCCGAACGCCCCCAACCCGTTCAATCCCTCCACCACCATCAATTTTTCGCTGGGGCTGGATGGCCAAACGTGGCTGGAAATTTTGGACAACAACGGGCGGGTGGTTGCCACACTGGTTCATGCCAACTTGGCGGCCGGGGAGTACAGTCTGCTGTGGGATGCCACCGGCTTCCCTTCCGGTTTGTATTATTGCCGCGTTCGCTCCGGCGATTGGCAAGCAATCCGCCCGATGATGCTGGTGAAGTAACCCCCGTATCGCAAAATTTTTCTATCCCCAATGAGCTTTTCTTGCTTCGGTTGCACCGCTTGGTTGTTGCTTCTGTTCTGTTGCGGCCCCTTCCCTGCTATGCTGGCCGCGCACCCCTTGCAGCAATCCCCCGATAGTCCCGATAGTGCTTCCACCATCACCCCACCACCCGCCGACACCGCACGGATTGGCGGCTTGATGGATACCGCGATTTCTACCTCAACTGCTACCTCAGCCGAAGCTCCATCCACCTCTCTTCCATTGCCCCCCGACAGTGCGTTGCCGGCATCGCAAGCCGAAGCCTACCGGCTGGGGCCGTTCGACATGATTACCAACCTTCCCGACGATTGGTGGATTTGGACGAAGGAGGCCGTTAGCGTTGAAAGCATCCCAACCATTGCATGGCTTACTGTGCTAACCGGGCTGACAATCCATGCCGATTATGAAAGCTGGCAGCAGTTAAAACGGCCGTATGATGATTCGCACATCTTCCGTGAAATCAGCAACCGTGGGGTGGATATGGGGGATGGGAAATTTCAGTTTGGCATTGCTGCGGCGTTTGGCTTGTACGGGTTTGTGGCCGGCGACCAGCGCGCACTACGCACAGCAAGCCAAACCGTGGAGGTAATCCTAAGCTGCGGCGCGGTGGTGCAGTTGCTGAAGCATATCACCGGGCGCGAAAGCCCCGTGGTGACAACAACACCAACAGGACGGTGGGATTTTTTCCCGAACCAGATTGAGTACCACAAACACGTTCCCCACTACGATGCCTTCCCGTCGGGCCACATTGCCACCGCGCTGGCAACCCTAACCGTTGTGGCCGATAATTACCCCGAAGCCACGTGGATCAAATACATCGGCTATCCGGCGGTGACGCTGGTTGGGGTGGGGCTTGTGGCAACCAGCATCCATTGGTGGAGTGATATTCCGCTGGGGCTTGCGTTGGGGTGGTCCTTTGGCAAAATCGTTGCCCGCCGCCAGCCCCCGGCTGCCGTGCCGGAAGATCAATCCCTCCGGTCCAGCAATCGGCTTCTTTCACCGCAACCCTATCTTGGCATTCTTCGCGATGGCACACCTTCAATTGGACTTTCTTGGAGTTGGTAACATGAAACCACAGCATGGCATGAACCGGCAACGTGGGCAACGCCCCGCTGCCACATTGATTCGGGGTGGTGGGCGGGTTCTGCTGGCCTGTGTGTTGCTGGCCGCTCTGTTCGGCAAAGCAACCGCCGCCACGCTCGGTGGCGACGGGAACCTTACCCCCCAGCCAGATACCGCGCTGGTTGATTCGTTGCAGCTTCAATCCCAAGATCAATCACAAACCGGCCCTGGCTTTTTCGGCAGGCTTTGGGGTGATATTGTGCGGCAAGGAGGCTCCCCGTTCCGCATGGATGGAACCGACCTGTTGTGGTTGGGTGGGGCAACGGCAATCACTGCCGGATTAGTTGCGATTGATGAGCCGTTCGATAACCAAGTGAAGGACTTGAAAGAACGCCACAACTGGATTACCAACAGCAGTGAAATCGTCACCGAGTTTGGGGGGAATTATGGGATTGGTGCCGCCGCGCTGTTTGCCGGATACAGCTTCATCTGGAATGACCCGAAGGGGAAGGAGACCTCGGCAATGCTTGCCCAAGCGTTAATCACTTCGGGGCTGTGGACCCGGCTTGGGAAATTCCTAACCGGACGCGAACGCCCCAGCAACGCCTACTCCGAAGGACACACAACAGGCCAGTGGTACGGCCCACTGCTTCAGTGCAATGGCGACAACCGTTTTGGCGGACCAAAGTTCGATGCGTTCCCTTCCGGCCACACCGCAACAGTTTTCGCGATTGCCACGGTGTTTGCCGAGCAGTACAACCAAACCCTGACGGTTCCGATACTGGCCTACGGCTTTGCAGGAATTGTGGGCTTCAGCCGCACGCTGGAGCACACGCATTGGATTTCCGATGTGTTTGTGGGGGCCTTGTTGGGGTATCTTTGCGGGCGCGATGTTGTGGCCGGTTATCGCTTGCCGCAATCCCCCGCGCCAACGGATTCAAGCCCGCCAGCCGAAGGGGGGCTGCGGTGGAACGTCTCCCCATTTCTTACAAGCCAAGCCGCTGGCGTTGGTATCACACTCTCCGTAACTTCGCGGTGATGCCTAGCCCCCGCGCCGGTTTGCTTCTGCACGTGAAGGCGTTGCTGATTACACCATTGGCAGTCGCAGTTCCGTCAAAACTTTCGTGGAGGGGGGGGACATCAAGAAGATTTTAGCACACGCAACCGATGAACAACTCAATCCATACGCCCACGACTTTGCCTCATGCTTCACTCTTCCGCTCCGGCGGGGTTCCGGTGGATGTGGCCACCAGCGATTCCTGCCTGGTGGTGATCGAAGGGGGGGATTATCTTGGCTTTTTGCTGGCCGATAGCTGCACCCCCGGAACGATGAACCAACAATTCCTGCTGGAAGATGTGGTGTGGGCGCGCTGCACCGCCAAACAAGGATTCTGGGAGCGGATGATGGGAAGCCACCCACTGCGCCACCGGGCTACCGACACGGTGACGCTGTACCAACACGATAGCGGTTTGTACGTGGCCCAGGACCCAAGCACCAACCTACTGTTCCCGAATCCAAACATCGAGCCATATACCATCATCTTCCTTTCGCAGGATCAATACCAAGACCTTCGGACTCAGGCCGAGTACGAGCGCGCAAACGATTTTATGTACTTGATAAAAGGTGAGCTAACCCGAATCCCCGGTTTTTTAGATAACGGCGAGTCGCTGGTGACTCCCTACTCCTACCGTTCTGGCGGGGTGATTCCCGGGGCTGGATTGGCGCGGATGTAGTTTAGAGTCATTAGTCAGTGGTCAGTGGCAAGAATCAATTTGATATTCGACACTCTTCATTTCTCACTCTTCATTTCTCACTCTTCATTTGACATTCGGCATTCGACATTCGACATTACCAGATATGCCTGCCTCCATTCGCTCTTCCCTTCTTCTTCTGCCGTTGCTGCTGGTTGCTTGCGCCAAGCAGGAGAATCAGCAACCACCACTCCGCTCACCTGGTGAAGCTCGCTCGGCAATGGGGATGATTAGCTGCGCCACCCCGGAAGCCACCGAAGCGGGGTTGCGTGTGCTTCGCAACGGAGGGAACGCGGTGGATGCTGCGGTGGCGGTTGGGTTCGCGCTTTCGGTCACGCTGCCGCAAGCGGGAAACTTGGGGGGAGGCGGGTTCATGGTGATCCGGATGAGCGATGGCCGAACCACCACCATTGATTTCCGCGAGCGCGCCCCCGCAGCCGCAACCCGCGATATGTTCTTGGATTCCGCTGGCACGTTCCTTCCCGAACGGGCGCAACGTGGCGCGCTGGCCGCCGGGGTTCCTGGCTCGCCGGCGGGGCTGCTGTTCGCGCTGGAACGCTACGGCAGCAAGCCACGCGCCGAAGTCATCCAGCCAGCAATCCGCCTTGCCGATAGCGGTTTTGCAATCCACCCTCCGCTGCACGATGACCTTGCCGAAAAACGCGATCAGTTCCTCCTGTTCCCTTCCACCCGCCAGGCCTTTTTGCGTGGCGATTCCACACTCCCCGCTGGGTTGCTTTTCCGCCAGCCAGAGCTTGCCGCAACGCTTCGGCGAATTGCCGACTCGGGGAAACAAGGGTTCTACGGCGGCCAAACGGCGCGGCTGATTGTGGCCCAGATGGAACGTTCCGGCGGGATCATCACCGCCGCTGATCTTGCCGGCTACGAACCAATTGAGCGCGCACCGATTCGCGCAAGCTATCGCGGATACCAGATCATCACCATGCCGCCACCTTCCAGCGGCGGAGTGCTGCTGGTTCAGATGCTGAAAATGTTAGAAGGACGCAGCTTCCAGAAACTCCCCTTCCACTCGGCAGCGCACGCGCACTTGCTGGCCGAGGTGATGCGCCGCGCCTATGCCGACCGAGCCGAATTTCTTGGCGACCCCGATTTTGTTGAAGTGCCAGTTTCCGGATTGACCAGCAGTGAGTACGCCGCCGCCCGCGCCGCCGACATCGGGGAGCGCGCAACGCCAAGCAGCAGCATCGGCCACGGCAATCCCGAAGCGTTCGGGCGCGAAAGCCAGCAAACCACCCACTACTCCGTTGTGGATCGCGACGGCAACTGCGTCAGCGTCACCACAACGCTGAACGGCGCGTTTGGAAGCAAGGTGGTGGTGGGGGGCGCGGGATTTTTTTTGAACAACGAGATGGATGATTTCAGCGCACGCCCGAACACGCCAAACCAGTTCGGGCTGATTGGCCGCAGTGCAAACGCAATCCAACCGGGAAAACGGATGCTGAGTTCGATGACACCAACCATCGTGCTTGCTCCCAACGGAAACCCGTGGCTGGTGGTGGGGACCCCAGGCGGAAGCACCATCATCACCACCGTGCTGCAGATGATCCACTACCAGATTGACTACGGCATGGAGTTACGCGCCGCCGGAGCCGCCCCCCGAATCCATCACCAATGGCTTCCCGACACGCTTTTCTACGAACGTGGCGCGTTCACCGCCGGGGCTGCTGACTCGCTGCAGAGTATCGGCCACGCGCTGGCGCAGCGGCCTGGCACATCGGGCCGGGTGGATGCCGTGCGGATTGAAACCGATAGCCTGGGAAAACAATTGTTTATTGGCTGGAGCGACACACGCGGCTACGGTTGGGCCCAAGGAAATTGGTGAGAATGGTGAGAATGGTGAGAATGCCGAATGCCAAGTGTCGAATGCCAAATGCTGAATGCCAGATTGCTTCTTCCAACTGACAACTGACCACTGACCACTGACCACTGACAACTGACAACTGACAACTGACAACTGACAACTTCCCCCCCTCCATGCCCTCTCACTTTCTTCTCCTTCTTCTTGCCCTTGCCACCCTGATTGCTGGTTGCGCCAGCGGGCAGGGCGCGCCGCCGCGTGGTGGTCCGCCCGACACCACTGCACCAGCAATCATCGGCACCAACCCAACGGATGGAGCAATCAATGTTGCGGGAGGGAGCGTGACGGTGGAGTTCAGCGAGTACATGAACGAGGGGACGGCGCAGCAGAATGTGGTGGTTACGCCAATCCCAGCAATCCCGCCCGAGTTCGACTGGAGCGGGCGTGAGTTGGAGATTCGATTCCGCCAGCCGCTGCTGCCAAACCGAACCTACGCCGTGACGTTTGGCGCGGGGATGACGGACGCATCGAACAACCGGCTTGGCCGCGGCCTTACCCTTCGGTTTGCCACCGGGCCACACCTTGATAGCGGGGCGATTCGCGGGATGGTTGCTGGCGTTGCACAACGCCGAGCATTTGTGTTTGCTTGGATTGTTCCACCGGGGAACACTCACTTTCTTGACACCCTTCGCCCCGACTCCGTCCGCCCTGATTTTGTTGCCCCCATCAGCGACGACGGGATGTTCTCGCTGGAAGGCCTTCCCGCCGGAGCGTTCCGCTTGCTTGCGGTGGCTGATGAGTTCGGCGACCAACTACTGAACCCTGGGACCGATGCGTTCGGGGTTTTCAGCCGCCAAGCGGTGATCCCCACAAACTACACTCAGCCAGTTGTTGGATTTCACGCACGGATGCGCCCGGCTCCGCTGGATCAGAAGCCGCCGGCCCTCTACTCCGTTCGCCCCATCACCAACGTGCGGACGGAACTCCGGTTCAGCAAGCCGATTGACACCGCAACGTTGCGCGCCGCAAATTTCACGTTGGCCACAAGCAGCGGAAGCAGCATCGCCCCAACCGAAGTTTGGCAAACCGCCGAAAGCCGATTAATCGTTCAACTCCATCACCCCCCACTTGCTCCCGATAGCACCGTGACGCTGACCGCTCGGAACCTTGCCGACACCGCTGGGAACCGTTTGCCCGATAGCCTTGCCACGCAGCAATTCACCGCAACGCAGCTACGCGACACGCTCCCGCCGGCTCTGCTTCCGTTGGATGTGGATACCGTGCGGAGCTACTCCGTCAGCGATTCCATTCGGTTGCGGTTCAACGAAGCGGTGCGGGTGGCCGCCCCAACCCAGGCACTCACCCTGCGCGACACAGCGGGAAGGATTGCCCGATTTCGGCTGGT
>JAEUSP010000108.1 GCA_016788565.1 Chlorobiota bacterium | reverse complement strand
GGCGATTAACGTCCGATCCTCCGGCAGCGAGTTCGCTCTGTTCAGCGATGTCACGGGCGATCATGTCCTTGATCTGGTCACGATTGGTGGTGACTTTGAGGGAGGAAGGATCAGCGTCTTTGCTGGCAAGCCAGGGCAACGTTTGCTGGAGCAGTATGGAACAGGAACCGACAGTGCCGACCGCGCTAATGGTCGGTTCCCGTTGCGCCCCTGGGTAAAGATGCCGACCCCAACAGCACTGCACGATGGCTGGACAGGAAGCGAACATGTGTTATTCGATCTGGGTGACATCAATGGGGATGACCGTTCGGAGATCGTCGCTCACTCAAGTCCTTTCGTTCTGATTTATACTACTGGCCGGACTCTTGATTCACTCATTGATGTGATGGCTCAAGTTCCGGGAGACTTCTGGGATACGATGACACGGCTTGGGGATATTGATGGAAGCGGTATGCCCAGCTTTGCAGTACGGTATAATGAGAAGGTTCACTTCTTGAAAGCTCCGCCAAAGGATGAAATTCCCACCTACGGAGGCAGGCTTCGTAACCTTCCACACGCCATTGATTTTCGCTGCCAACTCTCTTCTGGAGTTGATAATCTCCCAATGGAGCATGCGCAAGATCAAATCAAGTTTAGCAGTCGTCAGATAGAGTCAACGACTACTCCACAAGGAGTTCAACCATGAGCATCAACACCACCACCCTTCTCCTGCTGCTCACAACAGCAGCACTCCTGCTTGGGCAAACACAAATCCACGCCCAAACCCGCATTGATCCCCGCCACCCCTCCGTTGCCTACTTACAGGAATGGGGCTACATGGTAGGTAGTGGCTTGAAATGTAAGCCAACATGGGGGGAAGAATTTGGCAGAAGCATCATCCCACTTGGTGACGTGAACGGGGACGCAATCGCCGATTTCTTGATAGAACGCATGAGATGCGACAGCGCGTTTGGTGACAATGGATTAACACAAGGTAATGAGCTGTTGCTCTACTACGGAGTCAAGGGAGCATTACCAGCTACCAACAGCGGACAGCGCATCGGGCCGCAAGAAATTGGCTCTGAATCTTCACTCCTTGCAAGTGGTGATTGGAATAACGATACCTATATAGATTTTGCCCTACGAGAACATATCTTCGGCGATACTTCTTATGGTAATAATAAAGGCTATACTATACAGCAACTTGTCATATACTGGGGAAATTCACTACGGCAATACTCGGTACAGGATACTACTCGACTTTCTGGCGGTGCAGGAGCATGGGGAGCAATAAATCAAGGGTACACTATTGACGCAAATCAAGACAACATTGATGACTTATTGATATGGAGCGGAGAAGGTGCAGGGCTAACAGATGGGAAAATAATTTCATTGCCTCACATGTATATCTATCAAGGCAATAATCATAGTAAATGGGGTCAAGATGCTTCTTCTCATCTTGCTCAATGGACATGGTGGAATCCTCCACCGATGAATCAATTAGTCTCTAAAGTTTTGGATTATGACTGTGATGGGGTTATAGACATTGGTATAATAAATCAAACGTTTCGCAGTAGAGCAAGTGTACTATATGGCAGATCGAATCAATTACCTGACACGAATAATGTTGAGAGTATTTACATGGTAAACTCGGAGAGTAGGTTTACAATTTTCCAAGATGTGACAGGAGATAACGTTCCTGAGATCATTACAATTGGCGGAGATTTTGAGAAGCAACGGATACGGATCTTTGCTGGCAAGCCAGGTCAACGCCTATTGGAGCAATACGGCGATGGCCGCGACAGTGCCGACCGCGCCAACGCCCGGTTCCCCTTGCGTCCCTGGGCACAGATCATGTTGCCGAATGCCTTGCACGATGGATGGTTCGGTTCCGAACATGTCCTGTTCGATTTGGGTGATATAAACACCGACGGCACCAGCGAGATCGTTGCCCATGCCGATCCCTATATCATCATCTACACCACCGGGAGAACCCTTGACTCTTTGATTGATATTCTCTACGCAACAACAAACGGCCCGTGGGATACCATGGTGAGAGTTGGTGATGTAGATGGAAGTGGAGTTCCTTCCTATGCTGTCACCTTTGCTGGTCGTGTTCACTTCCTAAAAGCTCCCCCAAAGGATGAAATACCGACGTATGGTGGTCGGCTTCGTAGTCTTCCACATCCTGTTGGATTCCGCTGTGAGGCTGCCTTGGGTGTTGAGCAATACCAAGCGCCAGAACCGCACTCCCCTTCTCAGCAGATTGAGTTTACCCAACAACAAACAATACCTGTACCACCAACAACCGTAACAGGAGCGCAGCAATGAACAGGACACTCTCCCAACTGGTAGGAAGCTCTCGTATAGCAGCGGTTATCACCGTACTCGGCACACTCTTGGCTACGGGTATGGTCTATCCACAATCTACCGAACAGCCGCCTCCGCCAATCATCGGCTATGGATTCGATGAATTTCATATCGGTGGCGAATCGGTCTATCATCCGGGCATTTGCAGCCGCCAACTCAACATGGGCTTTACCTACCACTATGGCGGGTACTCCAGTTGGTGGCAACTGAACGATTCATCCCGTTGGGGGGGGTAATCACCGGCGTGCTTATGATTTTCGTGACATGGTTCTGCAAGCCGATACTGTGGGGCGGAACCCGAAGTCGAAGCACTGTCGGCAGCAGTGATCCAGAACCCAACGCAAGCTGGGAGGGTGAACGTGCGATTGGAGGTGCGGGAAGCCGGAGCGGTTCAGCTTGGTTTGTATACTCCAAACAGAGTAGTTTGCGAAAAATTCAATCACTGTCATTCCCGCGAAAGCGGGAATCCATAGCGCACCTGGCTGGGTAGATTTTCGCAAACCAATTTGCGCCGAGTATACACACTGCTTGGCCAGCAAATTGCCGCATTGCCGGATGCCGAGATTCAGCAATCGGGTGCGTACTGGCAAGAGGTAGACCTGAGCGGCCTACGCCCCGGCATCTACCTTCTGGTAGCGCAGCAAGGGGATCACAAGGCTTCAGCGAAGGTGGCGGTGGTGGGCAAGTAGCGCGGTTGGTGAGCGTTGTAGGGGCAGCGTGTTGAGACATCTTGCCCCTACGAACTCTCCTTACTTCCCCTTCCCCAACACCCCCGATTGCGGGATATTCACATGGTTGATGGTCCAGCCGGAGACTTGCACGCGGTTGCTGCGGCGGGGGGTGGTTGCGTTTGGTGCTGCGGTAACGGTGATATTCATGGCAGAAATTCGGTTGCGTTGTTGTTGATTGATCTTCTGCTATCAATCTATCGGGAGCGATTATCTGTTTCCCCGATTCCGATTATCTGGCAACACCGCCGCAAAAAAATCTTCCAAAAGCTGAAAAAAGCCAAAGCCCCGGCAGCAATGCCAGGGCTTTCAAGAATGCGAATGGATGATGCTTGCTAACGCCCCGGCTATTTCACCACAATCATGGTGATGGATTGCTGGGTTGTGCTGGTGGTTAGCCGTGCAAGGTAGTGTCCTGCCGGAAGCTCCGCTCCATCAACACGAATGCGTTGCACCCCTGCCGGCTGATCCCCTTCCAACAAGGTTTTCACCTGGCGGCCCATTGCGTCGTACAGCCGCAGCACTGCGGTGGTGGCGGTTGGCAGATCAATGGTGATTTCGGTGGACCCGCTAAACGGGTTCGGCACGTTTTGCTGAAGCATTACCGATGCTCCGTCCGCCATGCTCCCCTGCTCAACGCCTGATGATTGCTTCGGCAGCGGAAGCGTGTACCAAAATCCTTGATATGCCGCCGCCGCACTGCTTTGCGCCGGGCCGATTACCGCTTGGCCAAGCGTTCCGTTCAGCACCATTCCCCCGCCGGCCGAGCGGGTGGCTCCGCTTCCAACCACGTAGCTGCTAATGCTGGTTTGGGCGTGTAGGCTGCTTGCGGCAAGCACGGCCAGTGCCAGCGTGATACTGATACTCCATCTGTTCCAACTGTTCATCGTTGTTCTCTCCTTCCGTTGTGATGTGTGTGTGTGAGTAGATTGTGGTTACGTTGGTGGTTGTGTGGTTCCGCTGGGTGCCCCCTGGCCACGAAGCGAAGCACCGCAGTTGGTGCAGAATAATGACATCGCGTGGATGATGCTGGCTCCGCACGATGGGCAGTATCGGTTCATTGGCGCGCCGCAGCAGGGGCAGAAGCGGTCTTCTGGGAATCCGGCCGCGCCACACTGCCCGCACCGTGCAATTGCTGTTGTTGCCGAATCGGCTTTGGGATCGTTGTGCTGATACTCTGTCATGTTAGGGGTTTCACGCTGTTCTCAGAAACTGCCGCCAGCCACTGGCAGCACCCGTTATAAAGGTATCGGGAGCGATTGTCGGTTTCCCCAAAAGCGGTTATCGGTTCGGGGAAAATTGGTTGCCACGTTGATTTTTTTGCAGCCAAGCAGGAAAAAAAGAGAAAGTAGGAAATAGGAGACGAAGCGAAGAGTGAGATATGAAGAGTGAAGAGTGAGGTGTGAAGAGTGAAATAGAGCCAAAGCCGGGAACTCACCAATGACTACTGACCACTGACTACTGACCACTGACAACTGACAACTGACCACTGACAACTGACAACTGACAACTGACAACTGACCACCCCCCACTTTTCAACAATCAATTCGCAATCTAGAATCGCGCGCAAAAAAATATCCCCCCCTTCCCCCTTTACACGTTCCCCCTGTTTGCCGTAAGTTCGCCCCTGGCAATTCACACACGATTGATGTTGACCTTCTGATAGCTGCACCATGAACTACCGCTCGCTCCCGACACGCTTGCTGATCCTTTGCGCGATTATCTCCGCATTCGCGTTCAACACCGACAGCAATTCTTTCAGCTTCAGCCTTTCCACCGAACGGGTGTTTGGCCCCGGCGATGCCGACATCCGCATCCAATTTAGCAGCAACGGGTTGGGGCCGGCCACCATCCGGCTTCGGGCGTACCGGGTGAAGGATCCCGTGGCGTTTTTTATGGAGCAAAAGGACCCCCACAGCCCACGGATGGAGGGGACAAAAGCCCCAAACACCTTTGATATGATCGGGGTTGGCATGGAGAAAGTCCGGCGCGACATCCGCTACGCCGCCCGCGACGTGATGCCGGAACAAAGCCGCCGCGCCCTGCGCGACGTAAGCGACCTGAACGGCACAAAAGCCCGGCAAAACACCCCCAAACCAGTGGCCCCCCCTGCCAACAACAAGGACCTTCCCGCGCAAGCCGAACGCTTTGAGCTTGTGGCCGAATGGGAGGAACGGATAACCCCAGAAGACAGCGACTGGCACTACCAAAACCTCAACACACCGCTGCGGGAAAAAGGGGTGTATATGATTGAAGGCAGGATTCGCGGGAAGAAGGCGACAGCGGCATTGATTATCAGCGAATATGGATTAGTGGTGAAGCAATCCGATGACGCAGTGCTGACATGGGTGGTGAACAAACGCACCGGCCAGAAGATCCCCGATGTCCCCATCACCTGCCTGCGTGGCGGCGAAAAAATTGCCGAAGACGAAAGCGATGGCGATGGACTGTTGAATATCGAGCTTCCGCCGCTTCCCAAAATAGCCCAAGCCAGCGACGATGAGGAAGAGTACGACTGGTACTGGGAATACCGCCGCCGCCAATTAGTGATGATGGGGGAAAAGGATGGAAATTTCTTCATCCACGACCCTTACAGCTACAGCGATGGTGGCGACAGCCGCTACAAGGTCTATCTCCACACCGACCGCCCGGTCTATCGCCCGGCGCAAAGCGTTTTTTACCGTGGGATTGTTCGGAAAATTGCCAAGAATGGGGAGTACCAAAACTACACCGCCAGCCCCGTATTCATTGAGGTTCAGGATGCCAACGACGGCGCAATCCGCCGCGACACCCTGGCACTTAGCGACCTGGGAACATTCAATGGCCAGCTTGATTTAGCCGACGAAATCCCGCTTGGCTACTACACCATTAAAGCCACCGTTGACAGCAACGATTACTGGTTCAACTTCTCGGTGGAAGAATACAAGAAGCCTGAGTACAAAGTGGTGGTTTCCACCGACCGGAAGCAGTACACACGGGGGGATGAAATCACCGCAACCGTCCAAGCTGACTACTTTTTTGGCAGCCCCGTTGCCAACGCCGAAGTGGAGTATTTCGTCTATCGTTCGCGCTACTGGCGGCCCTGGTGGAAGGGTTCGGAGTGGGAATATCTGTACGAGGAAGGGGGCGATTACGACAGCTACCGTATGGAGATGGTGGAATCCGACACGGGGCGGCTTGCCCCCGACGGCAGCTTCAGCTTCCGCTACAAAACCGATGACTCCTCCGATGCCGATTACGTCTATCGAATCCAAGCCAACGTGGTGGATAACAGCCGCCGCTCCATCAGCGGCGCAAAATCGGTGGAGGTGACGCGGGGCATGTTCTACCTGACGCTCCGCACAAATAAGTACGTCTATCGCACGGGTGATGAAGCCTCCATTTCCGTGAAAGCCGCAACGTTCGACGGCGATAAGCCGGTTGGAACCGACCTTCGCGTAAGCGTCACCCAAATCTCCTGGGATCGCGTCTTTACCGACAGCACCGACGGCGTTGCCAACTACCGCTACGACCGCCGCGAGCAAAATATCTGGAGCGGAACCGGCGAAACCGAAAGCGACGGGAACGGAACAATCACCTACAACGCCACAAAGCCTGGCTACCTGAAAATCACCGTCACCGCACGGGATGAACGCGGGGCCGATATCAGCGAGAGCGACTACATTTACATCAGTGATGAAAGCTACGCCAACTGGTACCGCGAAGGGGCAAGCGACATCCAGATTATCCCCGACAAAGAATCCTACCAGCCAGGGGAAACCATGAACGCGCTGGTGATTATGCCAGCCGCCGGGATTGATGCGCTGATTACCAGCGAAGCCAACAACATCCTCACCAAACAGGTGGAACGGCTTTCCACAAACTCTGCGGTTGTTCACCTCACCATCCAAGATCAGCACGCGCCGATGTTCTTCCTGGAAGCCACGGCATTAGTGAACGACCAACTCTACACCGAAAGCCGCCGCATCACCGTAGTCCCACGCGGCAAGCTGATACGGTTGCTGGTGGAGACCGACAAAACGCAATACCGCCCCGGCGACCATGGCAGCGTCACGGTTCGCGCCGTGGACGAAAACGGATCCCCGGTCAGCAACGTGGATGTTGCGTTGGGGATGGTGGATGAAGCGATTTACTCCATCCGCCCGGAATCGGCCCCCGATATTCAACGATTCTTTTACGGCCCACGTTGGAGCAGCGTCTGGACCTCCGCCTCGCTCGACTTCTCCTTCTACGGCGATGCCCGCGCCGCCCGCACCGCACGGGGGGATGATCTTTTTGGCGAAGCCCGCAGCTACAAGCAAACCGCCGACCGTGGCCGCCACAACATTGCTTACGGCGATGTGAAAGGTGAGATGTTTGTGCAGCCAGCCGTCCGCCGGAATTTTAAGGATATGATGTTCTGGACTCCATCGGCCCGCACCGGAAGCGATGGGCGCGCCGTGCTGAATGTGGAGTTCCCCGACAACCTGACAACGTGGCGAATCACCGCACGCGGCATCACCGCCAACACTGCCGTTGGCCAAACCGTTGCCCGGGTGATTTCCCGAAAAGAGCTGCTGGTCCGGATGGAAACCCCACGGTTCATGGTCCAAGGGGATCAGATGGTGATTGCCACAACAATCCACAACTACCTGAAAGGGGAAAAAGTGGCGAAAGTGGAGTTCGCCGGCGAGAACGTGACCCTTGCCGACCGCCAACGGACTATCACCATCCCCGCAAACGGCGAGCAGCGGATTGATTGGAAAGTATCCCCAGCCAACATCGGCACCGCCAAACTGACGGTGAAGGCACTGACCAACGAGGAATCGGACGCAATGGAGCTATCGGTTCCGGTGATCCCGCGCGGGGTGAAAGCTGGCGACGGCGGAATCACCGAAATCCCCGAAGCCAACGGCACACGAACAGTCAATCTCACCATGCCGGAATCTGCCCAACCCGGAACCGGCGAAGCCTACGTGACGATCTCACCCTCGGCGGCAAGCTCCATCATCGGCTCGTTGGATCAACTGATCGGCTACCCGTACGGCTGCGTGGAGCAAACCATGAGCCGGTTCCTGCCAACCATTGTTGTGGCGCAACTGCTGAAGGATTTCAACCTTTCGCTGGACCCCAAGAAGCAGGAAGTTTTGCCGAAGATGGTGAGTAAATCGCTTGCAAAACTCTACGGATTCCAGCACAACGACGGCGGCTGGGGCTGGTGGGAGAACGACGAAACCCACCCGTACATGACCGCCTACGTGATGTACGGCCTAACAATCGCCAAACAAGCCGGCTACCCGGTGATAGACGACCGCTACCTGAGCGGACTCACCGCGCTGAACGAGCAGATTGAGAAAGGGCGCAATTCCGCAAAGGACCCAATGACCTGGACCGAGCAGGGATACATGCTGTACGTGGCGGCCTACATCAACCGTGGGCAACCCCATCGGGAAATTATTGACAGAATTACCGAGCTTGCGGCCAACACCCGCATCAACAACTACACGCTGGCACTGCTTGCGCTGGCAAGCAGCTACCAGGGGGAAACCACACTTGCGCGGGGATTGGCCGACCGGTTGGAGCAAGGAAAATCCACCAGCGGAAACCTTGTCTTCTGGCAAAGCGAATCGCGCCCCTACTCCTGGGCAAACGATGACGTTGAGGCATCGGCGTTCGCAGTAAAAGCCATTCTTGCCTTGCGTGGCCGCACCGAAGCGGTGGATGGAACCGTCCGCTGGCTTCTTTCCCGCCGCCGCGACGACGGCTGGCACAACACGCGCCAGACCGCAACCGTCATCTACGCGCTGACCGACTACTTGAAGCTCACGAACGATCTTTCACCCGACTACACACTCACCGTGAACGTCAACGGCAGCCAAGCATTCAGCGGGCGCATCACCCGCGCTGATTTATTCAAAGAAGCCGTCAGGGTGAAGGTCCCGCAAGAACTACTGCGAAGCGGAACCAACACCATCACGTTCCAGAAATCGGGGAATGGCTCCATGTTTGGCGCGGCACGGCTGAACTACTTTGCCACAGGGCCCAACGTGGTTTCCAGCAGTGCCGGGTTCCACGTCAGCCGCCAGTACTACTTGCTGAGCAAAGAGAAAGTGGGTGAGAAATACATCTATCAAAAACGGGCGTTTGGCGGAACCGCAAAAAGTGGGGATGAGTTGCTGGTGAAAGTGAAAGTCCGCCCCGACCAGCTTTCGCAATTCTGCATGGTGGAATCGCCAATCCCCGCCGGCTGCGAAGTTGTTGCCAACACCGACGGCTACACCATCCCGGGCGAGCGGGATTACGACGAAGCCTACCGCCGCCAGCACAACATCTGGGGGTGGTACTGGTGGTTCAGCGGGCGCGAAATCCGCGATGAGAAAGTCGCCTTCTTCGCCCGCGAAATGGATGCGCGTGAGTATGAGTTCAGCTACATCCTTCGCGCCCAAATCCCGGGCCGGTGGACGGCATTGCCAACAATGGCCTCGCTGATGTATTATCAAGAAGTGCGCGGCACTGGCGGAATGGAGGAGATGACAATCACCGACTGATGTTGGGAATGCCGAATGTCAAATGTCGAGTGTCGAATAGAAGAGTGACGGAAATGGCGAATGTCGAATGCCAAATATTCCCCAATGAGATTGGTTTGCACGAATCAAGGGATCGTACTCCAAAACTCACGCACCGTCATCGCGAGGAGTCTTCGACGAAGCGATCTCGCGGATTGCTGTGAGAGCATCGGGCACACTGCTGGGCGCAAGATGGGCTTCGCTGCTGCTTGGCGGTGCCACGTCGCTAATCGCTCCTTGAGAAAAAAACTGCGTAGCAATCACAATGCTGCTTCGATGAAGAACAGATTCGATGAAGAACAGATTCGATGAAGAACAGATTCGATGAAGAACAATCCTGAACATCTCCGATTCCTTCCCCCCTGCGACCTGTGTGGCGGCTTCCATTTCCAGGCCGTCACCGTTGGGGGTGAAAGCGCGCACCGTTGCCAAACCTGCCGTCTGGTTCGGCTTGACACCTTGCGCACGCAGTGCACAATTCCATCAGCCAGCCAAAAACGGGCTGTGATATTGGAGCGGAGCCTAAGAAGTCATCTAAAAAAAATCAGCACCGAACAAGCCACCATCTTGCTGGTTGGCCCAACGGCTCCGCAACTTGCCAACAGCCTTACCAGCAACAAGAACCTGACAATTCACCTTCTGACCGAATCGGAAACGCCAGCACCACGCGGCGTGATTCGGCACGTTCTTTCGATTGAGCAAGCCGCATTTATCCCCGATCTGTTCGATCTGATTGTGGCCGACATCACCGCGCAGCCAATCCCCCCTTCCCTTCTTCTGCAAAAAGCGCGGCTGTGGCTGAAACCGGAGCGGGACCTTCTGCTGCTGGCCGATAATTCTGCATCGCTGGTTGCCACTTTCTGGCGGCGTGCCTGGATGACGCAGCGCGGGGCCGGGCTTACTCACCTTCTCACCTCGCATCATCTTGAACGCTACGCTGGGCGTTCCGGCTTCCAAGTTCGGTGGCTGCGGACCGTCAGCATAGCCGATGCAGTTGCCGAGGTGATCGCAAAAGGGAACCGGCCAAGCCATGCCACCAACGCAATCGCCCACGTTGTTGCTGGGGTTGCGCGGCTGGTGAGCGCGGGGGAAATGGTAGCGGCGCAATTCCAGAAGCGAGGAACCGCACCGATCCCGCTCCACAAATCCCTTGCCGAACGGGATCAAGCCACCGGCCTTGCCCATGCCATGTATGTTGGGGTGAAGCGGGAAGCAAGCGTTGAGCCGGGGTGAGTTCGCCCCTCACTCCCGTTTGCCATCGCGGTGTTGTATCCAAAGCCCCGTATGGGGCGATAGACGTTAGCCCAACGGCGTAAGCCTTGGGATTGATCCCAGATACTTCCGACTCCGTAGCCCCGTAGTGGGCGGAAGCATGGCGGATGCAGAGGAATTCTGCCGCCCCATCCGGGGCTAAGGGTTGTTATTGGTGGTACTGCTCTCCCAGGGCTTACGCCGCTGGGCTACGGGAGTACCGCCCCATCTGGGGCTAAGAATTTGAGGAGTGTGAGTAGAGTGTGCAATTCCCCTTCCCTTTTGTAGCCTTTCCGTCGGTGCTGTGTTTAGGTGACGGCACACGTGCGCCAGACCTCTCTCTCTCTGCAACCATCCTTTCATGCAACGACTACGACCTCACATCCTTCTGTTGTTGATGTTATCAACCACGCCCGCGTTGGCGCAGTTCGACTATCCAGGGTTTGCTTCGTTTTCGGGGCTGGTTCCGGTGGGATCGGCACAGTTGGTGGGGGGGGCTTTGCGGCTTACCGAAGCGAAACAGGGGGAAGTTGGGGCAGTCTGGCGGCAGCAACGCCAAGATGTTGCCAGCGGGTTCGTGACGATGTTCCAATTCAGGATGATTGACACCGGCGGAATCCCCGATGCCAACGGGCTAAATGGTGGCGATGGAGTTGCGTTCGTGATCCAAAACGCCGCCGATAATGCAGAAGGATACGACGGCGGAAACATCGGCTACGCCGGAATTCCGAACAGCCTTGCGGTGGAGTTCGACACCTACCACAACGGCGGCGCGTACGACATCAGCAGCAACCACGTGGCCATCAACAGCAACGGATTCCAGCAAAATTACTCCACCCAAGCCTTCACCCTGGGCCAAGCCGATGCCCCGCGCAATCTTTCCGACGGCGGTATCCACACCGCCATTATTGAGTACACACCGGGGATGATGAAGGTCTATCTGGACCGCTGCGACCGCCCGCTGCTGGAAATTTCGGTAGATCTTTCCAAACGCCTTGTGTTGGATAATGGGCGCGCTTGGGTTGGGCTGGTTTCGGCAACCGGGTCTGCCTGGGAAATTCACGACATCCTTCAATGGACCTTCCGCCCGATTGCCATCACCTCCAACAATCCCTCATCGTTTTGCTTCCGCCCCGGCGGGGTGCTGCTGACCGGCCCGGCTGGGTTCAACGCCTACAACTGGTCCACCGGCGAAACCTCACGAACCATCACCGCACGCAAGCCGGGGAAATACACGCTGGACCTTCCGCTTCCGGCCTGCAACCAAACGTTTGCCACGGTGGAGTTCAATGTTTACGACCGCCCGGCTCCCCGGCTGAAACTGAACGGACGGAACCCACTCTGCAATGGCCAATCGCTGCAACTATCCCTGGACCGCCCGATGCGAAGCTACCGCTGGTCCACGGGGGAAGTCACCCCAACGATCACCGTCACGGCACCGGGGAAATACTGGGCCGCCGTGGTAGATTCCAACGGTTGCGATGGCTCCTCCGACACAATCAACGTCACGGTTGGAGCTTCCCCAAAACCGACGATTACGCCGGGGCCGGCCGTAAGCCTTTGCAGCGGCCAATCCACCACGCTCAGCATCGCCAACGATCCTGAAATTATCCTTGTCCAGTGGTCCACGGGGGAAACGGGGAACTCCATCACCGTTAGCCAGCCCGGGCGATACTGGGCGGTGGCCACCAACCGGGGCAACTGCTCGGGAAGCTCAGATACGGTGGAGGTGATTATCAACGATAAACTTACTCCACGCCTTACTCCATCGGGCCGGCTGATGCTTTGCCCCGGGGACACCATTCAGTTAGATGCCGGCGGGCCATACACCCGCTATCAGTGGTCCACCGGCGAAATCACAAAAACGATTGCGGTGACGCAAGCCGGGAAATACTTTGTTCACGTCTGGGGCGATGGCGGCTGCAACGGCCTTTCCGACACCGCAACCGTGACGATGAACACGCCGATGATTCCGATCATCATCCAAGCAGGCCGCGCCGATTTTTGCCAGGGGGATAGCGTGATGTTGGATGCCGGAAGCAATTACCGCGCATTCCTTTGGTCCACCGGCGAAACCACGCGGGTGATTATGGCCAAAGCCGCCGGCCCCTACACCGTCACCATCACCGATGCCAACGGCTGCCGTGGGACTTCGCGCCCGGTGGTGGTCAGCTACCTTCCGCCGCCAACTCCAAAACTTTCTGCAGCCCCCTCCCCCATCATCTGTGCCGGTGGAAGCGCGGTGATTACTCCGGATGGAACGTTCGGCGAATATCTGTGGTCCACCGGGGAAACAACGCCGCAGATCACGGCTGCGTCCGCCGGGGAGTATTGGGTTCGTGTGCGGGGAAGCAACGGCTGCTTCGGAGTGTCGGACACACTCAACATCAGCGCGGGGAGTATTCCGGTGGTGGATGCTGGGTTGGATACCACGATCTGCATCGGCCAGTCGCTCCCGCTCATCACCGTAATTGATTCAGCCGGAACAAATCCAACCTACCGCTGGCAACCCACCGCTGGCCTTAGTTGCAGCGATTGCCCAACCCCAATCGCAACCCCGACGGAATCCACAACCTACCACCTGAGCGTCACCACCGCCAACGGCTGCGTGGGGGGCGATTCGGTGACGGTGACGGTCAGCCGAGCGGTGCGGCAGTTTGCGGCGCATATCCCCCGCGACCTTCGCGTCACCCCGGGCGACACCATCACCATCCCGATTCTGCTTGATGAAGCGTTGGATTCCTTGCAGCTGCAAGAAGTGGAGTTGATTCTGAACTACAACCAATCGCTGCTGAGGCTGAACAATCTGGTGAGCCAAAAATCCTTGGTGGAGAATTGGACGCTGGATCAAAACGGCAGCATCCCCGGCACCGTGCGTGTGCGAATGACCGCGCCAAACGGAACGTATCTGAACGGAGCAGGGCGATTGCTTGGCCTTCATGTTCGGGGCTTCGTCAGCGATATCCTTTTTTCCGAACTCCCCTTCCTGCTGGAACTGAACGCGGGGAATTGTGTGGAGGTGGTGGCATCGCCGGGGCTGCTACGGCTCGATTCGCTTTGCGGGCTAAGCCTGCGGCTGATTGAAGGCGGGCCGGCGGATTACGCGCTCGATCAAAATCACCCGAACCCGTTCAATCCAACCACCGAACTCCATTTTTCAATCGGGTTGGATGGAAGGACTGAGTTGGAGATTCTGGACGTTTCCGGAAGAATGGTTGCGCGGCTTGTGGATCAACACTTGCAGCCGGGGGAGTACTCGGTAACGTGGGATGCCACCGGATTCCCAAGCGGGCTGTACTACTACCGGCTGCGGAGCGGGCACTGGACCAAAACCCGGCAGATGATGCTGGTGAAATAACTCATTCATTCTCAGCGAAGCAATTCTTGTGAGCCAACTCCCCCTCTCCCCCCCCACCACCATCGCCATTCTTCAGCTTGGACGGCTGGGGGATATGATCCTGACAACGCCGCTATTTCGTGCGGTGAAGGAGTGCTGGCCGGGGTCAAAACTAACGGTGATTACTCTGGATCACTCCGCGCTGATTGCCGAACATCACCCTTCGGTGGATTCGGTGATTGCGGTTCCGTTCGGCATTCTGCAGTTGCCAACGCTTGCGCGGCGGCTTCACCGGAAATCGTTCGATCTGTTCATTGACCCCAAGGATCACCGCTCATCAACAAGCCGGATTATTGCCGAGTTTATTCGCGCCCAGTATCGGGTTGGATGCCGCGCAAATGGCGGGCGCGAGACGTTCGATGCAACGTTCGAGCCGCCGGACCAGCCACGGCATTACGTTGAGCGAATGCTTCGCCCGTTGCAGCTACTCCATCCCGAAAAAACCTTTGCGCGCCGCCCGTCGCTTGGGGTCCCAACCGAATCGCTGCGGGTGGCCGATGGCCAGATGCTTCCTGGCGAGCATGGGGCAATCACCATCAACATTTCTGCTGGCTCAACATCGCGCTATTGGGGGCTGGAGCATTGGGAAGAATTGATTGCGGAGGTGAGCAAGAAGTACAGCGTGGCGGTGATGTCATCGCCCGAGGATCGGCATCATGCCGACAATATCTGCTCCACCAGCCGCCAAGCCCGCCCCGTCACCACCAACACCATTTTGGACGCGGCGGCAATCGTTGCCCGAAGCCGTGCGGTTGTTAGCCCCGACACCTCCATCGTCCATATCGCCTCGGCATTTAACCGCCCCGTGGTGGGGCTGTACCCGCCGAACCGAGAAAACTTGGCCACCTTCGGCCCGCTATCGGATCGCCAATGTGTGCTGATGCCAGGCCCCGATCAGGAACTTTCCACTATTCCGCTGAAGGATGTCATAGAAGGAGTAAGGGGGGTGATGGGGGAGAGGAAATAGAAGCCACCGGAATGCCGAATGTCGAATGCCGAATGAAAAATCTTGGAGTTTCCACCAAATCCCACCCTCCGCTCATGCTGAGCCCCGTCGAAGTATGAAGCGGAGCCACCGAACCGGGAAGTCAACAAAAGCCCCGAATGGGGCGACAGCCAGCTTAGCCCAATGGCGTAAGCCTTGGGGATTGTGAAAACATTTCGGTTGGATAGCCCCGTAGCGGGCGGAAGAATGGCTGGTGCGGATGAACTCTGTCGCCCCATCCGGGGCTGTGGGTTGTTGATGTTGGCGATGTTCCCAGGGCTTGCGCCGCTGGGCTATGTGAGAGTATCGCCCCATTCGGGGCTAAGAATGGGAACAACTCCTATCGTTCTCCCCCACCACCGCGAACCCAGCCCTCCGCTTATGCTGAGCCACGTCGAAGTATGAGTGGAGCCACCGAAAGGCGAAGCACCGTCATCGCGAGGAACGTTGAGCGACGTGGCGATCTGGCGTGTGGCAGTGTGTCCGATACTCTCCCAGAAACCCGCGAGATGGGCTTGCGCCGCTGCTTCGCGGTGCTTCGTCGAAGACTCCCTGTCGAAGACCCCGACCCGTCGGGGCGATGACGGGGCATTGGTTTGCTAGCTAACCCGCCGCCCCCGAATCTCCCCTTTACGCTCCCCCCTTCCCCTCAATCCCCCAGGTCCGTAATTCCTCCAGCATCGTGTGGTCGGTTAGGCGGTAGTGGATTGGGGTGATAGTGACGTAGCCTTCGGTGAGCAACTGGTCATCGCTTCCGCTGTGGCCGTCGGGGATGTAGCTTCCGGTTAGCCAGTAGTAGGGGCGGCCCATGGGGTCGTGCCGGACTTCGTAACGGTCGTTCCAGAACCCACTCCCTTGCTCGGCAATCCGCACCCCTTTGATTTGGTCGCGGGGGATTGCCGGCACGTTGACGTTCAGCAAAACGCCACGCGGTAGGTGGTGCTGGTGAAGGATCGGCACAAGCCACGCGGCCACTTCGGCAGCATGGGTGAAGTCAGCATCCAGCGAGAAATTATCGAGCGAGATAGCGATGGACGGAATGCCCAGCAACGTCCCTTCGGTTGCCGCGCTGACCGTGCCGGAGTAGATCAGCGACACAGCAGTGTTCCGCCCGTGGTTGATTCCACTGACCACAATATCGGGGCGTTCGGGAAGGATGGCATCCAGCGCCAGTTTCACGCAGTCGGCTGGGGTTCCGGTGACGGCGTGGCCAAACGGCTTGCCGTTCCGCTCGTACGGATGCACCCGCAACGGCACTGCAACCGTCAGCGCGTGCCCCACCGCCGATTGCTGCTGGTTTGGGGCAACAACCGTTACCTCACCCACCCCCTGCAGCGCCTGAGCAAGCGCGTAAATCCCGGGTGAGTCAATGCCGTCGTCGTTGGTGACAAGAATGCGCATGGTTTGAGATGATAATGATGTTGACTCACTCTTCACATTTCGCTCTTCTCATTTCACTCTTCACTCTTCACATTTCACTCTTCTCATATCCTTCTAGCAATGTCATTAAAAATGACGTAGGCCATGAAGATGAGCAGCAGAACAAATCCGGCTTGCTGAAACGCCATGCGAACTTTCAGCGGGACTTCGCGGCGGATGATTGCTTCGACGATGATGAACACCAAGTGGCCGCCGTCAAGAGCCGGAACCGGAAGGATGTTCATCACGGCAAGGGAAATGGAGAGGAGCGCGAGCAGATAGAGGAATTTATCAATCCCCAAGGTGAAGGCTTCTTTGGCGAAATCAGCAATGGCAACCGGGCCGCCCACGGAATCTTTCAGCCGAGCTTGCCCGGAAAATAGCTTGCCGATCATCCCAAAAATACCCCCAACAACATTCTGGACCTGGCTGATGGATTGCCCAAACGCCTGGCCAAAACCCATAGTCCGAATCTGTTTTGGGCCGTCGTAGGTTGTCCCCAATATCACCCCGATCTTCCCCCCTGTGTCACTTTTCACCTGCTTTTCTATCACCTCCGTTCCGCGCCCAATCGTGACGGTGACTTCTTGATTTTTATGAAGCGATAGATAGCTGGAAAACTGGAACGAAGCATGGATTGGCTGGCCATCAACGGCAATAACGCTGTCGTTCGGTTGGAACCCTGCTGCGGCAGCTGGCATTCCTTCGGCGATTCCGTTAATTTTCACCGAGGTGTAGGCCGGAATCGGAATGATGGAGGTACGGTTGTCGTTGCTGAACGGACGGATGTCCAGACGGCGGATGGTGAACTGCTGCGGCGCGCCGTTGCGGTTCACGCTCAGCGTGATGTCGCTGTCGGCGGAGTCGTTGTAGATGATTCGGTCAATCTCATCGAAGGTCGCAATCTTCCGCCCGTTCACCGCCACGATGCTGTCGCCCGGGCGCAAGCCAGCGTCAAACGCCACGCCGGTGGAATCAGTTGGAAGCGGGCCGACTTTGGAGGTGGCCTGAAGCTCCTTCGGAGCAAGCCAATTCAGCCCGCCAAACACCACAATCGCCAGCAGGATATTCATAATCACCCCGGCCGAGATCACGAACGCTTTTTGCCAAGCGTTTTTGGAGCGGAACTCGTACGGCTGCGGCTCGGTTTTGGCGTAGTCGGTGTCCATGCTTTCATCCACCATCCCCGAAATTTTCACGTAGCCGCCAATGGGGAATGCCGCGATTCGGTAGTCGGTGTCGTCCCCCAGCTCAAAATCTTCTGGCAGCTTGCCGAAGGTGAAGCCGTTGCGCTTGTTCCATCCGAACAAACGCGGCCCCATTCCGATTGCAAAAACGTTTGCGCGCATCCCCGTCCAGCGGGCGGCCAGGAAGTGGCCAAGCTCATGCACAAACACCAAAATGCCGATCAGCAGGATGAACGCTACGGCATAGATTAGGACCTCACCGATGACCTGAAGCATAGTTGCGATGGTAGAAGAAACTGAATGGTTAATGAGTACTGGATGCTTCCCGACGTACATCCTTGCGCGTTCGTGCATCGGCGGCAAGGATGTCTTCCAACGTCGGTGAATCTACGATTTCTGCGCGCTCCAACGCACGTTCGATGCAACGCGGAATGTCGGTGAAGCGAAGCTGGCCATCAAGGAATTGGGCAACCGCAACTTCGTTGGCGGCATTCAAAATTGCCGGAGCCGTTCCGCCGCGACGCAAGGCATCGAACGCAAGTTGCAAGCAGGGAAACCGCTGCAGATCAGGCTCGGAAAACGTCAGCGATTGCAGCCGCGGAAGGCTCAGCCGTTGATAATCGTTCGGTATCCGTTCGGGCCAGCCAAGCGCGTACTGGATTGGCAACCGCATATCGGGCAATCCAAGCTGGGCTTTCACCGAGCCATCAACAAACTGCACCATGGAGTGGATGATAGATTGCGGATGAACCACCACGCCGATGTTTTCCGGCGGAACATCGAACAGCCACCGGGCCTCCATCACCTCCAACCCTTTGTTCATCAGCGTTGCCGAGTCAATGGTGATTTTTGGCCCCATGCTCCAGTTCGGGTGGCGCAATGCCTGGTCGGGGGTGATTGCCGCGAACTGCTCGGCAGGAAGCTCGCGGAACGGGCCGCCGCTTGCGGTCAAGATCAGTTGCTCAATCTCGGCTGGCGATTCCCCAACCAAGCATTGGTGAATCGCGCTGTGTTCGCTGTCAACGGGGATCAGTTCGGCGTTGTGCTGTTTCAGCAAACGTGTGATCAGTTCGCCGGCAGCAACCAGCGTCTCCTTGTTTGCCAGCGCAATCCGTTTCCCCTGCTGGATTGCCGCGATTGTTGGCCCCACCCCGGCAAATCCCACCAACGCGCTCACCACAATATCTACTTCAGGACGCGAAGCCACCGTGCAAGCTCCTTCCTCACCTTCCAGCACCTCCACCTGCGCGCCGAACTCACCACGGATTTCTTGGGCAACAACCGGATCGAACACCACAACGCCGGTTGGGCTAAACTCCCGAATCTGTTCGGCCAGCAGTTGGCCACGCTGGTTGGTTGTCAGATAGCCGACGCGGTACCGCTCGGGATTGCTCCGCACAACGTCCAGCGTCTGCGTCCCAATCGAGCCGGTTGAGCCAAGTATCGTGAGTGTGCGTTGAAGCATGAAATGTTCGGAATGTCGAATGTCGAATGTCGAATGTCAAATGCCGAATTGAAGAGGGTGATGGAGTTGCCAGCGAATGTGGCCCTCCGCTCATGCTGAACCCCGTCGAAGTATGAGTGGAGCCACCGAAAACAGCCGCCTTCACTGCCTGCCCTCACCCGCGAACCCAGCCCTCCGCTCATTCGGAATGTCGAATGTCAAATGCCGAATTGAAGAGGGTGATGGAGTTGCCAGCGAATGTGGCCCTCCGCTCATGCTGAGCCCCGTCGAAGTATGAGTGGAGCCACCGAAAACAGCCGCCTTCACTGCCTGCCCTCACCCCCCGCCCTCTCCCAATCGGGTGATGCTACTGATTGCCTCCCGTTCGTCAGGTGGGAGAGGGAGCCAAAGCAAAAAAAGGATGAGAGTATACTCGGATGAAATTGGTTTGCGAAACTCTACTCAGCTATGTATGGTATGGATTCCCGCTTTCGCGGGAATGACAACGACTAGGTTTTTCGCAAACCATTCTGTTTGGAGTATAAAAGTGAGTCGCTGCGCCCCCCGCGCTGAAGCGCGGGGTAATGAAAAACTGACTACCAATCCCCGACCTCCGATCCCCGTCCCCCGATCCCCGACTCCCTCTATTCTTTCGGCATATATTTTTCCGTGATGTCAATCTGCTGGCGGACAGAGAAGAACTGGAATTGATCTACCGGAAGGGAATCGTTCGGGATGACCTTGATGCGGACGAAGTGCTTCAGCATGAGCTGCGTCAGGCGGCTTACGGAGCCTTCGGTCAGGTAGCTGATCACCGATGGATGCGCCGCAAGGGTCAGCCGGAACTCACGCGAGGTCTCCTTGAAGCAGAACAACCAGCGTTCAATCTTCCGTGCAACGGTGCTTTTGCTGGGAACCAATCCGCTTCCGGCACAGGTGGGGCATCCTTCCGACAGTGTCTGAAGGACCTGCTGGCGAACACGCTGGCGGGTCATCTGGACCAGTCCGAATTGGGTCATCGGCAGCACCACCGATTTTGCGCGGTCGCGGCGCAGATGGTTTTTCAATTCATCATAGACCTTCTTGCGGTTCTTCTCCTCGTACAAGTCAATGAAATCTACCACCAGCAGCCCGCCAATGTCGCGCAGACGAATCTGCCGGGCAATCTCGCGCGCGGCCTCGATGTTGGTTTTCAGCGAGTTCAGCTCCTGCTCCTTGTTTCCGGCGTATCGCCCGCTGTTCACGTCAATCACCATCATCGCCTCGGTTTGCTCAAGGATGATGTACCCCCCGGAAGGGAGATAGACCTTGCGGTCGAACATCATCTTCTCAAGCTCGCGCTCGATTCCGTAGGCTTCAAAGATTGGGGATTCGCCGCTGTACAACTCTATTTTTTCGGCCAACGCCGGGGCGGCCCACTCCACGTATTCGCGGATTGCTTTGTGGAGCGATTTGCTGTCAATCACCACGCGGGTGATGTCGGGGGTGAACAGGTCGCGCATGACGGTGGCGGCAATGGATTGCTCCTTGTAGATCAGCCCCGGCTTCTGCCCGGCTTTCACCCGTTGCTCGATCAGTTGCCACGTCTCAATCTGCTTTTGCAGGTCGCTTCGGATCAGCTCTTCGTCCTTGTCCTGGGCCACGGTTCGGATGATGCAGCCATGCCCTTCCGGCAGGATGCTGCGTGCAATCCGGCGCAGCCGCCGCCGCTCCTTCACGCTCATAATTTTGCGGGAAACCCCAATGGCTGGCTCCAACGGAAGCAGCACCAAAAACCGCCCGGCAAGGGTCACTTTGGTGGTGACGCGCACCCCTTTGCTGGCGTAGGATTCGCGGGTGACTTGCACCAAAATATCCTGGCCCCGCTCCAACGCAATCGTTACCTCACCGCTCCGTTTGGTTTGGAAAGTTGGGAGCTTGGCATCCATCACCCCGCCCGATCCCGATTTCTTGGTGGAGCTATCTGCCGAAGGGTCAGTGGAAGATTTTTTGGTTGTGGCGCGCTTGGTTGCCGGCCGCTTTGGCGCAGCTTTTTTTGGCGCGGAATCTACGCTTGGTTCGAGGGCGGGTGCGGTTTGCGGCGGCTGGCCTACCTCACCTTCGGTGCTTGCATCGGCCTTTGTGGCCGATGCTTTTTTCCGGCTTGCAGCAGCTTTTTGGGGTTTGGCTGGTTCGGAAGAAGCAGCCTCCGTCGAAGTAGTTGCGGCTGGTTCAACCGCAGATGGAGTCTGGGCTGGCGCAGCAACTGCTTTGCGGGTTGCGCGCCGTTTTTGCGGAACTGGCGCGGCTTCCGGGGTGGCTGGCTGGGGTGCGGTTTCGGGTGCGGATTTGGCTGGCTCGGCAAACAACTGCGCCTGTGCTCCGCTGGCTGGCTTGGCTGGCGCGGCTGGGCGTTTTGCTGGCCGCCCGGCACGGCGTTTTTCGGATGCTGAAGCTGGCGCAGCGGCTTCGGCAACGGGCGTGGCAACCGGCGGAGTTGCCGGTTGGCGTGCTGGCTGGACGGGTGGAGTATCCTCCGGGCTGCTATCCTCATCATCTCCATCATCCCCCTCAAAATCGGAATCCATTCCCGGCGTTGATTCGCCGTCCGGCCCCTTCCCGTGACCCCGGCCACGGCGGCCACGGCGGCGTTTTTTCTTTTTCCCTTCCGATTGTTGGGCGGCATCCGGTGAAGCAGTGGCGGGCGCGGTAGCTTCTTGCACGATTGCTTCTTCCGACTGAGCTGCATCTAACGCAATCTTGGCTTCAAGCTCGGCGGGGTCACGGCTTTCAGCAAGTCGGGCGGCTGGCGTGGGTTGTTGCTGCGGCTTCCCCCCCTGGTGCGGGCGTTGCGCCTGAGGTTGTGGTCGTCCGCTGGGGCTGCTGGGGCTTACTCCATCTGGCCGCCGCTGCTGTGGGTTCTGCTGCTGCTGGCGTTGTTGCTGGGCTGGCTGTCCCTGCTGGGGTCTTCCCTGTTGTTGTGGGTTGCTTGGCTGAGCTTGCCGCGGCTCACCCTGTTGGAGCTGCTTGGCGGTTGGTGGCGTTCCCTGTTGCTGACCGCCACGTTGCTGGCCACCCTGTTGTTGGCCACCCTGTTGCTGGCCGCCGCGTTGTTGGGCGGATTGCTGTTGTGGTCTTCCCTGCTGCTGCTTCGGCTCGGTTCCGGGTTGGCGTTGTTGCTGTTGGGAGCTTCCCCCCCCGCCCTGCGTTGTTTGCTGGCGTGGTTGCTGCTGGGTTGATTTCTGGGTTGATTGCTGGGGCTGTTTTGGGGGCTGCTGGGCATTCCCCGCTTGTGCCGGCTGGCCCTGTTGCTGCGGTTGTTGGCGTTGCCCGCCAGCTGGAGCTTGCGAAGAAGGTTGCGGTTTGGATTGAGCTTGCTGCGGCTGCTGGCCACGCTGCTGCTGTTGGCCACGCTGTTGTTGCGGTTGCTGTTGTTGCTGCCCGCGTCGGTCGGCAGTTGGGGCTGGCTGATTGGTTCGCGTGGGGGCTGCTGGCGGCTGATCTCCGCTTGGCAATTGGGGTGTGGCGGATGCGGCTTGTTTGGCGGCTTCGGCGGCTTCAAGGGCATCCTCGGCTTCCTCATCAATCAGGTCGTCGTCGTCGTCATCCATGGCATCTTTGTACTCATCCATGGCGTTGGCGGCATCGGAGAAATGGAGGAAGGCATCTTGCTCCTCGCCGATGTCAATAAACGCGGCGTTCATCCCCTGGACGATTCGCTGGACGCGGCCTAAAAAAACGGAGCCAACGTGGCGTTGTTTGTCGGGGACATCAAGGAAGATTTCGGCAAGGCGGTCGTCTTCGTTAATCGCAACGCGCAGCTCGGTGGCGGTTGCGTTGATAATGATCTCTTTTTTCATGGATCGGCGTTGTTGGGCGTGACATGCCGATGGGGGATCGCCGTGCGGGAAGGTTAGGAAGAAGAAGCAAGCGGAACCAGCGTAGCTATTCGGGTTGGCGGAAATCCAACAGAGAGACTTCCACCGAAAACAAACATGTTCTGTTGCATCCATCTGGCAGTTGCAGCACAAGTCGGCAGGCGTTCAGCCGCGACGGGCGGTAGCAGTTGGGAATGCAGGTTTTCGCGTACTTATTCTTTCCAACAGTAGCATCGGCGTTCATCCTAACAGCGCGCGGTTGGAAAACTTCGGCAAGGATTGTTCGGGCTGCAAAGAGAGAGAGAGAGAGTTAGATAGTCAGAGCCTGGGCAATCCGTGACGGTCGTGTGCGCGTGCGGGCCGCATCAATGTCACAATGGAAATATGCAGTAGTGTTGCTTACGTGACGTGAGAAAAAGAAAAAGAGGCCAAGCTGATCCGTATCACACTGCACCTATACTGACCGCTGCTTCCTTCCGGATCTGACGGGGTTGGGTATGGTACAGTCGCACGGGACTTGGCCTCAAATGATCGTACATGATTTCGCGGGGGCCACCCTCGCCTCTTGACTAAAAACTCCCCACGCTGATATTCTGCTTTTCAGAAGAAACCACTCTGGAAGCGGCCTCGCGAAAAGTTTGTGATTCCGTTGGGACTCGAACCCAAGACCCTCTGATTAAAAGTCAGATGCTCTACCAACTGAGCTACGGAATCAACGCCCTCTTGTGAAAAGGGAGCGCAAAAATAGTCTCTTGACCCCCTTGCCACAACACTCTTCTCAGAATGACACAAGATGGCGTACTCCATGCGGCAGTCCAATGAAGTCGCGCACCACGTTGGCGATTCCTTCGGGCATTAAATCAAGCTCGGCCAGCAGGTCTTCGCTGTTGCCATGCTCCACAAAATCGTTGGCCGGCAAGCCGTGAACTTTGATGCTGACCTTCTCATGGTAGGGCTGCGTTGCCACGTGCTCCAGCACCGCGCTCCCAAACCCGCCAGCCACCACGTTGTTCTCCAGGGTTATCACCTTGTCGAATCGGGTGCAGAGTTGGTCAATCATGGCGGTGTCCAACGGCTTGGCAAATCGGGCGTTCACCACTTCGCAGCTGATGCCGTCGGCAGCCTGAAGAAGTTCGGCGGCTTGGTGGGCGCGCCAGGCCATGTCGCCAATGGCAAGGATTGCAACGTCGCGCCCGGGGCGCATTGTCTCGGCTTTCCCAATCGGTATCTGCTGGAACTCCTTCCGCATCGGCACGCCGTAGCCTTCGCCGCGCGGGTAGCGGAAGGCAATCGGCCCTTGCTTGTAGTTCACGGCGGTGAAGAGCATATCGCGAAGCTCTTGCTCATCCTTTGGTGCCATCACCACAATATCTTGGATGATCCGCAGGTAGCTTAAATCCAGCGCGCCGTGGTGTGTTGGGCCGTCGTTTCCGGCAATGCCGGCGCGGTCCAGCGCGAAGACTACCGGAAGATGCTGCAACGCGCAATCGTGCACGATTTGATCGAACCCGCGTTGCAAAAACGTGCTGTAAATCGCCACCACCGGAATCGCCCCTTCCACCGCCATTCCTGCGGCAAAGGTGACGGCGTGTTCCTCGGCAATGCCAACATCAAAGAACTGGTTTGGCAAGGCTTTCTGCAGAAGGTCAAGGCTGGTTCCGTCGGGCATGGCGGCGGTGATGCCAACAATCCGTGGGTTCTGCTGGGCAAGCTCAACCAACGCTTGGCCAAACACCACTTGCCACTTTGGCGGTTTTGGCCCGCCGCTGTTTGGCGTGGCGATTGCCTTGCCGGTGATTTTATCGGTGGGTCCCCCCAGCGCGTGCAAGCGTTGCGCAGCGTCGGCTTCGGCCGGGGCAAACCCTTTCCCTTTTTCGGTGGTGACGTGCAGCAGCACCGGGCCATCAATCGCTTTTGCAAAGTTGAAAAGATCTACCAGCTTGGTGACGTTGTGGCCGTTCTCGGGGCCGAAGTAGTGGAATCCCAACGCCTCGAACAAAATGCCAGGGGTGATCACCGCCCGCACTCCATTTTCAATTCGGGAAGCAAGGCGGCGGAAACGGTCGCCCCAGGTTCCCATCTCGCCGGTAAGGTCCCACACGCGGCCACGAAGTTTTTGGGCGATGGTGGTTTGCGCAATCTGCGTGAAGTAATTGCTGATTGCCCAAACGTTCGGCGCGATTGACATCCGGTTGTCGTTCAGCACCACAATGATGCGGCGTTTCTGCAGGCCGCAGTTGTTCATTGCTTCGTAGGCCATTCCGCCGGTCATCGCGCCATCGCCGATAATGGCAACAACGTGGCCCTGGTCCCCTTTTAGGTCGCGGGCGGCGGCCAAACCAAGCGCGGCGGAAATGGAGGTTGTGGCGTGGCCAGCGCCGAAGATGTCGTACTCACTCTCCTCCTGTTTCAGGAACGGGCTTAGCCCCCCCTGTTGGCGGATGGTATGCAGACGTTCCTTCCGCCCGGTCAAGATTTTGTGCGGGTAGCCCTGGTGTCCCGTATCGAACACCAGCCTATCCTTTGGTGTGTTGAAGGCGTAGTGGGCGGCCACGGTCAGTTCCACCACGCCAAGCCCTGCACCAAAATGGCCGCCAACTTGCGTGATAACATCAATCATGTAGTTGCGCACCTCGGCGCAAACTTGCCGAAGCTGCGTTGGCTCCAGCCGCCGAAGGTCGTGCGGGGAATCAATCAGTTTCAGCAACGGATACTCGTTGATGTTCACCAGTGGCTGATCGGAGGAAGGCATAGTCTATCCTGAAAAACGTTCGCAGAAATCCCACACCGTGGTATGCGGGAGTCGGGAATCGGAAGTCGGTTAATGGAGGTGCTGACTGCTTTTTATACTCCTTTGTTCCGAAGCATGAGCCAACAACACGGGCATCAAAATAACTACTCACCTGGATTGCGTGAGGTAGTGAGAAGTAACAAGGGGGGGAAGAAGACGGGTGAGTAGAGGAAGCCTATGAAAGTGGTTTGCAAATGCCAGAAGGGTTAGTGAAGACGATAGCTGCGGCGCAAGCCCATCTCGCGCCCAGCACGGTGTCCGATGACTTCTCAGAAACGCGAGGGATCGCTTCGTCGAAGACTCCTCGCGATGACGAGGCGTGAGTTTGGGGGAACAAATTTTTGATTCTCGCAAACCAAATTGCTCGGAGTCTAGAAGCCTATCCGTTCCCAACCTCGGCCCTCATCGTCACCCACATCACTTGCGTAAGGTCCCCGATTGATTTGCTGAGTTTCAGGATAAGCCGTTGCAGGAAGCCTTCACGAAGCCGCCACGAACGCCGCAAGAACCCAACGGAAATCTCCAACGACACCCGCCGGAAACACGCGGTGGTGTAGTAGGGTCGCGCCTTGCGGAATGCCGAGCCAACATCAAAAAACTGCAAGGTGTTCTCGTTAAAAAACCGCTGATGGGTGGGGTCGTTGAACATGTGGATGCTGTTGAAGTAGGGGATGCGGAACTCCACAATCCCCCCCGGCTTCAGCACCCGCCACAGTTCCTCCATTGTGGCAACGGTTTCGGGAAGATGTTCGATGATGTCGTGGGCGATAACCCTGTCGAAGGTGTGATCGGGAAATGGCCAGGGGAATCGGCGAAGATCGTGCGCAAGGTCCACCCCGGGAAGCATTGCAAGATCAAGATTCGTCCATTTCACTTCCGGCGTGGATTGCCGAATATCTGTCCCGCAAGCAAGGTTTAGGTTATGAAGCATCAGTGAAAGTATAACGTGCAATGCGGATTGCAGAAAGAACGCCGGATACACCGCCGCCGCGTGCCGCTATCGCTTCTGGCGGTGATGAAGTAGAGCTTCGTGGTTCGGTGGCTCCGCTCATACTTCGACGGGGCTCAGCATGAGCGGGGACGCTGTTCGGTGGCTCGGATGGTACTTTGCACTTAGATAAGCCGCCCCATTTTATCTGGCAATCACCAGCTTCTCAATCGTCTCGAAGGTTTCGCTGGACGCGCCTTCGGCACTGGTTTTGGTGGCGCGGACGCGGTAGTAATAGACTCCGTTGGCAAGCGGGTCGCCGTCGGCATCGCGCCCGTCCCAGTGGATTTTTACGCGGCGTTGCTGCACCGCTTTTGCTTCCAGCGTCTGGACTTTTCTTCCGCTTGCGGTGAAAATTGCAATCTCCACATCCAACGGAACCGCTTGATTATGGCGGAAGGTGAAGTCGGTTTCGCGCGAGATCGGGTTGGGGTAGTTGGCGATTTCTGTCAGCTGCATGGCGGGGTTTTCGCCGGTTCCCACAATCTTGAACGTGGCCGTTGCTTCGGCAGGGTTGTTGAAAATATCCCACCCACGAACCCGCACGGTGTGCTCCCCTTGCTCAAGGCTTAGCAACTCCCGCTCCGCGCTCCCTTCACGGTAGTCGGTGGGGGATGTTGTGTAGAGGTCGGTAAGATCAATGGCGTTGGGCGAGCCGTTCAGCCAGGCTTCAATCCGGTGGCCAAGCCCCGCGCCGGAGGAGTTGATGCCGCTTCCGTCGCGAAGGTCAACAATCAGCATCGGGGTTGGGGTGACAACGTCGCCGGAGCTAAAGGTCCGGTCATCAAGGAAGATTTTGATTTTAGGGCCGTCGGTATCCACCACGGTTGTGGTGTCGGAGCCATACACCATGATGTGGTTGGTTCCGCCAACGGCATCTTCCACACTGTTGAACGCATAGCCGTGAAGCCGTGCCAGCGCCGAATCGTAGGCGATATCCTTCGGCACCCGGAATTGGATGGTGAACTGGCCGTTTACCACCGGCGTTGGCCCACGGAACAGCTGCCCGCCTTGCACCACCATCTGCTCGGAAAAATTATCGCTCACCACCACTTGCGTCCGGCTAGCATCATACAAGGTGACGATTGCTGTGCCGTTGAAATCGTTCCGTATCGCCCCGTCGCGGTCGCGGATCATCCCTTTCACCGTCACCAATTGCAGCGCGCCCACCATCACCGTATCGTTGGCCACCAACGAATCATTGACCGTGACAATTTCCACCGAGTCTTTCGGCAAGTTCAGATACATGGTGGGGTCGCCAAACAGGATGTACTTTTCATCGTTGCTAAACGAGGAATACCGCCGGGTTTTTGCGGCCAGCATCGCCTGCCCAACATTCAAGAACTGCAAGGTGGTGGAGTCGCGTGCGAACAGCTTGCTGAAATACTCACGCATCAGCGCGTTGTTCTGGTCAATATAGACCCCGCGCGTTGTTGCCAGCACCCCGATTGCTCCCCCCCCTTCATGCAGCAGGAACATCTCCCCACCGGAAGAGTTGGCGGGATCATCAAACCGGCCAAAGTTGCAGGTGACAGCCGAGACGAAGGTGAGCATGGAGTCGTTGGTGAGCTTCGGGATCAAGGCATCTTTCTGCAGCACCGACTCGTGCCCCCAAACGTTTGGGTTCCCGTGCCCAACCCAGTTCACGATCACCGCACCACGGTTCAGGTAGGTGAGCAAGTCCTGGGCCGCCGCCGGTTTTGTTGCCGTCCCGGTTAGCTCGGTTGGGTAGGTTGCCAGATAGATTTGCTTGTTGTCGGTCCAGTTCGGAAGGAAATCTGTGATTAACGCTTCGGATTGACCCAAAAAGCCATGCCCTTCTCCGGTGGGAAGATTGTCGTCCGAGACCAACACCAGCGTATGCCGCCACGCGCCAAAATTCTTGCTGGCTTCATACTGCTGAATTTTTTTTAGGATCACCTCCACCTGCTCCGAGCTTTCAACAGGGAAACGGCCAAGCATCAGGTCGGGGAAATCATCGTTGCCAACTACGCGGGCGTAGTAATCATCGAACGCGCTGGAGCTGATTCGGTCGTAGCTGTCGCCATCGTCGGTTTCCATGGTGGGAACAAGCTGCTTTTGGCGGCTGCTGATATTCCGGTAGTCGAACGTTCCATCGCCAACCAGCACCACGTACAGCGGCGGGCGCGACCATGATTTCACCGCTTGGGCGATGTAGTCGCGGATGGCTGTTGGATCAAGGTTTCCGTTGGAGTATTCGGTGTAAATCTCATCGGTTGTCACCACCGCAGCTTTGTGCTTCCCGTCCGCGCTCCGGTAGTCGGCATACTGCTGGGCAACGGTTTTGAAATCCTTGTGCGTAATCACCAGAACATCGGCGTTCAGCGGGCGGTTCCGTAGGTCGCCAAAATCGGCTGGGGCAACCGCAGCAACCTTCTTGGCTTTGCTGGCCGAGCCGATGAAGTACCGCTGCGCTCCACTCCGAAGCAGCGATAGCGGGCCACGGAAACTGTAATCGCCCGATGTTGATGGGCGGAAAAGCTCCTTCGGGTTCACCGGGTCGGTGATGTCTAATCCAACCAAGTCTCCAGCCGAAAAGCCGCGGATTGAGTAGCCCGCAATCCCCGTCCCGGTTGGCGATTCAAAGGTGAGCTCATCATTGACCGCCACCAGCGAACGCCCGTAGTGGATCTCGAAATAATCTAAGTATCCGCTCCCCTGCCTGGTGGAAGCAAACGAAAGCCGGAAGGCACTTTGGTTATCGGAAGGCATTGCCGACCCGTTGATTGCGAAAAGCCCAGTGCTGGCGTTCATCATTTCGTCGCCACAGAACTTGCAGTCGTTGGGGCCAAACCCCGAAATCACTCCAATCTGGTTCCCCCCTTCGGCAGCGGTGAAGGTTCCCCCGCCGCCGCGCACCGCATTTCCCACACGCACCCGATACAACAACGGCTGCGACCGATCAAGCCCAGGAAGGGTGTTGAGAAATGTTCGGGTGTCGCTGATGGAGGGGTCGCTGATAATGAACTGCGTACCGAACCACCCCTTACCGGAACCAGAGCCTGCGTTGTTGATTGCCACGGCGTTGTACAAGTCTTCATCGTGAACAAGCCTGGCGCGCCCGGCGGTTGGGAAACTGGTGGCTTCGCCGGGAGCAATCTGCTGCGGGAAATCGCGCGATTGTTCGCCATCCACCGCCACGATGTAGTTGTTCGTTTTCACGTACACATTCTGCTGGTGGATTGGGATGCTATCCCCCCCCGACCGATACCCCCAACGGATTGGCCCAACGCCGTAAAACAGCACTCGCGATACCTTCCCACCGCTGGTTTCAACCCGTGCGGGGATTTGGCGCATCCGGTTGCTGTCGGCGGCGGAAACTTCTTCCGGCATTGGCCCGCCATCGCCGCCATAGATTGCGATTCGGGAAGGGTCCACGGTGGCAAGGTCAATCCCACCGTTCTTGAAATCCTCGGCACGAAGCTCGTACAAGCCATCTTCTTTCACCTCAACACGCATCCATGCACGGGCCGCGCTGGCAGCGGTGCGGCGTGCAAACGTTTGCTGCCCAGCCACCGGAATCCCCCACGATGCCGCCGCCGATGGATTATCAAACAGCCCCGCCCCAAACTGCTGGCGCGACGGCACGGTAGCACGCGAAGCACTTGCCACCGCCGCAGAGTTATACCGAACGCGCACGGTAGCCGATTGCAAAAAACGAACGGTGTTGGAAGCAGCATCGAACCGGTACGGAGCAATGATAATTTGGCCAACGTGATTGGTGCGGGCAATCCCCGCATACCGCAACGTGGCGGGCGCGGCATCAGTTTTGGCGGCAGCGTAGGCGGTGGGATTGACCTGATACCGAGGGCCACTAAACCCTTGCTCATCGGTGTTGATGTAGGGAACCGGGGCAATCCGTGCCGAGATTGGAGGGCCATACTGGGCCGACACCACTTCTAGAGTATTCCCTTCCGGCGATGGAAGTGCCAGCGGGATAATAACCCCTTGCTGCATTGGCGCGCCCGGCTGATCCGAGTTCAGTATTGTGCCAGACGCAACCGCAACCAGAAGCTCGCCACTGGAAAGCCGTGAGGTGTCAATCTTCGGCTTGATGGTTGCCACAAACTGGCGCGTGTCGTTGGTTTCGATACGCACTCCATCCCCCCCCCCGCGTGAGTAAGCGGTAGAAGCGGCAATGGCAATTGTGGAAAGGGTTGCAAGAAGCAATCTGCTGTGAAGTCGGGCTGCGGTCCGAAGCATCATGGCTGGCTGGTTATTCTGAATTCAAATGCTGGCACTGGGAACGTTTTGGGCTACGGCATATTGCCGCAAGGGATAGGCCCTGTTCCAACGGCGGCTAAATAGTGCAACCGACCGATTTCCTGCAAGGCAAAGTTTCGTCCTGTCTCCGCTTCTTACTTCTTTGGCTTATTTATCGTTAGTGTGCAACGGAAGAAAACTACCCCCCCCTCCACACCTTTCCCCAAAAACTTGAGGGGGGACGCGAAGCTGGCCAGAGCGAAGCAGGGAAGCGAGGACGCTACATTCGGTGGCTCCGCTCATACTTCGACGGGGCTCAGCATGAGCGGGGACGACGTTCAGTATGTTTTGCACATTATACTCCCACGAAAGTGGTTTGCGACAAAACCCGCGCTGTCATTCCCGCGAAAGCGGGAATCCATAGCACACATAGCTGAGTAGAGTTTCGCAAACCAATTTGCACCGAGTATAGCCCATAGATGAACCTCCCCCGAAAAAGTGGAGAAGGAGATAAGTGGGTATTTTACAAACATCAGGAGGCACTATCCATGGGACAACAACGCAGGACGTTTACCAAAGAGTTTAAACTCGAAGCACTTCGTATGCTTGATGAAGCCAAGA
>JAEUSP010000107.1 GCA_016788565.1 Chlorobiota bacterium | reverse complement strand
GGTTCGCTTCAGTGTGGTAGCTTCCGATGGTGTGATCCAGCAGCAAGGCAAGCCGCAGGTTCTGGCCGCAGGTTCTCACCGATTGCTGTTTTCGGTAAGCACTCTTCCCAGCGGTTCCTACCAGTTGATGATGACCACCGATTACGGCTGGTCGGCAGTGCCGCTGGTGGTGGTTCGGTAAAGCACAGCAGCGGTGGCAACGGTGGACTCTTCTTCTCTCCTACATTCTTCTCTCCCAACAGCATTCATGCTCACAGCTCCCAACGTTCGGAACCTGATGCCGTTGTTGTGCGGATTGATTAGCTGGTTGCTGGCCTTGCTGCCACAACCGGCCACCGCACAGCGGCTAGACCTGTTCGATATTGACATCACCGCGTTCCCTCTTGTCACTGCGCGGTTTGTTGCGCTGGATAACAACGGGGAATTGCTGCAGGGGCTTACCCCGCAGGATTTTGAGATCACCGAGAACGGCGCGCCGGTTGCAACGGTGCTGGGCCCCAGCTGCCCGCCGCAAGTTCCGCCGCAAAAAACCGCTATTCGGTTGCTTGCCGACCGAAGCGGATCCATGGGGAATGGGAAATTGACGTTGGCCATTGCCGGGATGATTGACTTCACCAACAGCTTCGACTTCTCCACCGGGAACACCATTGGGCTGACCTCCTACCACAACAACCCTGCCACCGAAACCGGATTTATCAACACTGCCGAACCGATCACGACCACGTTGGGATTGCTGTTCAACACCGGCGGAACCAACACCGCAAATGCGTTATTGGACGATGCCGCCGGGGCAATCGCATCGTTCGGAACAACGCCCGTAACCACCCGCAAAATGATTGTGGTTGTCACCGATGGCTCCAGCATTCGGAAGTCTGATGCCGACTCCATCATCACGCTGGCAAAGGCGCGGAAGATTGAGGTGTACGCCGCTATCATCCGGGCAAAAATCCCGTTTGAAATGCGCCGAATTGTTGAGCAGACCGGAGGGGAGTGGTTCGAGATGATCGCCAGCGAAGAAGAGTCGAAGGGGGCAATGCGTGGGGTTGCGTTGGCCGTGCATGGATATCGCCCCTGCACGATTCAGTGGGTTAGCCCCATTGGCTGCGGTGCAATTCAGCGCCAGCGTGATCTTGTGATGAAACTGCTTCCGCTGAAGCTGCAACAGCGCCGCAACTACCTTGCCCCCGCCGTCCAACATGGCGTGCTTGAGATCAGCAACAACTCACTCTGGTTTGGAACCGTTCCACCAAGCGGGCAGCGCCAGCTTTCCATTCGCATCACTGCCCGCCACGACACGGTGATGATTGCCGCCGCCCAGACCCTTCCCGGAAAACCATTCAGCGTCACCGATTGGGGGGGCGCGCCCCCGCCATTTGCCTTGCCTCCCGACAGCAGCCGAACGGTCAGCATCAGCTACGCCCCAACCAACGCAGCCGCCGACACCGGAACCGTCACCTTTGCCACGCTCCCTTGCCCAAGCTTGCCAGTGGTTGTTGTGGGGGGAACCGCAACGCCGCAACCAACGGGTGAGCTTCGGTTGCTGAGCCCCACCGGCGGCGAATCGTTCACCCCGTGCGATTCGGTGCTGATCCTTTGGTCCGGCGTTCCGGCGGGAACACCGGTGAAGTTGGAGTATTGCGGGGCCGACAGCATCTGGCGAACCATCACCTCAGTGCAAGGCTACTCCTACCTCTGGAAACCACCAACCGTTGGCGCGTATCGCGTTCGTGTCTCCACCATTCCTAACTCACGTTCGATTATCACAACAGTGGCTGGCGGCGGAAACGGCGGCGATGGCATTGCCGCGCTGCAGAGCAAAATTTTGGGGCCAGTTGGACTTTCCATTGCCGATAGCATCATGCTGATTACCGAAGAGGGGACGCACAAAATCCGGCAGGTGCATCTTCCAACCGGAGTGATTACCACCATTGCCGGAACCACACAATCGGGATACAGCGGCGACGGCGGATTGGCCAGCCTTGCGCAGCTTCGCAATCCGAACCATGCGATTGCCGATGCAAAAAGCATCTACATTGCCGATGCGGGGAACCACCGGATCCGAACGATTGACCGCCGCAACGGAGTCATCACCAGCCTTGCCGGAAACGGCCAGCCGGGGAACGGCGGCGACGGCGGCAATGCGCTGCAAGCAACCTTCGGATCGCCACAGAATCTGGTTGTGGGGAACATTGGGCCGGGGCTACGCCCCACGCTGTTCGGCTCGAACGGAATTGATCGCGTGCGGGCGATTGATATGTGGACACGCATCATCACCACGGTTGCTGGCCCAATGCTTCCCGGGGATTCCACCGCTGCGCGAAGCCTGCGGCTGGCAAACCCAACGGCCCTATCGCTGCAAGGCGATCACCTGTTTGTGGTGGAGACCGCCGGAAACATTGTCCGCCGTGTGAACCTTACCACAGGGGAAGCAACAATTCTTGCGGGAACCGCCGACGGAGGCGTTGGCGGATTTGGCGGCGATGGAGGCCCCGCCACTGCGGCGCGGTTGGATCGTCCATCGGGGATTGCCCTGGCCGGGCGGTTTGCCTACATCACCGATGTGGGGAACAACCGTATCCGCCGCGTTGATCTGCAGACCGGAATCATCACCACCATTGCCGGAAACGGAACGCCAGGATTCAGCGGCGACAACGGAGGTCCAGTATCTGCCCAGATGAACTATCCCACTTCCCCCGTTGTGCGCGATAACCGCCTTTACTTCTGCGACCGGAACAACCATCGCGTCAGGGCCATTGATCTTCCCATTGAACAGCTTCGCGATTCCTCCAGAAGCTACTTCCACGTTGCCCCCCAGCCGATTGCACTGTTGGAAGGATCAACCGGATCGGTTGGGACAGTGATTGTAAACCAGTTCGGCCAGACGGATTTTCCAAACGCGCTCCACAACCCCGGGACCCAAATTCTTCGGGTGGATTCGGTCTGGGCGATTGGTCCCGATGCAGCAATGTTCAGCGTGGTGCAATCGGGGTTGCCCAGAAGTCTTGCGCCCGGGGAATATCTGCCACTTCAACTCCGGTTTGGTCCCACCCGAAGCGACACCATTCGCGCCCGACTGGTGGTTGCCGGAAGCTGCGGCGCGCGCGACACTGCCAGCATCTTCGGCGTTGGAATCCAACCCTGCCAGTTCACCCACCACAGCGTGATTGACATGGGGGGCCAGCCGGACGGGACAACCCGATTTGACACCACTGTGACCCAAAGCATCTGCAACACCGGAACCGACACGCTGCGTGGCCAAGCAGAGCTGATCCCAAGCGATGGCCCGTTCCAGCTTGCCAGCGGTGGCGGCGATTTCCAGTTGGCTCCTGGGGAGTGCCTGACGCTTCTGATTCGCTACTTCCCGCAGCCGGGCCAAGCCTCCAGTGCGGAGCTTCGGTTCACGCTTCCGGCGTGGTGCGGAACCGCCAGCACCATCATCACCGGGCGGAGCGGGGCAATTCCGACACTGGGTACGATAGCCCCAATCACCTTCCCCACCATTGCTTGCACAGCAACCCCGCACGACACCGTTGTGCAGTTGCGGAACGCCGGGGCGATGGGGCTAACAATCACCGCGATTGATCTTGTTGGCAACAATGAAGGTTTCCAACTGGTTAGCGTTCCCACTGCGGGCGGTCTGGTCACGGTTCTGCCCGGGGATTCGGTTCAGGTTGTGGTGCGGCTGGCCCCGGCAACGTTTGGAGCCAAGAGCGCGACGCTGCGTGTGGTTTCCAACGACCCCACCAGCCCGGCGGATATTCTTCTGAGCGGCCAGCGCGACTCCATCATGCTTTCGCCGCAAGCTCCCAGCATCATCTTCCGGGCCGGAGCCGCGCCAGTGGATACGTTTGTGACCTTGTGGAATCGCGGAACAATTCCGGTGACGGTGCAGGATGGAGTAATCAGTGGGAACGATGGGTCGTGGTTCAAGCTGCTTGCCGGGCAATTGCCGCGCAGCATCGCGCCGGGGGATTCGGTTCAGCTTCATGTTCGGTTGCTGGTGGCTCCGTTCAACACAACATTCAGCGCGGCCATTGCCTTTGCGTATCAACCAAACTGTGGCGGTGCGGCAATCGTGGCGTTGGCCGCTGCTGGAAACCAGCCGATAGCGGCCATCACCCCACCGACGTTCGACACGCTCTGGTGCGCTGCCGACACGCAGCGGGTTGCGGCAATGGAGATTGCGAACAACGGCGGGGCAGAATTGGTGATTGACGCAGCCAACATCACGAACGATCCCGAAGGAAATTTCCGATTTGAAGAGCCGTTGCCGTTGCGGATTCCGGTTGGGGAGAAGCGTTCGGGGGTTGTGCGGTTCTGGCCCGGTTCGGTGGGAATCAAGCAAGCGACGCTGATACTGAGCAGCAATGCGCCTAACAGTCCGGATACTGTTCGGCTGCACGCCAATCGCCAGTTCATCAGCTTTGTTTTGCTGGATAGCATCGTTGCTGCGGGAAACCGCCCGACCAACACACCAAGCGATGTCGCCATCCGTGCGGTGAACACCGGAACCACGGCAATTAGCTGGGATATTCCAGTGACGGCTGGTGAGTTCCAGATCACCAGTGCAGTTCCGCCCAACCCTTTGCCCGGGCAGACCTCACTGCTGAACGTGCGATTTCTTCCAACCACCGCCGGGCAATTCAGCCAGAAACTGACGCTGGCTGAAGGGAGGTGCGGCGTTGTGGCCACCATTCATGCCAGCGGAGAATCGGGGGAGCGAACCACAACAACAGTAAGCCTTCCCGAAACATCGGCCTACGTTGGCCAAGCCGTGCGAATTCCGATTGTGATGGCGATTGCCGACCGCACAGCGTTCGACCGGATAGCCCCCGACACCTTCCGCACCAGCATCAGCTTCAGCACCGCGTTGCTCCGGTTCGACAGCCTTGTTGCGGGGGCCGTGATTCAGAAAACCATTGATCCCCGAACCGGTGATGCCACCGTGGAGCTTGTGGGGCGATTGGCAGATGCAACCTCCGACACGTTGGCAACGCTCCTCTGCACGGCAATGTTTGGTGACCGGAAAACAACACCGATACGGTTCAACTGGTTCACTTGGAATGCTTGGAATGTGGCGGCTGACACCGTTAATGGGAACTTCACAATGTTGGGCAACTGCTGGGATGCGGGGTTGCGGTTTGTGGCGCAACCACGGCTGGTGAAAATGGCTCCGCAGCCCGCACGCGACCACGTGCAGGCAGAGATCGTGGCCGCCGATTGGGCCACCATTCGGTTCCGATTTGTGGCGCACGATGGGTCTATCCAAGCGCGCA
>JAEUSP010000106.1 GCA_016788565.1 Chlorobiota bacterium | reverse complement strand
CCACAGTATCTGGTTTCGGGAAGGGTCGGGCCGGGGCTGCGCCACACGCTGTTCGGCCCGGACGGGATTGATCGGGTGCGGTCGATTGACATGGGGACAGGGAACATCACCACGGTTGCCGGCCCAATTCTTCCGGGGGATTCTACCGCCGCGCAAAGCATTCGGCTGGCAAACCCAACCGGGGTAGCTTTGCAAGGGGAGAATCTGTTTGTGGTAGAAACCGCCGGAAACGTCGTCCGCCGTGTGAACCTTACCACAGGCGAAGCAACGATTGTTGCGGGAACCCCGGACGGAGGCGTTGGCGGGTTTGGCGGCGATGGCGGCCCAGCCACTGCGGCGGGGTTGGATCATCCATCGGGGGTTGCCGTGGCCGGGCGGTTTGCCTACATCACCGACGTGGGGAACAACCGAATCCGCCGCGTTGATCTTCAGACCGGCATCATCACCACCATTGCCGGAATTGGAACGCCAGGCTTCAGCGGCGACAACGGCAATCCCGCAACCGCACAACTCAACTATCCCACCTCACCCGTTGTGCGCGATAACCGCCTCTATTTCTGCGACCTGAACAACCACCGGGTTCGCGTCATTGATCTTCCCGTTGAGCAGCTTCGCGATTCCTCCAGCAGCTACTTCCACGTTACCCCCCAGCCGATAGCCCTGCTGGAAGGATCAGCCGGAGACGTTGGAACAGTAATCGTAAACCAGTTTGGCCAGGCCAATTTCCCAAACGCAATCCACAACCCGGGAACCCAAACCCTGCAGGTGGATTCCGTCTGGGCGACTGGCCCCGATGCGGCGATGTTCAGCGTGGTGCAATCTGGGTTGCCCAGAAGCCTTGCACCCGGGGAATATCTGCCGCTTCAACTCCGTTTTGGCCCCACCCGGGGCGACACGGTTCGCGCCAAATTGGTTGTTGCCGGAAGCTGCGGCGCGCGCGACACCGCCGGCATTGTTGGCGTTGGGATTCACCCCTGCCAGTTCACTCACCATGCGGTGATTGACATGGGGAACCAGCCGGAGGGAGTTTCCCGATTCGACACCACCATCACCGGAAGCATCTGCAACACCGGGGCCGACACCTTGCGTGGCAAGGCGGAGCTGATCCCAAGCGATGGCCCGTTCCAGCTTGCCAGCGGCGGCGGCGATTTCCAGTTGGCTTCTGGGGAATGCCTCACGGTTCTGCTCCGCTACTTTCCGCAACCGGGGCAAAGCTCCAATGCCGAGCTTCGGTTCACGCTTCCTCCGTGGTGCGGGACCGCCAGCACCATTGTCACCGGGCGGAGCGGAGCAATTCCGACGTTGGGCGCGGTGGCCCCCATCACCTTCCCCATCATTGATTGCGGCCCCCACCAGCGCGACACCGTTCTTCAGTTGCGGAACACCGGCGCGGTGGGGCTAACAATCACCGTGATTGACCTTGTTGGGAACAACGAAGGCTTCCAGTTGGTGAGCGTGCCGACCGCTGGCGGCCCGGTCAGGGTTCCCCCGGGGGATTCCGTTCAGGTTATGGTGCGGCTTGCACCGGCGGCCTTCGGGGCCAAATCCGCAACGCTCCGTGTGGTATCCAACGACCCCACCAGCCCTGCAGATATTCTTCTTTTTGGCCAGCGCGACTCCATCATGGTTTTGCCGCAAGCACCCAGCATCATCTTCCGGGCCGGGGCCGCCGCGCCGGTGGATACGTTTGTGGTGTTGTGGAATCGCGGAACAACCCCGGCCACGGTGCAGGATGGAGTAATCAGTGGGAATGATGGATCGTGGTTCAAATTGCTTGCCGGGCAGTTGCCGCGCAGCATCGCGCCGGGGGATTCGGTTCGGCTTCATGTTCGATTGCTGGTGGCTCCGTTCAACACAACATTCAGCGCGGCCATTGCTTTCGGGTATCAGCCGAACTGCGGCGGCGCGGCAATCGTGGCGTTGGCCGCTGCCGGAAATCAACCAATCGCCGCCATCACCCCGCCGATGTTCGACACGCTCTGGTGCGCTGCCGACACGCAACAGACCGCAGCAATGGAAATTGCCAACAACGGCGGAGCCGAGCTGGTGCTTGATGCGGCCAGCATCACAAACGATCCCGAAGGAAATTTCCGATTTGAGGAGCCGTTGCCGTTGCGGATTCCGGCTGGAGAGAAGCGTTCGGCGGCCATTCGTTTCTGGCCACGCTCGGTGGGGGATAAGCAAGCGACGTTGCTGCTAACCAGCAACAGCCCCATTTCCCCCGACACGGTGCAACTGCGGGGGAACCGCCAATCGGTCAGTTTCATTCTGCTGGATAGCATTGTTGCTGCGGGGAACCAACCAACCAACACGCCAAGCAATTTCACCATCCGTGCGGTGAACAGTGGGACCACGGCAATTCGCTGGAATCTTCCGGCCGTCGCCGGGGAGTTTCAGATCACCGACGCAATCCCACCAAACCCGCTCCCCGGGGAAACCTCACTGTTGAACGTTCGATTTTTTCCAAGCTCCACCGGGCAGTTCAGCGAGCAACTGAGGCTGGTGGAAGGGCGGTGCGGCGTTGCTGCAACGGTTCACGCCAGCGGGGAATCGGGGGAGCGAACCCGGACAACCGTCAGGCTTCCCGACACATCGGCCTACATTGGCCAGTCGGTGCGGCTCTCGATTGTGATGAATCCTGCCGACCGCGGGGCGTTCAGCCGGATAGCCCCCGACACCTTCCGCACCAGCATCAGTTTCAGCACCGCGCTGCTCCGGTTCGATAGCCTTGCCGGGGGAACCGTGGTGGCGCAAACAATCAATCCCACCACTGGCGATGCAACGGTGGAGCTTGTGGGAAGCATCGCGCAGATGCCCCTATCGGACACGTTGGCAACGCTCTTCTGCACCGCAATGTTTGGCGACCGGAAGACAACGCCGGTTCGGTTCAACTGGTTCGCTTGGAATGTTTGGAATGTGGAGGCCGACACCATCGCTGGGCGTTTCACACTGCTGGGGAATTGCTGGGATGCAGGGCTGCGGTTTGTGGCGCAACCACGGCTGGTGAAAATGGCTCCGCAGCCCGCACGCGACCACGTGCAGGCAGAGATCGTGGCCGCCGATTGGGCCACCATTCGGTTCCGATTTGTGGCGCACGATGGGTCTATCCAAGCGCGCA
>JAEUSP010000104.1 GCA_016788565.1 Chlorobiota bacterium | reverse complement strand
TGCACAACATCAATGCCGATTTGGCGGCTTCGGCGGTGGCGGTGGCGTTGCGGGCCAGTCACCTGCTGTTCATCACCGATGTCCCCGGGGTTCGCGTTGGCGGAGCAATCCGCCAGCACCTCACCATCGCCGAAGCCAAATTCTTTCTTGCAAGCCAAGAAATTGATGGAGGGATGATCCCAAAAACCGAAGCCGCAATGCAGGCCGCAGCGGCGGGAATCGCAAACGTGAGGATTATCGGCAACGGTGATTTGGCAATCGCCAACGGGATTGCCGGAAGCGTTGGAACCGCGTTCGGTTTGGGGCCATTGCCAGAAGTAGAGTGAAGTGATTGCGGAAACCCGGGGCCATCCGGTGGCCTCGCTCATACTTCGACGGGGCTCAGCATGAGCGGAGGCTGGGTTGGCGGTGTGGTGGTCATTGGTGAGTTGCTGGCTTTGGCTTCATTTCACTCTTCATATCTCACTCTTCACTCTTCGCTTTGGCTCCCTCTCCCATCCGACGAAAGTGAGGCAATCAGTAGCATCACCCGTTTGGGAGAGGGCGGGGGGTGAGGGCAGGCAGCGAAGGTGACTCGGTTCGGTGGCCTCGCTCATACTTCGATGGGGCTCAGCATGAGCGGGGGCTGGGTTCGGTGGTCGGTGGTCGGTTTTCCATTGCTCCGCGCTTCAGCACGGGGATTGCGGCCACCTCACCTTGCTTGCAAACAAAAACAATCAACCCTTACTCACAGAACAATGAACAAAGACTTCCTCTCGATACTCGACATCACCGGCAGCGAATTGGAGGAGATGTTCTCCCTTGCCGACGAGCTAAAACTGAGCCGCCACTTCCGCCCGCTGGAGGGGATGACCGCCGCGCTGATTTTCCAGAAACCCTCGCTGCGGACGCGGGCTTCGTTCGAGATTGGCGTGGCGCAGCTTGGCGGCCAGTCGGTGCATCTGGCCGATGAGGGAATTGGCCTGGGCGTGCGCGAAACGCCGGAGGATGTGGCCCGGCTTCTTTCCCGTTATGCCGACCTGATTGTTGCGCGGGTGTTCGGCCACGAACTTCTGGAGCAGATGGCCGCCCACGCCACAATCCCCGTGGTGAACGCGCTCAGCGACCGCTCGCACCCCTGCCAAATCATCGCCGACATGTACACCATCCGCCAGCATGGATTGCTTGCGCCGGGGGTGCGGGTTTGCTACGTGGGGGATGGGAACAACGTGGCGAATTCATGGATTGAGATGGCAGCAATCTGGCCAATCCGGCTAACCGTGGCAACGCCGGAAGGCTACGAACCGGATGCCGAAATTTTGGCAGCCGCACAACGCCAAGCCGCCTTCCCGATTGTTCTTAGCCACCACCCGGCATCCGCCGCCCGCAACGCCGATGTGATTTATACCGACGTGTGGGCAAGCATGGGCCAGGAGCAAGAATCGGCAACCCGCAAGAAAGATTTTGCGCAGTTCCAAGTTAATCGTGGGTTGATGGCGCAGGCATCGGGCAGCGCGATTTTCATGCACTGCCTTCCCGCACACCGCGGCGAAGAAGTGGAAGCCGAAGTGATTGATGGTGCACGCTCGGTTATATTTGACCAAGCCGAAAACCGGCTGCACATGCAGAAGGCACTGCTAACACGATTGGCACATTGCGGCCAGGGGACCCAAGCACTGCGGCATGAGCAGTTGGCTCTTCTATAAGAGTGAGAGTCCCGACCAATCCGCCATGAACAAGCAAAGCCGACACTTCGCCGTCCGCCAAACAATCGCCAACAACGTTGTGGCCAACCAAGATGAACTGCGATTGCTGCTGGAATCGCAGGGGTACGAAGTCACCCAAGCCACACTCTCGCGCGATTTGAAAGAGCTGGGAGTTTCGCGGGCGCACACCCCCCAGGGGACGCGCTACGTGCTTCCGGCAAGCGGCGGCGAAGAACGGAAAATGGCAACGCTTGTCAGCTACGAAGTCCTCTCCATCGAGGCCAACGAGGTAATGGTGGTGATCCGCACACTGCCCGGGCGCGCTGCCGGTGTTGCCGACATTATTGACAGCCAGGGCCACGCAGGAATTCTTGGAACCGTGGCCGGCGACAACACCATTTTCATCACCCCACGCAGCACCCGCAACACCGCCGCACTGCTGCGGGAACTGCGGAAGAAGATTATGGGGGGGGGAGTCAGTGGTCAGTAGTCAGTGGTCAGTAGTCAGTGGTCAGTAGTCAGTGGTCAGTAGTCAGTGGTCAGTAGTCAGTGGTCAGTTGCAAAGAGGGGGGGCGTTCATGGTCATTAGTGGGGGAAGAATTGCTACCTCCCTTTGTACCAATCACCAATTACCAATCACCAATCACCAATTACCTTTTCCCGATATGCCAAACAAAATTGCGCTTGCTTACTCCGGCGGTTTAGATACCTCCGTCATTGCCCGTTGGTTGGTGGAAACCTACGGCGCCGAAGTCATCACCGTCACCGGAAACCTGGGGCAGAAAAAAGAGCTGGTGAACATTGAGGAGAAAGCGATGCGCTCCGGCGCGGCGGCCGCGTTCATCCTTGACCTTGCCGACCAGTTTGTTGCCGACTACGTGTTCCCAGCACTGAAAGCCGGTGCCTTGTACGAAGGCCTCTACCCGATGGCAACCGCCCTGGGCCGCCCGCTGCTGGCAAAAGCATTGGTGGAAATTGCCCTTCGCGAAGGCTGCGACGCGGTGGCCCACGGCTGCACCGGAAAGGGGAACGACCAAGTTCGGTTCGAAGCCTCGGTGGCCGCACTGGCCCCGCAACTGAAGGTGATTGCCCCGCTGCGCGACTGGGAATTCGGCTCGCGCGAGGAAGAAATTGCCTACTGCGAACAGCACGGAATCCCGGTGGCCGCCACCCGCGAAAACCCGTACTCCATTGACGAAAACTTGTGGGGAACCAGCATCGAGTGCGGCGTGCTGGAGGACCCGAAAGTTGCCCCCCCCGCCGATGCTTTCCAGCGAACCTGCTCGCCACAGCAAGCCCCAAACCAAGCGGCCACCGTCACGATTGAGTTCAGCAACGGAACCCCGGTGGCGTTGGATGAAGTGCCGATGGAGAGCGTTGCGCTGATCCACACGCTGAACGAGCTTGGCGGCGCAAACGGCATTGGGCGGATTGACATGGTGGAAAATCGTTTGGTGGGAATTAAATCGCGTGAGATTTACGAGGCTCCCGCGGCCGTCATCCTCCACCGCGCCCACGAAGAATTGGAGCGGCTGACGCTGGACCGGGAAACCGCGCACCACAAGCGGAAGATAGCCGCCGACTACGCCAACCTGATCTACAACGGCCAGTGGTTCACTCCGCTTCGCCAGGCGTTCGATGCCTTCATTGCGCAAACGCAAAACGTGGTGAATGGGTGGGTCACGATGTCGCTCTACAAAGGGAACATCACCACCGAAGCGCGGTGGTCGCCAAACTCACTCTACGACCCAGAGCTTGCCACCTACACCAGTGCCGACACCTTCGACCACAAGGCCAGCGCTGGCTTCATCAAAGTGTTCTCGCTTCCAATGCGGACGTGGCATCAGGTGAATGAAGGGACGGGGGGAGTGGAGATTGGTCAGTAGTCAGTGGTCAGTGGTCAGTAATTGGTGGCGGCTTCTGTTCAACATTACTCCGTGCTTCAGCGCGGAGATTGGGTGCCACCTCACTTCCACTCTCTTCTGTTCCTTCCCGGCTTTGGCTCCCTCTCCCAGCTGACGAATGTGAGGCAAGCAGAACCTTCACCTGATTGGGAGAGGGCGGGGGGTGAGGGCGGGCAGCGGCGGTGGCGCGGTTCGGTGGCGCGGTTCGGTGGCTCCGCGTCAAACTTCGACGGAGCTTCAGCATGAGCGGAGGGCGGGATTCGGTGGTGGCTTCTGTTCAACATTACTCCGTGCTTCAGCGCGGAGATTGGGTGCCACCTCACTTCCACTCTCTTCTGTTCCTTCCCGGCTTTGGCTCCCTCTCCCAGCCGACGGATGTGAGGCAATCAGTAGCATCACCTGATTGGGAGAGGGCGGGGGGTGAGGGCAGGCAGCGGCGGTGGCGCGGTTCGGTGGCGCGGTTCGGTGGCTCCACTTCATACTTCGACGGAGCTTCAGCATAAGCGGAGGACTGAGTTCAGTGAAAACTCCAACACTCCCCACTCTTCTATTCGACATTCGACATTCGACATTCGACATTCCATGACCAATTCTCAACCGTGGGGGGGGCGATTTCGCGAAGGGCTTGCGGAGGTTGCTTTCCGTTTTTCTGCATCGTTGGATGTGGACGGGCGATTGTTCCGCCAGGACATCGCCGGCAGCATTGCGCACGCCCAGATGCTGGCCGATTGCGGCATTATTTCCGCCGAAGATGGGGCCGCAATCATACAAGGGCTGATAGAGCTTCGCGCGGATATTGAAGCCGGAAATGTGGGGTTCCCCGCCGATGCCGAGGATATCCACATGGCGGTGGAAAAGTTGTTGATTGAACGAGTCGGGCCAGCCGGTGGGCGGCTTCACACAGCGCGCAGCCGCAACGATCAAGTTGCAGTGGATATCAAGCTCTATCTGCGCCAGCGTGTGGAGGGAATCGTTGCAAGCATCCGCCAACTGCAACGTGTGTTGCTTCGCCAGGCCGAGCTTCACGCCGCCACGGTGATGCCAGGCTACACACATCTGCAGCGCGCACAACCGGTGTTGCTGGGGCATCATCTTTTGGCATATCTGCAGATGCTGGAACGCGACCGCACACGCCTGCTTGACTGCCAACGCCGTGCCGACACCTTGCCACTTGGCGCGGCCGCCCTTGCCGGGACCTCCTTCCCGATTGACCGCCACGCCGTTGCCGCCAGCTTAGGCTTTGCGGGGATTGCTGAAAACAGCATGGATGCCGTCAGCGCGCGCGACCACGTGTTGGAGTTTTTGGCCGCTTGCAGCATTGGCATGAGCAACCTTAGCCGCCTTGCCGAAGAGGTTGTTTTGTGGGCAACCACCGAGTTCCAGTTCATCCAGATTGGTGATGCCTTCAGCACCGGAAGCAGCATCATGCCGCAGAAAAAAAATCCAGATATGGCCGAGCTGGTGCGCGGAAAAACCGGGCGGGTGTATGGCGCGCTGATCTCGCTACTGACCACCATGAAAGGCCTGCCGCTGTCGTACAATCGGGATATGCAGGAGGATAAACTCCCGATGATTGATGGGGCCGACACGTGGGAGGACTCGTTGGTGGTGATGGCCGGGATGCTTGACAACTCCACCTTCAACGCCAGCGCGATGGCGGCGGCGGCTGGCGGCGGATTCAGCACCGCAACGGAAATTGCCGACTACCTTGTTCGCTGTGGCATCCCCTTCCGCGATGCGCACGGCGTTGCGGGGGCGATTGTTGGCTACTGCGTGGAGCGGAACCTGACGCTTGCCGAGCTTGACTTGCCAACCCTCCAGAAATTTTCCTCTGCCTTCGCCAGCGATATTTTCAACTACCTGGACCCAGCATCTGCGGTGGAGCAACGCCGGTCGGCCGGGGCCGCGTCGCCGCAGGAGGTGGCAAGGCAGGTTAGGTGGTGGAAGTCAGTGGTTAGTGGTCAGTAGTCAGTGGTCAAGAATGAGTTTCTGGCTTTGGCTTCATTTCACTCTTCCCATTTCACTCTTCACTCTTCGCTTTGGCTCCCTCTCCCACCTGACCAATGTGAGGCAACCACCACTATCACACATTTGGGAGAGGGCGGGGGGTGAGGGCAGGCAGCGACGGGCTGAGTTCAGAATCTTTCACTCCTCCCACCTCACTCTGCTACTCCTCTCCTTATTTTGCCGGCCACGAAAAAAAGAATCTTCTATTCTCCAATCCAACACCATGGCCAATCCCGACCCATCCCTCGCCGAACTCCGCGCCGCCGTAGCCGCCGCAACCACCCCGGCCGACCGCGCCAACGCACTGAACCAGCTTGCCGATGCCTTAGTGCAGCATGGCCACTATACCGAAAGCCTTGCCGCTGCCGAGGAAGCCTACCAGCTTGCCCACCAAGCCGAAGCCCCCACAGCAGAAGCAACGGCGTTGCGGTTGCAGGGAGTGGTTTATGCACACAGAGGTGAGTATAGCGAGGCGTTGCGGTTGTTCGAACAATCACAGAATCTCTGCGAAAAGATTGGCGACCGCTCCGGTGTGACCCGTGTTACCGGGAACATCGGGAATGTGTACCAGAATCTTGGCGAGTATGGGAAGTCGTTGGAGTATTTCACCCGTGCGAAGGCCTTGAATGAAGAAATTGGCGATCGTTCCGGCGTGGCTCGTGCAACCGGGAACATCGGGAATGTGTACGGAAGCCTTGGCGAGTATGGGAAGTCGTTGGAGTATTATACTCGCGCGATGGCTCTATATGAAGAGATTGGCGAGCGTTCCGGGGTTGCTCTTGTTACCGGGAACATCGGGAATGTGTACCAACGACTTAGCGAGTACGGGAAGTCGTTGGAGTATTACAACCGTGCGATTAGCTTGCTGGAAGAGCTTGGGGAGCGTCCCGGGGTTGCCCTTGTTACCGGGAACACCGGGAATGTGTACATACAACTTGGCGAGTATGGGAAGTCGTTGGAGTATTTCACTCGCGCAATGGCTCTGTTTGAAGAGCTTGGCGAGCCTTCCGGGGTGGCTAGTGTTACCGGGAACATCGGGATTGTGTACCAAAGACTTGGCGAGTATGGGAAGTCGTTGGAGTATTTCACCCGTGCGATGGCCTTGAATGAAAAAATTGGTGAGCGTTCCGGGGGAGCGAATAATATCGTGAACATCGGGACTGTGTACATACAACTTGGCGAGTATGGGAAGTCGTTGGAGTATTTCACCCGTGCGATTGCTCTGCATGAAGAGCTGGGTCAGCGTTCCGGGGTGGCAATCGTTACCGAGAACATCGGGAATGTGTACCAGCGACTTGGTGAGTATGGGAAATCGTTGGAGTATTTGACCCGTGCGATGGCCTTGCATGAAGAGCTTGGTGAGCGTTCCGGGGTAGCGAGTGTTACCGGGAACATTGGCACACTCTACGCTCAGAAAGAGTTCACTGACTACAACCCCACCAAAGCTGAAGAGCTTCTCCAGCAAGCAATCTCACTGAACCAAGAATTAGGAATAAAGCAAAACCTTTACCTAAGCCACGAAGCCTTAGCCAACCTCTACGCCCAAGAAGGCCGCTGGGAAGAAGCACTCCAGCAGTACAAAAAATACCACGAGGCCTACGGCGAGGTTCACACCGAGGAAGCACTGAAGAAGGCAGCACAAGTTGAGCAGCAACGCCAAGTTGCCGAGATGGAGAAACGAATCGCCATTGAGCGCGCCCGCGCAAAAGCCACCGAAGAACTTCTCCACAAAACCCTCCCGCCAAGCATCGCCAACCGGATTATTTCTGGCGAACAAAACATTGCCGACCGCTTCGATTCCGCCAGCGTGTTGTTCGCCGATGTCGTCGGCTTCACCCCAATGACCGCGCAGATGCCCGCCAGCGCGGTGCTGGAGTTCATGAACTTCGTCTTCGCCCACTTCGACGGGATAGCCGCCAAGCATGGCTGCGAGCGAATCAAGACAATCGGCGACGGCTACATGGCCGTGTGCGGCGCGCCGGTGGAGTGCCAGGATCACGCCGAGCGAATCGCGAGGATGGCGATGGAGATGCTGAAGGATGTAGCCTTGCCAGCAAGCATCACGGAGCATTTGCCAGCAGGAGTGGAGTTTGAGATACGGATCGGCTTGCACACGGGAAGCATCACTGGCGGGGTGATTGGC
>JAEUSP010000098.1 GCA_016788565.1 Chlorobiota bacterium | reverse complement strand
TGCTTCGACATCGGGGTTAGCCCGTGGAAGATGGCATCCGCTTCAATCGCGCCGATGCCGTTCAGATCAACCTTCTGGATGTTCGCTCCCTGTGCAATGGCTGGCATACTGTGGCCAAGCCACCCGCCAGAATCATGCCCCCACAACACTACTGGGTTCGCCTCCCAGAAACTGGTATCCACCCCTTGCGCTTTGATCTGATCGTTTGCTCTGTCGTAGTGTTCGGTGGTAACGCGAACACGTGACACCTGCCCACCCGATGTCTGTTCAGACTTCAGCAAGTCAAACTGACCATCCCATCGCACTCCGGCCTTCCCTTGACTGTTAGTCAGGAAGTGTGGCATCTGACTATATCGGTTTACCCAGTTGTCCATTCTCTCCTCCCTTCTTTCTACTGTTTTTTTCTTGTTTCTCTATCCGTATCGTGTTCTTTTGTTTTGGAACCAGTACGGGCTGCCTTGAGCTACACGGGTTGCGATTCGGTCGGTACATCATTGGTTCCCCCTGTAAGTAGTTGCTGAACTGGCACAAGGGTGGACTGCATGAAGTACGAATCCCCTCCTTGCTCTGCCGGAACCTGTGGCAGTGACCGCCGACGGGCTACCATGTTCGGGGTGGCCAATCCGTTGCTCACCAAGAACTGATCTTCCAATCGCTCTGCTTCGCTGTCCCTTCGGTCTGTTGGCGTGAACGACAACTCCACTCCGCGCTCGAACTGCTGGAAGTGTTGGTTCAGTGCTTCCAAGATTTCCTGCATCCGTGCTTCAAGGGTGAACACGCGGAACATGTACAGCAGTGTTTCAACCGTAGCCTTCCCGTTCAGCTGTTTGGTGTCGAAGAAGCCAATCGGTACATCCAACGCTTCACAGATACTTTGCCGGTACGGTAGGCCGAGCAACTGTCCCTCTTTTGTTCCCTTCAGCGGGTCCACTGACTCAATACTCCAACCCTCACCCATGAACCCCATTGGCGTAGCCGAACCAGCTTTCGCCCAATCCTCAAGGTCTTCGCGCAGTGCCTGCTTCTGCTCTGGCGTGAACGACGGGGCCTTGATGAAGTATGGCGGTAGTAGCGAACGCAGTGAGGTGCTGATGTACTGCTTAATGGATTCATCGGCTTGGATGTCGCTGATAGCTGCTTCTACCAGGCCCTTCCCACGGGTGTACATTGAAGTCACGTCGTAGGCCGGGCTTGGGTTGAGTAGATAGCAGACTTGATACGCCGGGTAGGTGTGGAACTGATAATCCGCACCGAGGAAATCGTAGGATTCGATGAACCCGTCCGGCCCCAAGTGTGGGGTCATGCTGCTGGCCGGAACTGGATACATCCCAATCGGAACCTCGAACCCCGTCAGAGGATCACGGCCTGTTGGTGTGATGATGTACGATTCGCCAGTGCCGCAATGCCAAATCTCCATCCACTTCCAGATCATGCTGGGCGTGATGTGCCGAAGCACGGTTGGCTGCTGAAGCATTCGTGGCAGCCAGTGATTTGGCGGCAGGTCTTGTACCGTGTTGCTATCAATCCGCCGCTGTGGGATACGTGGGATGCTGGCAATGCCCCCTGCCCTGCGGTTGATACAGCTAAATGTGGTAGATCTGTAGGCCTTCACGAACTGGTAGGCTTCTTGGCTTAACCCGTAGCCAAGTCGCATACTTCGCGGTTGCAGCCCCGGTGGGGCTGTTGCGCCAAACGCTGGCGCACTGACAACGGACGGGCTTCCCCGCTCCATCTTCGCCGCTATGTAGTCAAAGACTCCCACTCTTTGTTCCTGTTGCTTCTTTCGTCCTTCCACGCTGTACGCTTGCGTACAAGGTGCTGCGCTTCGCCCGTCGTTATCAGTCGCTCCCTATCTCTCTCAACACTTCTTGAATCTGCTTCTCTGCTGAAGCCCTTCGCCCCGATGCTTGGCGAACACGCTGTTCGCACTCGATGTAGAGGCTCAGCAAACAGAAGATCAACAACCCTCCAACCACAATCTGGGTTGGTAGTTGATACCAACTACTCAATGCCCAACTCACGTAAAAGTTCAGATACAACACCGCTACTGCTGCCGTTGTCAGTCTCAGAATCTTCCAGTTCTGCGGGTTGACGTTCGACAAAAGATTCATAGCCTGTTCCTTGCTCTGCGTACATCACGGCGTATCGTAAAGCATCCATACCGTGATCGTGAAGTTTCTCTGGCTCTTCTTTGTCTGGCTTACCATCAGCCAGCTTTGCCCACTGGTACACGTCAAACTCGTCACGGGTGCAAGTCGGCTTGAACCGCGTCCGAAGCTCCTGATCCCGTTCTATCACTACGTTCTCCAACACGAACAGCCGTGGCTTCTCATCGGGTTGCACTCGTAGCCGTGCCGCTACCTTATCCCGCCCAACTTTCCTTTGCTTGCTCGCTGCAACGGTTGGAACGCCATATCGCTCTAACGTCGCTCGATCTTCCGCATCGTGGTCGGCAACCGTTGTCTCGATCCGCTCTCCCACACTCAGTCGCACGATTTCCCGTGCATGATCTTCCACCAGTTTTCGGGTCTGATATATCTCTCGGTAGAGATACATCCGGCCATCAGGATCAATCGCCCACCACTGACAAACGAACGGGTTAGTGTAGCCAAAGTCTATTGACCGGAACCTCCGCCAGTCTGCCGGAATCTCAAACTGCGGCAACTGGTTCACCGCCGGATCAAACTCGTACACTACGCCTTCAGCAGCGACCCACAACCCGTATCGCAGTCGGGATTTCCGAACCCCTGTCAAGGAATCCAAGATTGAGAGCGACCGCTTCCCCTGTGCGGTGATGTTCCCCTCGTTGTCAAACAGCGTTGGGTTGTCTTCGTGCCGACTCTCCAGCAACCGAAGCTGCCCCATCCTCTCCCTGTCCTTTATCCAGTGGGAAGGTGGCCCCGGATTGCAGTCGCCGAAAACCATCGGATGATCTGTGACCGAACCGCGACCAGTCGCACGGGTTAAGATTGTCTCCCAATCCCCTGTGCTTAACTCCTCGGCTTGATTGACGTAGATGTAGTCGCGTTCCCCAGAGAGAATCTTACCAGGGCGATCCATGCCGCCGATGTACATCCGCGACCCATTGGGATAATCGAACCACTCCGGTTTTTCCCCACCGTAGGGCTTTGCTCCGCTTTCGCTGATTTCAATAATCCGCCTGTACGTCCGTAGTGCCGTAGGGCCGATGTCCGCTGCAACCTTGCGAATGAACGATGCTTGCGCTCCTGGGACTCGTGATAACTCGGAATCCAGCCGCCAGATCGTGGCAAAGCTCTTTCCGGTTTCCGCCGGGCCGCTCAGTATCCATTCATGGTCATGGATGGCTTGAACTGTCGCGGCTGATCCACGAAACCGGAGTGACTTCCGTTGGCGTTGCTTCTGCTGTTCCTGCTTCTGTTGCTCTGCCAACTTGGCCTGTCTCTCCATCTCCGCCCTTCGCCTGAGCTCCAACTCCACTTCGATCTTGAACTGTGGAGAGAACGGATTCAAGAGCTTCGCCATTTCGCAGTCTCAGCAGTTGTTCGGTCGTCAGTTGAGCCAGATCAACGTTCAAGTTGGTTGTTTTCTCCCCCCACCCTTCCATGAGTTGCATCCACAGTTTTTGACTTCCCGGGGTCCCTTCCATCGCGCTCTGAGCAATGGAGATGATTACTTTATCGGTAAGGATTCGGAGCGGGTGAGTGCTGGGCGTGAATCGCAGTTCGTCAACGTGCTTTCTCACCGTGTCCCATGTCAGCCCCAGCATATCAGCGACTTCTTGCACGGTCGGCGCTCGCAACCTCTCCTTCACAAGTGACAAGTACGCCTCGGTAATCAGCGCGTGGTTGATCTCCCAGTCTTTTCTCTTCTGCTTTGTCTGCGTTGATTTTGCGCGTGGCATCCGATTTTAACCGCTTTTGCTTTCGCTTTTAGATTATGGCCCAGTAGCGGGTTGCGCTACTGGTGGCATGGGTGGACTTGGTGGGGTGGGGTTCAGCATTGCCAGAATCTGGCGCAAGCTGATGCAGCCCACGTTGTAGCTCACGCTCTGCTGGCCATACATCACCGTTGCATCAAGGCAAAACATTGAATCCGCTCTCCGGTAGATAGCAACCTGCGAACCGACTTCCCAGCCAACGCTCACCGAATCTCGGTACTGCACAACCAAAGAAGCCGCGAGGGTGTCACCGCGAACTTCTAAGGTGGAGGTCGGGCGCAGTGTTCGGTTTGAAGAGCAACCCGCTACCCCAAGCAGCAGAATCAACAACAGCACTCTTGTGTTCTTACTATCGGCGGCCAAGTACCCACCTGCGGCAACAAGGATCGCTGTGATAGCTCCCTGTGTTGTGAGTTGGCCGTTCTTTGCTAAGTCAATGATTGCCAGCACTACCGCGCCTGCAATCCCCAATAACGTTGTACGCCAGTTTTTCACTCTTCCCGCCCTCCAATCGTTAATGAATGTCAGTATCGCGTTCCCCAGTTTTAGCTTCTCCCACCAAGACAACTCCCAGTCGCCAACTGGCTTCGAGTCAATCTCTTGGATAGTCCGAAACTCCGGTTCGTCCTTCGGCTCCACGCTCTGAGTATCCAGCTTCCGAAGCTCCACCTGCTCGATCTCTTTCCACGGGTCTTCGGGGTTGTAGTTCATGCGCCCTCCAGCTTCTGCCGCAACCACTGCACCAAGTGTGCCGATTCCTCTCTGCTTCTGCACGGAATGATAATCGGTGCGCCTATCCGGTAGCTCACCCGAACCTGCCAACCACTGTCGAAGTACTCCGTCCGTTGCTCGGATTGCACACTCACCACATCCGTCAGCGGGATATTCTTGAACCCGTAGGATTCTTCTTGCACGTGATTCATTTCTCTCTTTTTGTTGCGGGGGCGGGACTTGAACCCGCGTTTGTGCGGCGTATGAAACCGCGCTGGTGCCACCTCCAGTCACCCCGCTATGTCGGCAGTCAGTTTAGATTGACCGCCCATAACTCTCCACTCACTCCAATCTTTCCCCACAGCGATAGCGGCCATGTTCGCGTGAAATACCCCGCTGTGGTCTTCCGCGTCCTCCCTACAATGTCCAGCGCGACTATGGCTCCTGTATCGCTTGCCAGATCGTCAATCAATCGCAGCCCTGTATCCCCCGATTTGTACACGATGTACTCAATAAGCGGTGCGTAGGATAGGGATACGATGTCGCTATATCTCACCATTCCACCATCTCCACCGTCCGGCCTGCTAAACTGTGGGTGCAGTCACTCAGATACTCAATCTTCCCGTCACGGATGAACAGATGGCAAAAGAGTTCATCCGATACTTCCTCGGGATCGGTTGGCGAAAACCGAGTTATCAAACTCGGGCTGAACGTTGGCATTTCTGTGTCGCCGCTGAACTTCCATTTTGTCCCTTCTCCCTCGGTGATCAGGAGATGAGCATGTTTGCACCCCGGACACCGGAACTGCCATCCTGCGCTATCATCTGCTTGGTATCTTTTGAGTATCATCGCCACAGTAGGAAGTGAAGTATCAGCCCAATCAGTGTCAGTGCCAGCGCAACTCCGGCAAACGCAACGGCTCGCGTTAGCGATGCCTGTGTGTTCTGTGGCTTCATAGCAACCTCTTCCCCTTTGCGTTGGCGTTGCCCAACAGATAGCCAACAGCAAACGCTGCGACAAACATCAGTAGTGGCAACACCCATTCCATGTCTACAACCGATAGTCAATGAACCCGCGATTGATCTGCGTAATCGCCCGCTTGCGGCGGAACACCCCAATGCCGTTTCTCTGTCCCGCTTCGTTTGTGTTCCCCTCAATGGTCTGCACCACTCCACCATGCACTCCCTCAACAATCCCCGTGTGTCCGGTTCCCCCGCCGTGACTGATGATGAACACCATACCGGGCTGAGGAACCTCCGCTACTCGCGCAGCTTTTCGTGCCTCGTTCCAGAGCTTCATCACGCTGCCGCTCCGTGTCATGGGGTTCGGAACCCCCAGCTTTTTCGCCGCTTGGTCGTACAACCAGTACACAAAGGCTGCGCACCAGTAGTTCCCTGATGCCAGCCCCGTTGTGGATAGGTATCGGTCAACCTCTGGTCCGCGGTTCGACCCCAACGGGGATTCGCGAACGCCAATCTGCGATTGTCCAATCAGCACCACCGCCTGCAATAAGTCTGGCGGTAGATCTTCCGGTATCGGGAAGTTCATAGCTTGGTAGATAAGTAGTGGCGTTCTACTGGGTGGAAAACGAAGTGGCGCTTCTACCCCACCCAGTAGAAGCGCCAGAACAAATATCCTTCCCTGCGTTTGACAAAGCAAGGGACTTGTTTTTTTACAGAACCGCAGTCTTCACCAACTCTGCAATCATTATCTTAATGATCTCGAAAGAGATTCCGCCGATAGCCGAAAGAGGGTGGCCAACTTTTGGGCCACCCATTTGATTTTGCCAAGCAATCGCTTATATCTGTGGCCAGAATGTTGGCCGGTTTATAAAACGTTTATAGGGCGTTTATGATTTATAAACGCCCTCCCCCCCCCCTTCTAACTGTCTAATCTCTTCATCTTTTCACTCCGTTTTTTGTGTCTTTTGTTTGTCCTGCTTTCTCTCCTTCTCCCTCCTTTTTGCCTCGCGGTTGTAAGCCCTCCGTTCCTCTGGTGTCATCGCCTTGTAGCCCGTACTGGCGCGTCGCCCGCTCCCTACCTGCACAGGGATATTATGCCGGATAGCCATCCCTCTGACCGTGGAGGGGTTCACACCCAGTGCCGCAGCGGCCTGCGTGATGTTGCTGTTGGACTGTTGCAACGCTTTACGGTAGTCATCGGCGGTCAATCGCTTTCGCTCTGGCGTTTGCACCTTCACCCCGACAGCCATCTTCTGGGCTGCCGCAGATAGCACTCTGGGCTTCTGACTTGCCAGTGATAAAAGTGCTTGCAGCAACGCCTTCGCCACCGCTTCGGGTCTTTCACCCTCTGGGGTGATGGATGCCACAAAGTCAGATTCTTCCTTTTTGAGAGTTGTCGTGATCCGCATGGCTCACCCTCCACAATAGCACGTGCCGTGCCGTAAGGGGTTCCCTACCCACTGGCCCCCAAAGCCGGAAGTCTTTCCTGTATCTGGCATGATCTCTCCTAAGTATCGCCCCTCCGAAGAGGGGCGTGGTTGTGTTTTCTGTTACTTCAGCAGCCGCTCAAAGGCTGCCGTGGCTTCTTCGACCGGGATCATCTCTCGGATGATATTGGCTTGCTGAGCCTGGGCTGCTGTCCGTTGGTTCTCTTTCATCGCAAGCATCGTCGCAGCCATCGTCGCCATCGCAGCGATAAGAGCCAGCGAGACCATCGTACCCGCCGCTGCGACTTCAGCCCATTGCGTCCTCCCCGTTAATAGATGACTGGATAAGGGCGGGTCGGTACGCCGATGGAAACGACTTCGCCCAAGGTCTCGATCCGGCGGGCTTGCTGGTTGAGCCACTCGGTAGCGTCAAAAACCCCTTGATGTGATAGCCCTACATATCCGAAATCGAACTGGGCTTTGGGGCGATACGTTAGCTTATCCTCTCCATACACCCTTACCCGCTCTTCCCACCCTGCTTCCAGCTTGGCGTGCGTAGCTGGGTCTGTCACTGTGTCCGGTACTGCTGCCTTGCGGTCTATCTCTTCCTGCGTCTGCCGTGACTGGACTACGACGCGGGGCAACGTGCCAACATCTTCATGGTCTATCGTTGGTAACGCTGCTTCGAAGATTCGTTGCGCCAGTGGGGATAGCCGATTAACGTCCACGTCGAACGCGCAAAGGTCTCGGCTCCTTCCGCCTCTACTCAGTAACTCCCCCTCAGAGAAGTACGGATATTCGTATGCTGCAACGCTGAGTGCGATACGGGTCTTGATTGCTGGCATAATGTGGTCTCCTGTGTAATGTGATTTTGTACGATGGGGCGGTTGCCCGCCCCTGTTGTGGTTTTGTTTTACATCTGCATGGCACGGCGGACGCTCTCAAAGGCTTCCGGGTCGTCGTTGTCTTCGGCGGTGATGTAGTGGCGACCGCCCTTCATCGTGTCAATCAGATCGCTTGCTTCCTGCTTGGTAAGGTCTTTCCTGCCGCTGTATCCCAGTATGCTCAGGTAGTCCATCTGCTTGTCGGTGGCGGCATTTGCTTCGCGTTCTTTCGCTGCACGTACCTCGGCAAGGATCGGCTCGGCAGCGTCCAGATAGCCAACCCATGCGGCAGTGAACTGGACTTGATCGGCATCTGCCAGTGACGGGTGCTTGCTATCAACAGCGGCTTCAAAGTACCTCCGCGATTGCTTAATCGCGTCCATGCAGAGCTTGGCGTTGGCCATATCTCCGTCGGCAATGGATTCGCGTAACTCTTGGGTGTCGCGGACGATGCTGCGGATTGCGCTCTGGCGGGTCTCGGCTTGTTTCTGGAACTTGCTCATTGTCGTGTCTCCTAAGTGATTTTGTACGTGGCCAAGCCGTTTGCTTGACCACGTACAAATATACCACTGTGGACGTAGCCTTGTCAAGAGAAAAATGGCCGCATTTATCTTGAAGATGAGAATAACTTCGAGAATAGCCACCCTACTGCGCTTTATCCCCCCCCCATGTGTAGCGGCCAATCACCGCCTTGCCGCTCCCCCAGCCCAAAGCCCCGGGGCGCGCGGTCAGATCGGCGGCAAGATCATCGGCCTGATCCTCGGTAATCGCAAAGCCCCATAGCTCGAACCCGTCGTACTCCCCCATGTATCGCATCGCCGTCTGGTACGGCTCTGCCAGCTCATCAAATCGGGCGCGGAAGGCTGCAAGGTCGCGCTGATCTTGCTCGGCAGCCACCCTCACCGGAATCAGGAAAAGCAGCTTGCCACCGACCTCTTGTGCCACCCCCTCCCCGATGTGGTCTCCGGTGCTGACGTAGTGATTGATTGCCCAGAAAAGCCGATTCGTTGGCGTGCCGATCTGCGGCTTGATGTCACGCGGGTTCATGGCTCCACCTCCTCCACAAAGGTCTGCATGGCCAGAAGCCGAAGATCAATCTCCAGTAGAGCCTCGGCGGCGGGCTGGTGCTGGCGTAGCCACTCCCAGACCCGCTCCTCAATGCCGTCCCACGCATCCCACTGGTACAGCGGCTTTGGCTCCCAGTACTCCAACCGGGCGTGTGCCGTGCCGCGCCTGTCCGCCCCAAACTCCACGCGGAAGAGGCTCTCCCCGTGAGGGAGTATGACGGCCTTGCCGTCAGTCAGGGCCGTCGCGTCCTTATCCCTGACCTTGACAGTGTAGCTGGTGTAGTCACCCCACCGCGACCCGATACGGATGTGTGGCGCGATGGAGAGCAGTTGGTCGTGTAGCATCACAAGGTCGTGATACTCCGCGCCCGGAGTGATCCGGACGCGAAGGTCGGCGATTCGCTGTTGGTAGTCTGTCATGCGGCCACCTCTGTATCACGCATGCCATCACGGAGCGTGGTGAGATAGTCACCAATGCCGGTCAGATAGACACGGCGATCCTCGATAGCCGACTGCTGTTCTGCCGCCGCCAGTGTTGCAATCTCCTCATCTGTCGTCTCTGCGGTCACGTCGTCGCGCAGGACACCCGCTGAGTCCCAGTCCTCGGCACTACATACATCCAGCGTATCCCCCTCACCGAGCACGCTCACCTCTGCCTCAATCGCCTCGGATGCTGCCAGTGCGTCATCGCTCAAGTCTCCGACCAGGTTGCTACCGTCCCACTCTATCGAGTGACCCAGATAGACGCGGTTGAGCAGGGGGCTGATGCGTTGGATGAGGTTATCCAGCGACGGCCCCGTGATGTTGTGAGGTATCTCCCATGTGAGTGTCCGCCCGTGATGCTCATCCATCGTGCTGGTATCAGACTCAGCCTTGTAGCTGGCCCAGACTCGCCCCTCCTCGTCCATGTAGATACGAGCTGGCTGTGCCTCAAACTGCCCCTTGTAGTGGCGATGTACTGGTAGGATGTCGTCAGAGTAGCTGCTCTGAACGCTGATCGCTCCGTTGTCCATAGTCATAGCGTTTTCTCTCCATGCCCTGTGAGCCGGGCTTGCTATCCGGTGACTGCCGGACTCAGTGGCGACCGTGCCAAGCACTCGCTTGGCCGATCTGTCTATGGGGATCAACCCCCCTGCGAACCTTGTGCCTTCTTTTTGGCACGCTCCCGTCGCTTTGCCTCCCTGTCATAGGCGCGCTTTTTCTCCCTCCTGTCAGCGCGCTCCCACTCCGATAGTGGCTTCGGTGGCTTCTTTGTGCCGGTAGGTCTGCCGGTAGGTCTGCCGGTAGGTCTGCCGGTAGGTCTGCCAGTAGGTCTGCCAGTAGGTCTGCCAGGTGAGGTAGGGATGCCATATCGTTCGGCCATCTCGCTGACTGTGGTGCGATGCACCCCCAGTGCTGCGGCGGCCTGCGTGATGTTGCCCCCGGCCTCCTCCAGTGCCGCACGATAGTCATCGGGTGATCTGTGACGCATCCGCTGTATCGGGATGCCGTACTGGGCGGCGGTGTTCCGGACTATAGAGTGATGCAATCCAAGTGCCGCAGCTGCTTCCATGACCTTGCCGCCAGACTCCTCCAATGCTGCGCGTACTTGCTCCTCCCGGCTCACGATGAACGGCTGCACAAGAGCCAATAGTCCATCAAAGTCGCGATCTGCGATCACCTTTGCGAGAGCCTTTTGATCAATCTTTTTCATCGAGTTTATCTGGATAGGGCTTTTTGTGGCTTAGGCTGCGACCGTGGCACGGATGCTATCAAGTGCTTGGCTCACTGTCATCGCTTGGATGCTGTGTGCATCGCAGCCGACAAAGATCATCTGCTCATCACCGTCAAAGCTGCTCTCGACGCGGAGTGCCGTGGCGCGGAAGATCAGTGCGATCTCACCGAAGTAGCCGATCTCTTTGGCTTTGCCGCTTGCCACGTCATCGGTGGTATAGCCGAAGCAAAAGCCCGCGCCGTCGTAGGCGGTGCGCCCGAAGAAGGCTGTCGAGGTAGCTACCTGCGACATCTTGGTGATCCCCTTGAAGCCGCCCATGATGATCTCGGCTGCCCGTTCCGCGCTGGTGACGTGTACCATCTCCACGTCATGCTCGATGCCAACCACCGTCAAGTGCGCCCATGCTGGCAGTGCTGTTGCGTCCTCACCCATCCAGTAGTCAATCGCGCTGTCCATATCGGCAATCTCTTCCCCGAAAATGTCTTCCATGTATCCGCCGTCGGTGAGTTCTTGCTCGCGCTCTGCATCGGTGGCCATCAGGTAGTAGCGAAGGCTGTCGAGGTTGGCATGGTATGCGGTCACTGAGGTATCTCTGCCGTGTGCGTCCGGCTTACGCTGACGGTAACTGCCGCCAATCAGGATCAAGCATTTGCTTGATTACGCTACGAATATACTACCGCCGCCCTATACGTGTCAAGAGAAAAATGGCCGTGTTTGCCTTGAAGGTGAAAATAATTTCCAAAGCGGCGATTTTGAGCAAATTTCCGCGTCCCAGAAAATGCGCTTTGTGGATTGATAGTGGTATCGTAGATTAGTCAGCGGTAGGGGCGTGATTTCCTCTGCCATCGCTGGATACGGGCAACCGTCTAACGGGGATCTGGATTCTGGTGATTTTGTACCAATGGCCACCGATTGGTGGCCATTGTTTTTCTGCCTCACCCCGGAACACTCTACGTCAGCAACAGCATTCCACATCCCCAAGCCTTCCCCCTGCCGACACCTCTCCGCACCGCTGCTTGCGCTGCTTCTGCGTCCCGTACCACTACCACTCCCCGATACTCCACCGATAGCACGTTAATCCCCTTCGGGCTTTTCAGCCATTGACTCCCCACGATCTCGATGTCTATCGCCTCGAAGCCCGCCCGCCATAGCTGCGTTCGCGCCCAGTCAATCCGTGCGCCTACTCCCAGTAGTGCCACAGGCTTGCCTCTCTCCGGCCCCTTGCTGAAAGGCTGCTTGACAGGGTTGCCCGCCAGTGCCAGCTTGTGTACGCTACCAAGCTCCACCGTTGGCTCCTTCGCGATCTCTATCGCCTTGCGTAGATACCCGTCAGAGAGCGTACTGAAGTCCCCCGCTTGCTCTGTCCGTACCAGCAACGTTCTATCGGCCTCGTTGAGCCGATAGAGTAGGTGTTGATCCCCGAAGCATCGGCGGAGCGTCTGGT